>NZ_JACHCG010000001.1:1299111-1948667 GCF_014200595.1 Pedobacter cryoconitis
GTGAGTTCTTTGAAATTGGCCGCTACCGTGCGCATACAAACGAAATGGCCCGGTTAGGAATGAAAGGCGGTAAGTACAAAGGGTTATTTAGCTCTTTTGTGATTATCGGGATGTTTGGAACACTCGTAGCAGTGATCTGGCGTGGGGTAACAACAGGTGTTGCTTCAGGTGAACTTATTTCTTTCTTATTATACTCTATATTTATTGCCACTTCTATTTCTGGCCTGGCAGAAGTATATACTTCTTTACAGAAAAGTATCGGAGCGACTACCCATCTTTTTGAGCTATTGGAAGAACCGGTAGAGGAGCTGACAGATTTCAGGAACATTGCACCGGAAAACCTGCTTCATGGAACAATTGCTTTCCGTGATATCCACTTTCATTACCCTACAAGGGAAGATATTAATGTGTTGCAGGGCGTATCTTTCGAGGCCTCTTCCAATCAGAAAGTTGCTATTGTAGGTTCAAGCGGAGCCGGTAAAAGCACGATTGTATCCCTATTATTGAGATTATATAATCCTTCCAAAGGTGGTGTATTCTTTGACGGCAGAGACAGCGCAGGTATTCCTTTATCGGAATTGAGAGCGCAGATTGCAGTTGTTCCACAGGATGTTTTCCTTTTTGGCGGAACCATTGGAGATAACATTGGCTACGGTAGAAAAGGTGCTTCCAAAGAGGAGATTATTGCTGCTGCGGAAAAGGCAAATGCATGGGAGTTTATCCAGAGATTTCCTTTAGGATTGGACACTATTGTAGGGGAGCGGGGAATACAGCTTTCTGGCGGACAGCGTCAGCGGATTGCAATTGCACGTGCGGTATTGAAAGCTCCACGCATTTTAATACTGGATGAAGCCACATCGGCGCTGGATTCTGAGTCTGAAAGATTGGTACAGGATGCGCTGGATAAATTGATGGAAGGACGTACTTCTATCGTGATTGCGCATCGCCTGGCTACAGTAAGGCAGGCTGATAAAATTATAGTACTTCACCAGGGGCAGATTGTTGAAGAAGGTACACACCATGAACTGATTGATGTGAGTGGTGGGTTGTACCGGAACCTGAGTGAAATGCAGTTTACAAACTAAAAAAGGATGTTATGGAAGTGAAACTTTTTCGTGTTTCTGAGGGGAGGATGAAAAATCAATGTTATTTGATTCATGAGGGCGAAACTGGTGTACTGGTTGACCCGGCATGGGATTATGAGCTGATCAATGGTTTTTTATCGGCACATCAAATTGTATTAAAAGGAGTGCTTTTAACGCATTCGCATAAGGATCATATCAATCTGGCTTCAACTTTTGCGGAACTGCACGGAGTTCCGGTTTATATGTCTGCAACTGAAATCAGGGACTATAATTTCAGTTGTCCAAATCTGCAACCGGTTTACCATTTGGAAGAGCTGGTTATAGGCCATTTAAAGATTACCCCGGTAGTGACACCAGGCCACACTTCAGGAAGTACCTGTTATCACATCGGCCCGCATTGTTTTACCGGAGATACTGTTTTTATTGAAGGCGTGGGAGAGTGTGGTATTAACGATATTGATGCCCTTTATGATTCTGTCCAGTTTTTTAAAGGTTATTTTCCTAAAAATACACTGATCTGGCCGGGGCATTCTTTTGAGATGACGGCTGGTAAAGAGCTGGATTTTCTGATGTCTAATAATCTCTATTTTATGATTGATGAAAAGAACATGTTTGCCGATTTCAGGATGCGTAAAAACAGGCCTGATCCTTTAGCATTTAAATAAAGAAGAGGTCGTATTGAGCATATATAATCTCCCGGCAGTTAGACACTAATTGGGAGAGGTATCTCAATACGGCCTCTTTTTTATGAAATAAAATATTTCGGGCTTCGCTGATTATGGGGCATTTGTCCTGCTTAAGCGGTTTTATAATGGATAAATTTAAGTAATCTCAAAAAGATGAAAAAATTAGTCCTTTATATCAGCTTGTTATCCTTGTTTGCTGTTTTAATACTCAGTTTTACCGCCAGTTCACCAGCAGAAACTGTTTATTATCAAATAGCTAGCAGGGAATCTATGCTCCATGTTGTTGTAATTGATGAAGAGGCTAAGCCTTTTCCAGGCGCAACTGTGAGATTAATAGAGCTCAATAAAGATACTATTACGAATGCTGAGGGGGTTGCAGTAGTAAAAATCTGTCAGTACAGTTGTATAATGGCTGTCTCATTTGTTGGTTATCAGCCTAAAGTAATGAAGGTGATCCGTGGAAATACGGCACCTTATAAAGTAGCACTTTATCCTGAGCGTTTAACAAAAAACTAAAATTAGTTGTTTGCAAATTAAGAGGCCATATCTTTACGATTGGCCTCCTATAATTGGTTTACAGGATCTTAAAACGCTGCTGAGATCCTGAATCCTGTCGTACTTTGGTTCTCTTTTGAAGCACTTACGTTATGATAATTAAAAGCTTTAACAAAGTTTAACCTTAACCCGAAGCGCTGCACACCCACATAAACTTCCGTGTAATTTTTGATCACATCAGAAGTCAGGTAATTTACACCCGCAACTTCCTGTAGTTTTAATATTTTAAACAACGGGATTTTACTCAGAAAAAGACCTCCGAAATTGTGTTCGAAATGCCCTTCCAGGAATTCCTTTCCTGTACTGAATTCATAAGGGCTGAGCAGCATAAAACCATCGGTAAATTGGGTGTAAACTACAATATTACTACCTGCAAAGTGCTTGAAATCCATATAATACATTTTGTCCCTGTTGAGGAATTTACCTGCTGCTAAACTATACCTGAAAGTACCGATCATCCCCAGCCTCTTGTTTGAATCAAAAACACGTGCTCCTAAATAATCATAGTCTATATCCGAGTTTAACAAGCCCTTTATTCCTTTACGGTAATCCAGCTGAAGCTTTGGATAAACAGAACCCTGTCTGATCTTGAAATCCGGACGCTCAATATAACTTTGAGCAAAGGTGATATTCAGTGATAAACCAAGAGTAAGTGCCTTGTTTGCTACAAAGGCGTAATCATTGCCTGTAGTAGGATATGGATTGTTTGCTGTAAATTCTTTATCCGGAAAGTCTTTAATTGTTCTGAAAGAAGTATTCAACAAGGGAGTTCTGCTGGCATATTCCAGGCTACCCGAAAGATATAATCCATTACTAAGTTCTCTGCCCGAATTGATATTTACAAAATCTTTTTTGTAAAGTTTTAAGATATTGTTCTTATCAAATAACGTACTGATCGTATTGAACAAGGCAGGTATCGCATCGTAGTTTGTGTTAAAATCGGCGTAGCTTGTTCCTCCGCGGATTCCGGCATAAGCATTGTGTTTCGGATCGTATCTGTAACTCAGGTTCGCGTTGGCACTTAACTTCTTATTTTCAAAACCGTAACGTGGATTCAGCTGCATCACTAATGAAGTACTGTCTTTCAGCGTTTTTCTATACGTTATTTTAGGATTATAAATCCAGCCTTCTACGGTATTATAGTTGATGTTTAAAAGCGGGCCGCTGATGCCCCAATGTTCTTTCTCCTTCGTGTTTTGATAGCTATAACCTAAAAATAATGCCTTTAATGGCTTAAATTTATTCTCTTTTCTATCAATTGAATCGCGGTATTTATCAGAACCCCGTACCAGTTTGATACTGTCTTTTTTCACATAGTCTCTGCGTTCATCAGGGGTCAGCAGCATCGGACGGACTCCTGCCCAATAGGTTGAATCTTTTTTATTGGCATCGGCATTGACTTTCATTACCCTGTTGGTAAAGAACTTTGGCGGAAAATTGGGCTCAATATTATAGTTGTTGAATACCCCTGTATAGGTACCCATAAATTTGAAGCCCAGCAGACCACCTGAATAGTCATAACGCTGACTGGCCAGCATCCATTTATCTTGATTGACCGGAATAAACTGTTGTTTGATATGCAGGGTATCAATACCTTCAATAATCGAATTGTTGGTGATTGCCAGATCTGCACTGTGGATGCGCCAGCTGTCATCAATGATATAGATATAACCATTAAATACCTGGTCGTATTTACGGCGGGAAATTACTTGTATCTTGTTGATCCAGTCATTACCTTCTCTAAAAGTCCCAATAAATTTATAGCGGTAAAATAACATGGCGTTATCAGCTATAGGTGAGACAAAACCTACATTACTCAACTCTTTGATATCAATGGTGTTTTTATAAAAACTAATCAAAAAGTCTGTAGCCTGGTTAAAACTAAAACCATTACTGTTGCCGCTCACTTTTGAAGAAATCATTTCTTCATTGATTTTACCGGGCTGCTGAAAGTTAAATTTAGAAACCGATTCAGAAAGATAGAGTATCCCTCTTTTACCGGAATCGAGCCCTATGTTTTTAAGGTCATCCTGTACATTTCTGCCCATAAATTTCTTAGGTGCATTTCTAAGTTTGGTTACTCCTTTGATATAAGTGTCACAAGAAAACGCTTGTACTTCAGTTAGGTGTTGTTTACGTTTTTTGATTGCATTTCTGATGATTTCGTAAGCGGGGTCTTCTGAATTCGCTTTAATCACCACATCCTTAAGCTGGTATACTTCGGCTTCCATAACAACAGACAGGTTCATGTCTGCACTGATATCTATTTGTTTGATCAGCTGATTATAACCTACGGCTTTGAAAATTAAGGTATAATGCCCTTTTTCCAGTTTAAACTGATACTCCCCATTGGTATTGGCAGAAGTACCTTTAGTAGTGCCCTGAATATAAATACTGGTGAATGGAAGGGTGTTGTTTTGTTTGTCGGAGGTGACACCTTTAAGGATAAATTGCTGTCCAGAAACGAGGTTTGCAGCAAAAAGGAATAGTAAGGAAAATAATAGTTTCTTCATATATAATAACTTATGACTAAGTTGGTTATATTATTTGTATAATATAATATGCTAATAAGTTAAAATAAGTTAAATAATAAAGCTGCTGAGTGTTAGTTAGTAGTTATTTTCTTGTGTTGATAATTAATGGTGTATGTGGAAGGTCAGATAGTAAAATGAATTATTTTGAGTTCAAAATTATTGACCCGGTGAATGATTAAATAATTTTATTTTCTAAATAAGCTGACATTCCATTTGCTAAAAACGTGACAAGAGGGTCGTTTGAACTCTGATCTTCACAAGTCATGATAACATTTATATAACTCATCATATCAACGTTAGACAGGATACGCGCAAAAACAGGAGGGCAGTTATTTTTCATCATAATAGTTCCCATAATAATCCTGCAAACTCTTCCATTCCCATCTGCAAAAGGATGAATATCATTTAAAAATTTGTTATGAAAATATGCAAGTGCTGTAATTAAGTGTGTGTCGTCTTTTGAATTATCAATTGCATTGAATTTACGAGTGAAAAATTCAATATATGAAGACATTATGATCTCCAGATTATAATGTGGATTATACTCCTTGTTTTCGTAAAATGGCTCTCTATAACCAATAACTTGAAAATTACGATAATTTCCCACTAATTCTTTTTTGAAATTACCGTTCCAGGAGAGTTCATTTCCCATTAAATCTCTGTGGATCTCTTTTATGGATTCTTCGGTTAATTCAAAATCTTCGTATCTCTCAATGATATTTTGCAGAACCTCCTTGTGATTATTTATCTCAAAAAGGCTAATCAGATTCTCTTTTTCAACAAATTCATCATTTAAAAATTTGATGGTATCACCATACTCTAATCCTGGATCTTCGATTTTAGAAGAATAAAACGCAAAGTCGTTAATTAAACTGTTTTTGAAAGATTCAGACCATTTTTCTTTAGGGAATTTATTTTGAAAACCTGATAAGGCTTCGTTAAATCTTTGCAAATAAGGTTTCAGCATAGAAATTAATCTTTATCTCTAGCAAACAGTGTGCGAATCCATATTTTGATATCAGAGGGGTAAGCAAATAATTTGTTCTTCTCCCTGACAAGAGTCTTACCAAAAAAGAATGAGTTGAATTCTGTTTTAAATGAAGCAGGAATCTCTTCGACAGGCACTAACTCTTCCAATGTGGAAAGACGTTTGAGTGTAGAAATATCTGATCTGCTAATTAACATTATGATCGAATTAATTTAGATATAAATGTACATAAAAAAATGTACATGCAGTGCTTTCAACTTAGAAGGAATTGACTTTCAAACTAAAACAGGCAGGCATTTTTTATACCTGCCTGTTTTAATTATTGTGCTTAATTGTCGTTATTGAATTGATTTTACCAGAGTTGAGCGGTGTAAACTAGTTTGAACTAGTATCCAGCCATGCTCTTCTTAATTCTTTCTGCGCAGCTGTCAGTTCAGGAAATTCTTTCAATACATTGTATTTCTTTTCTTCCCGGACTTCAACAGGCTGGCTTAAAGTAACCTGATTGGCTTTTCCAGTTGCATCTTTTCTGGAAACTACGATGGTCAGCTGATCACCCACTTTTAGGTTTTCACGTAAATTATTCAGGAACTCGTTGACTTCAGAAGCATCAGGTAAGTTTTTTCCATTAATGCTCACCAACTCATCACCTTTCTGATAGCCCATTCTTTTACCGAAATCATTCATTCCGTTGATATCGGCAACAAAAAAGTTTTTACCATTATAACCTACGCCCATTTTACCCAGGTCAGCTTTTTTAATGGTTATAACCGGTTCAAAACCTACACCTATACTAGCGAAAATCTCTTTGTAAGGTAGTTTCTCAGATCCGGAAACATATTTATTCAGGAACTCACCGATTTCAGGATAAGTCAGTTTAGTAATGGTTGCAAACAGCTCATCATCATTAAAAGATTTTGTTTTACCATAGGTTTTTGATAAGTCGGCCATCAGATTCTGCGTACCGTATTTTCCATTTGATAACTGTCTGAGTTTAATGTCAAGACACAGCCCAATCAGGGCTCCCTTTTCGTAAACGTTTCCATACTGACTTTCGTAAGTGTCTAATACACCTTTAGACATTTTAGTGAATGCTAATGTATCATTATAACGCATCGCATTATCTAATTTGTCATTCTGAACTTTCAGGTATTGTTTGAAGTCTATCAATCCATACTTTACCTGCATATGATGAGCGGCATATTCTGTAAGTCCTTCGTACATCCATAAATGTGCAGACATTTTAGGATGATCGTAATCAAACTCTCCAACTTCATGGCTATGAATACTAAGTGGGGTTACAATATGAAAGAATTCATGAGATCCTGCATTTTTAATATTCTCGGCAAGTTTTGCCGGAGTAAAGTTTTCCGGAAGAAAATACAATGATGAATAAGAGTGTTCCAATGCGCCATAACTTCTTATTTTTGTATTGTCTGTTAAAGCGATTATAAAAGCATATTTATCAACAGGTAATTTTCCACCAAGATATGCCTTTTGAGCTTCTAATGTAGGTTTAAGCCCCTTTGCAAGATCTGCTGAGGTCGCTTTATGATTAGGTGAATAAAGAGAAACCAGGATTTCGGCGCCTCCGATATTTAAAGAAGTTGTATCCGGTTTATTATACATCATAGGCGCATCTGCCAGACTGTAATAATCAGGGACATTATATTTATCTGTAGTCGCATTCACATGATCCGCTGTCAGAGAAGTTGAACCATAAAAGTCTGCTGGTTTAGTGATGGTGATCTCGAAAGGAATACTTTTCTGATCATCAAAATAACCAAAGAACCCAAAATTATTAATCACGAATAATTTGTCCTTATCAATATTCGTTCCTGCGGGCTGAAATATTTCTGCTCCTTTAATTTCCGGGCTGTCCCAGCTGTCATCTACCAGGTAAGTAACTTTTGTAAGTTTATCTGCATCAGAGATTTTCCAGGAGTTTGAGTCTGTCCGGTCAGTTTTTAATGGGTTCCCTTTTTGATCAAAGGCTTTCAGGTTTGAAATATAACGTCCGTAATCGGCAATTGCATAAGTGCCGGGAACCATTTTGGGAAGATGAAAAACAGTTTCACTGCCTTTTAACTTTGGCGTAAGCAGCGTTACCTGAAGCTTATCATCGGTCACGTTGTTTAAATTGAGGCTATATTGGTAGTTAGAGCCACTTTTCTGTGCAAAAGCTGACCCAGCCGTTACCAGAAGAAGAAATTGAATAAAATACCTTTTCATTGATTGTCTTTGTGCTATTTAAGGGATGCGGATTAATTGGTGTTCCTTCCATAAGAGTAACTAAACCGGAATTAGTTACAGCGTCAGAGTGATGACGCTGTTTTTTTATAAGCATTGACCTGATCGAAAAGTTCTTCGGCGTTTATATCCAGAACTGAAGCAGTCATGTAAATGTGCAAATCCTGATCTTTATCCAGGGCCATTGAACTCAATTTTTTGCGGATCTTTGCCGAATACGGCTCAGAATTATTAATAATCAAAGCAACCAGTGTGTCCCCTCCAACTTTGTGAAGCTGTATATCATTAATATCCTCCCATAAAATTAAACCAGCGGCTTTACTAACCGCAGTAACCTTCGCCGTGATTCCTTCTGGGGCCAGTACAATTAAAGGAGACTTGTCTGTCAAGGAGATCAGCGTTTTAATAATAATGATGGCTAATATTACACTGGCTATGGAAGAAAAAGCTATTCTTTGGCAATGACCCTGTCAGAAATCAGCCCACTGCTATAAAGCAGGATCAGCAGCATGAGCACTAATACGCCTGATAGTATCAATAATAAGTTAACCGATTTCTTTCTGTTTCTGTAAAATTCCACTACCATTTGACGTTCAGGTTATTTTCTTCTGCGAATGCTTTACCGTTTTCTAATAAAACAGCGTATTTCTTCTCAAATTCGGTATTGTATTTTTCTTCAATCGCCTTAATTAACTTATCTTTTTGTTCCTGTGAACCTTTTGCATCACATACTTTAGCATAGGCAGTATATTCATTTTTATAAACAGGCAGTACGTATTCGTACAATGCGATAGCCTGGTCCTGGATTACTTTTCTTTCACCGCTTGCGCTTAATGCTTTGATGTCCTTCAGGGATTTTTCTATGTAGAGTATTTGATTTTTAACATAGGTAACGGCTTCATCACCTTTTTTCTTTGAAGAAGGGATATCCGGATATTCGATGGTCTGCCCATTGATTTCTTTCGCCATTGAAAGGGTCGCAAACCTGGAGATGAAATTCGTGTTTAAGACCGCAATACCAAAAAATTTGTCTGCGGTTTCAGTACAGGATTGTAGAAATAAAACAAGGGTGGCGGCAACAGCTAATTTGGCAGCGGAATGTTTAAGAATGTTTGTCATTAAATTATTGATTGGTTAAATTTATTTTCCCCCTTCAATAATCAGGCCGGTCATCACTGTAAGTCCTGTAAGAATCCTGCTTTCTCAGGATAAAAATCTATCGCCTGAGAAAGCAGGACTATATTAAAATACTTTTGCGAAACAATTGAATGTTTCATTCGCGACTTCAACCGCTCTGTTTTCATCGTCTTCATTTTTGCCAGTCTGATCTAAAGCCTGTACAAATTTCCCCCACATGCTGCCGGTTTCTTCACCGTAGCCTGAAAAGAAAGAAACTCCTTTAGTAACCCCGCCTTTAGCAAGCATTTGTACAATGATCTTTCCACCCATAATAGAGCCTTCCATTACATATAAGGCCGCCATTGCGTCCAATGCATTTTTGATTTCAGGTACTTCAATCCCTGTTGCTGCGGTAGCATCCCCACCCAGCTCTATAATGTCCTGTTTAATATAGGCAGAGTTCCTTCTCTGAGAAAAATCTGAAAGAATTTCTGTTGTAATATAAGGTGTTATCACATTTTCAAGTGCACTGAAATAGTCATTGAAATTTTTAAGAAGTGCTATATAATCTTCGTCACTGCGAATCGCTTTAAGTTTTAAAATAACTTCTTTTTCCAGTTTTTGATGTGCAGGCATGGTAGCCTCTTTGATTATTGAACTGATCATAATGGTCTGTGTATGGCGGCTAAAATAGTAATTATTATACGGACAGTTTACAATTGAAACTTTAAAAATTCTAAATCAAAATCCGGAATTGGTATATTATTTGGTGAAGAAAAAAAACACACATAAAATACTTTACCTTGCTGAAGGTGTAATTAACCTCTGATTTTTAATTCAAGATGACCGATAAAAAAAACTTTGATTCTGACTTCTGCGGAAGTTTACCCTTACACCATATCAACTCTATACAAGACTACGGTTATTTATTAATTGTTGACAAAAAGCTGAATATTATACAGTTAAGTGAGAATGTGGCTCAGTTGACGGGTAAACGGAATGAAGAGCTGATCAATAGTCCGCTGGCAGATTTTATCCGGCAGCAAGATCTTCTTAAAATAGAAGAACTATTAAAAAAAGGCCTGGCCAAAAGAATACCTCTTTATCTTCAGTTTCGTGAACAACAAGGGACAAATTTGTTTCTTGCCTTGTTACATGTTGAAGCAGATTATATCATTATTGAACTTGAAAAACAGGAAGAAAGCCGAAACAGAAGTTTCGCTGATGTCTATCAGGAAATAAAATATATCAGTACAGCTATTGATCAGGCTGATAATGTACAAGAAGTTTGTAATATTGCTATTCATGAACTGCGTAAATTAGCCGGATTCGATGGGATTTTAATGTACCAGTTTGATAGTGACTGGAATGGAACTGTGATTGCGGAAGAAAAAGATGAACGTTTGGATCGTTATCTCGGACAAACTTTCCCTGCTTCTGATGTACCTAAACAGGCCAGGCAAATGTATTTGAAAAATCCTTACCGGTTAATATCTAACCGGGATTATGAAGCGATCAGGTTATACCCTGTAATCAACCCGGTCACCAATGCTTTTATTGATCTTTCTGATTGTAACCTGAGAGGGGTTGCGAAAGTTCATCTGGAATATATGAAAAACATGCATGTGAAAGCTTCTATGTCAATCAGGGTAATTTACAATGAGACTTTATGGGGTTTGATCTCTTGCCATCACCTGGAACCAAAATATCTGGGTTATGAATTATGCTCTATATTTGAATGGCTTTCTGAAGTGATCTCTACTAAAATTTCATTGATCATTAACAAACAGGATTACAGAAATATTAAACAAATTCAGGAAAAGCGTGTTGCATTAGCTGATCAGATTTATGCCCATGAAGATATTGCTGCTGGTCTTTTAAAGGATGATTCCAGTGATATACTTCAATTGTTTAATGCTTCGGGAGTTTTCATCAGCATAAATGGCAGATCAGAAACAAAAGGGAATATTCCTGATAAAACTGATTTATATAATTTAATGCAGTGGCTGGAAAGTAGAAATTTAAATACAGTATATTCAACGAATTCATTGTCTGATGTATACGAGGACGCTGCGGAATATTCAGCTGTAGTAAGTGGCCTACTCTTTATACCAATAGATCAGACTACAGGCGATTTTCTGGTCTGTTTCAGACCAGAGGCTATCAGAAATATTGATTGGGGAGGTGATCCTAACCAGGCGATCAATTTCACTGAGGATGGTAAAAAATATCATCCCAGAACTTCATTTGAGTTATGGAAACAAACGGTTGAGCGGCAGGCTTTACCATGGACTAAAAATGAACTGGAGGTTGCGGAATCTTTAAGGAGCTTCCTGTTCGAATTTACAATTAAACAAGCACAACAATAGAAAAGCAAAAAATACAAAAGAAGACCGATATGCGGGATCAGCAAGAGCACAGTTATTCAAAAGAAGATGCACAATATATTGTCGCCATAGGCGCCTCTGCGGGTGGATTGGAGGCAATACATGAGTTTTTTGATAACATGCCTCAAAGTTCAGATTTTGCATTTGTTGTAATTCAGCACCTCTCTTCAGACCATAAGAGTTTATTAGTAGAATTAGTCTCCAAGCATACGCAAATGCAGGTGATTGAGGCGGCCCATAATATGCTGATACAGCAGGGCTTTGTCTATATTATTCCCAATAATAAATTGATGACGGTGAGTAAAGGCCGTTTAAAACTTGCTGATAAATCAAAAATCAAAGCGCCTAATATGGCGGTTGATGTGTTCCTGCACACGCTGGCAAAAGACAAAAAAGAAAGGGCTATCGCTATTATTCTTTCGGGTACGGGCACTGACGGCACTAAAGGAGTTCAAAGTATCAAAGAAAATGGCGGAATGGTGCTGATTCAGGACCCGGTAACAGCCAAGTTTGATGGCATGCCTAATAGTGCGATCTCACTGGGAGAGGCAGATTATATTCTCTCTCCCGCAAAAATGTTCCAGGAATTGCTCAATCACGTCAATGAAGATCCATTAGAGGTACTTGATCATAACAATGTCGATGAAGGTATGCTGGACACCATTTTTAAAATGGTGCATGAGCAGAGTGGGAATAATTTTAATTTGTATAAAACACCCACAATCATCAGACGTATTGGGCGCCGGATGAATGAGAATGGTCTCCATACAGTGGAAAGTTATATCCGGTTTTTAAAAGATAATATCAATGAGGTTAAAATACTTGGTCAGGATTTCTTAATCGGGGTCACTAAGTTTTTCAGAGATAAAGATCATTTTGAGTTTTTGGAGAAAACTATATTACCGGATATTATCAGCAATAAGAAAGATAAGGAGATTTTAAAGGTTTGGGTTTGTGCTTGCAGTACTGGTCAGGAGGCTTATACGATTGCCATTCTGATTAACGAATGTCTGGAACGGGCTGGGAAAACTTTGGAAGTGAAGGTTTTTGCTACAGATATTGATCAGAAAAGTATTGAAATAGCTTCAAAAAATAAGTATCCTGAAAATATAAGAAAAGAGGTTCCGGCTGCACTGTTTAAAAAGTATTTCATTCAGGAAGGTGATTTTTATAGTGTGAGCCCCGTGATCAGAAAACAGCTTGTTTTTGTGAAACATGATGTAATCAAATCACCACCTTTTATTAAAAATGACCTGGTGAGCTGCCGGAATATGCTGATTTATATGAATAAGACGCTTCAGGAAAAAGTGCTTTCTACTTTGCATTTTTCACTCAATAAGGGCGGATATTTATTTCTGGGTTCCAGTGAAACTGCACATGTTTTAAAGGGGGGGATTTCTGAAAGTGCAGAGAAATGGAAAATTTATCAGAAATCAGGAGCGATCAATTATTCTTCGTTTAATACTTATAATACTTCCGGAAGGTTACTGACCTCGGAAGATAAAACAGGGAAAAATATACCTGAACCGGCTCAGACTCCAATAGAAAAACGCTTCAATAAATTTATTATCGATGAGCTGGGTTATGCAGGTGTGTTTATTGATAAGGGATATATTATCAAAGAAGTTATCGGGAATTATAAGAACTTTTTATCCTTACCAGATCAGAAGATAGAATTGAACATTCTGAAAATGGTCCCTAAAGAAATAGCCGTTGTTCTGAATACTGCTTTAAGAAAAGTATGGAAAGAAAATACTGCTGTCCATTTAAATAAGCTGCGGATTAACAGGAATGAAAATCCATCACTGCTCAACATAGCTATTCAACCACCTGATGAGGCTGGCTACACGATGCTTACTTTTACAGCGCATGCAGCTGACGCGGTTCCTGATAAAGATGATTCCAATAGTTCTCCACTGTCTTCAGTGCAGTACGACGAGTATGTGTTTGAACTCGAAGCAGAGCTGAATGAGAGCAGAAGTAATCTTCAGCTGGCTATGGAAGAAATGGAGACGACCAATGAAGAACTCCAGTCTACCAATGAAGAATTGCTTTCGGCGAATGAGGAATTACAATCGGGGAATGAAGAATTACAATCCTTAAACGAAGAGCTTTATACGCTGAATACAGAACACCAGGTAAAGATTAAAGAGCTTGTTGAGTTGAATGACGACCTCGATAATTATTTCAGGAGTACGGATATTGGCCAGGTGTTTCTGGACTCAAACCTTTACATCCGTAAATTTAATGCAGCTGCTATTCATATTATCAATATGATTGAAGCAGATATAGGCCGTTCTTTTGTGCAGATTTCTACTAATCTGATTGCGGAGAACCTGATTACAGATGTAAGTTCAGTTTTGTCGGGCGGGCCGGTCATTGAAAAAGAAGTGACACTTAAAAATGGCAAAAGAAGTTTGATGCGGATCATGCCCTATATCCGTAAGGATAAAAAGAGGGATGGGGCTGTAATCACTTTTGTAGATATTACACATATTACGGAGCTGAATAATATTATTTCCGGTGTTTTTAATGCGAGTTTAAATGGTATCCTCGCCTTTACAGCTGTTCGGAATAAAGAGGGGATTATTGTTGATTTTAAATGTACATCATTCAATGATTCAGCTTTAAAACTGCTTCAAAAAGATAAGATTGAACTGGAGAGTGCACTGCTGGTCAAACAGCTTCCTGAATTAATACAGGGAAGTTTGTTTACTAAATATATAAACCTCGTAGAAAAGGGGAAAAATATAGAAACCGAATTTCAGGATGCAGCTGGCAGCTGGTATAAAATTGTCGCTGTAAAAATGTCAGATGGTTTTGTGGCTACGCTGTCTGATATTACGGATCAGAAGGCTGCCGAAGACAGGCTGAAGAAGAATTATAATGAACTGATCATTGCCAGGGAGAGTTTAAAAAGCCTGAATACTGAACTGGAAATCAAAGTTGCAGAACGTACAAGGGAATTGTCTGAGAGTGAAGAACGGTTTAACCAGGTCTCCAGGGCAACCAATGATACGATCTGGGATTGGAGCCTTGTTCAGAATACGATGTGGAGGAGCGATAATTTTAACTCCATGTTCGGGTATGAATCTACGGGGGAGAGCAGCAATATCGGGTTCTGGTTTGAAAAAATACATCCGGAAGACAGAAAGGTTGTGCAGGATAGCGTTTATGAGGCTATTAACACGAATAAAAAACAATGGTCTGCACAATATAGGGTAAGAAAGATTGATGGAAGTTATGCTGTCATTCTGGATCGCGGATCAATTATGCACGATGATTTTGATACGCCTTACCGGATGGTCGGGTCAATGGTTGATGTGACCAAATTAATTGAAACTGAAGCAAAACTGACTTCCAGCGAAGAGAAATTTGAAAAAGTATTTCATTCGAACATGATTGGAATGATGTTTTCAAATATTGATACCGGGTTGATCGCGGATGCGAATGATGTATTTCTGCGGATGATTGGTTATGGTAAGGAAGATCTGACTGACGGACTGGACTGGACTAAAATTACGCCTCCTGAATATAACCAGGTTACTGAAGAGGCGATGTCAAGGTTGAGGACCGAAGGAGTTTGCCCGCCTTATGAAAAAGAATACATCTGTAAAGATGGAAGCCGGATTTTTGTGATGATTGGTTCGGCCCTGTTAGGCAAGGATGCCGAGACAGTTACTTATATTATTGATATTACAGAGCAGAAGATAGCGGAACAAAAAAGAGCAGAGCTTCAGCTTCAGGTTAAGAATCAGCAGGAAGAATTTTACAGGATCTTCAAAAATGCGCCGGCATTAATTACGATCCGCAGGGGTAAAGACCTGGTTTATGAATTTACAAACAATAAGTTTAACGAGTTTGTAGGCGCAGAAGACTTTATTGGGCAGGCTTCGGCTGTTGCGCATCCTAAATATGTTGGCTCACCAATAGCTGAAATTGAACAGCAGGTACTAAGGACCGGGGAGACCTATATTGCCAAATCTTTTAATATCAAATATAAACATCCAGGTTATGGGGTGGCTGAACATTGGTTTGATTTTACTTTTATACCTGTTTACACAGCTAATGGCCTGGTAGATGGAATTGCATTCTTTGGTTTTGATGTAACAGATTTGCTTAAAGCGCAGCAGACCACCAAAGAACTGATGCATAAAAAAGATGAATTCATGAGTATTGCAAGTCATGAATTGAAAACTCCGATTACCAGTATCAAAGGGTTCTTACAGCTGGCGCTAAGGTTTGCAGAGAAAACTCAGCAGAATAATCAGATGCTGACGTTGATTGGCAAGGCAGAGAAACAGATTGGCAATTTAACCTCACTGGTTAATGATCTGCTGGATGTAACCAAGATACAAGCGGGAAAAATGCAGTTTAATTATAAGCATTTTAATATCAAGAGTACTTTAGAAGAGTGTATTGATGATATCAGGCATACCGAAGATTATGAAATTATTATTGACCATATTGATGATATCCAGGTTTATGGAGATCAGCATAGAATAGAGCAGGTCGTTAACAATTTCTTGTCCAATGCGATTAAATATTCTCCAAAACGCAGAACTGCAAGAGTATACACAGAATTGATTGGAGATGATTTAAAGTTAACAGTTAAAGATTTCGGAATTGGCATACCTCAGGATAAAATTGAGAATGTATTTGATCGTTTTTTCAGGGTTGATGCGGTTTCTGCTATGTTTTCGGGCTTAGGATTGGGACTATATATCTGTGCAGAGATTATCAGAAGACATGGTGGGCAGATCGGTGTTGACAGTGTTGAAAATGAAGGTTCTGAATTTTGGTTCCAGATACCGGTAAAAGGGGCGGAGAAGAAGAATGAGTAACAAATGACAGCGCTTGAAAAACATATTATAGCCTATTTTGGTAAGGTTGAGGGAGATGATTTGAAAAAAATCAGTTCATTGTTCAAGCCTTCAACTCTGAAAAAAGGGGATTACTTTCTATCGGCAGGTAAGTCTGCCGATAAATTGAGTTTCGTACAATCCGGTCTGTTAAGGATTTTTGCTGTTACGCCTGAGAAAGAGGTAACGCAGTGGATTTCTACAAAGGGGTACTTTATAACCGATCTGGCAGGGTTTATTTTTGATGTTCCTGCGCGCTGGAATATACAGGCATTAACCGAAGTGGTATTGTATACAATCAGCAGAGCTGATTATAACCGGATAGGGAAAATAGTCCCCAAATGGCGGGAGCTGGAAAAGTTATTTATTACCCGTTGTTTTACTACTTTGGAAGACCGGGTTTTTGCGCATCTCTCGATGACGGCAGAAGAGCGGTACAATTTATTTTTTGAGCAGAATAAGGAACTTTTTAACCAGGTTCCTTTACAATATATTGCTTCTATGTTAGGGATGACGCCCGAAACATTTAGCCGGATACGTAAAAAGTAACTTTTGTAAGTGCCAGACTTTTATTAAAACTATATATTCGTTGTTAAATTTCAGATCAGCCTTACAGTAATAAGACTGATCATTGAAATTCTTTGAGCTGAAAAAATCAGCTTAGATGCAGAGGAAGGAATCGAACCTTCTGGTGCTGCCATCATTCAGCCCCCTGCTTTTGAGAGTAGCACTTGTACTTCGGGTGCAAAGATAAGCGTCATATTAAGGATTTATAGAGGTGGAGTATGATTTAACAAAAGCTTAATACTTACATTTTGCACTTCACCAGGCAATGAAAAATAATAAAACGATTAAACTGCTGATTAATAGCTGTTTTTTCTCTTTTTTTATACTAGCGAAAAGTATATTTCTTATCCATATATGGAATTGTATTATCAAATGATTTTGACCTCCGCTTTATAATTATCTCAATTTTTCTTAGCTAAAAGTTATTAATAGTGAGTGATGCACGTAGAAAATTATGTGCTTTTAAGGTTTTAGCCTGAGATTCGCATTCAGGCTTTATATTGTAAAGCGAGTTTTTGGTTGCTTTTTGCAGGCTTTTCAATGAGCTATTGCTTGTTTTTGGCTATAAACTGAAAATTATAAACAGTAACTTTACTGATACTTTAGCGTGATGACTTCTTTGTTAACAGGTCTTTGTCTGGGCGCATGTGTTTGACTGTTAGTGAATTATTATCCTTAATTAATCTAAATAATTATTCTTTTTGATTGAAATGTTCTAATATTGCAGATAATTAAGACTGAATCTTAACAAGAGAAGTCAATGCCTAAAATATTAATAATGATTTCAACACCGGTACTGTTCAAGGGTAGGTTTCTCCCTTGTGTTTTACGTTTTTTATTAGTTACCCTGCTAATAGCAAATAGTTTAAATTCAACCGCACAAAATACCAATGGAACAATTTCAGGTCAGGTGCTTAACAATGAAAGTCAGCCTGTACCGGGCGCTTCAGTTTCCTTAAAAGGTGTACCGGGCAAAAAGCAATCTGACGAATCTGGTCATTTCCAGTTAACTGCACCAGCAGGAAATTATGAACTGAATATATCTTTTGTAGGCTATGGTAAGAAAAAGCTTAAAGTAACGATCAATGCCGGGGCGAACACCTTAATTGATAACCTGGTCCTGTCAGATCTCAACGAGATGAAAGAAGTTAGTGTTGTTGGGAAAACAGAGGTGAAAAAGGCAAAAGAAAAGGCCTTTAGCTTAAATGTGATTGACACTAAACAATTGTATAACACCTCTGCTGATTTAAACCAGGTGATGAACAGAACTTCTGGTGTACGCATCCGGGAAGATGGCGGAGTAGGTTCCAACTTCAATTTTTCTTTAAACGGCTTTTCCGGTAAACAGGTAAAATTCTTTCTGGATGGTATTCCGATTGATAATTTAGGATCTTCTTTAACGCTGAACAATTTTCCTGTAAATATGGCCGAGAGGATTGAGGTTTATAAAGGCGTAACCCCGATTAGTCTTGGTGGTGATGCACTGGGAGGAGCAGTTAATATTGTGACCAGGAGTAATCCTAATTATATCGATGCTTCTTATGGCTTTGGTTCATTTAATACGCATAGACCATCCTTTAACGCAGCTTATACAAATGCTAAAACCGGATTTACTGTGCGCACGAATATGTTTTATAACTATTCGGATAATGATTATAAAGTAGATGTGCAGCCAATTGATCTGATCACCGGACAAAGAGGGGCATATCAGCGGGTTAAACGTTTCCATGATAAATATGAGTCCGGAACAGCGCAGGTTGAAGTGGGCGTTACAGGTAAAAAATATGCAGATAAATTGTTGTTTGGTGTAATTGCTTCGGGTAATGAAAAAGATATACAAACAGGTGTGACCATGGAGCAGGTATTTGGTGCGCGTACAACCAGATCATCCTCGGTAATCCCTACTTTAAAGTATAAAAAAACTGATCTTCTTATCAAAGGATTAGATCTGAGTATTTATGGTGCTTATAATATGTCTCAAAATAGATTTATAGATACCACCAGGCTAAAATATAATTGGTTACAGCAAACCATCCCTACTACATCTGCCGAGCTAATCAGGACGCAGCTTAAAAATAAAGACAATGAAGGTTTGGCCACAGCCAACCTGGCTTATAAAATCAATGCACATCAGGCAGTTTCTTATAACTATGTATTAACTGATTTTAAAAGGAAATCAAGTGATGCGGAAAACCCGGACAACCCGGTGTTTTTATACCCTCAAAAATTAGCTAAACAGGTTATGGGACTGGCATGGCAAACTGATTACGAAGGCTTTACGGCAACATTATTTACCAAATTATATCTACTGAACGCTAAATCATTTGAACAGCAAACCACAAAGGAAGGGGTAACGAGCTATCAGCAATCATCGCTGAGTACCAGTAATTTGGGATATGGTGCTGCTGCTGCTTATTTCATCCTGACTGGTTTACAAGCGAAAGCCTCTTTTGAGCATACTTTCAGATTGCCTGAGGCGACAGAATTACTAGGAGACGGCTTATATGTGAGAAGAAATTCTGCACTTAAGCCAGAAAGCAGTAACAACCTTAACTTAGGCGCTTTATATAAACTGCCGCTGCAAGGTGATCATAAAGTTGGAATAGAAGGTAACTTTATCTATAGAAAATCGCAGAATTTTATCCGCCTTGATCAGGCACAAGCAGCACCTATTGACAGGCAATATATCAATGTTGGTGATGTACTGACCACTGGTGTAGAGGGAGAAGTAAAGTACACCTGGAAAGATAAGATTTTTGTGAGTGCGAATATGACTTATCAGAATATCGTTGATAAGCAAAAGACGATTACGACCACTAATTTTACAGGCACCAATACTTCTGCAAACTTTTATTATAACAGCCGCCTGCCTAATATGCCTTTCCTTTTTGGGAACGCAGATATCGGAACGGTATTCAAACAGGTTGGTGCTGCTGAGAATTCTTTAAGTATCAGCTATAGCCTGAATTATGTACAAAAATACTTTTTGACTTCTACGGCTTTGGGTGCTGACAACCAGGATATTATTCCTCAGCAGTTCTCTCATAACCTGATGGCTGGCTATTCGATAAAGAATGGAAAGTATAACATCGCTTTGGAAGGAAGAAATCTGGCAGACAACAGGTTATTTGATAACTATTTGCTGCAAAAGCCGGGACGTTCTTTCTTTATCAAACTCAGATATTTTATCAGTAAATAATCCGCAAACAAAACACACAATTATATTCGATTCTTATGTATTCAATTAAACAACTATTTAAAACAACCCTTTTTGCAGGGTTAGCGCTTGCCGCTGTTTCTTGTAGTAAAGATAAAGGTACTGACACACCAGCTGTAGGTAGTGGTGATCATGTTTATACTTTAGGACTAGGTATTGATGGTACCGGGGGAACAACAAATTATGTAGCACAGGCGAGTGACCTGATGAGCGGCACAATTAATGCAAAAGCGGCTTTATTACAAACGGGATATCGTGATTATGCTTTTGGTGGTTCTACGTTTTTTAGTATTGGAGGCCTTGGTGTAACTGATGCTAATGCAATTACATTAGGTTCAGATAATAAACTGGTTTCAAAAACGGGGCTTACTTTTGAAACTGATAACAGTGAGCTGGTCAATGTGGATGCAAACACAATGGTTGGCGCGTCATTCCCTTCATCAAGTACAGTAGGGCTGAATGCGAAATTTTATACCTTGAATATTGCTTCCAATACTTTGTCTAACAAGGCTGAGGTTCCTATGAACAAGCTTTTCTCTAAAGACTGGTTGTTTTACACTGGGATGCAGGTAAGAGGGAATCAATTATTCCAGACATTTTATCCGGTTAACCAGACTACGTATGCAACACTTTATACAGATACAAATTATGTAGCTGTATATTCTTACCCTGGTTTTGTATTACAAAAAGTTATCAAAGATACCCGTACAGGACCTTCAGGTGCATTCAATACCAGATCTGGTATTGTTCAGACAGAAAGTGGAGATCTTTATACCATTTCTAACAGCAGTTTTGCCAATGGTTACAGTCAGTCTACTAAGCCGGCAGGTATTTTAAGAATTAAAGCAGGTGCAACTGATTTTGACCCAACTTATTTCTTCAACACGGATACAGCACCTAATGGTGGTAAAATTGCACATGCTAAATATATCGGTAATGGCTTGATATTCGCAGCAATCACTACTCAGGTCCCTGTTTTAGCTGACCGCTGGAGTGACAATTATTTAAGACTGGCTATTATCAATCTGACCAATAACACAATTACTTTAGTTGCGAATGCACCTGTTTTCAAAGGAAATGGTGGCAGAAGTTTCGCAGCATTATTGGATGGTGGAAAGGTTTATACGGCACTAAGTTCTGGTGGGGTGGTTAACATTTACCAGGTTGATGTAGCTAGTGCTACTGCTGTTAAAGGAGCAGTTGTAGAAGCTACTTTTGTAGGTGGTATTGCAAAAATGAAATAAGAATATAAATTGCTTTTATGCAATTGCAGAAGCCTGGTGAATTCATTTTCATCAGGCTTTTTTTATGCAGCTTATTGATAACATAATGTTTAATTTCTCTTCATATGAGTTGTTGAACTTTAGCCTGCTTATCAATTAGACAGGCAGGTTAATATGGAACAACAGCAAGTACAAGATATAGTAGATCAAATATTCGGTTTATATGAGACCCTTGGTGGGGAGGAATATGGTGAAAGTGTGAGTATGACGATGCATATGATGCAATGTGCACAACTCGCACAACAAGCTGGTGAAGCCGATGAAGTAGTACTTGCAGCTTTCCTTCATGATATCGGCCATTTTCTGGAAGGTGATGAAAAGATGGATATTTATGGTACGCAGAATCATGATGATCTGGGTGGCCGGTTTTTAGTAGATCTTGGTTTTCCGCAAAGGATGGCCGATCTGGTGTCAAGCCATGTTGCTGCGAAGAAATACCTGGTTTATGCGGAGCCCGCTTATTATGATGCACTTTCTGAAGTGAGTAAGATCACACTCGAATTCCAGGGTGGAAAAATGACTGCTGAAGAGGCTGCTGAATTTGAAAAAGATCCGCTGTTGCCCTTATATGTTAAAATACGGAAATGGGACGATCTGGGAAAGGACGCAGATAAACCAGTATTAGCTGAGGAAATTCAGCTGATGAAAGAAAAAACGCATAATTATTTGATGAACTTATAATCTTTATTATTTCTGCATAAATTTAGGGTAGAGCAGGACAGTTAATAACAGTTAGCTGATTATAAAGCGGTATTATCGCTTATTATTCTAACCAGATATATAAATTTATGCAGATTATCTTTGGAGTTATATTCCATTTTATCGGGGGCTTTGCCTCTGGCAGCTTTTACATCCCTTATAAAAAAGTTAAGGGCTGGGCCTGGGAGAGCTACTGGATCGTTGGTGGGATCTTTTCCTGGCTGATTGTACCGCCTTTGGCAGCTTATTTAACCATTCCTGATTTTGCTGAAATTATCAAACATACCAGTGCTGCAATTATAGGATTAACTTATTTTTTTGGCGTATTGTGGGGAATAGGAGGGCTTACTTTCGGGCTTGGCGTACGCTATCTCGGGGTATCGTTAGGCAGCTCGATTATATTAGGGATGAGCTCTGTATTCGGCGCATTAATGCCCTCAATTTATTATGACTTTTATCCTAAAGCGGGCAAAGATACTTTTACTGAAATTATTACGAGTCCGTGGGGGCAACTGGTCATTATAGGTTTAATCGTTTGTATAGCAGGAATTATCATTTGCGGAAAAGCCGGAATGATGAAAGAAAAAGATCTTTCTGCACAGAAGCAGACCAAAGAAAGCGCTGAATTCAAAATAGGACTGGGTTTAACAGTGGCCGTAATTTCAGGCATACTCAGTTCTTGTTTCGCCTTTGGTATTGATGCAGGAAAGGATATGGCGCATGAAGCAAATCATTTGTGGAAAGCACTTCATCCGGGGCAGGGAGAATTCCTTTTCCAAAATAATGTAACTTATATCGTGATTTTATGGGGAGGCTTAACCACTAATTTTATCTGGTGTATGCTGCTGAATGCTAAAAATAAAACCTTCAAAGATTATACGAATAAAGAAGCCCCATTGCTTAAGAATTATATCTTTTCGGCATTAGCAGGGATCACCTGGTTTCTACAGTTCTTTTTTTACGGAATGGGCGAAAGCAAACTAGGCAATGGCGCGAGTTCATGGATTTTGCATATGGCCTTTATTATCCTGGTTGCCAATGTTTGGGGATTGGTACTGAATGAATGGAAAGCTGTATCAAAGAAAACATTCAGGACTGTGCTGGTTGGTATTGTATTTATTATCGCTTCTATCCTGATTGTAGGGTATGGAAATTCAATTAAATAGTCACAAAAAAATATTCAATAATATGTTCGACGAAAGAGATCGTTTTAAACACGTAAGTTATTTATGGGATGAAACAGAAGCTGCTAAGTTAGCAGGAGATGAGGTTGCTTTATTACTTTACCGTTCAAATTTATTAGGTGCAGATTTACGGCTTACCAATTATGGCGGTGGAAATACTTCGTGCAAAGCGGATGCAATTGATCCGCTAACCGGCGAGACTACCGAAATTATGTGGATCAAAGGTTCAGGAGGAGATATTGGTACATTAAAACGTAATGGTTTGGCTGCGTTATATGCAGACCGCCTCAGAGCTTTAAAAAATATCTACAAAGGTTTAGATCAGGAAGATGAAATGGTAGAGCTTTTTAACCATTGTATTTATGATTTAAACTCCAAAGCACCCTCAATTGATACACCTTTACATGGATTTCTCCCTTTTAAACATATTGACCACCTGCATCCTGATGCGGCAATTGCAATTGCAGCAGCGAAAGATGGAAAGCAGATTACGCACGATTTGTTTAAAGGTAAAATTGGCTGGGTAGACTGGCAGAAGCCTGGGTTTGACCTGGGATTACAATTGAAGCAGTGTCTGGACGAAAATCCGGGGATCCGCGGGATTATGCTGGGATCTCATGGGTTATTTACCTGGGGAGATACCGCTTATGAAAGTTACCTGAACACGCTGGAAGTCATAGAGATTTGTGCAGATTATCTGGAAACTAACTATGGAAAAAAAGGGCCTGTATTCGGTGGTCAGAAAATCGCTTCGCCTCAACAACCGGTAAGGGAAAGCCAGGCAGCGCTATTGTCACCAATCTTACGCGGATTTTGTTCTTCAGAGCGTCATATGATCGGGCACTTTACAGATGATGCCAGGGTATTGGAGTTTATCAACTCGAATGATCTGGCAAGACTTGCCCCACTGGGAACAAGTTGCCCGGACCACTTTTTACGCACCAAAATAAGTCCGCTGGTTTTAACGCTGGATGCAGAAGAAGATCTGAGCGATACAGAACGCCTTAAAGCTTTGCTTGCCCCGGTTTTTGTCGCTTACCGGGAAATGTATGCAGATTACTATCAAACATGTAAACATGATAACAGTCCGGCAATGCGGGATGCGAACCCGGTTATTATCCTTTATCCGGGAATTGGCCTGTTCTCTTTCTCCAAAGATAAACAGACTGCACGTGTGGCAGCAGAGTTTTATATCAATGCAATTAATGTGATGAAAGGCGCAGAAGCAATTTCCTCTTATACTTCATTGCCACGTCAGGAGGCATTTAATATCGAATACTGGCTGCTTGAAGAAGCAAAGCTGCAACGAATGCCAAAACCGAAAGCGTTAACAGGTAAAATTGCACTGGTTACTGGCAGCGCAGGAGGAATTGGTAAGGCGATCGCCAGAAAGTTTGTAGAGGAGGGGGCTGTAGTTATTGTCAATGACAATGATAACGGACGTTTAGAGCAAGCAGCTCAGGAGTTTAGCCAGTTATATGGAAAAGATGCTTATACAACCGCATTGCTGGATGTCACTCAGAACGAAGCGATACAGGATGCTTTTAATACAGCTGCGCTGGCTTTTGGCGGAGTAGATATTGTGGTCAATTGTGCTGGATTATCTATTTCAAAACCGATCGAAGAACATACCGATAAAGATTGGGATTTGTTATATGATGTGCTGGTCAAAGGGCAGTTTAAAATCACACAAACAGCTGTAATAATGATGCGCAAACAGGCAATTGGTGGAGATATCCTAAATATTGTCAGTAAAAATGCGTTAGTTTCAGGTCCTAATAATGCGGGATATGGATCAGCTAAAGCCGCACAACTTCACCTGAGCAGATTAAATGCTGCGGAATTAGGAAAAGATCAGATCAGGGTCAACGTAGTTAACCCGGATGCGGTAATTTCGGATAGTAAAATATGGGAAGGAGACTGGGCTGCCGGCCGTGCAAAAGCATACGGTGTCAAAGTAGAAGAATTGCCTGCTTTTTATGCAAAGAGAACTTTGCTGGATAAGATTATCCTTCCGGAAGATATTGCAAATGCTTGTTTAGTTTTTGTAGGTGGACTTTTAAATAAATCTACCGGGAATGTATTAAATGTAGACGGTGGCGTGGCTATGGCTTTCGTCAGATAAACTGAAGAAAATGGAAATAGAAAAATATCAGATAGATGCGCACAACCAGGAGCTGGAAACTGAACATCAGCGCAGATTCGATTTTGCGGCGGCAGAAAATCCGCAGGTTGAAAGTATAATTTCTAAGTTGATCCAATTCCAGATTGGGATTCCAAGCTGGGCACTAGGGACTGGTGGAACACGTTTCGGCCGCTTTTCTGGCGGGGGGGAACCACGTAGCCTGGAAGAGAAAATAGAGGATATCGGGCTGATCCATCGGTTAAATCAATCAAGCGGGGCAGTTTCCCTGCATATCCCATGGGATAAAACTGAGGATTACGAAGGCGTTAAGAGACTAGCTCATCATCATGGGCTTCGTTTTGATGCGATGAACTCTAATACTTTTCAAGACCAGCCGGGTCAGGCACATAGTTATAAGTTCGGTTCTTTACAGCATGTCAATAAAGCGGTACGCAAACAGGCAATTGCACACAATATTGAAGTGATCCGTCAGGGTGTAGCCTTTGGGTCGGACGCGTTAACGGTCTGGCTGGCTGATGGCTCCTGTTTTCCGGGACAGTTAAATTTCAGAAAAGCCTTTCAGAATACCCTGGAAAGCCTGGAAGAAATTTATGCAGCTTTGCCAGAAAAATGGAAATTATTTGTGGAGTATAAGGCTTTTGAACCGAACTTTTATTCGACTACAGTTGGAGATTGGGGACAGTCTTTGTTATTCGCCAGTAAACTGGGGCCTAAAGCTTATACACTGGTTGATCTGGGTCATCATTTACCGAACGCAAATATTGAGCAGATTGTCTCTCTTTTACTGATGGAAGGCAAATTGGGTGGTTTTCACTTTAATGACTCGAAGTATGGAGACGATGATTTAACTGCGGGAAGTATGAAGCCATATCAATTGTTTCTTATTTTTAATGAATTGATAGAGGGGATGGATGCAAAAGGTATAGATCATGCTACAGGTTTAGGCTGGATGATTGACGCTTCGCACAACGTGAAAGATCCTTTAGAAGATTTGCTGCAATCTGTAGAAGCAATTATGCTGGCTTATACGCAGGCATTGCTGGTAGATAAAGAAGCTTTGTCTATAGCACAGCAGGAAAATGATACCGTTAGGTGTCAGGAGATTTTGCAAAATGCTTTCCGTACAGATGCACGCGCAATTGTACAGGAAGCAAGGTTAAGAAGTGGAGGAGCTGCGAAGCCTTTAGCGTTATACCGCCAGCTGAAAGTCAGAGAAAAGCTGATTGCAGCAAGGGGAGCGAAAACCATAGCAACAGGTTTATAATGAGTGCAATTCCAGTTATTGTCGTTTTTGATGTAGGAAAAACTAATAAAAAGATTTTCCTCTTTGATGAAGACTATAAAATAGTTTTTGAACGCTCAGCCCGTTTTATAGAAATGTATGACGAGGATGGAGATCTGTGTGAAAACCTGGAAAGTTTAAGGCTTTCTGTTTTCGATTCTTTGCGAGAAATATTGAAGCGCAAAGAGTTTGAGATTAAGGCCATTAACTTCTCTACTTATGGGGCCAGTTTTGTATACATTGATGAATATGGAAAACCGCTGGCCCCGTTATATAATTATCTAAAGGCTTATCCTGAAGAACTGGAAGCTAGTTTTTATGCTGCTTATGGTGGCCGGGAAACTATTTCTGCGGAAACGGCTTCACCTGTTTTGGGGAGCCTTAATTCAGGGATGCAGTTGTACCGGATTAAAAAAGAAAAGCCGGATTTATATAAACAGATCAGGTATGCGCTGCATCTTCCTCAATACCTGAGTTATCTGGTTTCTGGTGTAGAATATTCAGATCTGACCAGTATTGGCTGCCATACGCAGCTTTGGGATTTTAAGCAAAATGATTACCATGAATGGGTTAAAAAGGAGGGACTAGATCAGAAATTAGCACCTATTGCCTCGGCCGACCAGGTATTTCCTTCGGAGTTTCCGGGCAATCAGTATCAGGTGGGCATTGGTTTGCATGATAGTTCTGCGGCATTGATCCCGTATCTGATTAACTTTCATGAACCATTTGTGCTGATTTCTACCGGAACGTGGTGTATCACAATGAACCCTTTTAATACCGCTGCACTTACCCCGGCAGAGCTGGCACAAGACTGTCTTTGTTATTTGCAATATAAAGGGAAACCTGTCAAAGCATCCCGGATTTTCGCAGGTTACGAGCATGAACAGCAGGTGAAACGTATTGCTGCTCATTTCAAGCAGAATATTGGCCGTTACCGGCATATGAAATATGAGGCAAATATCACTGAAGAGTTGCTGAAAGTGATGAAAGAAAGACAGGAACTGGATCTGCCTCTGGGTAAAGAGTCTGCTTTTTCTAAGCGTGATCTAGCCTCTTTTCCATCAGATACTTTTGCCTATCACCAGTTTATTCTGGACCTCACTTTACAACAAAAAGCATCTTCCAGCTTAGTGATGGCTAACGAAAAGGTAAAAAGGATTTTTGTAGATGGAGGTTTTAGCAAGAATACAATTTATATGAATATGTTAGCGCTATTGTTTCCTGAGCTGGAAGTTTTTGCTGCTTCTATGGCACAGGCTACAGCAATTGGGACTGCGCTGGCAATACATCAGTGCTGGAATAGCAAGCCAATTCCGAATGACCTGATTGAATTAAAATATTATACAACACATACGAACCAAGAATTATGAAGCTTTATCAGAAAATAAGTAGTAGCCCTTCCCTGTTTTTAATTTTTGGTTTGAGTTTAAGTCAGCTTGTTTTTAGTCAGGTTGCTTTTAGTAATGAAATTGTATCGCCGGCAGGCTTACAGTGTGAACATTTAGTCAATCCTATTGGCATTGATGCGCCAAAACCAAGGTTGTCGTGGTTGCTTTCTGATGCGCGGCAAGGCGCAAAGCAAACGGCTTACCGGGTAACAGTCGGTACAGATTCTGCTGCATTGCTTCAGCAAAAAAAGGTTTTGTGGAATACGGGAAAGGTTAGCTCTGCCGCCGCATTACTTCTTTATAATGGAGATTTATTAAAACCATTTACCAGGTATTTCTGGCAGGTAGAGGTCTGGGATAAAGATGGAAAAAAAGGGGTGGCTAAGATCGCCAGTTTTGAAACCGGAATGGTGAAAATGTCCAATTGGAAAGGGACGTGGATCAGTGACCGGAACGATGTGAATATATTACCTGCGCCGTATTTCAGAAAAGTGTTTGAGAGCCCGAAAAAGATAAAATCTGCCAGAGCATATATTGCAGCAGCAGGATTGTATGAATTATATCTGAATGGTAAAAAAGTTGGTAATCATCGTCTTGATCCGATGTATACCCGGTTTGACAGGAGGAATTTATATGTAAGTTATGACGTGACAGCCAATTTACAGGCTGGTAAAAATGCCATTGGTGTTTTACTTGGAAATGGTTGGTATAATCACCAGTCTTTAGCAGTATGGAATTTTGATAAAGCACCGTGGCGGGCAAGACCAGCGTTTTGCCTGGATCTGCGGATTACTTATCAGGATGGCTCTGAAGAAACCGTAACTTCTGATGGCAGCTGGAAAACACATAGCGGGCCATTGGTTTTTAACAGCATTTATACTGCTGAACATTATGATGCACGTTTGGAACAACCGGGATGGAATAAGGTAGATTTTGATGCCAGTAAATGGGGAGATGTGACCTTGCGTGCAGCACCTTCGGAAAATATTGTCAGCCAGGCGATGCACCCAATCCGTAGTATTGAAACTATTCCGGCAGTATCGGTGAAGAAGTTTAACGATACAACTTATGTTTTTGATCTGGGCAGAAATATCGCCGGGGTCAGCAAGATTAAAGTAAAAGGTGAAAGTGGAACAATAATACAGATTAAACACGGAGAAAGACTATATCCGGACGGCCGTCTTGATCTTTCCAATATTGATGTTTACCATCGTCCGAAAGATAAAAAAGATCCTTTTCAAACGGATATTTTAATCTTAAATGGTAAGGGGGACGAAGAATTTATGGCCAGGTTCAACTACAAAGGATTTCAATACGTAGAGGTGGTCAGCAGTAAGCCTGTGGAGTTGAAAAAGGAAAGTATTACCGGATATTTTATGCATAGTGATGTTCCGGTAGCTGGTCAGATCAGTTCTTCTAATCCTTTGATTGATAAGTTATGGTGGGCGACAAATAATTCTTACTTATCAAATTTATATGGTTATCCTACAGATTGCCCGCAACGGGAAAAGAATGGCTGGACCGGGGACGGACATTTTGCTGTAGAAACGGGTTTGTATAATTTTGACGGCATTACTATTTATGAGAAATGGCTTGCTGATCATCGGGACGAGCAGCAGCCGAATGGAGTATTGCCTGATATCATTCCTACAGGTGGATGGGGATATGGAACAGCCAACGGAACAGACTGGACGAGTACAATCGCTATTATTCCCTGGGATATTTACCAATTTTATGGGGATTCCAAATTATTAGAGGCTTGTTATGACAATATCAAGAGCTATGTGAATTATGTGACGCAAATTAGTCCTTCGGGGTTAACGAGTTATGGCAGAGGAGACTGGGTTCCTGTTAAGTCCTCTTCTCCTTTAGAATACACTTCTTCAGTTTATTATTATGTAGATGCTCATATTCTCGCCAAAACGGCAAAGCTGTTTGGTAAAACGGAGGATGCTCAACATTATAGTGCACTGGCTGATAAAATTAAAAAAGCTATCAATGATAAATATCTGAATCAATCTACCGGGATTTATGGTAGTGGTTTGCAAACGGAATTAAGTGTTGCGTTGCAGTGGGGGATAGTTCCACCAGAGCTTCAGGATAAAGTAGCTTCCAACCTGGCAAAAAGAGTGGCCGCAGACGGGATGCATCTTGATGTTGGTGTCTTGGGAGCTAAAGCAATTCTGAATGCATTGAGTGATCATGGTCAGGCAGAAACTGCTTACAAACTGGCTGCGCAGGATACTTATCCTTCATGGGGCTGGTGGATTGTTAATGGGGCAACCACGCTTTATGAGAATTGGAACATTCAAGCGGAACGCGATATTTCTTTAAATCACATGATGTTTGGAGAAATAGGTGGTTGGTTTTTCAAAGGTCTTGGCGGGATTAAAGTCGATGAATTACAACCGGGCTTTAAAAATGTGATCCTGGCGCCAAATTTCGTTACCGGGTTAACACATTTTGAAGCGAGCCATGACGGGCCGTATGGGAAAATCGTTTCTTCGTGGAAAAGAAAAGGGGACGCAGTTATTTATGACGTGACCATTCCCGCGAATAGTAGTTCGACAATTTCTTTTCCAATATCGGATACTCAGGCTGTTTATTATAAGGGTAAAAAGATCAGCCGGATTTATAAAACCGAATCTGGTAAATATCAGTTCGAAATCCGGTAACACGGGTATAAAACCGAATAAAATCAATTCTAAATTCATCTCTTCATTTCAAAAATCAGTAAAAGGGGAAGTCATTAATTTGGCTTCCCCTTTTTAATTAAAACCTTTTAAATGTAAATAAAAGCCGATTTACAGGATAGAGCAGGTTGCCGATCAGCAGGGGTTGGTTTACTTTAGAACAACCAAATATAAAACACATATGACAATGGAGAGAAATTTACAAAAGTTCTTTTCTGCGCTGATTTGTGTACTGTTGTTCACACTTTACAATAGTACAAATGTCTTTTCTCAGCAGAAAACTGTGACTGGTAAAGTCACAGATCAAAGTGATGGCAGCCCATTACCGGGAGTGACGATCAAGGTGTCAGGATCTGCTGCCGGAACCACCACCAATTCAAATGGAGAATATTCTTTAAAAGCTGCGGAAAATGCGGTACTTGTTTTTAGCTATATCGGTTATACAGAAACCAGGCTGACTTTTACAGGTAATCCTACGCTGAATGCACAGCTTGTTTCTAATAATCAGAAGTTGGACGAAGTAGTGGTTATTGGCTATGGAACAACGACAAAAAAAGATGCTACAGGTGCTGTGGCTACGGTTTCGGCAGCACAAATTAAAGACTTGCCTGTAAGTTCTGTGGATCAGAAGTTGAAAGGCCAGATTCCCGGGGTTCAGATTAGTACAACTACGGGAACCCCGGGTGGTGGTACATCTATTAAAATCAGGGGATCAGGTTCTATTGGCGCAGGAGATAATCCATTATTTGTAGTGGATGGTTATCCGATTTCAAATACATCAGGACAGGTTTCTAATCCTTTGAATGTGATTAACCCGAATGATATTGAATCAATTACTGTATTGAAAGATGCATCCTCGACTGCTATTTATGGGTCAAGGGGCTCTAACGGGGTAATTGTGATTACAACTAAACAAGGCGTAAAAGGCACTCCGGTAGTCAATATCAGTGCTTATACGGGGATTCAGCAGGTTCCTCAGAAAGGGAGGCCGCAAATGCTGAACGGAACTGAGTTTGCTCAATTCAGAAAAGATATAATTGTGGATGATTTTGCTTCCAGAGGTTTGGTCGCTACTGATGCAGATATTCCAGAAGCTTTTCGTAACCCTTCACAATACGGTGCTGGTACAAACTGGTACAATGAAATTATCCATGATGCGCCAATGAGCAATCTGGATGCAAGTATTAGTGGAGGTTCTGAAAATACGAAATATAACTTTTCCCTTGGTTATTTGAATCAGGAAGGAACGATCCGTTATACCGGCTTTCAGCGCTATGCAGTCCGGATAAACACAGAAACTAAATTGGGTAAGAAATTAAAAATAGGATTTAACCTTGCACCCACCAATAGTGTCAGGGACCTGAATAATTTTGAAAACGAGTTTGTAGATGTGTTAAGCAGAAGTTTGTGGTTAAGCCCGTTGGTCCCTTTAACAGATGCGAATGGAAACCGCACGCCTTATGTAAGTTCTCCGGGGATGTATGCTGGCCCCAATCCATTGAATAGTCTGGAATATGGAGGTACAAGATCAAAGGATTTCAGAGGTCTGGGAACTGCTTTCGCTGAATATCAAATTCTGGATGGTCTGAAGTTGAGATATAGTTTTAATGTAGATTATACAAATAGCTCTTCGTTTGTTTTTAACCCTTCCTTTGTTGGTGGCGTAAATTCACCTCCGCCAACGGTCCCAAATTCTACGACCAATAAATCAACAAGTTTCAACTGGTTATCTGAGGCAGTACTGACCTATGATAAATCGTTCGGTAAAGATCACCGCCTGAATGTAGTGGTCGGTTATAGTGCGCAAAAAGAACGTGCAGAAAGTTTGTATCTATTTGCAGATAATTATCCGGATGATAAAATACAGACGATCAATGCAGCTTCTATTATCAGCGGATATAATGCTGATGTACAAAAGTGGTCTATCATTTCTTATCTGGCACGTGCTAATTATTCTTATAAAGATAAGTACCTGTTTACGGCTACGGTACGTACAGATGGTTCGTCACGTTTTGGAAGCAACAAAAGATATGGAACATTCCCTTCAGCTGCTTTTGCATGGAGAGCTTCGGAAGAGGAATTCCTGAAAAAAGCAACCTGGATCAGTGATTTGAAATTGAGAGCAACTTATGGTTTATCTGGTAATTACAACATTGGAAATTATACATATATCACGAATATTGGTTCATCGAATTATGTGTTTGGCGGTCAGATTTCCAGCGGCCGTGTCCCAACTTCTTTAAATAATCCAAACTTAACATGGGAAGAATCTTCACAACTGGATGCAGGTATTGATTTAGGGATCTTAAAGAACCGTTTATCATTTAATCTGGATTACTATAAAAGGATAACTAAAGGGATGTTATATAACAGTGAGATTCCTTTATCGTCTGGTTATTCAAATGCAATCATTAACTCTGGTAAGATTCAGAACCAGGGATTTGAATTCGGGTTGACTTCTAAAAATCTGGAAGGCGCATTTACGTGGAGTACCAGTGGTAACATCGCTTTTAACAGAAACAAGGTATTAGCCTTAAATGAAAATAACGACCCGATTTACAGCGGCAGAAGCGGGGAAGGTTCTTACCAGCATATTACGCAGGTAGGGCATCCTGTGGGTGAATTTTACGGATATATCCTGGAAGGTATTTACAAAGATCAGGCAGATTTGAACAACTCACCTAAACATGTGACTTCCGTAGTTGGCTCTGTAAAATATAAGGATGTGGATGGCAACGGGATTATTGAGCCCGTGAAAGATTTCGCGGTGATCGGATCACCTCAGCCCAATTTTACCTGGGGTTTGACCAATACTTTTGGTTATAAGGGGTTTGACCTGAATATTTTATTGGTAGGTTCTCAGGGCGGACAGATTTTAAAAACAGCGAATCAGTATTTGCTGAATATTGACGGTATTTTCAATGTAGACAGAAAGGTGCTGAACAGATATCGTTCACCGGAAAATCCAGGCGATGGAGTTACCCCAACTACCAATGGATCAAGGGTGATTTATCGGGACGTGAATTCTTCGTGGGTAGAAAGTGCGAGTTATATGCGTATTCAGAATATAACTTTCGGTTACCGGTTTGGGGAAAGATTGCTGCGGGCTTCCAAAGTGATTAAAGGTGCGAGAATTTATTCCAGCATTCAGAACCTGGCAACTTTTACCAAATATAGTGGTGCGAACCCAGAAGTGAGCCGGAACACAATTTCAGGAAATGCAGTAAGCAGTGCATTGGTTCCGGGAGAGGATTTTACGAATTATCCGCTGCCAAGAACGTTTACGCTGGGTCTGAACTTAACATTTTAATCTTTTGTCAATCATGAGGAATTATACAAAATATATAATAACCGGGGTACTGCTGATCAGTTTGTCGGTGTCGGGTTGTAAAAAGGCTTTTCTGGATCAAACTCCGGAAGCTTCTTTACCAGGCGTTAATTTTTACAAAACAGAAGCAGATTTTAAACAAGCAGTGAGTGGCGCTTATTCTTCTATAAGTGATATGGGAAGAGTGAATTACTGGCTATTTGGTGAAATGAGATCTGATAATACAACTTATCAATATAATCCGGCAGACCGGGGTTCTGAACAGCGCGAATTCATGGATCAGTTTCTGATCGGGGCAACGGCCGAACCTTTGCAGGGCTATTGGCAGCAAAATTATACCGGCATTTTACGTTGCAATGAAATTCTGGCCAGAATAGATGGGGTAACAATGTCTGCCGATATTAAAAATCAGTTTACAGGAGAGGCCTTGTTTTTAAGAGCTTTCCATTATTTCAATTTAGTGAGACAGTTTGGAGGAGTGCCTTTAAGGCTCGTTCCAAGTCAGTCTCCGGCAGATGCACGTTCCAAAGGAAGAGCTTCTGTAGAAGATGTGTATACACAAATCGTTACTGATCTGACAGCTGCCGTTACTAAGTTACCTGTTAAATATACAAGCATAGAGGCCGGAAGAGCTACTCAGGGTGCAGCCTTAGCTTTACTGGCTAAATTATACATGACGCAAAAGAAATTTGCCGAGGCACTGGTTCCTTTGAGAAAGGTACAGCAACTGGGTTATAGTCTTGTCCCTGTGTACAAGGATATTTTTCTGCCTGCAAATAAAAACAACAGTGAATCTGTTTTTGAGATTCAGTATCTTGGATCACAGCCTGGTTTGTCGAGTGATTTTATGTATCAGTTTGCTCCGTGGAATTCCGGGAGTGTGATTACGGGAGATCCGGCGACTTCATTGAATGGGAGTAGTGGCTGGAATATTCCTACGCAGGATATGATTGATGCTTATGAAACTGGTGATTTACGAAAAGATGCTTCTTTAGCCGTAGGCTTTACGGATGCAGGAGGGAAGTTTGTAAACATTCCTTACGTTAAAAAATATAACCATGGGATTATTGACAGGGGACGCACGAATGATAACTTTCCTGTGATCAGGTATGCAGATGTATTGCTGATGATTGCGGAATGTTTAAATGAACAGGGTTTTGCAGCAGGCGGGGAACAGTTTACTTTGTTAAATCAAATCCGTACCAGGGCTGGATTGCCTGCAAAGACTCCTGGAAATGCTGTTGCAGCTTTAAGTGTGGATAGTCAGCAGGCTTTCAGGGATGCTATTTTACAAGAAAGAAGGGTGGAACTGGCTTTTGAAAATCATAGGTGGTATGATCTGGTACGTTCCGGTAAAGCAGTGGAAGTGATGGCGGCGCACGGGAAATATGAAATTGCGCATAAACCGAATATCCCTTCTGGTTCTTATATTTTAAACGCAAATAAACTCTTGTTACCGATCCCTCAAAGAGAGGTAAATCTGGATAATCTAACTCAAAACCCTCAATAATCAACCATGAAAAATTACTATATAGGAATTGCAATAGGTTGCTGTCTGCTTGATTTATCGGCAGCTGCCCAAAAACTAGGCGTTACGGATTTGAGAACGGAATACCTGAAAAATCCAATGGGCATTGAGGCGGCTGCACCGCGTTTAAGCTGGAAGATGAATTCTGCACAGCGTAATGTAATGCAAAGTGCTTATCAGATCAGGGTAGGTACGGATTCTGCTGGTTTGTTAAAAGGTCAGTCATCGGTATGGGATAGTGGAACCCAGAAAAGTGACGCCTCTGTTTTTTTACGGTATGCGGGTAAACAGTTAAAGTCTGATACACGCTATTACTGGCAGGTTAAAATCAAAGATAACCAGGGAAATGAGTCTGGATGGAGTGCAATTAGTTCCTGGCATACGGGTTTGCTGAATCCGGATCAATGGTCTGCCCAGTGGATCACAAGTTCTCTGGCAGATACAGTTGAGGGGCCAAGTCCTATCTTCAGAAAGGTATTTGCTACAGATGGAAAAGTAAAATCAGCTGTGCTTTATATTTCTGCGCATGGTTTATATGAGGCGCAGATTAACGGGAAAAGGGTGAGTCATGATCATTTGGCTCCGGGCTGGACGAGTTATCATAAGCGTTTGTTATATCAAAGTTATGAGGTGACAAATTTGCTGAAGGATGGTCAGAATGCAATAGGTTTTACGCTTGGTGATGGCTGGTACCGCGGTTATCTTGCTTTTGACGGTAAACGCGGGCTTTATGGCAAACATTTAAGCGGTTTGGTCCAGTTGGTTTTAGAGTATACTGATGGAACGAAAAAAGTGATCAATAGTGATGGCAGCTGGAAATACAGTACCGGGCCTATTCGTTTTTCCGATCTGTATAATGGAGAAATTTATGACGCCAAGTTTGAAAAACCGGGTTGGGCAACTGTGAATTATAAGGACACAGGCTGGAAAAATGCGCAGATTATTGCGCCTGGTAAAGAGGTTTTAGAGAGCAGTATTAGTCCGCTTGCAACTGAACATGAGAAGTTTAGCGTGGTTAAAGTGATTAAAACCCCGAAAGGTGAAACTGTGCTTGACTTTGGCCAGAATGTAGTCGGTTGGGTTTCCTTTAAATTGAGTGGCAAAGCAGGATCTTTTATCCAGCTGGAACATGGAGAAGTACTGGATAAGGCGGGCAATTTTTATGATGCTAATTTAAGAAGGGCTAAACAGCATGTGAAATATATTTTTAAAGGGGCTGGTGTGGAAAGTTATGAACCTCATTTTACATATCAGGGTTTCCGCTATGTGAAATTGACTGGTAATACTGCGAACATTGATCCTTCGGCTTTTAAAGCGATCGCTGTTTATTCGGATATGGACCCGACAGGAACGTTTACGAGTTCAAATCCACTGTTAAATCAATTGCAGCATAATATACAGTGGGGACAGAAAGGTAATTTTATGGATGTACCTACGGATTGTCCGCAACGTGATGAGCGTTTGGGCTGGACGGGAGATGCGCAGGTGTTTTTCCGTACTGCTGCTTTTAATATGGATGTAGCTGGTTTTTTTACGAAGTGGATGAAAGATGTGGCCTCAGATCAGCTGGCTAATGGAAGTATTCCTTTTGTGGTACCTAATGTGTTAACTCAAAATGATGCCGGTTCAACGGGTTGGGGAGATGTAGCTACGATTATACCGTGGAATATGTATGTCGCTTATGGCGATAAACAGGTTTTGGCTACGCAGTATCCAAGTATGAAAGGCTGGGTAGATTTTATGACGAGCAAGAGTAAAAATGACCTTTGGAACACAGGTTTCCATTTTGGCGACTGGCTGTTTTATCGTCCGGAAGATGACAATGATGGCCGTTCAGCAATTACTGATAAATATTTGATTGCACAGGCTTTTTATGCCCATTCTACGCAACTGCTGGTGAATACGGCGAAAGTGTTGGGTAAGAAAGATGATGAAGAAAAGTATACGGAGTTATTAGACCGTATCAAAAAGGCATTCCTTAAGGAATATATTACACCAAATGGCCGGTTGGTTTCGGGTTCTCAAACGGCTTATGTGCTCGCTTTGAATTTTGATATGCTACCGGAGAATTTAAGACAGCAAGCAGTAGACTTTCTGGTGAAAAATATAGAGAGTTATGGTAATCATTTAACAACCGGATTTTTAGGTACGCCATACCTTTGCCATGTACTCACACGCTTTGGCCGTACAGATGTGGCTTATAACCTGCTGTTGCAAGAAACATATCCTTCCTGGTTATATCCCGTAAAAATGGGCGCTACAACCATCTGGGAACGCTGGGATGGAATTAAACCTGATGGCAGTTTCCAAACTACAGGGATGAATTCATTTAACCATTATGCTTATGGCGCGATTGGGGACTGGATGTACAGGGTAATGGCTGGTTTAGATACGGACGAGTCTGAGCCTGGTTATAAAAAGATAATTATCGCTCCGCAACCTGGCGGGAAGATTACGCAGGCAGCTGCAAAGCTTGAAACTTTATATGGTTTGACAGTAAGTGACTGGAAAATAGAAGGCGGACAGTTTAAGTTAAAAGTGGTTATTCCTCCAAATGCAACTGCACTGATCAGGTTGCCTGGTGCTGCTGAGGCTGCGGTTACGGAAAGTGGAACTGCGTTGAAGGAGGTTAAGGGGCTGAGCAAGGTTTCTAAGCAAGGGGATAATATAGAGTTCAATGCGGGCTCAGGAACTTATCAGTTTGAATACGCGGTAAAGTTATAACTAGTTTATTTTAAGATGAAGCAGACCTTTATAGTTGCCATTTTGCTATTGATGACTACGGTTGTTCATGCGCAGAAAGATCCCCGGGTTCGGGAGTATCTTTCACCAAAGCGTGTTTTATGGCAATCTGATCAGACCGGGAAATATGTAAATAATGCAAAATGTTTGCTGAAACAGGGCAATGGGCAGGCAGAACTGATCAACAAGGACATGCTTGTTTTGAAAAGTTCTGCCGGCCAGTTACCCGGTATCTTATTGGATTATGGGAAGGAGCTGCATGGAGGTATACAGCTGGTTACAGGCATCATGGAGAAACATGGCCCGGTGAAGGTGCGTATCCGTTTTGGCGAATCGGCGAGTGAAGCAATGGCTGATATTGATACGCTAAAAGGGGCAACGAATGATCATGCGATTCGCGATCTTATCGTTGAATTGCCCTGGCTTGGTGGTTTGGAGTTCGGTAATACAGGATTTCGCTTTGTGCGGATAGATCTTGTAGAACCTGGTTCTGAATTGATTTTGAAAGAAGCCAGGGCAGTTTCTATTTATCGGGATATTCCTTATGTGGGTTCTTTTCACAGTAGTGATGAACGGTTAAACAAGATTTGGGCTACGGGTGCTTATACCGTTCATTTAAATATGCAGCAGTTTTTGTGGGATGGTATTAAAAGAGACAGGTTAGTTTGGGTTGGTGATATGCACCCTGAAGTGATGACTATCAATACTGTATTTGGCTATAATGAGGTTGTACCTCAAAGTCTGGATCTGATTAAAAAAGTAACGCCATTGCCGGAATGGATGAATGGAATAAGTTCGTATTCAATGTGGTGGGTACGTATTCAAAGAGACTGGTATCAGTATCAGGGGAATCTGGAATATTTAAAGCAGCAGCGTAGTTATCTTGTTGGTTTGTTAAATCATTTGATAACCAAGGTGAAAGGCAATGAAGAAAATCTGGACGGAATGCGTTTTATGGATTGGCCTTCTTATGCGAATAAACCGGCGGTACATGCGGGGTTACAAGCTATGATGGTGATGACTTTGAACGATGGTGCAGAGCTTTGCCATATTCTTGGAGAAGAAGTTACAGCGAGCAAGTGTGAGTCCGTTGTGAAAAGGCTGAGAAAGAGTGTGCCCGATGCCGGGAATAACAAGCAGGCAGCCGCCCTTTTAGCTTTAGCTGGTTTAATGCCTGCGGAAAAAGCGAATACTGATATCATTGCAGTGGGTGGTACTGCTGATTTTTCTACTTTTTATGGATATTATATGTTACAGGCGAAGGCTAAAGCGGGAGATTATCAGGGGGCGATTAATAATATCAGGGATTATTGGGGTGGAATGATTGAGTTGGGTGCAACCAGTTTCTGGGAAGATTTTGATTTGGGCTGGATGAAAAATGCAGGTCGTATTGATGAGCTTGTACCATCAGATAAGGTGGATGTCCATGCAAGTTATGGGGCTTATAGCTATAAAAAATTACGCCATAGCCTGGCCCATGGATGGGCTTCAGGACCAACTTCATGGCTTACTGAGCATGTTTTGGGTGTACAAGTGATTGCTCCGGGCTGTAAGGTAATTAAGATAGAACCACATCTGGGAGATTTGAAATTTGTGGAAGGCACTTTTCCAACTCCTTATGGGGTAGTAAAGATTAAGCATATAAAGATGAACAGTGGAGAAGTGAAGACGGAGGTTGACGCGCCTAAAGAGGTCAGGGTAATCAGATAAGTGTTCTATTATCACTAAAAGGTTTTATATTTATTTTTTGTACTAATGAAAACAGCCGATTTTTTCAAGTTTATACACGTAGATGAATATTCTGCAACGCCTAAGTATTTACAACTTAGTGATTCTATTATTGAAGCGATAGAGGATGGTATATTGAATAAGAATGATATCCTTCCTTCTATCAATGAATTGAGCAGTGTGCTGGAGATTTCCCGTGATACGGCAGAGAAAGGGTATAAGTATCTGAAAAAACAGGGGGTAATCTTATCTGTTCCTGGAAAGGGGTTTTATATTGATAATACAGAGTTCAAGAAAAAGATAAAAATATTCTTATTATTTAATAAGCTGTCTGTGCATAAAAAGATCATTTATGATTCTTTTGTGGCTGCACTGGGGGATGATGCGCTGATTGATTTTTACATTTATAACAATGATTTTTCAATCTTTAAAAAGCTGATACTGAATAAAAGGACTGAATATTCTCATTATGTGATCATTCCGCATTTTGTAGAGGGAGGGGAAGATGCGCATCAGATTATAAATACGATCCCTACAGAGAAGTTGATTTTATTGGATAAAAAAGTACCGGGTGTGGTTGGTAATTATTCTGCGGTTTATGAGAATTTTGAGAAGGATATTTACAGAGCTTTGATCCAGGCGAAGGAACAACTGGAAAAGTATCATACTTTAAAGTTGATATTTCCTCAAAAGAGTTATTTTCCAAATGAGATTATAGATGGATTCAGAAGATTCTGTCAGCAATACGCTTTTAATCATTTGGTAGTTAGCGATGTGGAAAATGAAGTTATTCAATCTGGTGAGGCTTATATCAATTTGATGGAGGATGACCTGGTCGTTTTGATTGAAAGGATTTTATCAATGGATTTGCAGATGGGAAAAGATGTGGGGGTAATTTCTTACAATGAAACGCCACTGAAGAAGTTTTTGCTGAACGGCATTACAACGATTTCTACTGATTTTAAAATGATGGGGACTATTGCAGCAGAGATCATTAAGAGTCAGAACAGGCAGGATCAGGAAGCTCCGTTTTATTTGACGTTAAGGCCTTCGTTGTAATTGGTGTTTGTTTTTTCTTTTTTTTTATGCCAATTGTTTTAAGGTTGTATTAATATATGATTAATTAATATTGTAATTTATTTCTGTTTTGGAACGATAATTGGTTCGTGTGGATTACCAAATATTTAATCTGCTGAGAGGCAGCGCTCGAAACATGGAAAATAATTTAATCAAGGAGATCAGTATAGGGGATAAGACTATTTCTCATTTTAGCTCTTTCACTCTTCAACAACATTTTAATGCGCATCATTATTTTGAACTCAGGTTTAATCATGATGAAATGGGTGCGCCAGGGTTAATTAATCTGGACAATAGCAGGGACTTTGTGGGTAAGACATTAAGCGCATCTTTTGGCTATGTGCTTGGCAAACAACAGGTTTTTGCTGGTTTAGTCACCAAGGTTGAATTGACACAAAGTAATGGATATCATGGTGTATTGGTTGTAAGTGGATATAGCCCGACTATACTAATTGACCGCGGGCCTGATTTAGGCTCTTATCTGGATAAGGATTTAAGCACGATTGTGCAGTTAGCTACACATGATACTCCTGCCAATGATTTGCGGATAGTTACCAATGCAACCAGGAAAAACCCGATAGATTATGTGATTCAGTATCGTGAGAGTGATTTTGAGTTTTTGAACCGGCTGAGTGGCGAATACCATGAGTGGTTTTTCTACGATGGTATGAGCCTTAATTTCGGTAAACCGGATACGCAGAAGGAAGTGAGTTTGTTTTATGGAAGGGATGTGAATAGTTTGCAGTATGCGATGGAAGTTGCGCCGATAAAGAATAAAAGGTTTGCTTATAATCCAAAGCAGGACGAGATGCTGCAAAGCGAAAGTTCTGGTAAAGCTGATGGCAGGCCGGATCTGGTTCATGCGATTAATGCTTCAAATACGACCTATAGTAAGACTTTTAATCAACCTTCTTTGGTTAGGGTTGATAATGGAAGTGATATTAAGAATTTGGTGGATAATGAGGAAAAAGCGAATATCAGCCAACTGTTGAAAATAAGTGCGAGTGGTGATAATCCGGAAGTTTCGCTGGGAGCGATCGTAGATATCACCATGAGCCTCAGGCAAGAAGTGTCCTTTATAACAGAAAGTCTGGGTAAATTTCTAATCACCTCGGTGAATCATACGATTGATGACAGGGGACATTATGTAAATACTTTTGAGGGGTTAGTTTCTACCACAGAGCGTCTGGTTGTTAAGAATTATAAAAGACCTGATCCGGATATGCAGCTTGCTGATGTGCTGGATAATGATGATCCGCAAGGGCAGGGCAGAGTGAAGGTAAAGTTTAAGTGGGCTTGCCAGACCAATGATCCGAGTGAGTGGTTAAGGGTGATGAGCCCGAATGCAGGGAGTGGGGATACAGGTTCGAATCGTGGTTTTCATGTGATCCCTGAAAAGGGCGACCAGGTTATGATTGCTTTTGAGGAAGGGAATATTGCAAGGCCGGTTGTGTTAGGAAGTGTTTATCATGGCAAAAATGGCGATAGTAAAGGGTTTAAGAATAGTAATGTGAAGGGATTGAGTTCGAGGATGGGGAGTTGTTTGACTTTTGACGATTTGAATCATGCGCTTCATTTGGGAACTGATGGTTCTAATTTTATTGATATTAAGAATGGAAATAAGCTGGTTGAGATAGTAGCGGGTGAGAAAGTTATTATCAGATCAGGGGAAAGTAGTATTACGCTCAATTCTAATGGTACAATTGATTTGATTGGAAAGATTATCAATATTCAAGGTACCGATGCTATTAATGCGAACGCTGATCCGTTGAAAGGGGCAAAAGTTAGTATTGGGTCTTTTGATAACACTGAAATAGAAATTAAATCTAGTAAGCAAACCACTAAGTCGAGCGGCGAAATAATCAGTGGAGCTTTGGGTGAACAAAAAATTGAAGGACAACCTGTAAATATAAATTAACATGAGCAGATTTACTTTTTTCGGTACAGAAAATACGAATATCCCAGAAAAGGTTGAAGTTGTCGATGTTCAACCACTCAATAATAATATACTTTTTAAAGAGGGTGAAGCAAAGTACAGAAGTGTACAGCTTGCAGTAATTAAAATGAATGGTATTATTGAAAACCATGTAGAAACAAAACTAGAATACCACGTTAAAAAATATATTAACATTGGTAAATTGATGGTTAGAGTTACTCTTGCAGATCAAATAGTTGCGATTCAACCTTCATATTTGCAGGAAAATTTGGATCTGATGAGCAAAATTGATGTGATTAAAAGTAATGCATTGGTGGTTGTGAGTCCAGAAACAGGAAAGATATTACGGATTGATAATATGGATGAAATTAAAGCGAACTGGCTGGCTTTTAAAAATGAAGTAAAGTCCAGTACATCGTTTGTGAAGTCACCAGAAATGAGAGCCAATATTGATACTTTTCTAGTTAACGTGGAACAACAAATGACTGAAGAGAATATTCTCCTTGATTTTCAGGTTCGTCCATTTTTCGATCTGTTTTTTGATAACTATCTGGTAAATGATCAATTTATAATGAAGCCGTTTACTAAACTTTATTATTCTCAGTTATTTGATCGGCTGCCTGTTGACTTTAAGGTCACAGAGGAGATTGTTGATGAAACACCTACTTCAATCAGCATTTTAAAAGATGGACGATTAGTAGAAGGTAATCCTCATCTCGTTGATTTTGAAAAGATTTATGATTCAAGGTATAAGCCCAGTATTGGTTATAAGTTTTCTGGCTATGATTATAATCACGAGACAAGGGTTATATATGATTTGAACGAAAATATGCTGAGTGATGCTAATATGGTAATTACTGAGGAAGTGAAAAATAATATTGAATTATTTGTGGATTATAAGTTACAAAGAATAAAATAATGGGAAGCTCATATTTACCATCTGGTGTAATGATCAATTGCACCTTAATGACTGTAACTAAGCCTCAGAATCTTGGAGTTGTCAGGTCTAATAAAACTGTAATTAATACTAAACGTGCAGCATGGCTGAATATTGATGATAAAAAAGTCAGTGTAAGTTTTGTCTGTAAGTCTCCGGCTAAATTCTGGGGAGGTTTGGGAGCAATGTTAGTTGGAATTGCCGTAGGGATTATTTGTATTGCTGTTGCTGTAGTAGTGGTTGCAGCAATTGTAGGTACAGGTGGAGTTGCTGGGGTTATTTTGGCTGGAATGGCTGCATCTGTAACTGGTGCTACTACGGTAATTGCTGGAGTAGTTGCAATTGCTGGTGCTGTATCCATAGCAATAGGGGAATATAAAGTGGCGCATGAATGTGACTGTTCGTTGGAAGCAGGATCTGAGTGGACGTTACCTCATAATAAGGTTACATTCAATCAAAAAAAAGCTCTCCTTCAAAGTTCCATTTTAAAATGTGTAAAAGGAGGAATGATACAACCTTTTATTAGCCCTGTTATAGCTCATAAGGCCGCGGTTAAATTTTCATCGAATAATAAAGAAGAAGTTGATCAACATCTCAAACAGCAGGCTTGGATGGGCTTTGTGAGTGGTTTAAGTGGTTTGGGTGATCCAATAGGAACAGGAATTGGTGTTGGTTTTGCGGGGTGGGAATATGTTGAAGGTAATGATGATAAAACATTAGCAAACGAAGGCAGTACTGCTGATGAAGACTATAAAACAGACGTAGGTAATACGGTTAGAGATAATAGTGTTGGGACAGCTGTGGGGGCTGGAAAAGGAACTGCCGATGTTGTGAAAACTATGACTACCCAAAATCAAACTATTATCAGAGAGTTGATGGAGCAGGGGGCAACCTATGATCAGGCAGCTGCATTTTCCAGATTTGGTGAAAAGACTTTTAAAGGAGAATTCTCAAAAATGGGTGCAGGTTTAGGTGTTGGACTAGGCGTTGGACTAGCTGGTTCTGTTGCCAATCACTATATTGCTAAAAGTTATAAGGAAAATAAGGTAAAGCTAATAGAAGATACTTTGAAGAATGCACGTAATATGCGTAGTGAAGATAGTGAAAATAATGAAAATGTTATCGCAAGTAAATCTTAATATTAAATATGAAAAAAATACTGCAAATCTCCAGTGTTAGCCTTCTCGCAGTAGGACTGATTTTTGGTAGATATATTGGCCGTTGGTTAGTTAATATCTTTGATAATCCAGATACAAGTATAAATGATGGACGTTTGCATCTTGATGAATATCTGTCAAAGTGCGACACAGTTAGTTTAAATATAAAAAAATACACTGACTCAACAAGTTATTTTGAAGTAAAGGCTAAATTTAATCCTTCGTCGGCTGACAACACTGCTTTCGCTTATAAAAATGAAATTACTTTTTATAGTGATTCTCTACATAAATATTTTTCTATTTTTTATTTTTTCAGCAATCCTGAATTACATCATCTATTTGGTTTCTATTATACAAGCGCTATTAAGAATCCAGGTGGTGATATTATTGCCACTGTGAATAAACTGGATTTTAATGATGCCTCTTATGGGACTAAAGAGAAACCAATACCAATAATTTACTTCCAATTGAAGGAAGGAGAATCAAATACATTTTATAGTATGGCTAAAGGAAATAATAAGAGTGATTTTCATGGTTCTGAAGCTGATTTTAAGAAGTATATATTAAATTCCAATGCAGGTTATTACCTGTCTTATGTGAAAAGTAAAGAAGATTTTGAAAAGATGTTCGGTAAAGAAAAGAAGGTTAAATAGTTTTGAGATAGCTAATAATTTTTATGTTACGTTATTAAAGGTGTAATTATCTGATGTTGTTATTGACAGTGAAAGAAAACAATGACTAAAAATAATCGTAACTCTTATTCAGGTGTCTGGGGTTTGTTTCTGGCTCCTTTTCTGATATATGGAATATCTTTGTTATTCTCCCCTTTGAACCCTACTGAACAAGAATTAAATAAATATATTAAAGGATCGGACAGTTTGACCTTAAAAATCGATAGGTTAGTCATCTTCCATTTTGGTGACGGAAAGAAGAAAATAAATAATTCTATTCCTTATTTTACAAACTTCCGTAAGAACCGATATAAAGATTATACAGAAATCTATTCTTCTACCTACAATAAATATTTTGTGGCTGAAAACTATAATAATAATGGACAATCTTTATTTAGCATAAGAGAATTTAAAACTATTTCTGGAATGATAAATCTAGATGAGCTTAAAGATTCTTCATTTGGTACTCGTGAAAAACCTATTCCAATATTATGGATAACTGGCGATTCCAGTTTTTCTGAATCTGGTTATAAATATAATGTAAGCGAGTATTTAAAGTTTTTTAAAGACAGACAAAAGTTTGATAAAGAGCCTTGTATGGTTTGTGCTTTTTAGTTTAACATCTTAATCTCTAACAAAGCTAATGATTAAAAAGAATCGAGGTGTAAATTCATATTCTTTGGGGATTTTTTTAGCTCCTTTCACAATATATGGAATAGCTACGCTTTTTTCTCCAGCTAGCCCATCAGAAGAGCGAATCAACGATTATATTAAAAGATCAGATAGTTTGTATTTAAAAATTGATAGGCTTGTGGTATTTGATTTTGGAGGCGGAAAAAAGAGAATTGATAATTTTATGCCATATTTTACCAATTTTAGGAAGAATAGGTATAAGAATTATGTTGAGTTCTACTCGTCTACTTATAATAAATATTTTGTGGCCGAGAATTATACTAAAACACAATCTTTAGGGATTGTAAGTGATGCTAGCCATATTTCTGGAATGATTAATTTAGATGAGCTAAAAGATTCTTCATTTGGTTCCCGAGAAAAGCCTGTTCCAATATTATGGTTAAGAGGTGGAACTAATTTTTATGAGTCTGATTACAGATTTAATGTAAATGAATACTTAAGGTTTTTCAAAGAGCGAAAACCGTTTAATAATGAGCGGTGCATGGTTTGCATCTTTTAGTTTTCCTTGACAATTTATAAGTTTAAAATTGACAGTATATGTGTTTTGTATAGAAATGATTAATTGAAATTTTGTGTCATAAAATACCAAGTCCGCCTATGAAAAAAATACTGCAAATCTCCAGTGTTAGCCTTCTCGCAATAGGACTGATTTTTGGTAGATATATTGGCCGTTGGTTAGTGAATATCTTTGATAATCCGGATACTGGTATAAATGATGGACATTTGTATATTAACCAATACTTGTCAAAATGTGATACAATCACGCTAAATGTGAAAAATTTTGCTGACTCAGCGAGTTATTTTGAAGTGAAAGCTAAATTTAACCCGTCTTCAGCAGATAACATGGCTATTGTTTACAAGCATGAGATTAAGTTTTACAGTGACTCTCTTCATAAATATTTTTCTATTTTCTATTTTTTTAAATATTCTTCCATGGATGAAGTGTTTGGAATGTACTTAGTTAGAGCAATTAAAGATTCTGGAGGAAAAATTATTGCAACTGTTAATAAACAGGAACTTGCAGATAGTACTTATGGGACTAAAGAAAAACCTATACCAATAGTTTATTTTCGTCTGTTAAAAGACGAGTCTTATACGTTTTATAGCCTGATTAAAGGTGAGGGTAAAGGTGATTTTCCTGGAAGTGAGGATGATTTAAGAAATATATGCTAAACTATAACATAAGTCATTATTTGTCATATGCAAAAAGTAAACAAGATTTTGAAAAGATGTTTGGAAAGCAAAAGAAGCTTGAATAGAAATGGATAAATGAAAAGAGTTCTGCAAATTGTAAGTATATGCATTCTCGCACTCTCGGTCTTGTTTTCAGAAGATACGTAAGCCGTTGGTTATTAAATGTATTTGATAGTCCCAATACGAGTATTAATGATGGTTATTCGAATCTTACTAGTTATTTATCAAAATTTGATACTATTGATGACGGTTCACTTTTAGCACTCATCCCGTTTTATGTTATGGTTCTTACATTATTAACTTTATTTATATGAAAAAAATATTAATAGGAATATTATGTGCTGTCTTTTTAGTAGCTGTTGTTAAAATCTGTTATAATATGTTTGATAGCAAGAATGACAGTACAAATCCATTAGCACTTCAGGATGAATTGGAGTCTGGAAAATCCGACTATAATCTAGGGACTGAAGCAATGAATAAAAATCAGTTTCAAGAAGGTGAAAAAAGATTTCTTGAAGTTCTAAAAAGAAAGGATAAACTTGAAAAAGACGTTTATTTAAATACACTCGTAAATTTGGGGATTTGTTATGTCAGACAAGCTAAATATGACCAAGCCAAAATTTATTGGACACAGGCAGCTAATTTAGGGGATCGGGATGCAATTGATAATTTGAAGAAATTAGAAATTAGAAAATAGAAGCGATAAATAGATCCTGTTGCTGCTAAAAATCAGACTAAAATATCATTAGGTATTATTAGTGAAGCAAACTGCATTTTTGTCTAATTGTAATTAGATTTTTAATTTATGGGAATACAGTATGCATATACTGGTGGCTTTTTCATTTTTGTAAAAGGGAAATTTGATACAATTATGTATTACAGCAGGATAATTAAGAGAAAAGATGCTATAAAAGCAAGTACTGTTTTTAATATAGTTAAAGCGCGATGCATATGACTTTTAACGGTGTGCTCTGAAAGGCCGAGTTCTATTGCTATTTGTTTTCTGTTAAGATTGCTTTTTCTGCTAAGTTCAAAAACCTGGCGCATTTTAACAGGAAGGGTAGCTATTTCAGATTCGATTAAACCTGACATATTATTATGACGTAACAAATAGTCTGAATCAGTCTGATAAGATACCAGACTTGAAAAACGTTCTATATATAGGTTAGAAACCTTTTTATGTCTGAACAAGTCAAAGATCTTATTCTTTAATACAAAATATAGATATGCCGAAGGCTCTGAGGAGATTTTGAGTTCTGCTCGTTTTTCCCAAAGCATACTAAATACCTCATGTATGAGATCTTGTGCTTCTTCTTCACTACCCGTTTTTCTGCAGGCAAAAATGAATAAACTGTTCTGATATCGATGGTAAATCTCAGTATAAGCCTTTCTATCCCCTGTTTTCAGGTGGTGAAATAATTCATTATCGCTAGTCTTAGAGAATTTTAGAGCTTTATCCAATTTATTTAAATTTTATTTTTAAAGTTTTGGCACTTCTATGCCAGAATTGTAATCGATCAGTTTGATCAGATCAATCGATAACTTATAATTTCAAGTATAATGTATTTGTTATAGAATTGTGTTTTTATTACGCGAACCTTCGTTTTTTTTAGGTAAACACATACATTATACATATTATGTTAATTTTCTAGTTTTTATTGGTTAAATTTTTTATCATTTATATAATTTTAATTGTTGTAATGTTTGTTTTTATTGCACCCTTACATCTTAATTAAACGTTATGTATTAAAAAGGGACTAATTGCTGGCGCTAAATAAATAGTGAAGTATATTTTATCTCCCTGTAATTGGAGAAGGAATACATGATAAAAGGATATATTTTCATTTGTTTGCTGTTTTTTTTAACTGCTGGTAATGTATACGCACAATCACATGTCAAAGGGCAAGTTAAAGATTTGAATGATCGGCCAATTGAGCTTATAGAGGTTTTGCTTCAAAGTAAAGACTCCATAATTGTAAAAAATGAACTCACAAATATAGATGGCAAGTTTAGCTTAACAGTTGAAAAAGGAGTTTATCTGCTGTCTATTAGACAATTGGGGTCGATTCTATATCGTAAAGAGATTGATTTAAATCAAAATATTGATTTATCTGTCATAAAAATAAGTGAAACTCAGCGCCAGCTTAAAGAGATTGCTGTTATCTCTAAAAAGAAAATAATAGAGAGAAGAGTCGACAGAATAATCTTTAATGTCGAAAACAGTATTTCCGCCAGTGGGGGAGATGCGATTGATGCTCTAAAAATCACTCCCTCCATTAAAGTACAGAACGAGTCAATTACAATGATTGGTAAAAATAAAATGTCTGTAATGATAGATGATCGTTTGATAGATCTTTCAGGGGATGATCTGATTAACTTTCTGAAAACAATTAGAACAGATGATATTAAAGCTATTGAGGTAATTACGAATCCACCAGCCAAATATGATGCAGAAGGAAATAGTGGATTAGTAAATATCAAATTGAAAAAAGCAAAGTCAGACAGCTGGAATGCTTCCCTCAATAGTAGTTATAAACAATCAACTTATGCAACTTCAAGTAATGGAGGTAGTTTTAATTATCAAAAGAAAAGACTTTCATTCTTTACAAATCTGAATTATGTTAACGGATCAAAAAGAGGTATAGAACAAGAAGAAATAATCTATTCTTCGCAAACCTGGAACAATGAATTTAAGAGACATGTTTATACAAATATCTTCAGTGGCAGAGCCGGATTAGATTATAAGTTATCTGATAACTGGACTATTGGAGCTCAGTACCTGGGTAGCCTTAACAAGCCGCGAACAAATCAAGATGATCATACTATAATTACCAATAATGCCAGTCGAAAAGTGGATTCTTTGATTAATTCAATATCAAATGACTCTAAGAGAAACAATTCTAATTCTATCAATATACATTCTTTGGTCAAGTTGGATAGTTCGGGTAAGAATATTTCATTTGATCTGGATTATTTTAATTTAAATAATCATATTGACAGAGATTTTCAAACGCAAAATAGTTATTCTGATTTCACTCCAACGCCGGGTGGTTATAAATCTGCTACAAATTCAGGGTTTCAGGATATAAATATTTATTCGGCGAAAATTGATATAACTGATCCTCTAAAATGGATTAAATTAAGTTACGGGGCTAAAATATATTTCTCCAAAACAAACTATGATAATAACTATTTTGATACTTCTACGGGTGTCCCGGTATTTCAAAGCAACCAGAGTAATGCTTTTCAGTATTCAGAAAACACTCAGGCATTATATATTTCCGGGAATAAAAAACTTGCAGATAAGTGGGAATTAAAGCTGGGGTTAAGGGTTGAAAATACGCAAACAAAAGGGAATTCATTAACGCTCAGCCAGGTAAATACAAATAATTATATTCAATTTTTTCCGACAACCTATATCCAATATACATCAAGTGAGAACCACTCTTTTTCGCTGAATTTTGGAAGACGATTAGCAAGGCCAAGGTATAATGAACTTAATCCATTTAAAGTTTATTATAATCCTTATAGCTATACGCAAGGTAATCCATTTCTATCCCCTTCATATACCAATAATATTGAGTTTCAACATTCATATAAAGATGTATTATTTACTTCCCTGTCATTTTCTAATACCACAAACGGTATAGGGAATCCTCCTTTTTTTAATGAGGATACTAAAATTCAATATTTATTGGATTTGAATTATTATACAGCTAATAGTTATAACATAAGTGAAACTTATGTATTTAATAAACTTAAATGGTGGGAAAGTGAGAATCAGGGAAATCTATTCTATAAGACTACTCATATCACAAGAGAGCTCAATCTGAAAGGGAATAAGGGGTTTGGCGCATATTTTTCAACAAATAATAGTTTCACAATTAATAAAAATAAAACTATAAAAGGTGAAATAAATTTTTGGTATCAAACGCCCAGATATGAAGATATATATAAAACAGAATCTACTTCCAGTCTGGATTTAGGAATGAAATTTTTACTGCTGAATAATAGTTTGCAATTAGCAGTGATCGCCCAGGATATCTTCAAAAATGATATAACTAAATCTAAAACAGTATCCAGTAGTATTAACTATGGTTTTTCTGATTATAACGACAGCCGATATTTTAGGATTTCAGCATCTTATAAGTTTGGCAGCCGTAAGTTGAATCTTAAGCAAAGGAATTTTGGTAATGAAGAAGAAAAAAGAAGAGCGGACCAATAAAATGTAAATAGTACATATTAACTCAAAAAGGAAGAAACTGATGCCTACGTACAAAGAAAGTTAATCAATCAATTTCTAAAACATTAAAAAATGCTAGAAGAACAAATTAAAAAAGCGGCAGACTTCTTAGGAGTCAAAGTATTAAACACGCTTGAAGAAAAGTCTGTAGTTGGTGGAACCTTACCTCCGGCAGATCACCATGATCACACCGATGAGGGAAGACATCACTCTCACCATGACAGCTAGAGCTTTTATAATATCTGAACGATATTATAAATTAATGGAAGTGAAATAATTTCCACTCCCATATCCGGTTTTTCAGATTAAAATTAAGATCTAATTAGAAGTCGTTGCATGAAAGCTAATAGATTCTTAATATTTCATCTGTAATTACAAGTCTAAAAAAATCAATTTACATTAAAACCTAAAAGCAATGCAAGAAGAAAAAATTAAAAAAGCAATCGATTTCCTGGGCGTAAAAGTATTAAATACCCTTGAAGAAAAAGCAGTAGTTGGCGGAAATATTCTTCCTCCTGAAAGCCATGATCATACTGATGAAGGAAGACATCATTCTCATCACGATCATCCATAGATTTTAGCTGTCTTTATCACTGTTTCTAAAAGATAATTTTGACGAATATGTTATGACAGTTAATTACAGTCATTTTATTAATAAAAAATTTTAAGAAAATGGAAGAAGATCAAGTTAAAAAGGCTGCTGACTTTTTGGGTGTGAAATTTTTGACACCACTCGAGCAAGCTGCAATAGCCGGCGGAATTGAACATCCAAAAGATTACCATTATCATCATGGAAATCATCATGCGGATCATACCTACGGCGATAAAGATTAAGTTTCGCTACTCCGTAATTTAATTACGGAGTAGCTTATTTTAAATTAACTCAGCTTAAATCAACATGATAACAACTACTGAAATTGAAAATTATAGTACGGAATGGTGGGATGGGTTCCTGGTTAAAACTAAAAACCTTACTGAAACCTCTGTATTCAAAGATTGCATGGTTAAGCAAGAAACAAAGTTATTAAGGACATATATCCTTCAGATTATTCAGACACTGGCCAAATTGCGTACAAATAAATATGGATATAGAGTCTATATAGATGGTAAACTGCTGGACAGAGTGGAGATGAACAGAATATATGATGCTCCACCACATGATAATGAAGAAGTAGAGGATTGGGTAGAAAGAGTTTTTGGTGATAAGAAATTTGGTATGATACTAAATTTAGGTGAAAAATTTAATCTGGATCTTTCAAAGAATATAGCTTTAAAAACTCAACCGTATTTAGAAAAAGTCGGTTTCCCCAGAGAGGGTATAAACTTCTCTATTTTTATTGGAAACTATGATAAAACGCCTTTGGGTATCCATAAAGATCCTCCAGGACAGGATGTTATGCATTTTCATTTAGGGCCTGGTGATAAAACAATGTATACCTGGGGTAAAGACGAATATGAAAATCTGACCACAAATTTGAAATTTGAAAAACAAGATATTGACGGACTATTGCCATACTCAACTGAGTTCTCTTTCAAAGAAGGTGATATGTATTTTATGCCTGAGGGAGAATATCATATTGGTAAACAAGATGGTTTATCTATGGCACTTACCTTATGGAGATATAACCATACTAAAGATAAGCTGGCTAAAAAGCTTCAAAATGTGATTTTTAGTCAATTCCTCAAACAAAATGATGACTTACTTTTATCTGATAAAAATGACTTAAACAATGTGGATGGTCTGGAAGAAACGCTTGAAGTTTTTGATATTCCAGGTGAAATGGAAAATTTGAATTTTAAAGATTTAATGAGAGAGGCCTATAAGGATCTGAGATATTCTATTCACAGTAATGCAGGATATCGAACAAGTCCATTTCCTTTAGATCATGATATTTTGTTTAAAATGGATGATGAAATTATACTGGAGAAACCTTATAAGATTTTGTATAAACTTTCACTGAACCAGGAAAAGATCCATATGTATGTAAGGGGTATTAAGCTCGAACTAAATAATTTTGATGGCATTATTTCTTTACTTAACCGGATAAATATTGGTAAAAAGGAAAGGGTCAGCGATTTGTTGAGCATTTTAGATCAAACGTGGGATCAGGAAACCGGACTTTATATATTGAATCTGATCTATAAAAATCATGGGATTACAATCATAAAAAATTAGGGCCAATGCTTATTAACGAAGAAAATAAATTTAATTCTGATTGGTGGGATAATTTTTTATCGACCACACAACAGATGACACAAACGTCTGTGCTTAAGAATTGTATGCCTAAAGATGAAACGTCTTTAATGCAAACTTATATATTGGAAATATTAGCTGATTTAGCAAGGCTCAGGACTAATAAATTTGGCTATAGAGTATATGTAGATGGTGTTCAGCTTGAGAGTAATGAGATGATCCAGATCTATGATTCTCCGCCAGAAAAAGGTGAAACACTTGAGGCATGGACTAAAAGGACATTTGGAGATAGAAAGTTCGGTATGATTATTAATCAGGGAGAGAAATTCAATCTGAACCTTTCTAAAATGATTGCACTTAAACTTGAACCATTATTGGCGAAAATAGGCATGCCAACAGAAGGTATCATCTTTACATTATTTATTGGAAATTATGATAGTACACCTTTAGGGATCCATTTGGACTTACCTGGTAAGAGTGTTTTACATTTTCATTTAGGTCCGGGCAGCAAAACTATGTATACCTGGGAAACTGCTAAATATCTTGAATTGGTAGGGGAAGAAAAGTATAATAATCAAAATATACAAAAGTATTTACCCTATGCAAATAAGTATCAGTTTGATGAGGGAGATATTTATTTTATGCCTGAAGATACTTACCATGTCGGGACTCAGGATGGACTTTCAATGGCAATTGCCTGTTGGTTTTATAATCGTTCAAATCAGGATTTTGCACACAGACTTCAGTCTTTATTGCTGGAACAATATATAAAGACAACTGATGAGAATCTGAAACCTGATAATAATGCTATTCAGGATGTAAGTGCTGTCGATAAAACTCTGGATTTATTTGATATGCCAGAGGAACTTGAAAAACTGAATTTCAAAGATCTGATGAAAGAAACTTATAGAGATCTTAGGTATTCTTTGTATAGTAATGCCGGTTACAGGACAAGCCCATTTCTGAAAACAGAGCAAATTTCTTTTGATCCCGATGACATCATTGAAGTAGAAAGGCCATACAAAATCCTTTATAAAGAATCTTTGGATACGGAAAAGCTGCAACTCTTTATCCGGGGAATTAAGTTTGAGCTTAATAATTTTGAAAGTATAAAAACTCTTGTCGATGAAATAAATAATGATAAACCTATTGTTGTAAAAGATGCACTGTCATTGTTGGATGAGAAATGGGATAAAGATATCGGGCTATATATATTGTCAGTTTTATACCAGCACAATGGTATTAACATAATTAAAAATTAATGCGGTTTATATACCAGCTTGACCGGATGGACTGTGGGCCAGCGTGTTTGTGTATGGTCGCAAGTAAGTATGGAAAAAAATATTCTTTACAATATCTTAGAGAAAACTCCTTTCTAAGCAGGGAAGGAGTTTCTCTTTCTGGAATGCGTGAGGCGAGCCAGAAAATAGGATTTGAAGTAATTACCACACAACAGGATCTTGATGTTTTACAAAAACAGCATGATTTTTTTCCATGTATTTTGCATTGGAATAGTAACCATTTTGTTGTGCTTTTAAATGTGAAAAAAAATATCTTCACCAAAAAGATATCCTATGAAATTGCAGATCCTGCGCATGGTATAATTACACTGAATGAAGATACTTTTAAAAAGGGATGGTTATCGGATGAAAATAATGGGATAGTTTTATTTTTAACTCCAACTGAAGAGTTTTACAGCAAAAATCCAGTTGAAGATAACCTGGTTACCCTAAAACATGTTATCAGCTATCTTAAGCCTTATAGAAAGCAATTTGCAACTATGTTTTTATTACTTCTGATTGGGAGTTGTATAACATTGGTTTTTCCTTTTCTGACTCAACAACTAATTGATAAAGGGGTCAATGCAAAAAACCTTCATTTTATAACAATTATACTTTTGGCCCAATTGGGTTTATTTGTTGGGTCCTCAATAATTGAAATTATCCGCAATTGGATTATGTTATTTATAGGTACTAAAATAAGTATAACCATTATTTCAGATTTTCTAAAAAAACTGTTGCAGTTACCTATCAAGTTTTTTGAGACTAAAATGATAGGTGATTTTAATCAGAGAATAAAAGACAATGAAAAAATAGATTCATTTTTAACAAGCCAAAGTATCACGACTTTATTTTCGATCATTACTTTTTCTGTGTTTTTTGGTGTGCTCTGGTATTATGATTTTAAAATATTATTCGTGTATTTTACGCTAACGGGCCTGGCTGTTGGATGGTCTTACTACTGGCTCAGAAAACGTAAAAGCCTGGATTATTTCCGGTTTCAAAATCGTAGTGAAAATCAAGAGTCGATATATGAGATCCTGAATGGCGTTACTGAAATGAAATTGAATCAATTTGAGGATTTCAAGCGCAAAGAATGGGAAGTAATACAACAAAAGCTCTTTAAAATAAACATACGGATATTAAAACTCGATCAGGTTCAGCTCACAGGATTTGAATTTATCAATCAATTGAAAAATATCCTGGTTACTTTTTTCGCAGCTACATATGTTGTTAAAGGAAGTATGACACTTGGAGAACTTTTAAGTGTTTCTTATATAATAGGACAAATGAATTCTCCGGTAAATCAGTTGATTAGTTTTTTCAGATCATTACAAGATGCTAAATTAAGCCTGGAACGTTTAAATGAGGTGCAAAATCATGCCATTGAAGAACGAGAAAGTCAAATTTCAATTCCAACATTCCCGCATTCCCGGGATAATTCAGGAATAAGTTTAAAGAATGTTTACTTCCAGTACGAAAGTTTAAATTCTCCATATATCCTGAAAAACATCAATCTCTTTATTCCTAAAGGTAAAATAACAGCCATTGTGGGAGCAAGCGGAAGTGGAAAGACAACATTGATGAAAATGTTATTGAAGTTTTATGAACCAACAGGGGGAGAGATATCTTTCAATTCAATATCGATGGATCATATTTCACCTAATAGTCTGAGGGAAAATTGTGGTGTTGTTATGCAGGATGGTTTTATTTTTTCTGACTCAATTAAAAGAAATATTGTCACAGGGGATGAGAATATTTGTGAGAAAAAACTTAAAAATGCTATTGAAATATCTAATATCAATGGTTTTATTGAATCCTTACCCTTAAAATACAATACAAAAATAGGTACATCGGGCAATGGTATTTCCGGGGGACAAAAACAGAGGATACTAATTGCCAGGGCAGTTTATAAAGATCCTCACTATCTATTCTTTGACGAAGCAACAAGTGCGCTGGATGCAGAAAATGAAAAGGTAATCCATGAGAATCTTCAACAGTTTTTTAAAGGAAAAACAGTCCTTATAATTGCACATCGTCTTTCAACAGTCAAAAATGCTGACCAGATTGTTGTACTCAAAAATGGAGAAATAGTAGAGACTGGAAGTCATAATGATTTGGTAAGAAGTAAGGGAGATTACTATAATCTTATAAAAAATCAGTTAGAATTAGGGAACTAACATTATTCTTTTTCCGCCGCCGCAAATTTTATTTAACTGAAATGTTCTAAATACAGTATACTAAAACGATTAAAATGCTTTTTTATCATTATTGATTATAAATATGTAAAAATGTGTATTTTTAATGATTAATAGTGACTGTTTTTAATCTAAAATAAATATTATGCTTTGGTATTTGTAATCTTATCTATAGTTTTTACTACTTTAATCTTATCATTGAATCACTAATTCTCTTTAATGGCTTCATGTTTTTATTGTGGACAACCAGATGCAAGATACCCCAGAAATGTTGTTACAGGCACTTCTAAGGATAACTGGCGTGGCAGACATTCTTCAGGAACAAATACCAGGACCTATTATGCAACGAAGTTGTTGTGCGAACAATGCGATGCAAATATTAGAATCAGAAAAACGAAATCCAGTTGCTGGGTTCTCTTCCTTATAGCCCTTTTTTTAAGTCTTATTTTAATAGGTATACTATGAGTAATCACTATAATACATTAGGTGTCCCTCGAAACGCAACACCCGAAGAGATTAGAAAAGCCTATAAAAAGCTTTGTCTTGAATTTCATCCTGACAAAAATGGAGGTAGTGACTTTTATACTGAAAAGTTTAAGGAGATTAATAATGCTTATGAAATATTAGGGGACGCAGTTAAGCGTGAGGAATATGATTTATCACTTCCCAGTACTACTCCTGTAAAGAAAAAGGAACCTGAATACCAGGGAAAAAAGAAAGGTCAACGCTGGGAGAAAAATGAATATCCGGAAGAAGATGAGGCTGATTACACAGAGGTGAAATTTGATAACTACTTTGACAGGAAGGGAGCTAAATATCAGGAGGAGAAAAGGGCCCGGGAAAATGCACAAAATTGGGAAAGGCAAAGAAGGTCTTTTGAAATAAATAACCGCGTTCGCTTCTGGAATAAGGTAAGAAGTATATTGATTTTCGTGGTTATTGTATTATTCGGTTTAATATTTCTGGTGATTTCCAGGACTCCAAAGAAACCAGAAAAGATAGTCGCTGAGCATAGTCTAGTTAAAGAGAAAAAGCACAAAAAGAATAGAAAGAAACGTAAAAAACACGCTGTTGATCAGAATATTCCTGCTGACCAGAATGTTCCTGAAGTGAACCAGGTTAAAGAAGAAGATCACGATAGTCTTATTCTTTTGAAGCGTTCAAACTCAATTGAAGGGTTAAGGATTGTAGATACCTTACATGTTAATGGCAAAAAACAAGATTCAAGTAGTCAATAATTATCATGATCTCTTGATCAGAATCTGATTGTAAAAAAGAAGTATACCTGGCTTATGAAAACTCAAAATATATCCTCGCAAGCGCTTATTGCTTTAAAAGATGCATTAGCTAAAGTCTATTGGAAAAAAACAGAATTAAAGCAGTTTATAGAGCTGACTATAGATAATTCAAGCATTGTTTCAACGATAAATTGGAAGGATAACCAAAAGGCTGAGAGCGTCTCAGAATTAATAGACCGGATGGTAGCCAGAAAGGATATCTATCTGACTGATCTATTGAAATTATTAAAAGAAACATCGGATTTTAATGATTTCAGCCATCTTAAGTATTGGGATGAAAGTGGTGATATCACAAAAAGGGCAGTAGAAGCTGTTGCCAAACTTCGCAATCAAACGAAAGGTTATTTTGAGGCACTGGAGGATTTAGCAAAGGGTGAGGAAAACAGGCTCAATAACCAGGAGAAATTGAAGAAAGCAATAGATTTTTCCGAAAAACTGGAAGCGTTGAAAAAGAAATTTTTTGAAATTGCTATAGAGCAAAACCCTCAGAAAAGAGGATATGATTTTGAAAGGATTTTGAATGAGTTATTTAATTTATTCGAATTGAAAGCAAAGGGGCCATTTAAGACGCTGGGCGAGCAGATTGATGGTTCGTTTACTTTTGAAAGTCAGGATTTTATTCTGGAGGCTAAATGGCAGAAGCAATTAGTGAACGCTGCAGATTTGTATGTGTTTGGTGGTAAGATTTCCGGGAGGCTGAAAAATACGCTGGGGTTATTTATTTCTCTGGATGGTTTTGCAAAGGATTGTACAGAAACTGGAAGTTCTATTCTTAAATCAATGATATTAATGGATGGCCAGGATCTGATGTTTGTGCTGGAAGGCAGAATTAGTTTAGGTGAATTGATTTTTCAGAAGAGAAGACATGCTTCTGATACGGGAGAGATTTATCATAGGATCAGGTTATAAGTTGTCTGAAGAGTGCATATACTCAAAACCATTATTTGCAGCGATAGTAATTAAAGGATGAATATTATCCTTAAATCTATTTTTAAGATCTTCTTTACTCAAACTATTCAATACTGATAAATCGGGTAGAATTGTCAGGTAGTCCAGGAGCAATTTGTTTTTAGGAGAATAGCTAAATACAGCTTTTATCGCTAGTTCCTGCAGCTCAAAATAATCATCAAAATATCTGTCGAAAATGGGGAGCTTGTCTGATTTGCTACAGTTGAAGCTCTTATCTGAGGGGATAAGGTTCCAGATCAAATCATGTGACACAAATGCAAAGGGTACAAAGTGATCAACTGCGTATTCATTAACATGCAGCAAGTTCTTTGTATATATACATTTTATCGGACCAGTTTTTTCAATAACAATATCCCAAAACTCCTTTCTGGGTTTTAACAGGCTATTTCTGTGAGGTGGTTTAAATAACTTGTTTGCAATATCTGGTACGTTTGGATTACGTTTTTGTACGTAAAGACATAAATGCCAGTAGCAGAATGCTTTTAAGATTCCGCTATTTTCTGTTAAGTATGAAATCCATTTTGGATTGATAATGACCGAGTGCTTATCTACAGCGTAGAGACAGTCATTAGTAAAGGACTGAGAAGATTTATAGATTTCTTGTTTATACCCCTTGATATTACTAAACCAGGGACTCAGAAAACGATAAGGAACCTCGCCGTCGAAATGTCTCAATGTTTTAATTGTTTCTCTTCTCTCGGAGGATATTAATTTATAGACTATTTTATCTTTTTTTTCATCTACAGCCAGACCTTCTGCTTCAATAATTTGTTTGATAGCATTTTGGAACTGATCCTGCACACCAAAAGAGAGATTGAAATAGTTAACTGTATACCATGCATTCGCTACCATGCGGGCAAAGAGCGATTGTTTGTCAATTATATGATTACCTTTTTCAATAGATTCGATAATTGAAATGAACCAATAAAATTTATAGGTGGCTACAGTATTCTTAAAACAAGAAGCCAGAATGTGAATTGGCAAAGCCTTATCAGCAGGTAAGTTATTCATTAAAATATGGCGGGTTAACGCTATTTGTGAATATAATCAAAATTCTGATAGGGATTCTATCCCGGCATGTAGCAATAAGTCAAGATTCACTGGACCATCCTTTATTCTCTTGCTGGTCCATTTAGAATCCCTGTCATTACTTTAATTTTGCAGCAACAAATAAATTATTGTAAATCACTTAGATATGAAAACACGGATTAACATAGAGAAACTGGAGCCAGCTGGATACAAAGCTATTCTTGGACTGGAAAAATTCATTGAAAGCACTTCATTGACAAGAACCCATAAAGACCTGATTAAAATCAGAGCTTCACAAATAAATGGATGTGCTTTTTGTATTAATATGCATACTAAAGATGCGCGTAAAGCTGGCGAAACGGAACAGCGTATTTATGCGTTGAATGCTTGGCGTGATACTCCATTTTTTTCGGAAGAAGAACGCGCAATATTAGCCCTGACTGAGGAGGTTACTTTAATCAGTAATCATGTAAAAGATGAAACCTATGAACAAGCTGCTAAAATATTGGATGAAACTTACCTGGCACAAGTGATATTAGCCATTATTACTATTAATGCATGGAATAGAATTGGTATTTCTACTAACCTAATTCCAGCTTAAGTTTGAGATAGGAAATTAAATAATATAATACAGAATTCTATTGGGATTTTAAATTTTTTAGTTCTACAAAAGCCTTCATATTGAAGGCTTTTGCCATTTATAAATATTCAGGGAGTACAGAATAAACTATTAAAAAGATCGCTTTGTTTAGCAAAATAAATTGTGTTATTTCGCCGCTAATTAGATTTAGTATAAATAAACAATATATGAAAAAACCTTTACGCCCAAATAATTTAATCCATAACCTGCAAAAAGAAAAACTACCAGTCAGGTTAAGAGCTTTCTGGACCTTAACTTGTTTAACCCTGGTTTTCCTATTCTCTTTTTCACAAAATGTACAGGCTCAAAAAATAAAGTCGTTAACAGGGGAAATAACTGGTCTCATTACCACTAATGAAGGAATAGAAGCTCAGGGAGTGACTGTAAAGTTAAAGGAGCTTAAAAAAACTACAAAAACGAACTCCGCAGGTAGTTTTGAATTTACGAAGGTGCCTTTAGGAAATTATACGATAGAGGTTGTTATGATTGGGTACAAAACTTACAGTACCAAGGTCGACCTTACAGACAGTAAACAATCTGATACTGTTGAGATCAAGCTAAACTCTTCAACTCAGAATCTCGAAGAAGTAATTATTCAAACAGGCGGTAACCGTTTTGCTAAAAAGGAAAGCGATGACGTTTCTAAAATGCCCTTAAAGAATATAGAAAATCCACAAGTTTATACTATTGTAAGTAAAGAGCTTATGAAAGAGCAGATTGTAACAGATTACAATAGTGCCTTTAAGAATGTTCCTGGAGCTGGTATTGCCGAAGTAAGGAACCAGGGAAGAACAACCTCTATTTCCAGAGGTTTTCCTACACCACAGGTTGTGCGGAATGGGGTAGGGAGCTTTACCTATGCAACTGTAGACCCGGCGAATCTGGAGCGTATTGAAGTGATTAAAGGCCCTTCTGCTACCTTATTCGGAAGTACTCTGTCTTCATTTGGTGGGTTGTTTAATAGGGTGACCAAAAAGCCATTCGATACTTTCAAAGGCGAAATCTCTTATTCGGCAGCCAGTTGGGATCTGAACCGTTTAACGGCCGATATCAATACACCTTTAAATGCCGATAAAACTGCTCTATTAAGGATTAATACTTCTTTACACAGTGAAAGGAGCTTTCAGGATGCGGGGTTCAATAAGAACTTCTTATTTGCGCCAAGCTTTTCTTATGCTGTTAATGACAGGCTGACTATTTTAGTTGATGTGGAATGGGGAGGATTTAAGGGGACTTCACCTACGCGTTTAACACCTTATATAAATCCAAAAGCTAAAGCAAGAAGTATTACAGAAATGGGTATTCCTTATAACTTGTCTTTCGCTAACAATACGGTCAATTATACCAGCCAGCAATATAATATCTTCACACAGTTAAAGTATAAGATTTCTGATCAATGGAATTCGCAGACAGTAATTTCGCGGACAAGATCTTCATCTGATGGCTATGTGGTATCGCTTGCTGCGGTAAGTGATTCGACATTAAGGCAATCAGTTACCAACCAGGAATATCCTTATTATGGAACTAATATTCAGCAGAATTTTACAGGTAATTTTAAAATAGGGAGACTTAGAAACAGAGTTGTTGCTGGTTTGGATTTTTACAGCTTGCGGGCGACAAGAAACGATGCTATTGTTAACATGCCGGATTTGAATTATAAGAAACCGGGCCTTGCATACAATAACTTCAACTACTCGAAAATATCACCATTATTCTCAGCAATTGACGTGAAGAAAATCACGAATTTTGTCACTAACAATGAGAATACATATAGTGCGTATGTGTCTGATATGTTGAATGTTACTGACAGGTTATTAGCAATGGCCAGTTTGCGTGTTGACAGGTATTTCAACAAAGGAAGTTATTATGCAAACGTAGACTCTACAGCTGGTAAGTTTAACCAGACAGCTTTATCTCCAAAATTCGGACTTGTTTACCAGGTTGTGAAAGATAAAGTATCCCTGTTTGGTAATTACATGAACGGTTTTAACAATGTGAGTGGTTCAGATTTTAATGGGAATACATTTAAGCCGAACCAGGCTAATCAAATGGAAGGTGGTGTAAAGCTTGATTTGAGTAAAATCACAGCTACATTCAGTTACTATAATATCAAAGTAACCAATATGCTTATTGATGATCTTAATCACCCTAATTTTTCAATTCAGGACGGTACGCAGTTAAGTAAAGGTTTTGAAGCTGAGATTATTACTAATCCTTTCCCTGGATTGAATATTGTAGCTGGATATACTTATAATGATAGCAAATTCGCAAACGCTAATGCATCCATTCAGGGATTGCGTCCAACAACTGCGGGTTCTCCAAGAACGGCAAACTTCTGGGCGAGTTACCGGGTGATCAGAGGACCAGTTCAAGGTCTGGGTTTAGGGATTGGCGGGATTTATGGTAGTGAATACTATCAAACGAATACGTCAACTTTTAAGTTCAGCATTCCTTCTTATACTGTACTGGATGCTTCTGTTTTTTATGACAGGCCAACGTTTAGAATTGGTGTAAAAGTAGATAATCTGACCAATGAGAAATACTGGTCTTATAGACTGGCGGCTCAGAATCCTACAAGAGTTACTGGAAATATAACGTTGAAATTTTAATCTTTACCAGATACCTTCATTGATCATTTCTATTCTGATCAATGAAGGTATTTTATTCATTTTAATTTATAGTTGGTTGTACTAAGTTATCAATGCTCCAATTGTAAATTGGAATTGTAGCAAGCAGCAAGCTACCTGTACAAGTTGAAAATACTGCAAAGTTGATTGGTGCTTTTATTCCAAGGAATAATGTCATTGCTATTGCAAAAGTAAGTGTCAGTAAACAACTACCAATTGCAGCTAACCTTGTTTTATATCCGATAAGCAGGAGAATCCCTATTATAGCTTCAGCTAAAGTGGCAATGCTACCCATAATGTTCACAGCTGGTCTATCCAGAAAAGGCATAAGTGTCGCTGTATATTTTATAAAGTTATCCCAGTTACCCCATTCGATATTGTTAGTTCCCATCGGGCCTAAAAGACCTGATCTGTCTGCTACAGTGGTTAGGAAACCTATGCCTAATGCAATACGTAAAAGAAGCTGAGGGACTGTAAATGAGTTTTTCATGTGTTATATCATTAATAATTTATAGTACAAATTTAGTTCAATCCTGGGCTGTTTTTGTAGGCCAGTTTTGAGAAATATACCAGCCCAGATTTAACTGTTCAAGCGCCGTTATGGTAATATTATATGAAAATATTGGGGTAGATTTGTATTTCTATTTTCATGTAAACCACAGCCCAGATGTTACCTTATAAATCATTAATTCAGGTTGATCGGAAATCTTCTGTAACACTATATATCCAGGTGTGCAATACTTTTATATCATTGATCACGAATGGTACGCTTAAGCCGTCTGATATATTACCAAGCTCCCGCGTACTTGCAGAATTGATAGGTATTAATAGAAATACGGTGAAGTTGGCATATGAGGAATTAATTAGCCAGGGATGGGCTGAATCTATTGAGCGCCAGGGAGTATTTGTTCTTTCTAAATTACCTGTGCTTTCTAAAACCAGAATACCCGAAGTCAATAAAAATAATAGTTCTCAGGAGTCTTTTATCTGGACTAATCATTTTGAAAAAGCAATACCCAGTGATAATTTTCAGAAAAATATTCTAACTATTGATGATGGATTTCCTGATGTGCGCTTAGCTCCGGTAGATAATTTGATGCGCGAGTATCGTAGCCTTTCCAGAAAATTCTTCGGTAAAAACTTTCTGAAATATGGCAGCTCCAAAGGATCAGAGCATCTTCGCGAATCTATTGCTAATTATCTCTCGAATACCAGGGGATTAGTTGTTCCTTCTGAAAATATAATGATTACAAAGGGCAGCCAGATGGGGATTTATTTAGCAGCTCAATTGCTGCTCGGGCCTTCTTACAATATCGCAGTTGGAGTTTCAAATTACCGTTCTGCTGATGATACTTTCATTTATGCTGGTGCTAATCTTATACGGATCCCTGTAGATGAGAATGGGATGGATATTGATTATTTGGAAGAGATTTTAAAGAAGAAGAGTTTAAAGGCAGTATATATTATACCGCATCATCACTTTCCAACAACTGTAACAATGAGCATGGAAAGAAGGTTAAAACTGTTAAATCTGGCTAAAGAATACCGTTTTGCAATTATTGAAGACGACTATGATTTTGATTTCCATTATGATAATAAGCCTTATGTACCGTTGGCAAGTATTGATCACAATCATAACGTAATTTATATTGGTTCGATTACGAAAACTTTTGCCCCTGGGTTGAGAACTGGGTTTATGATTGGGCCTTTGGCTTTTGTTGATGCTGCATCTTCATTGAGACAGCTGATAGATAAGCAAGGGGATACATTGTTGGAAGAAGCTTTTGCCGTGTTGTTTGACAATGGGGAAATGGAAAGGCATTTCAGGAAGTCGCTGAAGATTTATAAGCAGCGGAGAAATCTTTTCTGTGAGCTACTTAAGTCTGATTTTAGTGAGGAAATAAAGTTTAAAGTTCCGGAAGGAGGGCTGGCAGTGTGGACGAACTTTGATAAAAAGATTGATCTGGTTAAAATGTCTGAAGAAGCATTGAAAAAGGGGGTATATATTGGCAATGGGAGTTTTTATAAGAATGAGTTATTTGTTACCAATGGGTTGAGGATGGGGTTCGCTTCGCTGGAGGAAAATGAGATGGTAAAAGCAATGGGGATTCTGAAACAGGTGTTGCTTTAGTTTTCAAGATTAGCTATGTTTTGCAATTGTTTTATTCAGTATTAACTATATATAATTAACTATAATAATTATATATTGGGAAGTATACAGCGGTGATTTCGTGTTTTTGAAATTGTAATGTTTTTAATAGATTTCTTATTAATAATACTTTAAATGACATTATTGTTTAATTTGCAATACAATGTATAAACTTAGTAATTATTAATATGAAAAAAATGTTAGTTGCGATTTGCCTTTTATCCTTAGTTTGTCTGGGAAATAATGTTTCTGCCCAGCTAAAAGTGGGAAGAACTAAAGAACAAATTAATGAAGACAAAAAAAACATAACGCCCCAATTAATTGGATCGAACAATCCTATAACGCCAACATTTCAGTTATATCGCTTAGGAAAGACAGTTGAAATTTTGTCATTTACTGACGATATAAATGCAACCCGCAAAGTAGCATTTGCTTCTGTTAAAGATGAAATTGATTTTTATAATTATGTGTTAGGGCTTTTTGATGATTTCAAAAACAATGAATTTTCGATAGGAAAAACACGTATCGTTCCATTAAAAATGGGCAAAATATTGGGTACAAAAAATTTAGCATTTGATTTTTATATAGACGGTGATACTCACGCTTACAAATCATTGGTTATTGGGAAATCAGGTTGGGAAAGACTGTTTAAAAAATCAATAATTAACGAGAAATAAAAGACCAGCGTATATAAATTTTAAAGGTGTAAGGAATTAGGTTTTTTAACCTTTTACCTTACACCTTTTTTATTAATTTTTAAGGTTTTTTCAGAACGGGACATTACCCGGAGGCACCGCTTTTGTCTGATTTTTGGACTTAAGTGTTTGATTGATCCGGATGCTTATTTAAGGGGGATTGTTATCTGTTTAAACAATTATTTAGTCTGTATGTTGGATTGGTATTTGACCTTATAATTAGCTTTATGAAATCTATCAGTGCGGGAATATTATTATATCGTATTAATGCTGAGCTGACTGAGGTATTTTTGGTTCATCCTGGTGGTCCGTTTTTTCGACATAAGGATAAGGGCTACTGGACAATTCCTAAGGGGGAACCTGTTGCGCAGGAGGAATTGCTATCCACTGCTTTGCGTGAGTTTTATGAGGAAACTGGTTATTCACCGGCAGGTGATTTTAAGGAATTAAAGTCTATTGTACAGAAAGCTGGAAAAGTAGTGCATTGCTGGGCGGTAGCTGGAGATTTAAATCCTTCAAATATGGTTTGTAATACTTTCGCTTTGGAGTGGCCATCCCGGTCTGGGAAAATTGTGGATTTTCCAGAGGTTGATAAAGGAAATTGGTTTTCTTTGGATCAGGCGAGACTGCTTATCAATTCGATGCAAATCAGCTTTTTGGATGAACTGGAAGAAATGCTGGCAACTGGCTGATGGGATAAGTCAGGATGTTTTAAACATTCTTCCCTCGAGTGTGTTTAGTAGAAATTAACTAATTTTATATAGGATGGATAGGAAAGATTTTAATTTAAATGCAGAGCATTCTGATGCTGTTGGGAAAAATGATCTTACCCAGGGAATTAAAGACATTGATGTTGACCAAATTCCCGGACCGGCTGGTACTGACGTTAATTTAGATGGTGTTCAGCAAAGTTCTAATTTGTATCCGCTTGAGCAGGAGTTGGACAGGGAGGGGGCAACTGGTCATGAGGATGAAGATTTAGGCATCAATTCTGATGGAACAAATCCTGGTACTGAATATTTTCCACCTTTGAATGAGCCTTCAGCGGATTGATGCTGGTGTGTTAAATTAATGCTGGTAGGATCAATGGTCTGAGTTATGAGCCTTGGCTTTGGTCGTTTTTGACATGAAGCAGGTTTTCTGTCTGCTTTTTAAGCTCCTGGAGTTTTTCATTGACTTTTGCAGTTTTCACTTTAAGCTCGGCTGATTTTTCTAAAAGCGCTTCAGTCAACTTTTTATTTTGGATTGAAGCTGAATTGTCTTGTTGATTTTCCATGTTATTAGCTTTTAGTGTGGTATAATTAATAACGTCTTTATCTGTTAATTATTGGGATAGTCTATTTTAGTATTTGCTGTTATGGGAAAAAATAATGTTCCTGCTTACTATTCAGGTACCAGCGGCTTGCTATTGCCTGTGCGTAATAAGCTTTTTTATCCGGACGAATTTAAAGAAAAAAGCAGGTTGTGTTTTTATTCTTCGATGATGAACAGTATTGAGATCAATAGTTCTTTTTATAAAATACCAATGGCATCAACTGTTGCGAAATGGGCTAAGGATGTTCCGGAAAATTTTAGATTTACCTTTAAGCTTCCTAAGATGATCACACACAACAAGGGGCTTGCTTTTGATCCTGAATCTGTGAAAAAATTTATGCAGGTTATTTCTTTGGCAGGTGATAAGAAGGGTTGTTTGCTGGTGCAGTTTCCCCCTGCTGTACGTATTGGAAACTTAAATCAGCTGGCTTTATTAATGGCTTGTCTGCGTGAATGTGATAAAGCCGGTGACTGGAATATTGCGCTGGAGTTTCGCCATGTGTCTTTGTATTGCGAGCAGGTTTATCGCTTGCTTGATGAATATGGTTTGGGAATGGTGATACAGGATAAACCACCTGCCAATACACCAATGCTGGATATAGATCTCAACTTTGTTTACTTGCGTTTTCACGGGCCTGGAGGAAGTTACAGGGGAAGTTATCAGGATGATTTAATGTCTGAATACGCAGCTTATATCCGGGAATGGATGGCCGAAGGAAAAACAGTGTATGCTTATTTCAATAATACTATGGGTGAGGCAATTGCTAATTTATTTACGTTGAAAGATTTGGTTCTTGGACTATAAAAGATGATATCTCCATACAAAGATGAGGGGCGGCAGAAGCAGCTGATAATTACTAAACAGGGAACCAGTTAATTTAATTGAAAACATTCAAATGTGAAGGTTGTTCTTTAGGCATTGAATAATAAATCATTTATACTTATGGATCCTTTTAATATCGTAATTAAGGTTGAAGGCAGGCAGATTGACTTGAATATTCATCCCCAATTGGGTGATAATTTTAAAGTGATTTATCATGGCGGCCTAATCGGTGAAATGTTCCTGCATAATGGCTTTTGGCAGGCGGTTTCTGCTGATGATTTGAATTCAGATGGCTATGCTATTTATGAGTATAATGAGGACTCCGGACATGTGGATATTTTATTCGATCAAACTGTAATTGCGCAAATCGGGAGGGAAATTGATGTGGTGCTGAGTAGAGCGTCTGGTTGATTTGTTTCCTTTCAATTACTCAAACGAAACGTGCTTAATTTTGAATAATCTTCTGTTTTCATATATCAATTATTTACACAATCTTGTTTTTATAACTGTCTATAGAAAAGCCAGTTTTCAACCCTTCTCACTTGATATAAATCATCCTGATCAAACTAATGGTTTTGACCTGCAACATCCGGGTACTGCCTTAGTACTGCCCGGGTACTCGTTAGGGTGAGAGCAATGCTAAAGTAACGTGAGTCCATGGTAAGTCCAAGTAAAAACAACTAGTTGAAAAGACTTGGAGTACCTATGGTTAAAGGCTGTTTAAAGCTTGGTCTTACATCGAGCACTACTTAGGCACAAATAAAGCATGACTAGTTGAAGACTGAAGAACTTTTTAATTTTTCCTTTGACCATAACATGGACAACTACGGACAATTGCAGACAGCCGAGGACAATTATGGACATTGCCTGCTTAGGATGATACTCTTTAGCACAAATCCTTTACATTGATAAAAAAGCAAATATTTATGGCAATTTTCGACGGTAAATTTTTAAAGGGAATCCTGGGCGATTTCATTTTTAAAGTAGTAAATGGGGTACAGATTGTTTCAAAAAGACCTGCGCCAGGCACAATGAAACAATCAGTGGAAACCAAAAATGCATCAGAGAATTTTCGTAAAAGTAGCAAGCTTGGAAAACATATTAGAGGTATATTTCATAATACGCTCGGTGGAATGAATGAAACAAGTTATGCTTTTCGATTCACCAGTGCGTTGACTACAGTCCTTACAGCATGTGATAATCCTACAAAAACGGGATACCTTTTTAAGCGAAACAGTTTTGGTAATTTAGCCGGTTTTGAATTTAATATTAAATCTCCTGTAAAAAAGATTTTGAATTTAAAACCGAAAATTGAACTCAATCAGGGAATTATGAAGATTGTTTATTATGAGTCAGGTAACGCGCCAAAATTGCGTTTTCCAAAGCATGCAACTCAATGCAAACTAACATTCGTAGTCGGATTAATCCGGCTGAAAGACGGTAAAAGAATTCTTAATCCGGAAAAATATAGCATTACCCTTAAAAAAAACGAAGAATTAATAAATCTGATTGATTTTTCTTTTAAAATTCCAGACGGTTGTCTAAGTATCGCTGTAATGTTTTTGAGTTTCTATAATGGTGTTACCTTGTTAAATAGTAAATCATTTAATCCCGCAGTCATTTGTGACGCAATCTTAAGTCCCGGTACTTTTATCAATCCGGATAATCATTCATGGATGGAAATGCCAGGTTTGAATTTCGATTAATTTTGCAACAGCTATTATCAAAGGCTCTCCTTAATTGGAGGGCCTTTCTTGTTTTAACCCTGTTTTTAATAAATAAAGCTTTTTCAGTGCTGGACAAATCCGGTCAAATCCGGTCAATTGCGGACAATAACGGACTATTGCGGTCAATTTATTTTTGAGCTAATTTATTGATATACTTTCGTTTAACGAGTTTAAGCGGCCGGCATGCGATTGACTTGAATTAATAGAATAATTCATTGTTTAAAATTAAAGAAAATGGGAAAGATCAGAACAGGAATCCTTGGTGGATTCTCAGGAAAAGTAGGAACAGTAATCGGTACCAGGTGGCGCACGTTGGATGTAATGAAAAGTTTACCAAAAAAAACCAGTAAACCACCTGTGAGATCACAAATTGATCAACGCAATAAATTTGGCTTAATAACCAGATTTTTAGGTGCTGTTAGTGAGGTTGTGAGTAAAGGATACCAATCCGGCAACAAACTGTCTGGCCCGATGAACGAGGCGGTTAAATTTAATCTGAAAGAAGCTATCTCAGGTGTGTCTCCATTATTTACGATCAATTATGCTAAGTTAAAACTGACTCTTGGAAAGTTGGACAGTCCACAGGATCTTTTAGCAGTGCCAGTTTTAGGCCGTAAAGTAGCAATCAGCTGGGCCTATGATCCTTTGGATTTTAACACAGAAAATGAACGTTTAGAGCGTTCTACGGATAGAGCCAGTATAATAATTTACGATGAAACGAATGATTATTTTCTAATTCCATCAACTGCGGTCAGATCCGCTGGTAAATTAGAAGCACGTATGCTGTCTAAAACTATCGTTGGTAACACTTTACATTGCTGGTTTTACATTTCTTCTTTAGATGGTAAAAAGGTAAGTACTAGTGTTTATCTGGGGTCTGTCAAAGCTATTGCATAGGATTTGAATAAACCGGCAAGCTGACGAGTTTGCCGGTTTATATAATAAGACTGCTAATAACTGATAAATTCTTAAAATTTAAAATGTGATGAATATAAAAACTATAGAATTGCCGGGGATAATTAAATTATTACCGGTTGTCAATACCTCCTTAAAAAGATCGGAACCTGGAATGATATTCGCAGTTTTGCTGTTAATATGGTGCTTTGCGCCCAGGTTTCTCAACTTGTTTGATGAAAGGGTAGGTAGCATAGATCAAAGTATCTGGCTACTGATTTTATTGAGCATGATTAGCTTTCTTTTAATAACCGCTTTATCGTGGTGGTTATTACAATGGTTTTGGCTACTTATGAAATTACCCGCTCTAACATTTATGGTTTCACAATTTAATTTTTTACCGTCATGGCAACAATTAGGCTTTTACTGGGTATCGTTTGCTTTGTTATTGTTAGCGGCTTCGGCTTGCTTGATCGCCATCTGTTAAATAACAAATTTAGCTTCAATGCTCTGGAGTGTCAAAAAAGAGAGCTCCTTGTTTGTATTGCGGAAAAAGAAATAGGGGTGAGGGAAATAACTGGAAATAATGACGGATTTCGTGTAGAGACTTATTTGACCAGTGTAAGTTTAAAAAAAGGGCAGCCCTGGTGCGCAGGTTTTATAAGCTGGGTTTTTGCGCAGGCTGGATATGATAAACCACGATCAGGGTGGACACCAGATCTTTTCCCTTTATCCCATTTAGCACGTTCTGCTTTACCAGGTAATTTGCTGGGTATATACTTTGTTAAATTAAAAAGAATAGCTCATGTTGGGTTGATAGTTAATCAAAAAGGAAATTGGGTAAATAGTGTAGAAGGTAATACGAATATTCAGGGCAGCAGGGAAGGTGATGGGGTTTATAGAAAAAAGAGACATGTCAAGACTATTTACAGGATTTCTGATTGGGTAAAAGTTGATTAGTGTTAATTTTTGTTAAATAAGATATTGTGTTTTCTTTTTAATAAATAATATTTATTATATTACTGTATTATTAAACCTGTTTATTTTGAAAAACGTAAAATTATTCTGCAAAAGAGTTATACAGACTTTTTTGATTATTCCTCCCTAATGTGACTATTTAACAATCGTTGAATAATTCAGATAGTTTAAAATTTAATCATGTGAATATGGAAATGAACGATAAAGTGAATTTGTTGATAAATGTCCTGGCTGAAATGATGAATGTGAAAAAGCAGGAGAAATTTGTTGCTCATGAAAGAAATTTGTTAGATACCAATGATGTGAAATCTATGTTCCGTATTAGCGACCGTACGTTAAGAAGATGGCGAAATAAAGGGTTATTGAAGTCTGTGATTATTGTCGGCTGTCTTTATTACAGAAGAGAAGATGTGATGAGCTTGATGGTAAGTAAATTCAGAGATGAGATAAAATGAAGATTAGATTTCCACCAACAAAGAGTCTTAGTAAATTGAAATGGAAAATATCACCAATTTTATTCGAAGATTAATCAAACTCGGGTTTAAATTAGATAAAATCATTATCATTCTGATCAAAACCAGCCATTTACAAGTGAAAATTTATTATATATTTTTATAATTCCCTGTGCAACGGTACTGCGAGCAAGTATTACAAAGGGCCATGCATAAACATGGCCTTTTGCTAAATTAAATGATTATTTAACTACAGTGGCTTCCAACTCCACCTTTAACGTTTCGTTCAAGGCAACTACCTGCATAAGAGTGAGTGTTTGTTTCATTCCGTGTTTTGCTGCGAAAGCCTGAAATAAGTCGAAACAGTTCTTGATAAACTCATCAGAGGATGTAGAGTAAACTGTAAGCCGAACTATATTTTTGGGGTCATAATCTGCCTCACTGATTACCTTTTCGAGGTTCTGTATTGCCAATCCAAGCTGAGTACGCATATCGGCATTGCTCGACTTACCATTGGCATGCACTGCAGCCTGACCTGATACATACAATGTCCCCTGTACATTTTTCACTTCAACAGCCTGTACATAACTGAGCTTGTCTTGCCATTGCCAAGGACTGGATTTTTTTTTTTCCATTTGTTTTTCCTTTTTATTTTGCGCCATAGCTGAAGCAAAAGTTAATAATGTTAATAATAAAATTTTACCAAACTTTTTCATGATCTGATGTTTTAAATCTATACATCAAAGTTCATCAAAAGGCATACTTACTTTTCGTGACAAATCTCACAATTATTTTAGGCGCTATGGTGTCCCGGCCTGTGCGTTGTATGGATCGCCAGGCTGATCTGATTTAGCGTGATGGACATGATGTGAAATCACATATATTTCTTCTGGGATTACATTTATTGTTAGATTTTGTGTAAAAAATCGCCAGAATGCATTTTTGAATTTATAGGCGCCATGGGTGCAATACCGATGGTGCCAAATGGTTCCGTGGGTTCCCATAATGATCATGCTGTAGACAAATGCAGCCAATATTGTCCACCAGCTGAGAAAATTGAACATGAATATCAAAAAAAATGGAATCAGACAGGCTACTTTTAGCCAGCTAAAAAAGGGAAGCCAGTTTTTTCGGTCTTTAAATACATTGAGCCGCGAAAAAAATTCGCGGAAGATTTCGATTGTAGTTGGCTTTATTAAGTTTCCCTGCGCATCCTGCCACCCATATGACGGGCGCTGCAATACATCATCTAAAAATGGCATAGCTTATAAAAATTGTGAGTTTAAAATAATCTTATGTATGTCAAATCGAGGCGCAATTATAGTAAACTTGTCAATGAAATAAAACTTTTTTTGACAAATATTAAGCTAATTATCCCTGATATTGTACCGTAGCCACATAAACTATCGTCTTTTTCAATGACCACTCGCGGAAGGTTGTGATTCTTCGCCGTTCTCTTTTTCGGGCTGGAATGAATTTTTGGCATTTAGACCTGAAATTTTTTCATTTTTTCTGCAAAATTTTCAGCTGATCCGGGGCGGAACGGCTTTGGCATTTAATTCGATATATCCAGTATGAACACGAAGTTCGGTATTTAATTAATTGTAAGTTTTAATCATTAAAAATTAAATTAAGGAGGACAGACCTATGACACTGGTTAAATTTAATCCAAATGGCAATGTGAAGAAAAATGGCCTGATGACTGGCTTTGATGGCGTTTTCGATTCTATTTTCAATGACACTTTCTTTTCTGATCGCATGACGGCGCGTGTGCCTGCTGTCAATATCAGTGAGAGTAAAGATCACTATCATGTGGAGCTTGCAGCTCCGGGTTTGAAAAAGGAGGATTTTAAGCTTTCTTTGGAAAGAAATGTGCTGAGCATTTCTGTGGAGCGGAGTTCGGAGAATGGTGCTCAGGAGCGCAATTATAACAAACGGGAGTTTAGTTATAGTTCATTTGTGCGTTCTTTCACGCTGCCCGATGCTGCCAATGAAAATGGAATTGAAGCGAAGTATATGGATGGGGTGTTGTGCATTGATATTGCTAAAAGGGAGGAGGCTAAAATCCAGAGCCGCCAGATTGAAATCAAGTAATGTTTTTTTGATTTATACCAATACCATGAGCTGCCTTCGGGCGGCTCTTTTATTTCATTTTGTTTATTGTAGTATTATGGAAACCAGCTATGAAATATCTCTGAACATGAAAACACTTAAAGGCATCGAAACTTATGGTTGTTTTCACCTTGGTCATGATGAGGCTTTTGCACGGAGGCTTTACGCTTCCCTGGTTGCGAGCGAGGAAGTCTCTGTAGATTCGGTGATTACTATAGATATGGTCAAGCGGGAGGGCGGTGTACCCTTCCCTCAGGGTCTGAGGCATTGTAGTTATGAACAGCTGGCTGTCAATATTCGTTTGATTACAAAGGAGCTCTTTAAACACTTGAACCTGGAGAATTAGGTTGAATTACACCCTTACTTTCCCCGGCGGGACAGCAAATTTCTTCCTGAATGCATTGCTGAAATGCTGAACGGAAGAATAACCCAATTGAAAAGCTACAGCCTTTATAGGTATGCCCTCTAGCAGAAGCTGCCTGGCGTAGTTGAGTTTGTGGTCACTTAAATAACCAAATATGCTTTTATCAAACAAGCACTTAAATCCTTTTTTTAACTTAAATTCATTAATACCGCATACCTTTGCCAGTTGTGCAATAGAGGGTGGTTGCTGGATGTTCTGAATCAGGTAATCTCTGGCATGATAAATACAATCTTTGTCATATGCAGATTGTATGGGCGAATTTTCATTTTTAAAAACATCACTTTCAAAAGCCTCGGCCTGAAGCACAAGCAATTCTGTACATTTTGACTCGATAAATAAGAGTCGTAGTCCTTCTGTATAAGTACAATTGAGGATTTCCTGCATACAATTTTGCATAGCCCAGGAGATCGGCAGGTTCTGTTCGGCCATTTGTGAATAACGTCCAGCATCTAAATGGTCAGCTAAAACCTGCAGCGCCGTAGTTGAGTTTTCGGCGAGTTGTAGAAATTTGTCCTTAGCAAAATGTACCTCAAAGAAGCGGTAATTACTGTCCGTATCATATTCACCTGTACCATCCAGTTCTGGCATATAAATGATGTTTTGCTGATTAGAACTAAAGATATATTGCTGCTTGTTTACTGCATTATATATAGTTCCATTGCCAGATAAAGTAAAGCGCAATTTAATCATATCCGGCAGATCGTTAGTTGGTCTGAAATAGATTTGACGCCGTTTGAATGAAATGTCGCCGTATACGATATAAAGATCCGGAGTATTGATTTGCCAGAGTTCAGCATCACTAAAAGAAAAATGGTATTTATCCCTGCTTTCTTTAACGAATTGGCCCTGATTAGCAAAAGGCTCAAAATTCCCACCTACCTTTTTCAAGGCCTCATAATCCTTACCAACATTAATTGCCATAAAGGCAATAATGATAAAAAAAATGGATGTTTTCTGTAAAGATTTTCAAAAATTACATTTTCTTGCAAAAGAAAATCCGTTTTGTGTAAATCTCCGGAATAGCTATTTCTCACTTTTGCGGATTAAAGAAGGTCAAGGGAAATTGAGACCATTGATAGAATTTATCTGGAAAGAGATTTTAGAAAGCAAAACATGGAAGAGCAGATATATTTTAAAGAAACAAGTACGCAGGCACGTCGTCCTGATGACATACTATACAAAAAAATAGAGCGTGAAGTTTCACCTCTTTACCGTACCATGATTTCCCAAACTGTGGATCAGCTGAGATTGGCCGACCATTCTTTGGTGTTAGAGATTGGCTTTAAAAGTAGAGAATACCTTCCATTTCTTTTTCAAAAAGTGATGGGGATTGGTTATTATGGAAACAATATTTCTGAGACAGTGGTACTCGGCGCCCTGTCCGCCCCCGCATTAAAAATAAATGGAGGTACTACCCAATTTAGTCTGGCAAAAGAAAACGGTACATTAGCTATTGGAAACGATTTCTTTGATGGTTGCTTTACGGTAAATACCATTTATTTCTGGAAAGACCCCGTAGCCCATTTAAAGGAAATATACCGTGTGTTACGACCTGGAAGAAAATTTAGCCTGGCCTTTATGGAAAAAAATATCGGAATAGATCTGCCCTGGACACACTCTGATTTTACTTTTTACAATACTAATGAAGTGAAAACATTTTTCAGCAAAGTAGGTTTCGTAGATGTTGAAGTAAAACAAATGACTGAAGAGATCACTGGTCAGAATGGCAAAGGGACCGTTAGGCCTTTTGTAAATGTAGTTGGAAGGAAGTAACCACAGGAGAGGGGAGAACTATTAGTATCCAGGTACATCAATGTCGTTTTATAGATAATGTTACCGCAGATGGGTACCACTCCGTCCAAAACCGTCATAAAGGGCACGTTTTCCTTCAAGCAAGTTTACCTCAATTGTAAAACTGCCTTTCTTCAATAAGATACACTCACCAAACATCTTTGTTTAATCTTAGTTGGTGCTTTCACTTTTATATCAACCGAATACGGATTTCGCCTTTGTCACTGCTTTGGCCAGATCTATTCCTTTACCTAATACACCTTTAAAAAGATCACCAGTTTCTTTAAGCCTGGAAACTGCATTGAAGATATTGAAATCTTTCATTTGCATTCCAGTTTTAACTTCGTCCCAATCCAGCGGCATAGAAACTGTTGCTCCAGGCTTTGGCCTCAATGAATATGGGCAGGCTATTGTAGCACCGGGTCTATTCTGCAAAAAATCGAGGTACATTTTTCCATGACGATTGGCTATCATCCGTTCAAGACTGGTGAATTCAGGAGCTTGTTGATGGATGAGTCCAACGATTAACTTTGCAAATAGTTGCGATTGATCATAAGTGTACTTTGCACCAAGAGGAATATAAATATGTATACCAGTAGAACCAGAAGTTTTTGGGTAACATGGTACATCTATCTGATCCAGGACTGTTTTAACCATTTTTGCGACTTGGATCACCTGATCGAAGGTATTTTTATCGGGATCCAGGTCGATCACGCAATAATCAGGATTGTCAGGGGATATGCTCCTTGAGAACCACGGATTCATTTCGATACAACCCAATGAAGCCATCCACAGTAATGCAGCCTCATCATTACCCAGTAGATACTCCTTGTGCTCACCGTCACTCGTGGTGTAAGGAAAAGTATCCGCCCAATCGGGCGCTTTGTCTTTCACATCTTTTTGATAAAAACTCTTGCTATGAATCCCCCCGGGATACCTGTTTAAGGACATTGGCCTATCTTTTAAATAAGGCATGATAAATTCAGCTACCTGGTAATAATAATTGAACATATCCCTTTTACTTACCTTATCCTCTGGCCAGTATAATTTACTTAAATGCGTAAACTTCAGTTCACGACCGCCGACTTTACGAACCTGAGTTTCATCTTTTGGATTGAGTAAAGTTTTGCGGCCACCATGCTTTGGAGGGGCAATCGCCCCGGCATGCCTGTCTGTACTCACTGGTCTTGTATCTGATTCTTCAGCAGATTTATGTTCGACTATTGCTATAGTTTCAATCTCAGTTTCCCGAATTACCTCTTTTGATTTTTTGTCAATCCTCATTCCCTGAAAAGACGGGTGGCGGAATACCCCATCGGTGGTCACTTCGGAGAAAGTTACTTCACAAACCAGCTCTGGCTTTAACCATGTAGCTTTAGCTTTAGGTGGATTTGGTCTGAACCTTGATGGCTTATTCACATCAGGGACTTCTGAGAATGGACTTTTATCGATGATCAATGGCCTGAACTGTGCTATCATATCTTTCTGGTCCTGATGATTAAAACCTGTTCCCACTTTACCAACATATTGAAGGTGTCCATTCTCGTATACCCCCAATAGTAGGGAGCTGAACTCTTTAGATGTGCCTTCATTTTTTGTGTAGCCAGCAATTACAACTTCCTGGCGCTTGTGAACTTTGATCTTTAGCCAGTCACTCGAACGGTTATTTTCTGTATAGGTGCTATTGGACTTTTTTGCGATGATGCCTTCTAAACCCATTTTCTCAGCTGCATGAAAAAACTCGGTTCCCTTAGCATTGAATACTTTGCTTAATCTCACCCGGTCATCATCCTGTGGCAATACCGCTGCCAGGATTTCCTGCCTTGATGATAGTGGAAGATCAGTGAGATCCTTACCATTATACCAAATTAAATCGAACACATAATAAACTAACTCGCCGTCTGCCTCGCTACGCCAGTTTTGTAATTTACCAAAGTTTGATACGCCTTTATCGTCCAACACTAAAATCTCGCCATCAACGACTATGTCTAATTTCCAGTTTTGCAGGATCTGGTAAATAGGATAAAATTTCTCATTGAATGGTTTATTATTTCGGGATAATATCTGAACATCCCCGTTTTTTAGTGAAAAACCTAACGCCCGGTAGCCATCCCATTTAACCTCGTAAATCCAATCCGGATCATCAAAAGGATCATCGACAAGTGTCGCCAACATTGGTTTCATTCCAATAGGAATTTTCGATTTTTTGCCGTTTTTGATTAATGCTGTAATTTCGCCTGAAAGCTTTTCAGGTTGATCAGCTACAGTATCATCTTCCAAAACTTTAGTTGTCTTTCTATTATTTTTATGAGTTTCCAGCTTTTCGGTCTGCCCATGCTGCCAGACCTGGTCACTGGTCTTTTCCATCTGCGCTATAGTCTTTTCAGAAAGTACAGATTTATCTTTTTTAGTGATGTCACTTGAGGCTGCATATTCATCCTTATGTTTAATAAGTAACCAGCCATTTTCACCCATTCCATGAGTTTTTACTAATGCGAATTCCCCCTTTAGCTTTTTACCATGCAGAATAATCTTCAGTGAGCCAGATTTTAATTGCGCTAACAAATGTTTTTCCTGTGCTTTTTTACCTCTAATCTTTTCGATTGGTTCGTATGTTCCTTCATCCCAGACAATTACCGTACCTCCACCATATTCACCCTTTGGAATAATCCCCTCGAAGTCTTTATAATCAAAAGGATGATCTTCCACCATCATGGCCAGCCGCTTGGTCTTAGGGTCCGTAGATGGTCCTTTAGGAACAGCCCAGCTTTTCAGTACTCCTTCCATTTCAAGACGAAAGTCATAATGGAGTCTTGAGGCATCATGCTTTTGAATTACAAATTGGAGTTTACCACTGGGCTTTGGTTTGCCAGATTTAGGTTCAGCGGTCTTGTTAAAATCACGTTTTTCGTTGTATTTTTTTAGACTCATACTCTTAAAGATTAGCAACTATTCTAACAGCTTTACAACTATAAAGTTTGGAAAATTCAGGTAAATCTTGAGCTATGAGGCTGATTTACATGGATTACGGTTCATCTAGCAATATCCAGACAGGTGCGTGATCGCTAGAATGTGGCCATCCACGGACTTCCTTATCGACACCTGCCGCCTTTAAACGTGAGGCAAGCGAATCGTTTAATAAGAAATGGTCTAAACGTAACCCAGCGTTCCTATCAAAGGCATGACGAAGGTAGTCCCAAAAGGTATAGACTCTTTGGCCGGGATATAATTTGCGGAGCGCGTCTACCCAGCCTGTTTTTTGTAGTGATGCGAACTGTTTGCGTACTTCTGGACGAAAAAGTGCATTTTCAACATATTTTTCGGGCTTGTAAGTATCCAGGTCAGTGGGAATAATATTATAATCGCCGATAAGGGCAACTGGTAAATCAAAACTTTGGAGCTTCTTTGCATGTTTTGAAAACCGTTTGATCCATTTGAGTTTATAGTCAAACTTCGGTCCAGGACAGGGATTCCCGTTAGGCAAATATAAACAGCCAATCACAACCCCATTAATGAAAGCTTCAATATAACGGCTATGTGAATCCTCGGGATCACCATCTAGTCCTCTGCGGGTTTCTTTAATTTCTCCATACCGGGAAAGGATCGCAACACCGTTCCAGCTTTTTTCGCCATGCCAAATCGAATGATAGCCAGCTTCAAGAAGTATTTGTTGTGGAAATTTTTCGTCTGGCGATTTCAGTTCTTGAAGGCAAACTACATCGGGTGAAGCAATTTTCAACCACTGCAATAAAACAGGCAAGCGTCCATTGATGCCATTAATATTATAGGTTGCAATTTTCATAGATCTAACTTAATCTGGATAAGTGTATAAATCACTCGTTTGAATCTGATTGTCCGAGTCAATCCATATATCAAAGCAATGATCAAAAGTTGACTGCACCGAACGAAAATTTGCGTGCATGGTTAGGAAAAACCAATTAGACGCTAATTCATTTTTCGTATCATCGTCCAATAAATTAGCGTCTATATTCACAATATTAATTATTGACTGAGGTCGTTTACTTTACGTTTTTCAGGTGTTTCTCCACTGCATCTGCTGATGTCCCAGCTGCTTTAACGGCTTTCTTCAATTCGTCTGGCGTGACATTAAATTTCTTAGACCAATATTCTAGTTCATAACTTTCGTTCACATTGATTCTATCCCTGTCAGGACTTCCTGTTTTCTGTTTGTTATCCATAATTAGAAGTTTTTCATCCTATAACATCTTTGTATTAAAGTTGTTTTCTCAAAAGAACCAAGGCTATCAGATCAAGCCTTAAACAATCTAACCGTCTTCTAATCACTATTTTTTTGCAGAACATGCTCTATTTGAAGTTCAGTTCTCCATAAAAGGTCTCTTTAACATCTTCTCGCAATTGAGTCTTTTTATTTTGCGAAGAGTAAGGCGGATTTTTTTCATCTGCAAGCGATAAGGTTAGTACTGGCAAGTCATCATCTGCTCTTTGAACCAATTTACCTAATATCTTTGTTAGATCTGCACATTTACTCACGATCACATGTACAACTTGTCCCTCGCGCTGTAATCGGCCTTCAATCATCAGTATTTATCCTAAATCCTGTCCAGGAGAAAAAAGAAGTAAAATTGTCAAGTCATGGGATATTTCAACCTCTTGTCAAACATTTAATCCTGATGATGGTGGCGGTGGTAGCTTTGGAGGAGGAGGAGGTGCTGAAGTCCTGGTACTACTCCGGCTCCTTATCAAGAGAAAAAGGATATAATTGATTCTCTAACAAATTACCCTTGTGCTCAGGACTTGCTTCGACAATTACCGCTATTAAAAAATGATATTGCTACACTTATCAATAGTACTTTTAATGGTAATTGTGATATGAATATAACATTTGTTCCAGCTGTATTTCCGGTTTCTCCTAATGGAGGTTATACTGATGGAGATCAAACTGTAACTGATCTTACTCTCAAAAATGGATATAATTATGATGCTGGATTCTCTATGTCATCTAAAATCCGGATTAATCAAGATGTATTATCTCATGCGACAAAAGAATATATTTTGATCACAATGTATCATGAAGCATTACATGCTTACTTAAGTGTTGAAAAATCCAGATTAGGCAGTAATTTTGCAACAAAATATCCAGATGTAAATCTTGAATTTGTAAATATTAATGGGACCAAATTTGATTTCACTAAAAATATCTTTGTAAGTTCACATTCACAGATGGGTTTAAATTTTTACAATCAATTAGCAAATACCATAAAACTATACAATCCTAATTTACCAGAGTCAACTGTTCAGGCTATGGCCGCAGCGGGAATCTTTACAACAAGTAATGACCAGAAATTACTTAATGAAAATGAAAGAGATATAAGAAATAATAAACAATTGGGATCTAAATGTCCATAATATGAAATTTAAAATAATAGCAATACTAATATTTTTTTCGACTAGCTTAGTAAAAGCCAATCAAAGAGATTCCAGTGACCTCTTTAAACGTGAACAACAAAAAATAAAATATTTTATTATCGATTCGAAAAGCCCGGATTACAAAATAAATTTAGTTGAGCTCAATGCAAAAAAACTATATGGCATTGATAAGAACATTGAGCTCTATAATGTTTTAATTGATAAAAATCTACTCGTCCTATTTTCGGTTTTACCTGTAAAAGAAAAAGATTTATGGTCAGAAATTAGTTTAGATCAATTAAATAATGTGGTTGGAGCTGAGGATTTAAAAAAAATACTTGATCAGGGTTTTCAGGCTTATCAAAAATCCGAATTACAAAACTCTGACGGTTTGAAGAGAAATGACATTAAGGTAGTTATAAATAGAAATGGAAAATATTTTATTTCTAATTATTGTTTAACTGAATTCTTTAAAATAGTAACACAAGAACTCATATTCCCAAATGAAATGGGAAATGTATTTATTAATATAAAGTCTCCAATGTTCTCTGTATCGGAATATGAGACAAAGTTTAAACATATTAATAACGAATATTCTCCAAATGCGCTTATTTCTGCAAACGCTACTGGCAGCTCCGGTTTAAGACAGCCACTTGAAAGACCATTAAACTTCTTATCAGCAAAAATTGCTGTTGGGAACTATACTGCTTATAAGTTTTGGCAATTTTCAGACTGGAGAGTTGCAGATGGTACAAACTCAAGAAGGGGTATAGATAGATTCTTATATATTCCTGAAATTGGAATAGTTGGTGGCTCATTTGATTTCTGGTTCAATGCATTAGGTATTTCCAGTAAGGAAATCATGAAAAATTATCTGTCCGAAGATGTAATTCTTCCTGTTTCAATTAACAATCATTAGGCACAAGCTGTAATTAAATTAATCTTTTATTGAATGTTTACAATTTTAATAAAATATGGAGTTAAAAATACCTTATTAGGGTCAAAATCTTGTTCTGCTCTATAGTTCTCAGATTTATATATTCTTTCATAAAGTGAGATATTGGCCTCTTTTCGGTTATCATATTTTATTGTTGAATATATTGCAAAAGCTGCGTTAACAGCTGCATTCATCTCAATCAAATCACTTCCGTCATTTTTTACATATCTTTTTTTAGCGGTAGCTGAGATATTAGAAATTAATATTGGAATAATTAGTGATGCTTTTTTTCTGGTGCCAATCACCGATTTATAGTCAATAGTGTATAGTTTTTTATAAGATGGAAACAGTTTATATGCTAAGCTATCGTTCACACTAACTCCAGCTATCTCAATTTTTCCGTCATTTTTTTTAATGAGATCAACTCTGAAATTAATTGCATATAACGCAATACTATCTTGTAGTTCATCATGCTTAAATCCACTGTTAACAAATGAATCAATTGATTTTATGAACGGCGCTTTTGTACTTTTTCTTGAGGCTTGGGCATTAGCCACTGTAGAAATAGCAATTAAAATACAACAGCTGGTAATAATTTTTTTGGTAAACTTTTTCATAGAGATTGGTTTATATAAATAAAGAAATATTTTTTTTCGCAATTTTTTGTTATCATAAAATTGCTTTTTGCCAAATACGCGCATTTTGAGCTATTACTGCGTCTGCTAGCCCACGAATATATTTATCATATCCCATTAGCAAGTAGGCTTGATCTTGAACAGCCACGAGTCTTCCTCCGTTAACATTAAGCAGGCAAAGACTAAAACCGATTCTGTTTCCTTATAGTTTTTAAATCATGTAAAATCATCATTAAATTATATTATTGCAATAATTTATTACATTAACTAATATAAACGAAAAATAATGTTACAGTCTGAAAATAAACAGGTAAAATATAAGCCTAATAAGATATTAGATCCTATTTTTATTATATGGTTTATTGCTATAGTGATTAGCGCAGCTTATAATAAACATTTAGGTGTGTGGTTAGCGGCAATTTTTATACCTGTAGTCTTTGGTGTTGCAATTTATCGTGCCAATAAGTTGAAAAAAAATAAAGATGTCCTTCTATATACAGTTTTCATGATAGGAACTTTGATTTTACTATTTACACTTATTCTGACTAAAAGTATTAAACTATGAGAACCTGGCATATTAAATCACATAATATTATGCTTTCGGCAAATGGGGCCAATACAAATTCTCTACAGTTCAACGGTATATAGATTAAGTTTATAGAAGAGGGGCGAACTATTAGTATCCAGGTACATCAGTGTCGTTTCATAGATACTGTTACCGCAGATGGACAACCAGGTAGAACGAGGGCAGGTGAGATAATTAGGACAGTTATATCACACAAATATTAAAAACATGAAAAAATTACTTATTGCTCTGACAATACTATCTACATCTTACGTTGTAAATGCACAGACATCAAATAGAAAGGCATCAGTTATACTAATTGTTAAATTGCATTCTGGGAAAGACAAAATTACTAAAAATTTATTCGTAAATTCTAATGACATAGAATCAATGGTATTTGTTCCGGCACCTGAAATCAAAAAATATTCGCCAGATGCGAATGTAGCCTTAATTATGACTCCCAAAAGTTACGTTACCTTATTGACATTATCTGAATTTTATAATGTTCGCAACATTGAAAAAAAGTATAGGAATAGAATTAACGTCGATGGAACGGCAATAGCTGATACAACAAATTTTTTGATATATGATCAGGGTGTTAAGTCAGTTGTTAAAAAAGATGATGGAGTTGAAATACTTTTAAAACATTAAATTCAAGGGCATGTAAAATAAACTGTCAAGGCGGTGATTCATTAGAGTTACCGCCTCGCTCGTTTCAATTCAAAAAAACATGAAAACATTAATTATTGCTCTATTCTTACTATCAACATTTTTCGTCGGAAGAGCACAAACGACAAACAGAGTACCGGAAAAAGCAAACGCTGTGATGATTATTAAGTTGCCGTCTGGAAAAGATATTGTTACAAAAAATATCTTTATGAGTACCACTGATATACAATCGCTAAAAGCAATACCATCGCCTAAAGTCAAACAGTATGCAAAAGACGCAAATGTTGCTTTTTTTTTAATTCCTAAAAGCAATATAACGCTACTAACATTACCAGAATTCTACAACATTCGCAACATTGAAAAAAAATACCAAAATAAGATAAGCATTAACGGAGAACCACTAACAGATACAACGAACTTTCTAATAAATGATCCAGTTGTCAAATCTATTGTAAAAAAAGATGATGGTATTGATTTAACGATAAAATATTAAATTCAAAAATCATCTTCTAAATAAGTTAAAGGGATTTGAGATGAAACTTAGATCCCTTTTTCTGTTAAAGATTCGTAATAAAGTAACATACCTCATTAAAAAACCTAATTGTTCATTTATGATCCATCGTTTAAAAACAATAATTTAATGCCTAAATTGTAACCCTCCTGTAACCCTCCCAAAATATCGGACTGTATAAAATTCGAAAATTCGTAACTTTGACCTCCTATGTGATTAGAATCTATGTTTTACCAGAAATAGCCTCCAGAACCATTTGAATCTGTTAAATTTAATCCCACTGAAGTTTTTAGATAATTGAGTAATTTGTTGAATTGTCCAAGTCTTAAGTTGACTTTTAGTATTAAAATATTAGTGCTAAAGTCAGGTCCTTCGCTTAAAACAATCGTGTCATAAGGGTATCTTAGTAAATTCATAAACCCTTTCTTTCTTTCAGAGATAAGATTATAAAATCCTCTTCCGTAATCAAAATATTTAAAGCTTTTTAAATCAATATGTACATTCTTATTCCAGGGCATTAGATATCTAATATGAAGTGTGCTGCCATAAATATCAAGCTTGCAGCTATATCTTGATAGGAAGAAATAAAAGGCAATCACTATAAGAACGAGATAAAATATGAATCCTAGTGTATGCTCCTGAATAGATCCAAGATTTGAGAAAACATATGCTATTATAAATACTACAATTAAATAAATTGTGATGGAATACGAAAGTTTTAACTTCATTATCGATAAGATTACTCCATTAACGGATTTTTATATGTTTTGTAATTGAATGATGTATTTATTGTGTTTAAGTTCAATCAAGGCGTATTCACAGATGGTAGTTTTTGGATTTTCTCTGACCGTCAGCGGAACAGAACTTCTTAGTTTTTCTGATTGTGCTTAGTACGTATTTGGCATGCCTTCATTTAATGTTGTTTTTCCAGGTTTTGTGAAATAGAGCACTTTAATATAGTCTTCTTGAATAAAATTAATTATCTGGTCTTTGATTCATACAAATAGTCTGAATTATTTTAATAAAAACAACATTTTGTTAAATTATTTAGTAATTTGTAGATGATTAATACTTAATTATGCTTTTAGAGCAATTTAGACTTAGTTTCTCATCTTATCAAAATAAAACTCTATCTGGAGGGATTATTGGTAAGCATTTAAGAATAATTGATAATGGTTCCGGTCAGCTCACGCTTACAGGTGATATATCTATTACACTAAAAGTTTTGGACCTTACCTCGGTTGGAGCACCGCGGATACAAAGCTTAATGCGGTTATCTGAGCAAGCAATTATGAGCAAACTAAGAGGGGGGGCGTATGGTGATCAGGCAATTTTTTATGAATTTAATTCTACGAAAAATGCCTTTACAAATAAGCAACATACGTATAGCCTAAGATATAATTTTAATTATACTGCCAGCCTTGTTCAGGTAAATAGTCTAAGCCAAATTGCTGGCAATGATTTTGTTTTGGCTTTAGTTGACGAGATTGGATATCGCTTTACTGATATTTATGGGCGAAAGCATGCTTCTGGTGGGTTGACTCATAAGACTGGCGGCCCTGCAACTGTAATTTATAGTGAATGGGATAAGAACTATCTAATAGGCGTACATGAATTTTTTCATACTTTAGGTCTTCCTGATTTAGAAGATAACGGCCTTGAAAATAGGCTCATGTATCATCTTGGTAAAGTGGGGAGTAATGTCACAAATAATGAAAGGGCAATAATGAACAAGTTTATTATGTATGATCTAAGAGATATGACAAAAGGATCTTATTCAAATCCGGGAAATAATATGGTTAATCAATTGAGAACCTTTTTAAACGATAAATCCAATGGTTTCAAATATAATAAGGCTAAGTTTAGGTAGTTTCATAATTTGTTTGTTTTTGTCTTCTTGTAACAGTCAGGGATCAAAGCATATTAAGGATGTCACGTATACTAAAAATGATACCTGTAGATTAGATTTGTCAAGAGGTGAAGCTGTTATATTAAAGCTTGGTGAGTGTCGTTACTGCCATTTGATTAATGATGTCCCAAGATTTAAAAAGAATATCCCGATTTTTAAAGAACTGGCCGCTTTCGATAGCTTAAAGTTAAGTAATTTCATATTTGTAGGTAAACATAATGGGATGTACAAAAAGGTGTTTCCGCAGGTTCTTAAAAGGATTGATAGTTTAGATGATTGCCAGAAGCGAAACTTAATTCATTTTATTAAGGATGCCGGTCGAAATCAACTAGTGCACTGATGTTATATTAAAGCAATAAGAGGCAGTATCCATAAAACTTTGTAAATGAAACTAGGGGTTCGTGTATTAGGTCTCCACTCTTAATCAAAAATAGCAAAGAACTGGTGTTCATAATTAAATTTGAAGAAAATATCATGGATTCCTCCAAAGCTTCTAATTACTCACAAACTTTCCTTATTTTTCAAAATATTTTAATAAGGAATGAAAAACTGGGAAGATTTAAAGAATATTTTGGTGGAATTCAGGAATGAGAGGGATTGGGAGCAGTTTCATAATCCTAAAGATTTAGCTTTAGCACTATCTATAGAAGTGTCTGAGTTAAATGAACTTTTTCTATGGAAGAAATCGGAAGAAGCGGATGTAGAGAAAATCAAAGATGAATTAGCTGATGTATTTGCGTATGCGATATTGCTTGCTGAAAAGTACAATCTGGATATTAACGAAATCGTTTCCAACAAAGTTCTAAAAAACGCAGAGAAATATCCTGTAGCTAAAGCTAAAGGAACATCTAAAAAATATAACGAACTATGAGGTTATACGCTGGTTCGTCAACAAACTTCATAGCACTTAATGTAAATAATCAAATTGCAGGTTTATTGGAGACTGAATTCTTAAAGCAATTTGGCTACAAAGCACAAATTAATGAGGTCATGTCGTGGAGGAATTCTCTTTTTCGCCTGTCTGATATATTAGAGCGTGCAAATCTTACTGATCAGGGTATAATGGTCGAATACAAGCTCCCTTTAAGTGGAAAGCGTATTGATGTGATCATTTGTGGTAAAGACAAAGATCAAAAACGGAATGCTGTAATTATCGAACTCAAACAATGGGAGAAATGCGCATTAACAGATTACGATAGTGATTACGTCGTAACTTGGGTAGGAGGAGGTAATAGATCTGTATTACATCCAAGCGTACAGGTAGGTAATTATATGTATTACCTACAGGATAATAGTACGGTGTTCTATGACGGTGACCATCCAGTAGGACTTTCAGCCTGTAGTTATCTCCATAATTATACGATTGGCAATGAAGATGTACTTACTGATATACGTTTTCAAAAAAGTATTACTCGTTTTCCAATTTATTCATCAGAAGATAGATTGGCATTGACTTCGTTCATTACTGATAAGGTAGATCAAGGCGATGGAATGGATATCCTGGCCGAGATAGAGCAGAGTCGTATGCGCCCCTCTAAAAAATTGTTGAAGCAAGTATCTACTGTCATTAAGAAAAAGCTTAAAGGTGAATTAAAAATATTTGGGGCAGTTAAAACTAAAGGTGACTACATACTTCTTGATGAGCAGTTGATTGTTTACGATACTGTAATGAGTATTGTACGCAAAGGTTTAGAGCATAAACAAAAACATGCAATTATTGTAAAGGGAGGTGGAGGTACTGGAAAGTCTGTTATTGGCTTACAGTTGTTAGCTGATCTTGCAGCATTAAACTTCAATACTCAATATGCAACAGGTTCTAAGGCTTTTACAGAGACTTTGCGTAAAATACTTGGTGATAACTCAAAGAGCTTACTAAAGTACTTTATGTCTTATGGTGAGGCCAAACCTAATGAAATTGATGTATTGTTGATGGATGAGGCACATCGGATCAGAGAGAAAACAGGTTATCCATTTAAGTCTACGGGCAGACCACAGGTTCAAGATCTATTGAATGCGGCCAAAGTATCAGTGTTCTTTATAGATGATTATCAGGCGGTACGTAAAGGTGAGATAGGATCTTCTGCTTTTATAAAAGAACAAGCGGAGCTGGCTGGTTGTAAAGTTTATGAATACGATCTGGAAGCACAGTTTCGTAATGGGGGTTCTGAACGGTATAGTGATTGGATTGATCATACTTTGCATATCCGAAAAACTGCCACTACAGAATGGATTAATGAATCGGACTTTGAATTTACTATTATGGATTCTCCTGAAGCTTTAGAGGCAGCTATAAGAGCTAGAGCTGAAGAAGGTTATACGGCAAGAGTAATGGCTGGTTTTTGTTGGCCATGGTCAAAACGACTTGATGAGAATAATGATTTAATTAATGATGTCGAGATAGGGGAATATAAACGGCCATGGAATGCTCAGGAAGGTTTGACAGGGATGCGTAAGGGAATTCCTAAATCACAGTTCTGGGCTTATGACGCTGGAGGCATTGATCAGGTTGGATGTGTTTATACTGCTCAGGGCTTTGAATTCGATTATGCGGGGATAATCTTTGGGAAAGATCTAAAGTATAATCCAGATACCGCTGAATGGGAGGGAGTTCCGGGGAATAGCTATGATGGCCAGGTTAAGAGTAGTCAGGATTTCCTTCAGCTAGTTAAGAATACTTACCGGGTTCTTTTAGGGCGTGGAATGAAGGCTTGTTATGTTTGTTTTATGGATAAGGATACTGAGAGGTATTTTAGGAGTAGAGTAAGGAAGAATAATTAAATATTATGGAATTAATAGAAGAACTCTTAAATAATACCTTTTACCACAGAGTAACAAAAAAATATTCTTCAAGTGCTAGAAGAATGTCCAATATACTTCTTCCTCTGACGTTATTTTGTTTTGCTATGTTTATTGCTCTAATCGCTTTGAATAATCAATTTTTAGCAGGTGGTATCTTTTTTCTTGCATTTTTAGTTTTTCTACTACTTTTAACGTTTCTCCATGATAAGGAAAAGATTAGAATTATTGAAGGTAGCCCTGATATAGCTTCAATAATAATAAAAAAGGCGAAGTGGTATTCCTTTGAAACCTATGATATAGCGAAATTTAACAAGATAATGAAGGGACTAACTTCAAATTGCCTTCGAGATGGGAATGGGACAATTGTTATGAGTTTGGTAGAAATGTTAATTGTTGAACTAAAAGAGACTAATGAGAGGTTTGTGAAAAAATACGTAGCGTTTGGAGTTATTTTGGCTTTTTTAGTGAATCCTATGTATGGTATTTACTCTCAAAAATATGTGAATTTGGCTTTTTCTTTTCCACCAGTTCTTGGCATGGTTATGCACGTATTTGGAATATTCTTTGTCCTTTATATTACCTATTTCCTAGTCAATACTAAAGAAGTTTATTTGGGATTTACTAAAGACTACTATTCAAGGTTAAGATTAATAGAACAACTTTATAATATAAAAGCAGATAACCTTCTTAATTCAAAAAGAACACCTGCAAATACTTAGATAAGCAGATTTTAATAGCAAGATAATTTAGTGTTATAATTAATGGAATTGAGGGTGACGCCCTAATTTAAAGTGTTATTCGTTTTTTTTGCAAAAACTTTTTTGATATTATTTATAACATATAATGGAATCCATTATTCGCAGCAATAGTTATCAAAGGATGAATATTATCCTTAAACTTATCTTTAAGATCTTCTTTATTTAGAGTGTTCAATAATGATAAATCAGGTAGGATTGTTAAATAGTCTTGAAGTAATTTATTCTTAGGAGAATGGCTAAACACAGTTTTCAAAGCCAATTCTTGAAGATCAAAGTAATCGTCAAAATATTTGTCGAAAACAGGAAGTTTATCCGATTTGCTACAATTGAATCCTTTGTCCGCAGGAATTAAGTTCCAGATCAAATCGTGTGACACAAATGCAAATGGTACAAAGTGGTCAATAGCGTATTCATTAATATTGAGAAGGTTCTTCGTATATATACACTTTACCGGGCCAGTTCGTTCAATTACAATATCCCAAAACTCCTTTCTAGGTTTTAACAGGCTATTTCTATGAGGTGGTTTAAATAACTTGTTTGCAATATCCGGTACGTTAGGATTACGCTTTTGTACATAAAGACATAAGTGCCAATAGCAGAATGCTTTTAAGATTCCGCTATTTTCAGTCAAATATGTTATCCATTTAGGATTGATAATTACCGAATGTTCATCTACAGCATATATACAATCGTTAGCAAACAACTGAGATGATTTATAAATATCCTGTTTATTCCCTTTTATACTACTAAACCAAGGGCTCAGAAAGCGGTAAGGTACCTCTCCATCAAAATGTCTTAAAGTTTTAATTGTCTCTTTTATATCAGAGGATACTAGCTTTTGAACGATCTTATCTTTTTTCTCATCTATACCAAGTCCTTCTAATTTGATTATTAGCTTAATCGCATTTTGGAACTGATCTTGTACGCCAAAAGATAGATTGAAATAGTTAACAGTATACCAGGCATTTGCAACCATCCTGGCAAAAAGCGACTGTTTATCAATTATATGATTACCTTTTTCAATTGATTCAATAATTGAAAAAAACCAGTAAAACTTATAGGTGGCTACGGTATTCTTAAAACAAGAAGATAGAATGTGAATGGGTAGAGTCTTATCAGCAGGGAGATTATTCATTAAAATGTAAAGGGTTAGTGCTAATTTGTGAATGTAATCAAAATTTTAGTCTTGATTAAAATTTAAACTCTTCATTATCTTGATATTTATCTTTTGGTATAATTTAATAATTTCCAGAATTGAATCAAATATTACGATGGCCTTAATGGGAGCTAAATGGGGAAGTCTAGATGGTAATTAGTAGATTCAATTTTGGTTTCTAATAAGTAATTTAAATGCATTTAAATTACTGGGGTCTTCTGTACGGTGAATCATTCTGTGACAATTAGAGCACAAAACGACAAAGTCCTTTTTTGCGTCGAGTTTTACTATTTCTTCAGTAAGTTGGGATATAGGTTTTAGGTGATGTGCTTCAATAAAGTCCTTCCCCAACACTCCATATTTGTCGGCAAAATCTAGGTTACAAGCTTTGCAGATAAAACCTTGTGCTTTTTTTACTTTTTTTATTAGTGTTTGATTTCTTTCTATCCTTTTATGTTGTCTGTATTTTTTTCTTTCATCTCCTTGGTAGTTATTGTTTTCATGGTCTTCTTCTTGGGTCTCTATTTCATCATGTACAAATATCAATGATTTATATATTTCCAAAATTTCTGATATATCTTGTTTGAAAATATCCTCTGAAGGAAGGTTAGTGCTGGAATAAAATTTTGCAATTATATTACCTGCTTCATAATCCCTTGATAAACCAATTTTGGTGGTTTCTAGATTCCTTAATTTAATATCTATGTCAGAAAAATTATTAGAAATATTACCTAATTGTGCTCTGAATTTTTTTGCATTAATTTTAAGAATATTAAGTGTTTCTTTTTTGTTTTCTTGTCTTATCGTTGTAACGCCCTGATTAAGGGTTAAATAAAAGCCAGACATGTCATCTCTAAATATGAAAACAGGATAAAATCCTTCTTGCGCAGTTATTGTAATGAAGATATCAAAGATAGCTATCCATGGCGTAGCGGTCCACCGGCCCTTTCCTGAAGAGGAAGCTACAAGGTACCTCTCATCATTATTAACAATCTTTTTTAATTCATTTTTTAGTTCATCATTTATAAAGCGAGCTAATTGATTATTCTTGAGTGGTTTTTTACTTTCTTCACTATATTGTGAAATTATTCTTTGAAATAAATCTTTCATTATAATTTTTAGATAATTGATTAATTTATGTAAAAATTATCAAAATTATGCTGGGCTATGTGTTTTTTTGAGATTTAAAAATTAAGTGATTGATGGTTAGTATTATTTATAAAATAAATTAGATTTAAATTTTAAATATATGATTGCAAATGATGTCGCTAAGGTTAGACATCTTCTTGGGATTTCAGGAGGAAAGGATAGTACTGCCTTAGCTATTTATATGAAAAGCTTGTATCCTTCTATTGATCTTGAATTTTATACTTGCGATACAGGGAAGGAGTTGGATGAGACTTACTTGTTGATTATGAGGTTGGAGTCCAAAATTGGAGTTAAGATTAACAAACTTTATCCTAATATTATTAGTGATAATAATCCTTTTGACTTCTATAATTCTTTGTATGGAGGATATCTGCCATCAGCTAATGCAAGGTGGTGTACGAAAAAATTAAAAATTTAGCCATTCGAAAATTATATAGGTACAGCACCAGTAATTTCTTACGTAGGAATTCGGGAAGATGAGGATAGGGAGGGTTATATTTCTACTAGACCAAATGTACAATCTATATTTCCTTTTCGGCAGAATATATGGAGTGATTTCTTACTAACCGTTGTGTTTAAGAATTCTAATATACCATCGTTAGTAAGGTTATATCGTGAGATCCTACTAAGTCGTCGTTCGATGAAATCCAATTTATTATTAATAAGCCTTTGTCGGTTTCCTTTAATCAAAGTTTAAAGATTAAAGAATTGATGAAATATGGGGTTAAGGAATTTAATACGGTTGTATTTGAAAGCTTAAAAAAAACAGATCTTCCCTTTGCGTTATTGACTGAGTTTCCTCTAATAAATAATGAAGACAACCTTATTAAGGAGGATATTATTAGGATACTTAAGGAAAGTGGTATAGGAATACCAGCTTACTATAATGAAATTGAGTATACTGTAAATGGTAAAGTGGGAAAATATAATCGTAGTAGATCTGGTTGTTTTTTTTGCTTCTTCCAAAAGAAAATAGAATGGGTATGGTTATACGAGCAGAATCCAGCGAAATTTTTTCAAGCTATGGCTTACGAAAAAGATGGGTATACATGGATGAAAGATGAAAAACTTGAAGAACTAATAGCTCCTAATCGTTTAAATGAAATCAAGGAAAAGTTCTTAATTCAACAAAAGGATAGTAAAGAGAATAGAACGACACTTAAATTAGATTTTGATGATCAAGAAGGATGTGCTGCCTGTTTTATTTAATGAAGTAGGATTAGATTATTTAACTAGTATAAATGATTAATAATATACTGGATATTTCTTTTATTTGAAATCTAATTCCATTTGTAGAATGTCTTTATAATGCCCATTCTCTTTACTTGACATAAACTTCCATATGCTGTAATCCATAGTAGATCTTGGTATTTTTAAGAAATCTGCTGCATATTCAACAATTTTTTTTGTGGAATGATAACCAGTCGTTGTGATTTCTGCCATCTCTACAAAAGAATAGATATGTCTGTCAACTGCAACAGTGTCAAAATTTAATAATTTTAATGTATAGTCAATTGTTTTTGGTCCAATACCATTGAGTTTAAGAAGTTTTTCTTGGTTTTTAACATTCAAAAGAAAAATTTTGAAGTCTAAACAAGTATTAATATTATTTTCAAATGCAAAGTCAACTAATCTTTTTAACCTATCAATTTTGATATGATTTTTCCATTTAATTATATTTTCCAAACTATGATTATCTATTAGATTTTGGAACTTATATGTCGTATCGGCTTCGGAATATTTTAATAGAATATGTTGGACTCTTGGCTTAACAACGGTGTTATAATTAAGTCCTGCCTGTAATGTGATATCAACGAAAAGAGCACCAATATGATTATAGCAAAACCCAGTCTCAACATAGAATGTTTCAAAAGATTTCAAGTTATTTATATAGTTAGCTAATTTCCTAGCCTCGAGTACTATTTTCATAATAAAAATTATTCTTGTTCGATTTTTCTAAATGCATCTAACCTATCAACACAATTAGGACAAGCGCCACATGGAATAATAGGAGATGCCTGACATGAAAAGGTTGAACCTATTGATGCACCCAAATCTATACCTAATTTTGCTACTTCATACTTCGAAAAATGTCTGAAAGGCATATTGATTTTAACTGATCCATAGTCAATTAGCATATCTTCCATTTTGTCGAAAAATTCATTTGAACAATCTATTTCTTTAGCATGATTACTATTAATAAATGCGGAATAAACATTTGATAGGCCCATAGTTTGCGCAAATGTAGCACCAATTGTTAATAATAGTACATTTCTATAAGGAATATATAAATCATCAGCAACAATTTCTTCATTCCATAAATCTACTGGCTTAATGAATTTTGACTTTGATTTTGCATATACGGATCTGATATCAATATATTCTATTCTATTAAGATGAGATTTGGGTATTACATTTTTTAGTGTTTGGAATTCGGTATTTGCACAATGTTGACCATAATTTATGAAAAGTGGTACAAAGTCTATGTCGTTATCTATTAGCCAATAAGCCATTGTAGTAGAGTCAAGTCCGCCTGAAGCTAATAATACTCCATTCTTATTTTTCATTTGAGTTGAATTTGGAACTTAGATTGAAAATTTCTGAAATAATCAAGTCCATGTCATGTGTTATTAAATGAGGCAGCTCTGTAAGCATACAATTTTTAGAAATGCTATATGGGTCATATACAATTGTAGGTATACCTTTAGCTGAGGCTAGGCCAATTTCTATTAAAGTTCCTGGGTCATTAAAAAGTAGTACAGCTATTAGAATAGAACAATTATCTAGCAATATCATATCCTTTTGAAATAGTTCTTGTTTGCGGGCCTTTGTTGCTTCTATTTCCATTTGGCCATTCTCCAAAACTGGTCTACGAGGAGAAAAATTATGATATTTTAGGCTTTTAGATAAAGTATCAATATGAGTTGTATCTATATAACTGAAATCAGGGGCTGCTATATAAATGTTAATTTCTTTTCTCCTTTCCCAAGGAATAGATGCTCCTAAGATATTTACTAAGTCTTTCACATTCGATTTTAAGACACGATTAACATCTCTTTTAAAATCATCTGGATATGTTGTTTGGGCATATTCAGAAGCGACCCATGAAGATAAAACTAGAGATTCTTGATTGCTTAAGTGTTTATTGTTTACTACGAAACATGCATCGAAAACATCGCCTACGCCGACTGAATGTTTTATAGGGCTTAATTGTGCTGATGCTGAAAATGCTTCCTGAATTGCGAAATCAAAGCCTCTACTACCACCTCTATTCTCCTTTAGTATTACTTTTTCTGTGTGTTTTTTAAATGTCTCAGTAAATTCTTTAAAACTATCATTAAAATACTTATGAAAGATAGTTGACGATGTAGAAACAAATATTGTATTTAACTTTTTATTCAGGGCACTAAAAAATGTAAGATCTTCTATATTATTAGCTACATCAATATGGATATTACCAGTTAATCCATTTATTATTTTAATTTGATCATAATTTCCTGATATTAATAAGATATCGTCATATTGATTTTCGAAGATTTTATCTAACATTTCTAGATCATAATTGATCTTTACTTCATCTCGTAATAAAAATTCATATCCTTGATTTCCAATTTCCTTTACATCTTCAATTAAAAATACATATGGAGCACCAATTACATCACCAAGTTTAAATACTTCCGAACAACCGTGGCCGACTAAAAAATGACTTATTTGATCATTTAGGAAACTAGGTGAAAAATATCCTACGGAATAAGGAATGTTAAGTGCCCATAAACTTCTAGCGGCATGAACTATACCTCCTAGTCTTAGTTTAAGATTACTAGTCTGAGATTTCAGTGTGACGTCTATGACAATGTCACCAATTAATAACACTTTCGACATATATTTATACTGGAATAATATCCACCGAAATACTCGGAGTTGGTGTCATCCTAGAGTCTGATATAACACCACTGAAGCTAAAACCATCTTCTAAGCATAATTTGAGATAGTTAAATTTAGTAGGCAAATACCCGACTTCTTCTCCTTTTGTCGTTTTAATAGATAACCTATAACCATTAAAGAAAACTAAAACTTCAGAGCCGGTAGACGGTACTTTTTTGTACTTTAAATAGTATGTACATCTACTTATTTCTTCTAGGTTAGCCGAAAAAGCTGTTCCACATTTATCGATTCCACTAGTCCCTCCATTATTTTTTTCCTCATTAGTTGGTTTTTTATTAGGATAATCTGTAAACGAGCCTGAGCCTGTACTTCCCATATTGTATATGTTTAAATTATTAAATGATAATACTGAAACAAAACCTTTAAAATTATAAAAACACAAAATAAGCTTGAGCGTCAATTTAGTGTTTGTAGAAGTAATCTGGATTCTAATATCAATATTAAATTAAATTATTCCTAATATTATGTTTATATATTTCATGAATTAATTATGATCTTTCATTTTAATTTATGTTTTATTTATATGGTAAAATTCACTCATTTTACTCTGATTAGGCCCTATTATTTACAATTTTATTTATGAATAGAAATTTGACCTTACCCAATTTTTTCGACTTTTCAGCGGTCTGGTTTTCCGGGGGGAGGTCAAACCATGAATATAAGCTGAAATCATTCTAAGTTATCACGAGGGTATAGGAGCAAAAATTCCTTAGTTACCATTGATAGCTTTAGTAAATGGTTTTCAATTAAGGAAAAAGCTAATTTAATTGGATTGAAAGGAAGGTTTTCTTACTTTTATTAATGAGATATATTTTATGTTTTCATAGGATCCAATATTTTTAACTCGTCCCTCTCTTATAGTGATAAGTGAAATTCTTTAAGCAAATTTGCAAAAATCAATATTTATAAAGGTTAATTGTATAAGTAATATGGGTTAAAATATTAGTTTTACAAAAAAATAATTAAATTTTAAGGATATTAGTTTTAGATCTTAATATCCTTAAAAGGAAAGCTTGCAAATATCAATTTTATATGCCCTCAATTAAACAAGAACTGACTGTCTTAGGTTCTAAGACTTTTAACCTGAAGGAACTCTTTACAAACAATTATTTTATTATTCCTGACTACCAGCGAGGTTATTCTTGGGAAACTGAACATCTTGAAGATCTAACTAAGGATATACTTAATATTACAAAGATAGATGGCAAGCACTATACAGGGACTATCGTTGCAGCAATTAATGAATCTAGGTCAAATACATACGAGCTTGTTGATGGACAACAACGCCTTACCACTTTAATAATTTTCTTAAATGAAATATATCATTATGACCGTAATGAATTCAAAGATATTTATCCCATTTTTATTTCACGAGGAACGAAAGGCAATGAGCGGAACGTATTGACACCTAATATAGAAACAAGGAAATGTTTCCAATATGCGATTATCCAACACCAGGATTTTAATGCTGAAACTAAATCCCATGAATCGATAATTAATGCATCAAAATATTTCAAGGAATTTTTGAGAAAAGATGATGTTGATCCAAGTGTAATTTACAATACGATTTTGACAAAGCTTAATTTCCTATTCTTTACTCCTGAACAAAATCGGGAAATCGGGATTATGTTTGAAGTAATAAATAACCGGGGTAAACAGCTCTCGGAACTAGAAAAAATAAAAAACTTTTTTATTTACTATGCCACGGTTCATAGTAGAGAGAGGTTAAGAAAAGAAATAAACTTAAGATGGTCCGATATACAAATCAGTCTTAGTAAGGCACATCGAACAAGTAATGATGATGAAAATGCATTTTTAAGATATTGTTTTGTTGTTTTCTTTAAAACCAGTAAAGATAAGAGTTGGTATGTTTATGATGAATGTAAGGAGCTTTTCAACGTAAAAGATTGTAATGAAGATTATATTGATAATGCTGTTGACAGAATGCGTGATTTTGTGGAATTTGTTGCGCTTTCAGCTAAGCATTATTCTTGGTTTTTTAATGGAGACCAATTTGATATTGTATATAATGGAGAATTTAAAACTGAATTAACCCGTTGTTTAACTTACCTCCGTTCTCAGCCAACTTATGCTTCGATTATGCCTTTGTATCTGTCAATCATGTCCAGGTTGGATATTCCACATCAGGTCGTTAGATTATTAAAGCTTTTAGAAGTTGTTAATATGAGACTTTATGTTTTACCAGATATTTTCAGGAGAGCTGATAGTAAACAAGCTGATATGTTTGAGTTTGCATGGGAATTCTTCAATGATCGAAATTGGAATTCTGAGAATGATCCTGCAATAACTTACTATAATCAAGTTGCAATAAAAGGTGATATCTTTGAATGGCTTTTTGAAAATCTTGTGCAGATTACCGATGCTTTCTGTCCAGAAAACCGGTTTATAGATAATTTAGAATTAGACTATGGAGAAAGCTTCAACTATTATCGTTGGATTGGAATTAGGTATTTTCTTTCATGTTACGAGGAACATACTCGCTCACAAAAAGCTAAACGTTCTTTTGAATGGAAAAGATTGCTAACAGGAAAGAAGAATATAGGACACAATAAAAATGACCAATTATCTATTGAACATATTTGGGCTTCAAAAAACATGGAAGCGGAGTTTCCATCTGATTTTCATACTAAAAGGAGGTTAGGTAACTTTGTTCTTTGTGGACTTAGTAGCAATATCAGCTTAAGCAACAAGAATATTCCAGATAAAATTGCTGAGTTGGAAAAACAGAATGGTGCGGGGGAGGGTGCTTTGGATATGATCCAGGTTGCGGAACTGAGTAAAATCTTTAGGTTGGTTTATAATGAAATGGCACAAAGACGTAAGACGAAAAATTATTGGAGAGAAATGGCTGATAAGATTTGTGAACAGCGGGAAGAGGTATTTAAAAAGTTTGCTTTAGACCGTTGGAGACTTCCAAATGAAAAAACAACTGAAATTAATGATTAATGATAACTGAGGCAGCTATGGTAATATTCAAAGATAATAGCAAAAAAGAGTAACATTTAATGCTAATATTGGTGATGAATCGGTATTCCATAGGCCTGAATCCGAAAAAAATTAGTTAGGTCAAGTTTTAGACCTCAAAAATAAATAATCTCGAGAAACAAACAATAAAACTAAGTAAAATATGGCAAATAACGACGAAAAGTCTAGTAATTCTGGTTGCGTCCTTGCAGTGGTATCTATAATAGTATTTATTGGTGTAGGAATATTGTCAGTGACGAATCCAATGTCTTTGTCGGTGCGTGGGCTGGTTTTTTTGCTGCTATTCTCGTTTATTTTATTGGGGCAAAGCTATAGACTAAATCTAAAAAATGAAGGTTGTTTTGGAATTGTTTAACATGCACAGTTGATTCACAACCGGGGGAATTACAAAATTCAATATAAAAATCACAAAGTTTAAATATATGAAATTGACTTTATTACACTAGACAGAACAACCTAAGATGGGGTAACTATTGAAATCAGTACTAAAGTATTTACAGAGATTAGGGAAAATAATTCTAATTTTGTTATGATTCTCAATGAAACCGTAATGTCATTAACAGTGACTTATTGAGAGAGATTCTTTAGGTACATAATGGAGATACTAAGTCTAAATAGACAATTAGCAATTAAACATATCCAACTCCAGCTCGATATCTTCTGATATGCGGGCACATGGCAGTAAGAAATATTTTGATTCATAAAATGAATGATTTGTTCATTCTTTAAAAAAGACCATTGTCATTTAATTACCCTTGACAACTGGCCATTCTATCGCAACAGTTTATTATATTAGATACCAAATTAAGCTCTATAAAATGAAATTGAAAATAATTCTAATTTGCATGATATTGTTATTGGGAGATTTTGTTTATGCACAATCAGTAATAACCTTAAAGTCCGGTGAGGTAATTGAGGGGAATGTAACTTCATTAATTAATGGGGTTTTGAAGCTATCTTTCAAAGGTAATCCGTTGATTATTAAACAATCTGATCTGAAATCAATTGATTTTGTAAAGGCGGATATTAAATTATTGCCTGTAATTGGTAATGCGAATGGTGAGCTGAGAGGTGTAGTTACTTATTATTTTAACAAAAATTACGGGGATAAACCAGATGTTGGTGCTAAGATTTATATAAGAAAAGCGGATACAACTGGGCGAAAACTGACCCCAATCGCAAAATATGAACGAGCGGCAGTATTGAAATATCTCGTTGACCATAAAGTTGATGTGGAGAAATACAGTATTCAATTGAAAGAAATGAATTCTGATACTAAGGCTGGTTTCGATGATCTAAATTCTGCTGTCATCAAAGATTTGTACTCAATTGAGAAAGATGAAACTGCCAAAATTGTAACAGCAGATGGAACTGGCAGTTACGCCATCAAAGTAGCGCCAGGTCTTTATGAGGTTATTATTATATCAAAAGGTCGAACGAATATGACTCTAGCGGAAATAAATGGCAAGATCACTACTAAAATTGTAACAATTAAATCAGATGATATTAAAACCTTAGATCATCGCTTTGACATGTAGTTTAATTCTTAATATCATGAAATTCGCTAATTGTGATGAATGTGAATAATGTTTAAGGTAAAAAATAAATTGATCTTATATCCAATTTGCCGAAAAATTAGGCAGTGGCACAACTTATCATATAGAGAGTACAAGCTTTGATTAGGAACTTAATGGTCGATGACCGTCGACTGCTATAAATAAAATCGGGATACACAAAAATTTAAAAGTAACTAGCTGATAAAGAAAGTTATGGCTGGCAAACCTCAATAAATTAGGATAGTCATTCAGAAGGTAATTTACACATTACGAAAATCCATCAGAACAGCAAATATTATAATATAAGTAAATAACTATGGGCATTAATAAACCGTATCATCGAAATTATAGAAAACTTAAAGAAGCACCGAGTTCTGGATCTAGTTCTTGGGCTTACATAGTTGATCATAATTATGCCCAACATCCTGAGCATTATATCAGGGCTTTTTCAGTAATCCAACAGGATATTTTAAATCTGTTTGAATCAATTGAGCCGTCTGATATCAATGGCATTACTTACTCTTTTAGGATACATAGCTTATTAATGAGGACATGTATAGAATTAGAAGCAAATTTTAAAGCAATATTAAAAGAGAATACTTATAATCCTGTAATTAAAAAAGGCTCCAATATGGGCTCTCCCCGAGCTGATAATACCTGGACAATTAACGATTTCAAGCTGGTAAATAAAACCCATCACCTTGATGATTATAAAGTAGAGTTGCCTTTTTGGGATGGCATAGGAAAAGACAGAAGACCATTTGAAGCGTGGAAAAGAAATGAATCGTTGTCTTGGTATAAAGCCTATAATGATTGCAAACATGACAGGCTAAAAAATTTTCCTAAGGCAAATTTAGAAAATTTAATAAATGCGTATTGTGGGCTTTTTGTATTGCTATCTTCTCAATTCCGAACTGAAAGCTTTTCTCCTGGAAGTATAGGTTTAGGTGTAGGACCAATAGGGTATTACAAAGGCAATTTTGGTATAGGAGAATTCCTAATGATTACTTTTCCTGGAAATTGGGATGAAAACGAAATGTATGATTTTAACTGGTCAAAACTTGGCGAAGAGCAAGATCGATTTCAAAAGATAAATTATGATCTTTTATAATTACATCTAATAACTTGTCAATGGGTAGAAATAATAAATTAACAATTAATATTTGAATGAAATTAACCAGAGAAACAAAAATAAAACTTCAGAACGAAACTATTGCTAATATTAGTGTGTATGTAAATTTAATTGAGTCAGTTAGAAAATCTATAAAGATGATAGATAACATTGATCAAATCTACAATGAAAAAAAAATAGATATACCTAATGAAAATTTACATTTAAGAAGAATTAGTGAATATACAATGTTACTCGGATTAATCTGGCTGGATATTACAACCGCTTTTAGAATATATTTGAATGCTAGAGAAAATTATGAAGTTCTTTACGCTGGTAAGCAGTTAGTAATCACTATAAATGAAGGATTTAAAAAAATATATAATTATACCTCAGTTGATGCGAATGGCAACTTAAAAACTAGTGAAAGGAATAAATCTTTTTGGATAAAGGATATTAGTTTTTTGGTAAATAAGGAATTATCTCATTTGAGACAGAAATATAACGAGATTACAAATGAACTTAATGATTATGATGATCAAGAACTAATGGATCTGAAAGACCCCAGAGATTTATTTGTCCATTATCATAAAGAAAATCCATCTGTAGTATATGATGAACTCATTAAACTTGACATCGAGAAGATCTCATTAAAAATTATACCCTTTATGGAAATTCTCACAAAAATGATCTCATTTGGTAATTCTATTTTGTCGGAATACAAAACTATAATTTTGAAAAAAAATGATAGTTTTTTTGTTGAACATCACCAAAAAATGGAGTTTATGAAAGTAGCATACGCGAATAATCCAAAAGCTGTTGAGCTGTTTAATTTTATACAGAATGATCTTTTGAATTTTAATAAGTAAAAAACATATTTAATATGATAGAAAATTAAAATCTTTTCTTGAAATATTGTAATTATACAATATTCGGCTAACTTTTTAATATGCTCTTACCAATTTATTAGTCTCTTCGGAATACGTGGGTCAACAATCTCATATTTCACTTCGTTAGTGGCCTCATTGATTACCCTAGTAGCCGTAATCCATTGATTTTTTAGTTTATACATATATTGATATTGTCTAAACGAACCATTTTTCAATATAATTTGTATGTTGAAAGATCTAAATTCATTATCTAATTTTAGGCCTAATGAGCCTAGGGCTGTAGTTGTATTTGGGTTTAAAGATGGTAAATCAGCTGTCAATTGACATTTGTCAAAAGCGTGCAATTGTTCATCTGGTTTGTTAACTCCAGATTTAAATAGATCAGGATTATTTTTGATTACTAATTCATTACACTCATTATCACGAATTCTTATACTTAAACCATAAACAGTAATTTCGCTATTATTAGCGACCATTAATAATAAACCATTTGTATTACCAACTTGATTAAAAGTAATTCTACAATATCCTTCACCACCATTGGTGTATATTAATTGTCGATTTGTATTTTCAAGTGTGTTCTTAGTGTTATTTTTGATTTCGGCAGTATCTTTTTCAGATTCTACACCAGCTTTATATGTTCCATATATGGTTATTATTCCACCAAGTATAGTGATTGCACTTCCTATTAGGATTATTATCATCGGTCTTATGGGATTCATTAGAATTAATAATTCATTTTTCTAACAAAATAGAAATAAAAAAGAATTTTTAAGAGCCATCCCGCAGATTAATCCAACTTTCAAGGGGCTTATTTTATTGGGGGTAAATATTATCAACAATATATTGCTCAATAGGGGTTGAAATTGAGTTTTGCAATTCGTCCTTATCAGGATTTTTAGGCCTTCTTTTAGAAATTTACTTCATTTCTAAAACATTCTAACAGTTTAGTTGGCTCAATCTCCAGTCCTTTAGCAAGCGCTATAATAGTTGTTAGAGAAATATCTACATATCCCTTTGATATTCTTTGGACATGACTATATTCTAATTCTGACCTAGTAGCAAGCTTTCTTAATGAAGGGGTTACTTTATGTTTTTCCCCATAGTCCTTCAATAATCTGAGCATTTGTTCAGCAAATTTCAGCTTTATTTCCTCTTTCCAGTCCATAGGACGAAATCTCCATTAAAATGATAAATTAATTGGCGTATTATTACATGCCATTATTATATTTTTTGTTACATTTGCTTTAAGTATTTAATTATTGAATAATGATGTTAATGCAAAGTGCATTAATGTAAAAAAGAAGTCTCGCACAAAAACCGCCAGTTAGACCGCGAGAGGACAAGTGAACGTGCCCAATCCTAAGGTATATTTGTATCTTCGCGATGCATTATAAATAAGGTTGGGCTTCACTTAAGTCTTTTGTGGTCAATTTGGATTCTCGTGTAGAATCTAAAGGTTCCTGGCGGTACCATGTGCAAAAGCAGTGAAGTCCAACCTTACTTTTTCATGTAAGGTGCTTCATTCTGAAGAGACTCATTTAAATTTTTAACCAATTAAAAATGAGTATGAAAAAGCCAAACAAACCCATCCTTCCCAAAGAGCAAGAATCAATTGATTCTGTCAATGCTAAACACACTTACAACAGAGTATGTGTATTTCATGAAACCATTCTGCATATACTTGGCAATAGTGATCTCTCAGGCCTAAAAGCAACTGAATTAAAGAGTATTGAATACTTTGCTCTTACCATAGTTCGCTTACTTGATTCGCTGAAAATGTCAGACAATGTAAAAAAACAGTACCAGGCACAGATGACTAATAACATTGCCAAAATCCAGAAGATAACTCCAAAAAAAGGAAATGATTTTCAAACAACAAAGAGCCTTTATGCTCTGCTTAACTGGATAAATTTTACAAATTACCGAACGAGACTGACTATTGAAATGATTCTTGATGACTATTACTATCACTTTCCAATTTCCCAGCCTAGTATAACCATGCAAGGCCATTTCATCCAGCAAACGGCATCTCAATAATTCTCTTTTTACCAATTCAATCCTGATACCCGCATAAACAATTCACAGGTATCATAATTTCAACTCAACAACATGAAAAAAACGATCTCAATAATCGCCATGGCCACGCTTTGCCTATTTTTCAGCGCGCCGTCCCAAGCTCAATCTGTAACCACTACATTTAAACCCGTTAAAATAGGAGGTAGAATCCCTGATGTAGCATTAACAAATGTCTATAATTATGAAATTACAAAAACCAATCTTTCTGATTTTAAAGCTAAACTGATTATTCTTGATTTCTGGGCAACCTCGTGTACATCTTGTCTGGCTAATTTTCCAAAAACAGAAGAGCTGCAAAGGAGATATGAAGGAGAGGTTCAGTTTATTAAAGTGACCTATCAGCCAAAAGCAGAAATATTACCTTTTCTGGATGAACTCCATAAAACAGACCCATCAGCTATTCCAGTGGTTACTGATGATTCAGCGTTGCACCAATTATTCCCTCATATCAATCTTCCGCATTATGTATGGTTGGATCAAACTGGTAAAGTCGTAGCAACAACAACCATTGAAGAACTCACCGCAGAAAATATCGATCACTTTTTAAGCAATGATAATATTGGAGATATGCACATGAAAGTGGATATGGATAATTCTAAATCTCTGACCAGCGTACTAAAAAAGCAATAAAATGAAAGATTACATCAGAACATTAAATTATCAGCCTCATAGGTTACCCAAGGAATATATTACTAATCCGAATAGAGGTCTTAACACCTTTTTTAGTCTTCATCCATTAACAGAAGTTAGACAGAAGCTTCACTTGTTACTTCGGGCATGGTTACGCCAGGTTAATGTATATGCGGAACCTTCTGATATTTCGTCCATGTTGCTTTTCCAGGAGCAGCTTATTGAATTCATGGAAGTCTCTTATGTAAAAGGAGTGAAGGATGGTTATTTACCAAAACCAGTAAACCATCCAAAAAATTAAAATCTACAAAGCTGGCGGCCTGATGAACGGAGGTTTTGGTAGTGCCGCCTTGCTTTGTTTCACCAGTAAAAATCATTCCCAATACCAGCCTCTGATCAGAGCTAACACCAATACCATCACCTCGTCTTGATACCAAGATATCAGTACATCAATAAAACTAACCAATAAACCAATATCTCAAAAGCCCTATGAAACACGCGTAAAACTATCACTGACAACTTGATACCTGCTTAAAATCAATGCAGGATTCACAAACCAATTCACATGAAAAAAACGATCTCAATAATCGCCATGGCCGCGCTTTGGCTAAAATTAAGGAATCCTTACCAGATCAAAACCTTTCTTTTGCTGGTAATAACCTTGCTCAGCTTATCCGAATACAGCCTGTTCGCTCAAACAAGTGGACAGCTCATTACTGGAACCATAACTGACAGCTACGGTAAACCATTACCGGGAGCAACTGTAAGAATACCCAATACGAATATCTTAACCTTAACAGACAAGGAAGGGCGTTTCACCATTAAAACAACCACACAATCCGGCACTTTAACTATAACTTTTATTTCCTTCAAAACTCTCGAAATCCCGTTTAACCCTTCCATCAAATACCCCTTAAAAATCATCCTGGAAACCAATGAATCTACCTTAAACGAAGTTCAGGTAATAGGTTACGGGCAAACCACTAAAAGGCTCAATACAGGAAGCATATCGGCCATTACTGCTGTACAAATTGAAAAACAGCCTGTGGCAAATATCCTGTCTGCTTTATCTGGTAGAATGCCAGGGGTATTTGTGCAAACTACAAATGGCCTGCCGGGTGGTAATATCAATGTCCAGATTAGGGGTAAAGGATCTATTGCTGCGGGCACAAATCCTTTATACATTATTGATGGCGTGCCTATGGATGCAAACGCTGCCGGATTAAGTGCTGCTATAGGCGCTTCAAATATTGCTGGTGCCACCAGTCCTTTAAACAGTGTAAACCCTGCTGATATTGAAAGTATCACGGTTTTAAAAGATGCGGATGCAACGGCAATATATGGGAGCAGGGCAACAAATGGTGTCGTTTTAATTACCACTAAGAAAGGAAAATCTGGTAAAACCCAAATTGAACTCAATGTTTCGCAGGGGATTAATCAGGTTGCCAATTATCCGCGGCTGCTTAATCTGGATCAATATTTACAAATTAGAAGAGAGGCTTTTGCTAACGATGGCAAGATTCCTTCCAGTGACCCCAATTCTGCAAACTATGCGCCCGATTTAACGGTATGGAGCCAAACGGAATCTACGGACTGGGCTAAACACTTTTTAGGCAATACGGGCCATATGAGTAATATGCAGTTAAGTATATCGGGAGGTGATGAAAGCACTAATTTCAACTTTGGGGGTAATTACCGTACTGAGGGTACTATTTTGCCGGGGAACAGCAATTATAAACGTGGTGGTTTACGCGCAACATTCCAGCATACTTCAAAGAATAAAAAGTTCTATCTCCAGTTTGCGAATTCTTTAAATCTGGATGCTCATAGTTTGTATAACCCGAGCCTGAGTTTTTCTGCGGGTTTATTATTGCCTCCAAATTATCCTGTTTATGAATCTCCGGGTGTATTTAACTGGTATGCGGGTACAAATCCGACCGCTGAGATTAATGCACGTTCAAAGACAAGGACGGATAATACAATTAGCAATGTATTGATGAGGTATACGGTTTTACCTGATTTAGCATTCAGGGTAAGTGCTGGTTATAATAAGAATAATCTAAACCAGGTGCAGCTTTATCCAACGGGATCTCTTTATCCGGGAACTGATAGCTACTCGATTTTTGGGATGAATAGTAATCGTTCTGTGATTTTTGAACCTCAGGTTGATTATGTAAGGTCTTTTAAGGATAGCAGGGTTTCGCTGTTGCTTGGCGGAACGTATCAGAATAAGGTTACTGAGGGACAGCTGATTAGAGGGACTGGTTTTAGCAATGAGGGGTTGATGGAAAATATGGCTTCTGCGGGGACGATTACTGCACGGACAAATTCTTATACGCAGTACAAGTATGTTTCTGTTTTTGGCCGGATTAATTATGCGTGGAAGGACAGATATATTGTGAATGCAACGATGAGAACGGACGGTTCATCCAGGTTTGCGGATGGAAACCAGTTTGGCAATTTCGGTTCTGTAGGTGCTGCGTGGTTATTTGCTGATGAGCCCTGGGTTAAAAACAAGCTGAGTTTTTTAAGCTACGGGAAGTTAAGGAGCAGTTATGGGTTGACGGGGAATGATCAGATTACGGATTATCAGTATTTGTCTACTTATGGGAATGGGGGAAGTCCGTATCAGGGGGTGATTGGTTTAGTGCCTTCGCGGATTTCGAATGCTAATTTTCATTGGGAAACGACAAGGAAGCTGGAATTTGCTGTTGAGCTGGGGTTCCTGAAGAACAGGATTTTGCTGAATGTGAATCATTATAGGAATAGTAGTGATGACCAGCTGGTGAATTATGCGATTCCGCGAATGACTGGTTTTGCAAGTTATCAGGCAAATTTGCCTGCTGTGATTAGGAATACGGGCTGGGAGTTTGAGTTGAATACAAGGAATGTGGAGGGGAAACTTTTCAACTGGACGAGTTCTTTTAATATCACGATGCCAAAGACGTTGTTGAAGAGTTTTGAGGGGTTTGAGACTTCAAGTTATGCGCAGACGTTGCAGTTGGGTTATGATATTTCAAGGGTTTACGGAACGCAGCTGACGGTTGATCCGGCTACGGGGAAAGCTGTTTATGGTACTGCTCCGGGGTCTGCTAATGTTTATGAGTATTTCACGATAGGGAAGCAGACGCCTGATTTTTATGGTGGGTTAGGGAATACTTTCCAGTATGGGAATTGGAGCATGGATGTTTTCTTCCAGTTTGCAAAGCAGATGGGGAGGGGTGGGTTACGTAATTTACCAGGGAGATTAACAAATAACTATATAACAGTTTTGGACAGGTGGCAATATTCAGGACAGGTCACCGATATTCCCAAAGCATCAACTGCCAATGATTCCAAATTCCAATATAGCCAGGCCAATTATTTCGATACTTCGTATTTGAGGCTTAAAAACGTTGGGCTTTCTTACAGCTTTCCTAAAAGGCTTCTGGAGCGCATCAATATGCAACAGTTAAGAGTATATGTTCAAGGACAAAATTTGTTGACTTATTGGGATAAGAATGCCGCTATTCTCGACCCGGAATCTGGTGCTTTTAATAATGTTCAGAATAATATTCCACCCGTAAAATCTTTTGTGATCGGTTTACAATTAACTCTTTAATCAAAGAAATATGAGAAATATAAATATGGCTATGCTGCTGTTTTTACCTGTAATGTTGGTTTACGGCTGCAAGAAAATGATCATGGTCGAATCTCCAAAAAATCAATTAACAACCGATAAAGTTTTTGCTGATTCTACATCGGCATCGGCTGCATTAGTAAGTGTGTATGCAAATTTTGAAAGCCAATTTGATCCTAATTATAGTACGTATTTAAGTTTGTATACAGATGAAACCGGATACGTAGGGAATGATGTAGCAAACAATGAGTACTACAGTAGTAGCCTCACTTCTGCCAATAGAGTTAATCAGAATACCTGGTCGGTTTTATATAGTATAGTTTACCAGTGTAATGATATTATCGCGCAGCTAAAAAGCAATGCTGTTTTATCAAGATCGCTGAATACCCAACTGACCGGGGAAGCAAAATTCTTGAGAGCATTTGCATATTTCTATCTGGTGAATTTGTATGGCGATGTACCACTGTTATTAGAAACTAATGTCTTGGTTACCAGTAAGGCTTCAAGACAAACTGAAGGCTTAATATATGATCAAATGGTCAAAGACCTGTTAGCTGCCAAAGAGGGGCTTAGATCTTCTTATACGGGGGCTGGCAAAGTGCGCGCTAACAAACTGGTAGCATCTGCATTGTTGTCCCGGATATACCTTTATCAGAAGAATTGGGCTTTAGCGGAAAAGGAGGCTGATGCTATTATTAAATCAAATCTTTTTACTCCGTTAGAGGTACCTGCTAATGTATTTAAAGCTAATAGTAAGGAGACTATTTTACAGTTGTGGAATCAGAATGGTTTCATTAATAACATCAGCAGTATTCCTTCTGCTGGAAACATACCTCAATATATAATTACTACTGATTTATATAACGCTTTTGAGGTGGGAGATCTTCGTAAAAGTAATTGGATAGGTACTGCAAATGTGGTAACTGGTGGAATTAGCAAAAGCTACAATTACGGAGCTAAGTATAAAAACAAAACTGCCAGTACAAGCAGCCCGGAATATCTGGTCGTTTTGCGTATTGCTGAACAATTTTTGATCAGGGCAGAGGCTCATGCTATGCTTGGCAATATTAAAGGTGCTGTTGATGATATTAATGTGATCAGAAAAAGAGCTGGATTAAGCCCGTTATCTGATTTTTTCAATATCCAGGAATGTTTAAGTTCGATAGCTAAAGAAAGAAGGGTAGAGCTATTTACCGAAAATGGCCACCGTTTTTTTGATCTGAAACGAAGCGGTCAGCTGAATACCATAATGGGTAATTATAAACCCGGGTGGCAAAATGGAATGAGCTCATTGTTGCCTGTCCCTCAGGATGAGATCACTTACAACCGGAATTTAATTCAAAATCCAGGGTACTAATTGTAAATTTTAAATAGAAAATAAGATGAATAATAGATTTTATAAAATAGTAATTGTCAGCTTAGTTATGTTAACTGGTTTTATGACTGGGGTTTATGGACAGGAAGTAGGTAGCAAATTGCCGGATTTAAGTATCGGCGGTGCGGTGATTAATGGCAGTAAGAAGTCTACAATAAAGGAAATGTATGAGAAGGGGGGATTAATCATTAATTTTTGGGCAACGTGGTGCTCACCTTGTTTAAAAGAGCAGAAAATGCTTGATTCATTAATGCAGGTTTTTCCTGATTTGTCTGTTTTATCAACTACGTATGAAGACTCGATATTAGTCAGAAAGCATTTTGATAAAATTGGATTGCCAAAATCTAAATTGATGGTGATCACTGCGAATGATAAATTGTTTCACGATTTTTTTAAACACAGAATGATTCCTCACAATATATGGATAGACAAGCAGGGTGTAATAAGAGCAGTTACTGGCGGTGAGGAAATCAATGAGAAGAATATAAAAGAATTCTTTAATGGAAATGTAGCAAATCTTTATGCGAAAGTTGATGATATGAAGTTTGAGTTCACAAAAACTTATCATGTTCCTGATAGCATGATTCTGTTTCGAAGTTATATTTCTGGTATGAATGACGCGATAACCAGCGGGTTGCTATACGGTAATGAAAAAGAGTTTAATCGCGTATTTGCCTGGAACAGGCCAATTACACAGTTTTTCTGGTTAGCCTTTACCAATCTGAAAAGTTCAAGAATGAACTGGAATTTAATAGAACTGCATTCTTCTGATTCCACAAGGTTCATTCAGCCACAGTTGGATAAACCTTTATTTGAAAGGTCCCGATATAATAATGGCAACGATCTTTTGACAAGACAGCGGAAGTGGGACAAAGACAATATTTATTGTTATGAACTGATCTTACCAAAAAATGTTGATGTAAAGCTAGCTTCCGGATATATGCTCCCTGATCTTGAAAAATTCTTCAATATAAAGGCTTCAACTAAGAAGAAGAGAGTTGTTTGTAATGTAGTTTCTTTAAATCGATCAAAGTTATTAAAGCTGCCTGTTGCAAAGGGAGAAACTCCTTCTTTTCGTCATAAATACTATACTTTAAATGTACAGAGTAAGTCAATTGATGATATACTAAGTGGCTTATCAGATGATTTTAATGACAATATTCCCTATATAAATAACACAGGTTATAATGGGTTGCTTAGTTTTGAGATAAAAAGTGAAAAAGGAAAATTAACATTGGAAGATGTATGGTCTAAATTAAATGAGTTTGGTATTGGAAAGGTGAAAAAGAAGCGGTTATATAAAATTCTGGTGCTTAGAGATTTAAGCCACCCAGGTAAAGGATGATAATTTTATTATATCCAATGCAGCAATTGCCGCATTGGATATTTACCAGCTTTGACTGATAATTTTATTGATTAATTAGTCATTTAGAAAGATAGTTGCTTTAGGTGCTCCCACACCTGATGAAATTTCACCAGCTGCACATTTTATGGTCTGGCCTTTACAACCATAGGCATCTTGCGCCTCCATAATTGTCTTATCATCCAGTGTGCCTGAATAAAGAGGCCCTGAACCATTCCAATCATACCGTGGTTCATCAACTTTTGGACTGTTTGCAACTTTTGTAGCGAATGCTCCGCTTATGCCGGCCACTAGTGCAATGGCCAGCATGGTGTTTTTTAAGACTAACATAATTTTAAGATTTTAAATGAGAAATTCTGTTAATTGTAATCTATTCGTGGGACCCTGAGAATATTCGAGATTTTGGTTTATAAATAGTTGGCAGTATGGAGGTAATCATAAATACTGCGTTAAAAACAAGATGTGTTTTCCAGCCCATCTGTGAGATAATTCCTCCGCAGGTGCAGGGAAGTTTTTCTCCTGTTAGCAGCATTGTTGTGATGTATATTTCAAATACCAGCAGTAACAGGAATGAAGCGTATAACCCTTTAATCCTTAAGTTATCTTTGCATAACATCCAGACAATAACAAGCTCTATAGCGGGTATTAAAATACCTAATAATGGAGCTAACAAAGCAACAGCTGGCATTTGAACCAATTTTAGCTGAAATACAAATTTGTCGTATTCCAGGATCTTGGAAACTGCTGTATACCCGAACAGTAATATCAGGAGTACAGCTGCGACTATTTGTAGGCTATTTGCACTTAGATTTTTCATGTCCGTTTGTATTTGGTTATACTAAGTTCGGACGATTTTTAAGAATAGAAGGGAAGAAATCTTACCATCGGAGGTAAGATTTCTTCCCTTTTTATCAAATAATTATGTGCTCTGGTTTTATAAAATTAGTTCCTTTTCTTAATCTCCGAAAGATGTTTAGGATGTATATTCAAAAATGAAGCAATAATTTTATTGCTAACGCTATTTATCAAATGCTTGTGGTTTTTAAGGAAATAGATATACCTGTCATTTGCATTTTTTATTTTGGTAAGTTTTTCACGTTCATAACCGGCATTTAGGTTTTCTTCATAAATTTCAAGAAGGATTAAAGCCAAATGTGGATCATGGATAGGGGCCTGGGCTAAATTTATAGCCCAGCCCTCTGTATCAGTTAAAAACCTGATATACTCAATAGGAGACACCTTTCTGGAGAAAAGAAAGCTAGGGGTGACAAATCCATTAGTGGTAAGATAGGCTGTCATTTCTTCGAGTTCATTAATGAAGATTCCCTGAACAATTCCCGTCTCTACGTAATAGAATTTATCATTGTGATGGGAGAAGGTGTTTATGATTTCATTTTTCTTGAAGGAAAATGGATGACATAGTTCTTCAAATAACCGAATTGATATAGGCGTTGAATTTTTAAAGTCAATTAGCTTTTGGTTTAGCGTCTTCATATCAGGTCACATAAATAGTAACCCAGATGCAATTGGCTTTGGTAATTAAAGAACTTTCAGTCATAACCTTAGTTGTGATTAATCCGTAATATACTTAATTTTAATTAAAATATTTTATCTTTAAAATCATAAATTGCACGATTTTAAGTTGTGAAAATATATGAAAGCACATAGCTGTAATGAAAATATCGGATCGCTTGATATTGATCCTCAGTACCTTGCTAAGGGAATTGCTTATGCTGAGAAGAATAATCACCATTCTATCCGGATATGTGCATTGAATGGTAATGAGGGTAAAACCTATGATTTGGACCTTTCTCCTTTTTTAGACCAGGGTTTTATCACCTCTTTAATTATAGATGATAATTTCAAAATAAAAGGACTTAACTTTTCAGCTTTGTATACTATGAAGAGTTTGAAGGAATTGTCTTTCACTGACAAGAAGTTTAGGCTGGATTTTTCGCTATTGCCGCAGTTGGAAGTCTTATATTTCACTTATAATGATGGGTTGTTAAATCTCGGATCGCTGAAATATTTGTGCGACCTGTTAATAGTCTCTCCATCACTTAGTGACTGCAGTATATTAACTGGGCTGATTAATCTGAAAACCTTACGGATTGTAGGTGGATTTACTAGCCTGGCTGGTATCTCAGCTGCAACTGCACTTGAAAATTTGAACATAAGTTATTCTCCGAAACTGACAGATATTTCTGAAATCAACAAATTAAAATCATTGCATACACTCCATATTGAAAAATGTAAAGTGCTGAATGATTTATCTGTTCTTAAGGACAGTGAAACTATTAGTGACCTTTTTATCTCTGAACTTGACTCATTATCTTTTGTTCCTGCAATGAAGAAGCTGAAGGAATTAAAATTCTGGAACCTTAAAGATGGTGATATTTCTCCTGTTTTAGCCTCACCATCTCTGGATGAGGTATTTTTCCATCCTTCTAAAAAGCATTATACACATCAGGTAGATGAAATCAATCGCTTGTTGAGCGAGCGTTCGATCTGAAGAGTTTAATTTCTTAAAAAACATCCAAAACTATTTCCGGTCTTCTGGGTTCTTACATGAAAAAAATCTAGAACATATGGAAAGCAATAAAGAAATCATTAGTGACCTTAAAGGATTGGTCAACATTGTTAACGATGGAAAAGAAGGGTATGAGTCTGCGAGTGAAACGACTGATAGTATTGAACTGAAAGGTTTATTCTTAAAGTACTCTGCTCAGCGTGCAGGTTATGCATTGGAGCTTAAAGAACATATCGTTCAGCATGGGGGAGATTCTGAAAATGAAGATGGCGGGATATTAGGTAGTTTGCACCGTACATGGATTGATATCAAACAAGCTTTAAGCAGTAAAGAAGATGCTGCTATTCTTGGCGCAATTGAAACTGGTGAAAAGGCTGCGATAGAGAAATTTGATAAGTGCCTGGAAGATTACGCATCTCATGCTGATCATATCGGATTATTACAGAAACAAAGAACTGGTATCCTGGAAGCCCTTAGAGAAATCGAGACTTACCACCAACGTCTGGCAAGATAATTCAATATACAATCAAAAAATGTTATGCCCGAAGGCCCGTCAATCGTCATATTAAGAGAACTTGTAGAAGAACTTCATTTAGAAGGTTCTTTCATTACCCATGTGGTAGGTGATACGACTATTGATAAGGCCCGAATGCTGGATCAGGAAGTTATTTCCTTTAAAAGCTGGGGCAAACATTTTTTGATCTGTTTTAAGGGTTTTAGTTTACGTATTCATTTCCTCATGTTCGGTAGTTACATGATTAATGAGCGGAAAGACAGACCTGCCAGATTAGGTTTGATTTTTGAAAACGATGAGCTCAATTTTTATACCTGTGCTTTGAAATTCATTGAAGGAGATATCAATCAGACTTATGACTGGTCTGGTGATGTCATGTCAGACCAGTGGGATCCTAAATTGGCTATAAAAAAGCTTAAAGAAAATGGAGATAGCCTGGTTTGTGATGTACTATTAGATCAAAATATATTTTCTGGTGTTGGAAATATCATCAAAAATGAGGTCTTGTATAGAATAGGGGTACACCCTTTAAGTACTGTGGCTGGTCTGCCTCCTGGTAAATTGAAAGAATTGGTCAAAGAGGCACGTTTATATAGTTTTGATTTTTTAGAATGGAAAAGGGCATTTGTCCTTAAAAAGCACTGGCTGGTGTATTCACGTAAGGTTTGCCCTTTGGGTCATCCTGTGGAAAAAGAATATCTTGGTAAAACCAAGAGAAGTACTTTTTTCTGTGAACGGTGTCAGAAATTATTTTCTTAACATTCGTTCAAAAGACTGCTCAAACAAAAATTGATATTGATTTGTTTCTTAAATGACTGATTTTCAGTAGGAATAAGATGAGGGTTTTTGAGCGTGATTTCTTAGGTAACTATCTTATCAGAATAACAGTTTGTCTGTTGTTGTTCAGTTCTTGTGGGGTTAGACGAGCTAATACATCGCAAGCTGCTGCAAATTACCCTACCCAAATTTCTATAAAAACAAGGTCTGATATTGAGCAGGATTCTTCGGGAAATCATCCTGAACTAACCAGAAAAGAGAAAGCACTTCGCGCAGCGTTTATTGACGTTCTGGAAACAAAGTCGGCCGATTTGCCTTTTCCAGATCTGATCAATAGTATTTATGAAAAAAAAGGATATCAGCCGATGCTGGTTCAAAGATTCTTTTCTGATCAGCAATTGCAAATGCTGTCTGATTATCTGGATAATTCTATAGCACATGGATTAAATCCTGAACAGTTTTTTGTTACTGGTTTAAAATATCAGCTGGATGAAGTGATTCACCAAAAATCATCCGATACTGTGAGAATTCAACGCAGTTTAGTTAAGCTGGAATTAGCTGTTGTTAATTCTTTAATCCGGTATAGTATGGCAATGCAGTATGGGGTGACAAATCCGGCTAAAATTTACAGTCATTATGCGACTCCGACTTTAATCCCTGATAGCAATTCAGTGATCAGTATTTTTGAAATAGTAAACCTTAAAACTTATCTGGATAGTATACAACCAAAGGAAAAAACCTACCTGGCTTTACAAAAAGTATTGAAGCGGCTGGATGCGGATACTACGGAAAATGAAGATAGTGTTAGGATTATAATGCGGCAGAAGGTGGTTGTGAATATGGAGAGGCTGAGGTGGAAAAATAAACCTGCTGAACAAAAATTTGTAGCGGTAAATATTGCAGATTTTAGTTTGGATGTAATGGATAATAACAAATCAGTATTACATATGAGGGTTTGTGTAGGAGAGCCTGGAGATAAACAAACGCCTCAGATTGGAAGTATGATTCACAGTGTCCAGATTAATCCGGTATGGAATATCCCGCAAAGTATAGCACGAAATGAGATTTCACGGTATGCTTCTGAAGATAGATACTATCTTTCTAATAATAATATCAAAGTTTTTAAAAAAGGTAAACTGATCAGAGATCCGGAGTCTATTGACTGGTCAGCTATTGATGTTCGGGATTACTCTTTTCAACAACAACCGGGAGCGAAAAATTCGTTGGGCAAAATTAAGTTTCTTTTTAAAAATGGAAGTAGTATTTATCTGCATGATACCCCAGTGAAAAGTGTATTTAAGCAAGGGATGCGCGCAATCAGCCATGGCTGTGTGCGGGTAGAAAAACCGCTTGATCTGGCTCTTGCGTTATTTGGAAAGGGGGAGAAGTATGATCAGCTCAAAAAGGGAATGGAGAGCGGTTACCCGCGTGCAAAGTTTATGGGTTTACCTCAGCAGATCCCAGTCCGGTTATTTTATTATACAGCCTGGCTCAATGAAAAAGGGGGAGTCCGGTTTGGTAAGGATATTTATGGCCTTGATCAATTGGTGTACGACGAAATGCAGAAGAAACAGTTTTGAAAAGAATGATGAATTATAGTTCCTTCTTGTATTCTTTCCTGATTTTATCTTTATGCGTAGTACCCCATTTAATCATTTCGTTCAGCAAAGTTTCAAGTGTATCGCTATAAGGGGTAATTTCATAGATAACTACAACCGGAGTGTCAGTATATACTTTTCGTTTTACAAAACCATTTAATTCTAATTCCTTAAGCTCTTTTGATAAGATTCTTGCTGAAATTCCAGTTACGGTTTGCTGTAGTTGATTAAAACGGCTGCTTCCTCCCGTGCGTAAGGCATTTATAATCTTCAATTTCCATTTTCCACCAATCACATAAAGTGTATCCTCTAATGCCATTATACCTCTGGTACATTCATCAGGGGTATGCTTTGCATTACAGCTTATAGTTTCTTCTTTTTTAAGTTCGGTCATGTGTTTGTGGTTGATAATCAGCGAACTATCCTAAAGGTTACCGCTAACCTTTAGGATAGTACTAACAAATAGTAAGCAAATGTAGATACTTTTGACTTATTAATCAATTTAAAAAAGATAGAAATGAAAAGTCAGGAAATATTACATCAGCCTTATACCTTAGGATCTTTAGTGCTGAAAAACAGATTTGTAATGGCGCCGATGACCAGAAGCCGTGCGCTGAATTACATGCCAAATGATTTAATGCTTGAATATTATAAACAGCGTTCCACCGCGGGCTTAATTATTACCGAAGGAGTTGCGCCTTCAGCTAATGCAACTGGATATGTCAGGATTCCAGGAATTTATACTGAAGCCCAAATTGAGGGCTGGAAAAAGATAACAGCTGCTGTTCATGAGAACGACGCGAAGATATTTGCGCAGGTTATTCATACGGGCAGGGCGTCACACGTAGATAATTTACCTGAGGGAGGTGAAATATTAGCTCCTTCTGGAATTTCTACAGATTCAGATGTTTGGACGGATACCCAGGGAATGCAAAAAGCGTCCTTGCCAAGAGAAATGACTACTGCTGATATAGAAGCAACAAAGAATGAATTTGTGCAGGCTGCATTGAATGCTATTGAGGCTGGTTTTGACGGGATAGAATTACATGGGGCAAATGGTTATTTGTTAGATCAGTTTTTAAACCCGGCTTCTAATCAGAGAACTGATGGATATGGTGGAAGTGTAGAAAACAGGGCCCGTTTTTATATTGAGGTTACGGCTGCGGTAGTTAATGCTATCGGTAAAGATAAAGTAGGGGCCCGTATATCTCCATATGGATTATTTAATGGAATGATTATTTATCCTGAAATGGAAGATACATTCTTTTACCTGGCGGCAGAATTAAGCAAAATTGGTATTGTATATCTTCATCTGGTTGATCACAGTAGTATGGGGGCGCCAGCTTTAACTGATTCAGTGGTAAAGGGAATCAGAACCAATTTTAAAGGTACTATTGTGGGAGTGAAAAATTATACGGCAGAAACTGCTGTAGCAGATATTGAAAATGGAACAATTGATTTACCTGCTTTCGGTAGAGCTTTTATCGCTAATCCTGATTTGCCTTATAAGTTTTTGAATAACCTGGAATTAGCACAACCTGATATGGCAACTTTATATGTTGCTAGTGCTACTGGTGAAGCCGGGTATACTGATTATCCTTTTGCAGAGGTAGTATCATCATAGTTTCATTCTTGAAATACATTGGCCATCCTGGTAGTGCTTAACAGGATAGCCAATGTGTTTTATGCTTATTTATCCAGCATAAATTGCCATTTATATAGAAATTCTAATTCGTCTATTTTGACGAAATTATTCTTTTGCAGCAGTATAAAGGATGCCTGGTTAAATTTTGTAGTATGTGCAATTATTGATTTTACCTGGTGCTGTTCCGATGCCCATTGGATCATCCCGTTTATTGCTTCTTTCATGTAACCTTTTTCTCGGAAGGATTCATAGATACCATATCCGATTTCAATTTCTCCTTCTTCGTTCGGTTCTCCGATAAAACAAAGGTCACCGATCAGATGATTTGAATCTGCTGCTATGATAACCCATAATGTGGAATAGAGATAATCGCTTTTACTATCATTTATTTTAGGAATGATAGTCTGTTCGATTGCTTCCTGAAGTTCAAATGTAATTGTTCTTGGAATGTAATGCGTTTGAAATTCTTCTTCTAAAGATCCGTCAGCTAAGATGTATTTCTGAAGCTGTTCAAGAGTTAAGGGCTTAATAATTAATCTTTTTGTGGTTACCATTTTCTGGTTTGGCTAATTTCGGCAGAGAATCGATGTCAGAGTACTGCCGAACTTGTGATGTTTTGTTTCTTGTCTGTTTTGATTAAATAATGTTGCCTCATTATTGTAAACATATCGTTTAGCTATGCTGCGGGCATGGTTTAATGAATTCAGGAAAGCTTAAGTGACTTTTTTGGTTATGATCTCGCTATTGTATTTCAACAGTAGATAAATTTCATTTTTTAAGCTGTACAGGAAATCATCTCCCTCTGAATTCAGGGATAGATATATTTGCCGTCGGATAGAGGCTAAGCGATGTACTTGTTACAAAATCATAATTTCAAATATATAAAAACAAAATTAACTTTCTGATTTTTTGAAAGATTTCATCATATATAAGCTGTAACCTAAATTAATTTCATGATAGACTTTGAAGTTGAATTTTTCGTACCAGGGAAGGTTTTTCAGGGTAGAGGTTTCGAGATATATCTGCCTGTTTTGCTGTTGGCTGTCCTGAATAATTTCTGCTAATAACTGACTTCCAATTCCCTTATGCTGCGCTGAGGTTAATACACCTAAAAACCATAAGTAATAAAAGGGTGTGTTTGGGTAATGGCTTTTAATTTGGCTTTCGCGGCTCATAGCTTTATTTGCTCTGCTGATTCCTATTGCTTTGAAAACTAAAGTCAGATCGGCCCAAATGGCTTTTATACTGGATTTTTTACGGTCAGGATAAAGGATTAACGCGCAGGCGGTTTTATCATTTGATAAATAGACTTCACCAAACATAAAACAAGTATCAAATGAATATTCCATTAATGCTTTAACTCTTTTTTCGCGCTTGTTATCTTGTTTGATAATGTAATTCACACTTTTATTATCATCAAAAGAATCCGAAAGGATTTTTATCACTAATGGTTTGTCTTTGATGGTTGCTTTAATCATGGTGTAAATATGTTGTAAATTCTTATTAAACTAAAAGTAGAAATATAATATGTTATATTGAACTTGAAAAGACTACTATATGAAAAGACGTTCGTTTGTAAAAGCCTCCCTGATGACTGGTACGGCTGCAATTATTTCTCCGGTGATGAGTAAGGCTGTGGTTAAAGATCATCAACATGAATCTGCTGAATTCTATGAATTAAGGGTTTATACGCTGAAAGATGATATTCAACAAAAATTGGTGGAGGACTTTTATAGTCAGGCAGCAATACCAGCGTTTAACAAGGCAGGGGTAGAACATGTAGGTGTTTTTACCGAATTGAAGCCTGAAGGTCAGACCAGGTTATTCGTCTTGATTCCTTATCATAGTCTGGTTCATTTCAATGAAGTGATTGTCAAACTGGAACAAGACAAAGTATTTCAGCAAAAGGGTATTTCTTATTTGACTGCTCCGGCAACAGCTCCTGCTTATATACGGATTGAAAGTTCGATCATGAAAGCATTTGCTCATTCTCCTAAACTGGTAGTCCCTCCAAATAAGTCCCGTATTTTTGAACTGCGTCAGTATCAGAGTGCAAGTGAAGCAGCAGGGAAGAAGAAGATCGAAATGTTCAATGATCAGGGTGAGATAGATATTTTTAAGCGTTTGGGTTTTAAGCCTGTATTTTGGGGAGAAACGATAATCGGGCCGTCAAGACCAAATCTGACTTATATGGTAACTTTTGACGATCTGGATAGTAAAGCGGCACATTGGAAGTCATTTGTGAATGATGCACAGTGGAAAAAAATAAGTACGGTTGATGGTTATTCGGACGCGCTATTAGTAAATAAGATTACTTCAACTTTGTTATTGCCTGCGGTTTATTCACAGGTGTAAAGTTTTATTTTTTCTTGCTCACTGTCAAGGTCCTGTTTTTTACAAAAGAGATGAATTTTTCACCATAAGATTCACCGATTTTAATAAATAAATCACCTTCCATCTTTAAATTAGGCCCATTGATTGTTTTAATATGTCTCATGGAGATAATAAAGCTGCGGTGTACCTGGATGAAATTATTATTATCTTCTAATAAAGTTTTCATATCGCTGAGCTTTAAATAAGCTACAATTTCTGCCTTCTCAGTGTAAATTTTAATGTAGTTATGCAGGCTTTCAATAGCAATAACTTCATTAAAGTTTATTTTTGTTGTATTCAGGTCTTCGCTTTTGTTTTTTACAAAGAAAAAGTCGTGATCATTTTTTGATTTTTCCTCATTGCCAGGTCCTTCATCAGGAAAGAGCCTTTTGATTAATGACGTGAACTTTAGTATTGTAAAAGGTTTTAATAGAAAGCCATCAGCATGAACCTGAAAGGCTTCATATGCGTATTGCATATGCCCGGTTATGAAAATCAGCTTTTTAGTTTTTCCAATTAGCTCCTTTGATAATTCTAATCCGGAAATAACAGGCATTTCGATATCCATTATAATCAAATCGATAGGTACCTTAGTCGTAATGTTGTTTAAAGCAACAACTGGATTGGAATAAGACTCAACCAGGTTTAAATTAGGAATGGAATCAATATATGTTTTTAATAATTCAATGGTATGAAGTTCATCCTCAATTATTATACAATTATACATGGTAGTTTGTCTTTTGGGTAGTTAATACGAAAGTAACACTTTATTGAAGAATAAAATCGGGTTGAGCAGTAAAATATAAGGTTTCGGCAAGCTTCCCTCGGGTTACAGATAATACATTTCAGGTTAATAAACCTTAATGTTATTTTTGGCGTAATTAATATGTTTGAAAATTAAGTTACCGGGCTTAAAATTTATTTTATTGATTATTAGTTAAAGTATAATAGAAAAGCAATTTATTAGTGAACGTTGATTTGGTTAGATTTTAGCGAATATACCTTAAGATATACTCTCCGTTTTTTACTCAGAGGTGTGTTTAATTCTTTAGGAGAGTATGTTTTAAGGTTAATATGATTTGAATAGAGGATAATTTGAATTGATGAAGATAATAGATACGCATACTTTTGATCAACGTTTGATTCTTCGCACACCAATTTATCCTTTACCAAGCTTTAATCGAAGTTTTGAAATAGAAACTTTGATTCATGATCCAAACTTTCTGGAAGCGATATATATCGCTTCTCCAAGTCTGTATAATGCTTGTATTAAATATAGGAACGGACTGATCTTAATTGAAAAAGAAATTGTAAAATTTAAATATTCCCTTTACAAGTACTATTCCAGAATGCATAACCGATGTACTCCATTTGGCTTGTTTTCATCTTGCAGGCTTACAAACTGGAAGAAAGGTGGATCTGAGGTTATTATAGACCATAGTGATTTGAACCGGCATACCCGTCTGGATATGCATTATCTCTGCGCATTAGCAGCCCATCTATCTTCAATTCCTGCTATTCGCAATAAACTGCTTTATTACCCAAATAGCAGTTGGTATAGAATCGGTGAAGAAATCCGTTATGTAGAATATCAATATGTAGATGGTAAGAGACAACACCAGATCAGTGCAATAAAAAGTTCGGGTTATTTGTTGCAAGTTATTGAAGCAGCAAAGTTTGGGCTGACCAGAGCGGGTCTTATTGATGTATTGGAAAAAGCAGGCATTGGAAATGAAGATGCATGTAGATTTATAGATAATTGTCTGACTTCGCAGTTGCTGATTCATGAACTTGATCCCGCTGTTACGGGTGATGGACTGCTCACACAAATTCTTAGAACTCTTGAAAAGTATAATATAAAAGATCTGCAAATCAATAATATCATCCTGAAACTAAAAAATATCTGTCAGCTTTTAAATGAATTAGATTTGCATAGGGGCAATGAAATCACTTCTTATCAGGAAATTATTGATATAATTGATACCCTGGATGTCCGATATGAAGCTGGGAAGATTTTTCAAACAGATTTAACAGGAATAACTTCTCCGGAAAGTGGTTTATCAATTGATTTACAAGGAGAAATTTTAACAGCTCTTGATATCCTTTATAAAACTACCAGCAGAAGAAAAATAAATCTGGAAATTTTCAAAAAACGCTTTTATGAGCGTTATGGGGACAAAGAAATGCCACTTCTGGAAGTTTTAGATACAGAAACTGGTATTGGTTATGGAGCTGATAATCATTCAATACCATCACCTATTCTAGAAGGACTAATCTTATCGGAAAAAATTGATAGTCAATCAATCACATGGGGTAAATGGGAGCAGATTTTACATAAAAAGTGGTTACGGGCTTATAAACTTGATGCACTTCAAATTGAAATTTTCGATGAGGATTTCGATGACATTAGCTCTGTAAATTTACCACTCCCTTCTTCCTTGCAAGTCATGTTCGAAGTGATATCTTCGGGCCAGATTTGTATTAAGAGTGCAGGAGGAACAAGTGCTGTAAATATGATCGCCCGGTTTGCACAATCTGATCCTGAAATCAGTAAGTTGGCTTTTGATTTAATAAAAGCCGAACAAGACAACAAAACAGGAGTAATTCTGGCTGAAATTACACATCTTCCGGAGGGAAGAATGGGGAATATTCTTCAGCGACCGGTATTCAGAGATTATGAAATACCTTACCTGGCGAAGTCTTTATTACCTGAAAATAAGCAGGTGCACATGCAGGATCTGTTAATTTCTTATAGAAATAAAAAAATTATTTTGTATTCGAAAAGGCTTAACAAAATAATTATACCACGATTAAGTAATGCGCATAATTTCAAAGTAGGCGCCTTGCCAGTATATCATTTTCTTTGTGATCTTCAGGATGAGGATCAAATAAGCAGTTTAAATTTTAGTTGGGGAAGTCTTCAGCAACAATATTGTTTTTTACCAAGGGTAATCTATAAGAACATTATACTAAAACCAGCGAGCTGGGTCTTTACAGATAATGATATTAAAAATCTACTGCAAAAAGATATATTATTTGATGAATTACTACTTTCTTTTAGAAAAGAGTATAATCTACCTCAAAAAGTTGTTCTTGCTGATAACGATAATGAATTGTTAATCAATTTTGATGAACCTGAAAAAACCCGTGATGTTTTTGACTATACGCTAAAGGGCCGGAGACAATTCATTTTTAAAGAATATCTGGAACCAGTTCATGTGGTAAGCAATATAAATAATGAACATTATATGCATCAATTTCAAGCTTTTATTACAGTTAAGCCTGAGTCTGATATGGAGTTATCGGTACTCCATAATAATCTTTCTATGACTGAAGAAATAGGTATGATGGTAGATGACAATGACTCAGAATGGTTATATTATAAGCTTTATTGTGGTGTAGGTAATGCTGATATATTACTTTCCAATCCAGTAAATGCTGCAACTGCCCATTGTGAGAAAAAGGGCTGGATCCAGGAGTGGTTTTTTATCCGCTATACGGATACCGATTTTCATATCAGGCTTCGTTTAAAATTAACTAATATTAAATGGTTGCCATATATTACGCGCATTTTTCACAAAGCATTTGAGCCTTACAGGAAGACAGGGTTTCTATGGAATTTGACCACTGATACCTATAGACCGGAATATGTAAGATATGGCAAGAACACAATGGTTCTGGCTGAACAGTTTTTTTATCAGGATAGTCTCGCCTTTTTAGGGTTTCTTGATCAGACCTCGGGAGATAAAAGGGAAACTCTGCGCTGGCAATATGCAATCCTATCTATTGATACGCTACTTGAAGCTTTTGAATTTAAACTTGAGGATAAATTTGAGTTCATGAAAAATCTAAAAGATGCTTTTGCAATTGAATTTAAGTTTGGGTCGGAGCAAAGGAAGCAGCTGGCTAAGTCATTCCGGATATATAAAGATGAGATTTATACTTCATTAAATGTTCAACAGCCTGGGGATAAATTTTATCAATTATATCTGATTTTAAGACGGCGAACGGAACAAATGGGGCCAATAATTCAAAAGTTTAAAAAGATGGAACATGAGGGCAAGCTAAAGGTTTCATTATTAAATTTATTAAACAGTTATGTTCACATGGCGGTCAATCGTATTATTCCTGAAATGGCACGTTTGCATGAAGCAGTGATTTATGATTTTTTATATCAGTATTATAAGAGTGTTCAGGCAAAAGTGAATAAGTTTGATGAACGGAAGAGTTTTGTTCACGGAAAAAAATAATTTTAAGAGTCAAAAATTATTTTTTTGTGTAATGGAAAAAGTAAATTATATATTTAAAAGATTAAAATCTTATGAAAATTAAAAATAAAAAAGAGACAAAAGAGAAATTGTCATTTGAAAAAACAACAATAGTAACATTAAATAAAAATGATATGGCCAGAATTAAAGGGGGAGCATTTCCTGTAGAAGATGCTATTGGATCGAATAATCCGTTATGTGGTGATAAAGAAAAAACAACTGGTTAATTTATATTACAATTATTCTAGTTACAGTATTTTATTCAAATAAAACCCAATCAAATTATTCTAAATGAAGTTATCCATTATAATCGCTTTAATACTATTACCCTTTTTTTCCGATGCTCAGAGTTGTAATTGTTCAGAAAATTTCAAATTTTTAGTGGGGAAAATAAAAAACAATTATGTAGGATACAAAGATAAAATAAAGCCGTCCAACCAGGAGCGGTTTAACGTCTTTACTGATAGTCTGCAAAAAGTTGCAGATTCATCTAATATTAATGAGTGTAAAGACGTCTATTTAAAATGGTTGTCCTTTTTTAAAGACCGGCATCTTGGAATTTCATCTTTTAAAGCGGTGAATGCATCAAATGATTATATAAGAACTTATTTTTCAAAAGGTGAAGTTGTTTCCTGGAATGAGCTTAGTTTTGATAAATATTTACAGGATAATAAAGGGAAATTAGATAAAATTGAAGGATATTGGAGTAATTTTCCTACTTATCAAATAGGAATAGTAAAAGATTCTATAAAGAATAATGAATTTGTTGGTTTCATTTTGAAGGCAGATAGTATTTATTGGATGCCAAAACAGGTGAAATTTAGAATAAAAAAAGTGAATGGTAATTATCAGGTGATTTATTATAAACCATTAGATCATTCCAAAAATAGTTCTTCGATAAGAGTAAAAGATAGCATTCTTGACTTTGATGGTTTTGGTAAATATTATAAAGGTAAAGGCTTTAAAGATAATCCTGAAGCCACTGCTGAAAATCAAGATCTATCTCCATCATTCAAAGTGCTGGACAAAGAAACCAATTTATTAGTAATACCATACGCCATCATTAAATATAAAAAATCAGTAGACAGCATATTGGTGAGTAATAAAAAATTGCTGGAAAAAACTGAACATCTTATTATTGATCTTCGAAATAATTCTGGAGGTCAGAACGGTACATTTGAAAATATTTTGCCTTATTTATATACTAATCCAATTTATACGGAAGGAGATGCCGTATTAGCTACGGCAGATAATATAAGAGATGGATATGATGTTGATATGACTGGTTACCCAGAGAAAACAAAAAAACTCATGACTGAAGAGGTTAAGAAATTTAAAGCGCATGTTGGTGAATTATACTCATATCCGGCGGATACACTTAAATTTGATCATATTCTTAAAAATCCACAACGTATTTCTATTTTAATAGATAAAAGTAGTGCAAGCGCTACTGAGATTTTCTTGTTAAAAGCAGAACAAAGTAAAAAAGTTGTTTTGTTTGGAGAAAACAGTGCGGGCGCAATTGATTACCTTGATGTAATAATTGGTAAAATGCCATGTGAGAACTATTCTGTCAGATATCCGGCTGTAAGGTCAAATAGAGTGAATACAAGGCCCCTGGATAATGTTGGGATACCACCTAATGTATTTATTCCTGATAGTGTAACAGACTGGGTTAAATTTGTTCGCAATTATAAAAGGGTTCATTGAAACATTCGATAAATTTTAAATTAGTATGCTATCATATAATATTCTGGATAATTTATGTGATTTATAATAGATTTAACTCCATTTTTAGTTTTGGTGATAATTATGGTAATATTTTGCTTGATGTTTTTATTGCACAAGGAACAAATATATCATTGGTTTATCTTATTGTCTTTTTGTGTTTGAGATATACGGTTCCAACAAGAATTTTACCATTGATTATCGGAGTTGTCGTGCTTTACTTCTACTATTATTTTATATGGTATGAGATAACATATTCGCTAAGACCATTACTTAAGACGGGGGTTGAAGAGACATTTAAATACTATCATTTAGCTGGTATTATACTTTGGGTATTTGTCAGACTTGCCTTTTTCGGTTTTGGATATGCTATTTGCATCAAAGTGATCAGACGTGAAAAGAATATCACTCAGATAGAAAAAGAAAAAATTGATACAGAATACGCTTTTCTCCGGGCCCAGATTAATCCGCATTTTTTATTTAATACATTGAGTTTGTTTTATGCTAAATCTTTGCCTTTATCGGCTGATTTATCGGATGGTATTGTTACTTTATCACATATAATGCGCTATTCTCTGGAAAAGAATGAGGATAGTAAAATGGTGCTGCTTTCTGATGAACTGGAACATGTAAACAATGTAATTAAAATCAATCAATTAAGATTTAGCAATCGTCTGCAAATTGATATTAAAATTGAAGATATTTTTCCTTCAGTACAAATTGTCCCACTGATTATCATAACTATTGTAGAAAATGTATTGAAACATGGTGACTGTACAATAGTCAAAGATCCGGCCATCATTCATTTATTTAATTCTGATGATGGTTATTTCATTCATTTATATACCTATAACAAAAGGAAAAAATCATTGACTGAAGAATCTACTGGAATAGGAATGGAAAATATTAAACACCGCCTTAATTACCATTATAAGGATAATTATGAGTTGAAAATTGATCAAAATGAAGATTTTTATATGCTAAAATTAAAGATACCGGTTATCCATCAAACAAATTTTTATTCTTAATAGCCTGTTAGCTTATGAAGATACCTAAAAAGTATAGTTTAGTAATTTATCATCTTATCTTTTGGATATTTTTTTCCGCACTTTATGCTTTTAATGAATATATCAGTATTCGTGAAACCTATTTCTTTAGTTTTCTTGATGTGTTTACTACACAGTTACCTAGTATAGTAGTTGTTTATATAAGTATTTATCTCTTTTCAAAGTATACTATTCCTAATAAACCTGTACAGTTGATAATTGGAATTTTATTAACTTTTGTGTTAAATTTAGTTCAGTGGTGTGTAATAGCTTATTATATAAGTACACTGGTTAAACATAATCCTCCTCCAGTTGGTTCTGATGAATTTCGTGTGCTTTGTATGGGCACAGTAAGTCATACAATAAAATATATGGTTTTTGGTTTTGCTTATGCTTTTGCGATGAAAATGATCAAGCATGAAAAGATGCAAAATCGTTTAGAAAAGGAAAGGTTGGAGGCTGAATATGCCTTTTTAAGAGCACAGGTTAATCCTCATTTCTTGAATAACACGTTGAATTTTTTTTACGCAAAAGCTTTGCCTTTATCTGCGGAGTTATCTGATGGAATCATGACTTTATCTCAAATCATGCGTTATTCATTAGATAGGAATGATATTAATCGTATGGTGATGCTTGCTGATGAGCTGGAACATGTGCATAATGTGATTAAGCTAAATCAAATGAGATTTAGTAATCGCTTACAAATCGATCTTAATTTTGAGCTGATATCCTCATCTGTTCAGATAGTTCCACTGATTATAATCACTGTTGTAGAAAATATTTTAAAACATGGTGATTGTTCATTACCTGCTGATCCGGCAAAGGTTGATTTATTTATATCTGAAGATGGGTGCTTCATTCAGTTAAATACTTACAATAAAAAAAATGACTGGGCAGCTGAGCATTCGAATGGTTTAGGTGTCGAAAATATCAGAAAGCGTGTAGCTCATCATTACGGTAAAGATTTCGAACTGATTATTGATGATAATAACAGGTCTTATTCTTTATCGCTTAAATTACCTGTTTTTCATAAAGTCGAGTTCTATACTGCACCTGTCAATAGGATAAGTAGTGAAAACCAGATTGCCTGGTCTAAACTGTTCGCTAAGAAGAAATTTAATCTTTCTTAATCGATTTGATATTTCGCTTAGAAATTTTGGCACGAACGGATATTAGTTACTGTGAGTAATTTACGGCGATACCTATTTTGAAATATAAAAAAAACAATGAAGAAAATCTTTATACTGACTTTAATATTATTCCCTTTTTTGTCTAAAGCCCAGAATTGTAATTGTTCTGAGAACTTCAGATTTTTAGTAGAGAAAATCAAAAATAACTACGTTGGATATAAGGACAAAATAACAACCTCTAATCAAACAAGATTTGATGTTTTTACTGATAGTTTACAGAAAGTTGCAAATTCAGCTGAAAAGTCAGCATGCCTGGATCTTTGTGTGGATTGGCTTGCATTTTTTGAAGATAAGCATTTGAGTATTTCTTTTACACCTGATGGAGCAACAAAAGATGAAATCAGTGACTTTTTTAAAACTGCTGAAAAAACTTACTGGAATGAAGTTGATTTAAATTCCTATCTGAGTCGAAATAAAAAGAAGTTAGATAAAATAGAAGGTTATTGGACTTACGGTCTAAATAATTATAGGATTGGTATTGTAAAAGATACTACAAATAATAAGAGCGAATTTATTGGTTTCATTGTAAATACTACCAATTCTAATTGGGGGAAGCAGCAAGTGAAAATGAAAATTAAGAAAATAGGCGATAATTACCAATGCGTTTATTTTAGAAATATAGATCACAGTAAAAGGTTCCCCCGGATATTGATAAATGAGAATACAATGGATCTTGGTCTTTTTGGGAAATGGTATAAAAACCAGTTTATGGAAAAAAGAGAGGAGGCGATAAGATCGACAGCATCCGATATATTTCCATCTTTTAAGATATTGGATAAAGAGACTGATTTATTAGTATTACCTAGTTTTAATATTAGATATAAGGAGAAAGTAGATAGCGTTATTAAACAAAATAAAGATTTATTAGGGAATAGTAAGCATTTGATTATTGATATAAGAAGCAATCAAGGAGGAACCACCACAACATATGAAGGATTATTACCATATATCTATACCAATCCAATTTATACTACTGCCGCATCAATATTAGCCACTACAGATAATATTAATGGCTTGTATCACCCTGATATACCAGGCCTTTCTGATGTTACCCGAAAGAAATTCGAAGAAAATGTGAGAAAAATGAATGAGCATAAAAATGAATTTTATCTCTTGTATCCTCCTGATACAATTCAATTGGCTCATGTTTTAAAGAATCCACAACGTATTTCTATTCTAATTAATGGAGAAAGTGCCAGTGCTGCTGAAATTATGATTTTAAATTACAGACAAAGTAAGAAAGTGACCTTATTTGGCCAAAATAGTTCAGGTGCAATCGACTATGTAGACGTTCTGCGATTAAAGATTCCGTGCAGCTATTTTTCCATATTGTATCCTGCTGTTCGCTATAATAGTGTAGATACACACCCTTTGAATAATTCTGGAATAACACCTGATGTAATTATTCCGGATAGTATTCCGGATTGGGTTGAATTTGTAAGAACTTATAAACCTGGACATTGAAAAATTCAACAGATTATAAGCTAATATCTTATCATGTTATATTCTGGGTATTTCATTTGATTTTTAATAGATATCAATCTATTTTTCATCCTGGTGATCATTACTGGATGGTTTGGCTTGACGTTTTTTGTGCACAAGGAACTAATATTTTATTGGTTTATCTTGTTATCTCTTTGTGTCTTAGATATACAGTGCCGATAAAAATCATCCCATTACTTATTGGAGTTATTGTGCTTTATTGGTGGTATTTCTTGATGTGGTACGAGATAAGTTATACGCTCAGACCAATAATTAAAACCTGGCCAGTATCCAAATTTAATTTTCTGTATTCTGTTATTATTATACTTTGGGCATTTGTTAAGTTTGCATTTTTTGGGTTTGGATATGCTATTTGTATACGATTAATAAGGCGCGAAAAATACATAGCAATACTAGAGAAGGAAAAACATGAAGCTGAGTATGAATTTTTCCGTGCACAGATTAATCCTCATTTTTTATTCAATACACTGAGTTTGTTTTATGTAAAATCCTTAGCTCTATCCGCAGAATTGGCAGATGGAATTATCACTTTATCTCAAATTATGCGCTATTCTCTGGAAAAAAATGAGAATAGTAAAATGGTTCTGCTTTCTGATGAATTGGAGCATGTGAACAATGTCATTAAAATTAATCAAATGAGATTTAGCGGTGGGCTTCATATTGATCTCAAAATTGAAGATACTTTCCCCTCAATTCAAGTTGTTCCGCTAATTATTATTACGATTATAGAAAATGTATTAAGGCATGGTAACTGTACATTAATTAAAGATCCAGCCATAGTTCACTTGTCTAACTCTGAAGATGGTTACTTCATTCATTTATACACGTATAATAAAAAGAAAATAACATTAGCAGGAGATATGAATGGAATTGGAATGGAAAACATCAAAAAGAGACTCAATTACCATTATGGTAACAATTACGAATTGACCATTGAGGATAATGAAGATTTTTATAGTTCCAAACTAAAGTTGCCCGTTTCTCACCAAATTGATTTTTATTCTTAATCCCCATCGATTATGCAAATTTTTAAAAGATATAGTTTAGTTTTCTATCATTTAATTTTTTGGGTAATTTATTTTTCTTTGTCTTCGCTTAATGAATTTGCTATTACTCATCAGACATATTTCTTTAGTCTGTCAGATATGTTTTTTATGCAATTTCCTAATGTGATAATCGTGTATTTGAGCGTCTATCTATTTTCAAAATATACTATTCCAAACAAACCAATTTCATTAATTATTGGCATTTTTTTAATTCATATAGCTAATTGCCTGGTTTGGTATATAGTTGAAAATTACATAGATCCATACATTATTGCTAATCCAGGGCCACCACTTCCTAAAGAATTTTATGATTTACAGATATTAACAGGATACCTTACTATGAAGCATCTGATTTTTGGTTTTGCTTATGCTTTTGCTGCAAAAATGGTTCGGCATGAAAAAAAACGCAATCTTTTAGAAAATGAAAGGCTTGAAGTTGAATATGCATTTCTCAGATCAAAGATTAACCCGCATTTTTTAAACAGTACAGTGAATTTATTTTATGCAAAAGCTTTGCCTTTATCTGCGGACCTATCGGATGGTATCATGACCTTATCACAAATTATGCGTTATTCTATGGATAAGAATGGAAATAACCGTATGGTATTACTTTCTGATGAGTTAGCACATGTACACAACGTAATCAAGTTAAACCAAATGAGATTTAGTAATCGCTTACAAATAGATCTTAATATTGAAACTATACTTCCATCAATCCAGATTGTTCCACTGATTATCATCACCATTGTAGAGAATATCCTAAAACATGGGAACTGTACATTACTGGATGATCCTGCGAAAATTCAATTAGCTATTTCTGAGGACGGGCATTTTATTCATCTCGATACCTACAATAAAAAGAGTGACTGGACTGCCGAACATTCCAGCGGAATTGGTGTTGAAAATATTAAAAAGCGTATCGCTTATCATTACGGAGAAAACTATCAGCTTACCATTGATGATAATGATGTTTTCTATTCCCTGTCACTTAAACTGCCTGTATTTCATCAGGTAGAATTCTATAACACTGCTGTTAACCCTGATACCAATGAAAATCAAATCGGTTGGGCTAAATTATTAGCAAAAAAGAAATTCAACCTTTCTTAACCAATCAAAAACAGGGGGCTGTTCGGAAAATTCAGAAACAGCTAAAGTTTCATGATCTTCCGGACAGCCCCCAGGGTATTAATAACTGAACCAGGTGAAATTTGGCGTTGGACCCGATTCAATCTTGTCATTTAAACTTTTTGTAAAGATAAATAAATACCGTCAGGAATGCTAATTCCCACTATTTCAAAATATAATCTACTAATATTATAGATTTAATTGTATTTGTGATTTTCATATTATATATTTGTATTAACAGTCTACAAAACAGCACATAACCAATGTTAAACTTAAAATTACATATCGGTTTTAAACGGAATTTTGCTAATGAGAACCTCGTGTTTTTTCATCATGCAGGATCGTATTGTTGTTGTTGCTAAAGAAGTCTAATCCTATGGACAGCAGGCTGATCTCCTAAACCGGGATTAGTTATTTAATAAAAGAACAGGAGTTCAATTGGCGTTGGTACTGTTCAATCTTGTCATTTAAAGAAAAATCATCATGCAATCTCTTTCGGGATCCTTCCGGGAATTCTATGTCCTTTTTATACCCTTTTCAGCCAGCTTTTCTGAGCCATGGACAGCAAGAGATATGAGTTATTTCACACCTAAAAACACATCATATGACCATTTCAGACTTACAATTAATCGGAAAGAAGGTCGCAGTAGGCATTGTAGTAGCTACAGTGCCGCTCGTCATTCTATTAGGAGGGCTGTGGCTTATCCAGACCGTTTTATCTGACGATCCTTCGTCTCCATCTACCACATCTATCTTAAATAAATAGTATGAAAATTGAAGAACCCGTAAAGCAAAGGATCATTAAGAATGTATTCGTTAGCTTGTTTATCTACGCGCTGCCCATTTTATTAATGTTTTTTACATTCTATTTTACAGGTCAGCGGCCCTGGTTAAAGAAGGCCGTTAAAACCAGTCAAAACCTGAAAAAACAGTAATCAACCAACCTAAACCCATAACAATGATTAAAATTATTCAACAAGTCCTTGACAACCTGAATGGTTACGGACTAAGTGTACTTGTCCTGTTTTTAGGGATATTGGAATTCTCTTTTGGATTATATAAAAAACGCTGGAATAAGAACGAAAAACTGGTTGATATTGCTTGTTTTGTCTTACCAAAAATAGTAATCAGACCGGCCATCGCTTATTTTGGCCTTAAATTTCTGCCTGCTGTAATTCCAGCCTTCAGCAATCAGTTTGACTGGGTGTCTTTTGGATGGGGAGTATTGATTATCGCCATTGCAGATGACCTGACTCAATATTGGTATCATCGTTTACATCATGAAATTCCATGGTTATGGCGTTTTCACCGCACCCATCATTCCGCTCCTTATATGGGAATGGCTATGGCGAGCAGACAGAATGCAATCTATACTTTGTTCTTTTCTCAAACCTATGTAACTACAATACTTGTTTATCTGGGTTTAGGCGCACCAAGAATTGTAGTTAGTGCTATTAAAAGTACAATCACCACACTCGCACATTCCAGTATTCCATGGGACAAACCTTTCTATAAATATAAAGTACTGCATCCGGTTGCCTGGGTTTTAGAACGCTTAATTTCTACGCCGGCAACACACCATGCGCACCATGCCGCAACTACGGATGATGGGGTAGGGTACTATAAAGGGAATTTTGGAAACATGTTCTTTTTATGGGATATCATTTTTGGAACGGCTCATATTTCCAGACAATATCCGGAAGTTTATGGTATCTCACATTATGAAGAAGATCCATGGTATGCTCAATTGTTATGGCCAATCTTTAAATCAAATGTTGCGGGAAGTGAACTGGCAGCTGACGGGCCGATGGTAAAACAGGATATCCCTATTCAAAAACATGTAGAGCAGCACAATGAACTCACCCATTTACCGGAACCAAATGCGGTAGCTGCATATAGAGAAGAGGAACAACAGATTTTAAAAGAAGTAACCTTACAGGCAGGGGCAAATTTTTAATTCATCCATAAAATCATAAATATGAATTGTTTATACTAAGAAATCAGCCTTACCCCACGGATTAATTTAATAAGTACAGGAAATCAATTGGCGTTGGACCTGCTTATGTCATGTCATTTTAAATCATACTAATATGCAAAATCTTGCTAAAGCCGGGGAGAGTTATGTCCCGGCTTTAATCTATACGGCAATGAATAATATTGCCGGTTTTATACTATTTGTCATTTTTTCATTACTGGCCACTCCTTTAATAACTTTGGCGCAGGATAATCAGCCATTGATTAATTCAACACTTGTTGGCCGGGTGCTGGATGATAAAACTAAAGAAGCTTTGCCCGGTGTTCTGGTACAAATCAAAGGAACTACCCATAAAGTAGCGACTGATGACAAAGGGAAATTCAATTTTAAAACAGGTCAGAAATTTCCATACACACTCGTCATCAGTTTTATCGGCTACGAAAAGTTAGAACTGAATGTGGATGGCAGCCCTGTTGAGATTTTGCTTAAAGAAGCGACTAACAATTTGAACGATGTAGTGGTAGTCGGTTACGGAACTCAGCGGCGAAAAGATATTACCGGATCTGTAGCTTCTATTAAGCTGGAAGAAGTAAAAGGACAGCCCGTAAGTTCACCAGAACGTTTGCTTCAGGGTTCAATTCCAGGGGTTCAGGTTACACAATCAACAGGACAGCCTGGGGGAGGGGTGAGTGTTCAGGTGAGAGGAACGGCTTCACTAACAGCAGGTTCACAACCTTTATATGTGATAGATGGTTTTCCATTTTATAACGACGAAAAACTAGCTGATGCAGGTGTAACCAGCGGCCCTAAAATCAACCTGCTTTCTTCCATAAATCCTGGAGACATAGAGTCTATTGATGTTTTAAAAGATGCCTCTTCGACGGCAATTTATGGGTCAAGAGGGGCAAACGGGGTAATTATCATCAATACTAAAAAAGGAACTGCCGGAAAATCGTCCATCAACTTTGATAGTTATTACGGTACACAGGAAGTGGTAAAAACAATTCCGCTACTCAACGCGACAGAGTGGGGGCAACTCAGGAATGATGCATTAATCAATGCCGGGAAAGCGCCCTATTACACACAGGCACAAATCGATGCCCTGGGAGTTGGAACAGACTGGCAGGCCGCTGCTTTTCGTAAGGCAGCTATTCAAAGTCACAACCTGTCTATTTTAACTGGTACGGAGAAAACAAAATTTGCGATCTCAGGTAATTATTTCAAACAAGACGGTGTATTGCAAAATACTGATTTTACGCGTTATTCTGGTCGTTTGAATGTTGAACATCAATACAATGAACGGTTAAAAATCGTTTCTTACATCGCAGGGAGCAGTTCAAAGGCTCAGGTTGCACCCCAATCGGTTGTACCCAACCTGTTATTGATGACACCCGCAGTTCCTATTTATAATCCGGATGGCTCATTCTATTTGAAAAGCCCGTTTGAGGGAACTTATGGAAATCCGATCAATACACTATATAATCAGCTGAATGAAACGCGGACTAATTTAGTATTAGGAAATGCCTCAGCAGATTACCGGATTATTGACGGATTACAGGCAAAGGTTGCAGCAGGGGTATTAATCGTAGATAACAAACAGAATCGTTACCTCCCGTCTACAGTATATGAAGGTACCGGGACTTCTGGTCTTGCGCAGGTAGGTACCTTATTTACCACACGCTGGCTCAATGAAAATACGCTGAACTATACCAGGCTGATCAACAATGATCATAATATCAACGTATTAGTTGGTTATACACAAGAATCTGCTGTGACCAAAGGATCTATTGCCGGGGCTGCTGGTTTTGCGACCGATGAAACCAGTTACAATGATCTTTCTTCCGGGATTATCTCTCAGACACCATTTTCTTCTTCTTATGCTACTGCTTTAAGATCTTTTCTGGCCAGGGCAAATTATGGGTACAAGAATAAGTATTTGTTGACTTTAACATTAAGGGCAGATGGTTCTTCACGTTTTGCAGATGGTCATCAATGGGGAACTTTCCCTTCTGCTGCATTCGCGTGGAATGCTACTGAGGAAGATTTTCTAAAAGGTAACCAGGTAATCACGAATTTAAAGCTTCGTTTTAGTGCTGGGGTGACTGGTAACCAGGAGATCCCTCCATACCAATCTTATTCGAGAGAAACTTTTTACCGTTATAATTTTAATGGAAGTAATGTTTCTGGTTATGCGCCGGGTACAAATGCGAACCCTAACCTGACCTGGGAGAAAACTGCGCAGTATAACTTCGGAATTGATCTGGCTTTGCTGAATAGCCGGATTACCCTGGTCGCAGATGTTTATTATAAGAAAACGACTGACTTGTTATATAACATTACTGTACCTGCTACGAGTGGATTATTTGATTTTTCAACGCTTCAAAGCCAGATTTATCAGAATATTGGCGCTGTGCAGAATAAAGGTTTTGAACTGGGTTTAAATACGAAAAACCTGGTTGGGGACTTTAAATGGTCTACGAATGTGATATTTGCAGTCAACAGAAATAAAGTACTTAGCCTTGATAACGTAAACCAGCTGATCCCTGATAGTTCATTGCCGTCTGTTGCAGCGGTTGGTTATCCGATCGGATCTTTTATTGTTTACAAAACCAATGGGCTTATTCCGGCAGGTACCCCTCCCGCGCAGGCTTTGACTCCTTCAGGTAATAAAACAGCCGGTGGACAGCAGTATGTTGACAAAAATGGGGATGGCAAAATTACGCAGGCTGGAGACCGGTATATTATTGCTAATCAGCCTTTATTTACAGGTGGAATCACGAATAATATAAGTTATAAGGGTTTTGATCTGTCTGTGTTTTTTCAAACTTCCTACGGAAATAAGCTATACAATCAGAACAACGGGACTTTAGAACTGGGCACAGGATATACGAATGCACCGCGCACTTTACTGAACCGTTATACCGCTTCTAATACGAATACTGATATACATAATGCTTATACAGATCCGGCAGTTACAATTTCTGACCGCTTTATTGAAGATGCTTCCTATCTGCGGTTGAAAAATGTCACGTTCGGCTATACTTTACCCCATAGATTATTGAATAAAGCAGGGATAAAATCGGTTAGATTTTATGTTTCTGCACAGAATTTATGGACATGGACCAAGTATACAGGATATGATCCTGAAGCAAATTACAATGGACAGTCTGCGATCAATTCTGGCGTGGACAATGGTGTTTATCCGAATAGTAAAACCATCATGGGTGGGGCTACACTTTCCTTTTAATCTGATATGATGAAGAAAACTATAACCTATTTTATACTGACTTTAACCCTTGGGGTAATTAGTTCTTGCGCTAAACTGAAAGAGAATCCGGATTCTTTTATTCCTGCAAATGACTACTATAAAACTAAAGCAGATGCAATTAATGCAGTGAATGCTGCTTACTTCCTTTTAAACTCTGGCGGGTCTGCTGTTCAAACGCCATATAATACTTTATTTGCCACAGGCATGGATTTTATGTCTGATGATATTGATCCGGGCCCCGGTGCAACAAATGCTGATGTGCGCTCACAGGCTGTACTCAATCATTCCTCTACGGGATTGAGAGTATTGCAGTTATGGCAGCAGCATTATGCTGGAATAAAGAAAGCAAATATTGCGATTGATAAAGTTCCGGCAATAACGGATGCTGCTTTAACAGATGACCTTAAGAACAGGCTGGTTGGGGAAGCGAAGTTACTCCGTGCTTTATATTACTTCAATCTGGTCCGTTTGTTTGGGCCTGTTCCTTTGATTTTACATGATCAGGATGGCGTTACGATCACAGATTTTGCGATAGAACAAACACCTGCTCCGGGAGTTTATGTGCAGATTGAAAAGGATTTAACAGAGGCTGCACTGGCATTACCGGTTGCTTATACTGGCGCAGATCTGGGAAGGGCAACTGCTGGTGCTGCAAAATCGATCCTGGCAAAAGTATATCTGACGCAAGGAAAATGGACGGATGCAGTTTCAAAAGCTGAAGAAGTAGCCGGCCCTTATCCATATAGCCCAGGTTCGAGCCCTTATAAATATGATTTGTTTGCTGATTATTCGCAAGTATTTCTCCCTGCTTTTAAAAATGGAAAAGAACATATTTTGTCTGCCCAGTTCAAATCTAATTCATTAGGGCAGGGAAATAATCAGGCTCCAAGAGGGGCACGTTCCGGAGTTCCGGGTATAGTTGGCTCTTACGCAGACCAGGTTAGGTTTTATACGCAGGGAACTGATAAGAATTTTAGCATCTACAAATTGTATAGTGCAAATGATAAGAGAAAGAGAAACGGGACTTTTGTTACCCGGTTTTTAGGCTCTGATGGAAAGTGGTACGGAGATTTGGTCGATAAATCTATTCCTGGTGACTCTATTCCTTACCTGAATAAATACTGGGATCCAACACAAGCTGCAAATCTTAGTGAATCTGCTGCGAATGTGCCTGTGATCCGATTTTCTGAAGTACTGTTGATTTTGGCAGAAGCTGAGAATGAAGTAAACGGGCCTTCAGCGAAGGCTTATGCAGCTTATAACCGTGTTCGTGAACGTGCTGGATTAACTCCTTTGAGCGCTTTATCTAAAGAACAATTCAGAGACGCACTCTATCTGGATCGCAGGCTTGAATTGGTTTGGGAGAACCAGCGCTGGTTTGATCTGATCAGAGAAAAAGATGCTACAGGGAAAATTATTCTGGAAGATGCACTTAAAAAGGTAGGTAAAACTAATGTTTCCGTACCTAAACATTTGCTGTTCCCAATTCCTCAGCAGGAGATTGATCTGAATGCGAAGCTGAAACAAAATGCTGGCTGGTAAATAGGGAAAATATGAAAAAGCGTATAGTCATCTTGATTTTGTTTTGTGTGATAATTGCTGTACAAACCTTTGCGCAGCAAGCTAAACCTAATATTGTCGTGATTCTGGCTGATGATTTAGGCTTCTCGGATATTGGTGCATTTGGTTCTGAAATTCATACCCCGGTTTTGGATAAACTGGCCAAACAAGGGTTGGTGATGAGCCAGTTTTATAATGCAGCAAGATGTTGTCCGTCGCGTGCGGCCTTGCTGACCGGTCTTTATCCGCATCAGGCAGGCGTAGGTGATATGGTTCAGAATAAAGGATCTGAGGCTTATCAGGGATTTCTGAATTCCAATTGTGCAACTATGGGAGAATTATTGAAAACAGGCGGGTATAACACTATTGTTTCGGGAAAATGGCATGTTGGCCTGGTACCCTCTGCCTGGGCAGTAAACCGAGGATTTGATAAATCGTTCACGTTGCAGAACAATGGGAGCAGTTATTTTAACTCGCAGCCTTTGTATAATGATGGCCGGGTGGTTACATTTTTACTGAATGGTCAGGAAGTTCAGCGCCAGGATACCTCCTTATATCTGACACAGGCAATTACAAATTTTGCATTGAAATCTCTGGATGAAATTAAAGATCAGCCCAATCCTTTTTTATTATATGTAGCCTATAATGCACCCCACTGGCCTATTCAGGCATTACCAGAAGATATTGCAAAGTATAAAGGTAAATATCTGAATGGCTGGGATGAGCTGAGGCTACGCAGATATAAAAAGCTACAGGCTTTAGGGATTATCAAAAAAGAATGGGTGTTATCTCCACGATTTGAAAATGTAAAAGCATGGTCTTCTTTGTCTGAACCGGAGAAAGAGCTTTGGGATACGCGGATGGCAATTTATGCAGCGATGATTGACCGGATGGACGCGGGCATTGGCCAGATACTGGATAAGATCAAAGAGCTGAAAAAGGATAAAAACACGCTGGTTGTTTTTCTTTCAGATAATGGCGGAAGTGCGGATGAGGTTAAAAACTGGGACTACGTGACACAGAAAAACGGGGTCCCCGGGAGTGTGAACTCAATAGACAGTTATGAAGCCCCCTGGGGAAATGCAAGTAATACACCTTTCCGGTTATTTAAGAAAAATACGCACGAAGGCGGTATTTCAAGTCCTTTTATCGCTTACTATCCGGGTTTGATTGAGGCTGGATCCAGCAGTGATTTGCCGGCACACTTTATAGATCTGCTGCCCACATTGCTGGAGCTTTCCGGAATTGAATATCCAGAGACTTTTAAGGGGAATCCGTTAACGAAACTGGAAGGACGTAGTTTACTGGATGTATTTAAAGGTAAGAAAACAGGACGAAATGATGCGTTTTATTGGGAACATGAAGGGAGCAGGGCAATCAGGGACGGAGATTGGAAGCTGGTTGCCGAATTGAATGCGCCATGGGAGTTATACAATCTTAAAACGGATAGGACAGAGGTTTATGATCTGGCCACGAAATATCCTGACCGGGTTAAACAAATGGAGAAAAAATATCAAATATGGGCAGCAAAAGTTGGTGTCAGAGATTGGAACAAAATCAAATAAATATGAAAAATATCAAACAACTACTTTTAATCGCACTCATTTCGGTATCTGGAATGGCAGTTAAGGCACAGCAAATTAATGCTAATGAGGCGGCGGCGGCTTCCGGGACAAAGGAATCTTTTTTAACACTGGCTGATTTTGAAGTTAAATCTAAAGTGACTGGTGCACAGGTTGTGGATGCCAGAACTGCTGAAGAGTTTAGTCAAAATCATTTAAAAGGGGCGATCAATATTGATCCTGCGTCAACCGGGTATGCGAAAGCAGTGGACGCGCTGGTTAAAGACAAACCTGTTTTCGTTTATTCTATAGCCAATGGCCGGAGCGTGTCTGTGGCAAAAGAACTAAGAGCTAAAGGTTTTAAAGAAGTTCATGTTTTGCCGGGTGGGATTGCGAACTGGATTGGTTCAGGATATCCTATTGTGAGTACGACTAAAAAAGGGCTGGCACTATCTTCAGCACAGTTTAAAACCTTAAGTGAATCTTCGGAACTGGTTTTAGTTGACTTTGGTTCTAAATATTGTGGTGCTTGTAAAAAACTGATACCGGTGCTTGATTCTCTGGAAAAACAGCAGGGCTTTAAAGCCAAAGTAATCCGGATTGAAGCCTATGACAATACTTTGTTGCTTAAAGAATTAAAGGTTAGTCAACTGCCGACCCTGGTTTTGTATCAGGGTGGAAAACAGGTTTGGAGAAAAGCAGGATTATCATCCACAGCAGAAATAGAAAAAATTATAAATACGAAAAGACATGAGTAAGAAACAAATAATTGCTTTGGTCACTATCATGGCCGGGTTAGGTTATACAGCTGGTTATGCGCAGAATATTACGCAGCAGCAAGAGGCTTTTAAAGGGGTAATCGGCAGGACCCTTGCCGAATCGAAAGAATCGTGGACTAAGCCACAGACGGCTCCAAAAGGAGCGCCAAATGTAGTTTGGGTGTTGCTGGATGATGTCGGTTTCGGCGCAACCAGTACCTTGGGAGGAGTTATCAATACACCTACTTTTGATACTTTGGCGAATGAAGGATTAAGGTATACTAATTTTCATACTACAGCAATTTGTGCACCTACACGTTCGGCACTATTGACCGGAAGGAATAGTCACTCGGTTCATGAAGGTGGCTTTTCTCATGTAGCGATGTCCGCTGGTTTTCCGGGTTATGACGGCAGAATTCCTTCAGATAAAGGAACAATAGCAGAAATTCTCCGTGAAAGCGGGTATAATACATTTGCAGTGGGGAAATATGGATTGACCCCTGATGAAGATGCATCGGATGCAGGGCCATTTGACAGATGGCCGCTGGGCAAAGGTTTCGACCATTTCTTCGGCTTTTTAGGTTCAGCTACAGACCAGTATAAGCCTGATTTAGTAGAAGATAACGCACATGTTAAACCTGATGGCAGACACTTAAATGAGCAGATTACAGATAAAGCGATCAGCTTTATTGACAGACAGCAGCAGGCAAAATCTGGTAAACCTTTTTTCCTGTATTATGCGCCGGGTGCAACACATTCTCCTCATCAGGTAGCCACGGAATGGAGCGATCTGTATAAAGGTAAATTTGATAAAGGCTGGGATGTATTCAGAGAAGAAGTCTTCAACAGACAGAAAAAACTGGGTATTATTCCTGCGAATGCTGTATTACCGGAACGTAATCAGAATATTAAAGCATGGAATAAGCTAACGGTGGAAGAAAAGAAATTATATACCCGCTTTATGGAAGTATATGCTGGTTATCTGACTTATACAGATCATGAAGTTGGCCGGTTGATTGCGCATCTGAAAGAGATCAAACAGCTGGATAATACACTGGTCTTTGTAATTATTGGCGATAATGGCGCAAGTAAAGAGGGGACTTTGAACGGAACCATTGACTTACAGCGCGCTGCTTCTGCAAAATTGACTTTGCAAGAGTCGCTGAAACATAATACAGAAGTAATCAGTGAGATAGGAACGCCGGATGCTATTCAGGGGAATTATCCTCTGGGCTGGGCACAAGCTTTAAATACTCCTTTTAAACAGTGGAAACAAGATGCCGATTCAGAAGGAGGGACGCGTAATCCATTAATAGTTTACTATCCTAAAGGGATTAAAGATAAAGGAAGTATCCGCACACAATACAGCCACGTGATTGATCTTTTACCTACTACTTTAGAATATACCGGAATTAAAGCTCCTGACTATATCAGGGGGATAAAGCAGGATTCCATTCAGGGGACATCGCTGGTTTACTCTTTTGATGATGCAAAAGCGCCGGCAAGGCATCTTGTTCAGCATTATTACATATTTGGGGCAAGGTCAATTTATAATGATGGCTGGAAGGCGGCTTTACCTTACCATCCTGATTTGATTGATGTAGCGAACAATAAAGAAGGAATTCCGAAAAACTATAAAGAGAATGTTTGGGAATTGTATAATCTCAAAGAAGACTTTAACGAACGAATTAACCTGGCTAAAAAATATCCGGAGAAACTGGAAGAACTGAAGGCTTTATTTGAGGTTCAAGCCAAAAAGTATAACCTCTATCCGTATATCACCTGGGATGATGTGTACAACGGCAGAATTCATAAAAACTATTAATGTGATTAAAACCCCTGAAGAAGTTATCATTTGCGTCTTCAGGGGTTTATTATATGACACTAATCTTTTGAAGATTACAACCGGGCAATCGAAAAAGAATAAATATTTTTTTGTGGTGTAAGCGTATCAAAGATAAAATGAGGTAGAAGTTAAATTGGTTACAGGCTGATAAAGGCGCTTGTTGTGTTAAAAAATCTATGATTTATAGCGTATCAATTGTTTTTTAATTATTTGATATACAGTTAATTGTGATATTATTCTCTTGTTTATATCAATAAAACTCCTTTAAATTTATAGCAACCAATTTATAAACCAAATATTTATCTAATGAAAAAACAGACTACTAAAAGACAGTTGATGGCTAGTATAGTTTTGCTGGCAGTTTTATTCGGGACAGCTTGTAAAAAAGACGTCAATACAAACGAATCGGGGAACAAGGATCAGGAAGCTCCAACAACTGAAGTTAATGCGGTAAATGGAGATATCAATCTGAACTGGGAAAACCGGACCAACGGCTCAACTTATACCAATTCACAGGCGGCCGCAGATTTTGGAAACATTTCGGGGTGGCAAGAATCCAGGGCTTTTGTGACTAATGGAAAAGACGGTTCTAATGGATTAAGAATTACTTTATTGCCAAATGCCCTTTCGGCGGCAGGCGGTTTGGTTGGAAATGTGAATTTGAGCCAGGGAACTGCTTACGAACTGGATTATGATGTAAAGTTTCATAGCAATTTCAATTTTAGCAGAGGAGGAAAGATCGGGTTCGGCTTCGCAATTGGTGAAGGGAATACTGGCGGAGATCCAGGATGGGACGGAAATGGTGGAACACTCCGTTTAATGTGGTATTCACCAAGTGCAGACCGGGTATTCTTTCAGCCTTATGTTTATCACAAAGATCAGCCTACCAAATTTGGCGATACTTATACCAAACGTTTCCCTGCAAGCGGATCTCTTCAAAAAGGGGTTTGGTATCATGTCCATATGTATGTGAAAAGCAATACAGGTTCTAGTACCAACGGACATGCTCAGATTATTATTAATGGACAAACCATTCTGGATAATGATATTCGCTGGACTACAAATGATAGTCAGAGATTAATCAATAAGCTTACATTCCACACTTTTAGAGGAGGAAGCCAGGAAGAATGGAAAGCAAATACTACAGATTATATCTATTACGATAATTTAGTTGTGAATAAAATCAATTAGTGCACTCAACTGGCCTGACTTTCATTGGTCAGGTCAGTTATTTGATTGTTAAATTGTTCATTGCAATTGATTATATTTAGTCATCCTGTGATTAACATCTTTACAATTTTTAATGACTAAACCTGTATTTATCTATTTTACAGGCCATTTGGTTAGAATCCTTGTGGTCATGTATTTGTCTTTAATGCTGACAACTGAACTGTCTTATGCACAAAAGATCATTTCTATCAATGATAAAGTCCCTCATTATATTTTTTCTTATGGGGAAATTGAGTATTTGGAAGATAGTACGAACACTTTAAAATTAACTGATATTTTAAAACCTGCTGTTCAGTCAAAATTTCTTATTAATGATAGATATACACCAAAAAACTATCACATTACCTCCGCTTACTGGTACAAGTTTAAAATAAAGCATTCCAAAGCGTCTGCTAAAAACTGGATACTGGAATTCTTTGATCAGTCAATTAATCATTTTGGATTATTTGTACCCGATAGCAATGGTCATTACCAGGCGCACTATTCCGGTACTGCCTATCCATTCAGTCAAAGAGAATATCAGCATAAGAACTTCATTTATGAACTTAACAATGATGCTGACGCAACGTTAACCTATTATGTAAGGATAAAATCGTCGCAATCAGTAAGTGCAATTATGGTGTTGAGAGATATCCGCTGGTTCGTGAAATATGCATTGAATGAATATCTGATTTTCGGACTTTTCTATGGCATGGTCATCGTTTTCAGTTTGTATAACCTGCTCATGTTTTTTGCGGTCAGACAGATGCAATATCTCTATTATGTATTGTATAACCTGAGTATTGGCCTGTACGAAATGAGCATTGATGGTATAGCTTTTCAATACTTGTGGCCAGACTGGCCTTTATGGAATGAATACGGAATCGGCTTTACCTTGTACTTAAGCAGTGTTTTCGCGCTGATGTTCACACTTAATTTTCTTTACGTCAAAGCTAAAGCTCCAAAGCTTTATCAATTAATTATCTGGATTATCATTTTACGCAGTTTGTTTTTTATAATCTGTCTGTTCAATACACATCTTTTCAGCTATAAACTAGTAGAACTGATCCCTTTACTGGTCGCTTATGGAACTGGTATTCATATTCTGAAAAACCGTTACCGTCCGGCGATGTTTTTCGTGATTGGTTATACATTTCTGGTTATTGGCTTCCTGATCAAGATCCTGTTGTTACTAAATGTACCCTGGATGCCCTATGGGCCATTTACTTACTATAGCCTGAGTTTCTGTTTTATATTTGAAATGATCCTCGTGTCTTTTGCCATTGGCGAGCGTGTAAGGACCTTGCGTAAAAATGAAAGTGAAGTGCAAAAAAGGATGATCCATCAATTAAAGGTAAATGAAAGTCTGAAAGATACTTTGAACAAGGAATTATCTACACTGGTTGATGAGCGTACGCAGGAAGTAAGGTTGAAAGCTTCTATCATTGAAAAACAGAATGAGGAAATCTCCTTAATGAATACGATGCTCGAAAAGGATAATCAGGAGCTGCATTTAAATATAGAGAAGGTTACCAAAGCCAGGGTCATGTCTGACCATGTTGATTTTGCAGAGTTCAGTAAGATTTATCCGGATAGGGAAACCTGTTTTAAATATCTTTCCGAGCTGAAATGGGCAAAAGGATATGCCTGCCGTAAATGTACGAATACGTTCTTTCTGGCTGGTTTTTTACCCTATAGCAGAAGATGTACCAAGTGTGGTTATGATGAATCAGTAATCGCCTATACTATTTTCCAAAATAGCAAGATCCCGATCAATAAAGCTTTTTATATGCTTTTTCTGGTATATTCTACAAAAGGGAAGATTTCTTCCCATAAACTCTCAGGATTATTGCTGATAAGGCAGAGCACATGCTGGGCGTATAACAGTAAGATGCAGAAGATACTGGAAGAACGTAAAAAAGAGTTAAAGGCTAGCGGAGAAGGAGGATGGAGTAAATTGGTGCTTGATCCGAACCCGTCTTAACGGCTATAATTTCACCTGCCTGATGATGTTTTTAATGTTCAATTCTACAATATCAGTCATCGTTTTACAGCTCAGGTAATTCTGATCAGCAAAATGTTCTGACATTCCTTTTTTCAGTGTTTCTATGTTTTCTGGTGTGGTTAGTATCTCCATATTGGAGACATCCCGTAAATCAGTCAGCCGATGGCGTTCACTACGGACGCGGTGTAAGATCGAAGATTTCTCTTCCTGTTGATATTGCAGGAAAGTCTTATCAGATAATTGTTCCATACACATCTTTACATAAGGAAGGTTCTCTTTAAAGAACTGTGCAAGGTATACTTTGATATTTCCCTCATAAAATTGCTGATCAAAGTCAATGGCTCTGATCCTGAACTGAATGTCGTCAAAGTCGGGTGTGATCTGTACTACGAAATTATAAGCCCGCATATCGCCTAATAACATGACTAAACAACGTTCGTTGAATTTCACAAATTCTTTTGCAATACGGGTAGGGTTATATTCAGGATTGTGCAAATACATCTTTGCGAAAACATCTCCTGGTATTCCGGCTACATGCTCTTCAATTAGTGTTTCTCCATCTACAAGATAATTGACCTGGTTTGGTGACAGGATTTCTTCCAGCTCCAGACCGTAAATCCGGGATGCATCTGCTTTTTTAACATAAAAATAGTCATAGACATCATTTAAACGGTTTACAATTTTAATCCGGAAAGGATGTGTATTACCAAAAGTGCAATATTCGATTTTCTCGATATATTTATGCTGTACAATACGCAGGTTACCAGATGCTTTTAAATTGGCATAAATAACTTTCAGGCCATTATGTAACTGCTCAATCCTGTCTGCGGGATAGATCGGCCCTTCCCAAAGGGAGTCTTTGCCATATTTATCCATAATCGGATAAGCCTCGTTAAAAACTAACAAATCGTTGTAAGTGATTGGAAGTTTTGAATCCCGCTGATAAGTTCTCAAATACTTTTGCAAAGCAGGTGTGACTGGGAAAATAGGTTTCTTACGGGATATTTTTACATCATTAGGTTCCATGCATTCGCTGATTTTAGAAAGAACTATTTAACCATTTTTTTAAACTTACTGATTTATCCCGGCTCACCAAAATGGCGGTATCATTTGCGGGGATCAGTTCAATTTTCAATTTACCGTTGAATGACTGATAAATTTTATGAATAGATTTGACAGACACAATATATTGGCGGCTGATCCTGAAAAAGTCCTGCGGATTTAACTCTTGTTCCAGCTCTTCCAGTGTTTCTTCAATCATATAATGCTGACCCTGGTGGGTAGTCAGGTAATTCTTTTTATTCTCAGAAGTGAAATAAGCTATATCTGTGGTGATCACTGGTACAAACATATCCCGGTAGGCGACCAGAAACCGGGAGCGGTAAACGTGTGCTTTGACTTCGATTTTCTGAAGGATTTCCTGCATTCCGGAATGATCTGCTTTACCGATCATATTTTTAACCTTACGAATGCTGTTTTCGAGTTTATTTGCTTCAAGTGGTTTTAAAAGGTAATCAATTCCATTGACTTCAAAAGCCCGGAGCGCATATTCATCATAAGCGGTAATAAAGATAACTTGTGACTGGAGCTGAACCTGGTTAAAAATCTCAAAACTTAGTCCGTCTGTTAAACGGATATCCATGCAGATTAAATCCGGATGCTCGTTTTCACTCAGCCATTGTATACTCGCCCTGATTGTTTGTAACTGACCAGTAATTTGTATGGTGTCATCTATTTTAGTCAGCATTTCTTTTAACCGGACTGCATTCGGAAGCTCATCTTCTATAATTAAAACGCTCAGCATGTATTAAGTTTTTTTATTGACCAACAAGGGTATTTTGACTTCGAAATAGTGTTCTTCTGTATTGATTACAGGTATTCCATCACCTAACAGCAAGTATCGTTCCCGGATATTCTTCAAACCCAGTTGTGAACCTGGTTCGCTGGAAACTTTAACGGATTTGTTGTTTCTGACTACGATCCATTTATTTTCCAATGGGTAGATAGCTATCTTTAATGGGGATTCCAGCGAGAAAGAATTGTGTTTAATCGCATTTTCAATAAGCAGCTGGAGTGTTAAAGGAGCAATACCTTTATCACTTAATTCTTCCAGATTGGAAATATTAACCTGTATAGCCTCACCATACCTGGTCTGATATAAAAATAAATAAGCATGGATAAATTCAAGTTCGGCTTTGATAGAAATGATATTTTGTGGCCGGTTATTCAACATATACCTGTAAATCGATGATAGTTTAATCACGTAATCAACTGATCGTGCAGGGTGATCAGGAATAAGCGAGGCCAGTGTACTTAAATTATTGAATAGAAAGTGCGGATCTAATTGAAGTTTTAAAGCATCCAGTTGTGCCTGGGTTGCATGTTGCCTCATAATGGAGGTTTCCAGCTGTATATCTTTCCATTTATGGAAAAAGTGTTCGGCAGCAAATACAGCTGTGGCTAACAAAGAAAAGATAAAACTGAAGATAATAATCTGGCGGAACAAGAGCTGATCGGCCGTAAATTTACTAGGAAGCTCAATCTGGAAAATGGGAATAAGCGTAATAGAAACCAGGGAGATATGCAAAAGAAACTGCACAACAAACCTGGTCATGATTTTCTTTTCCCAGGGAAGTTTCCTGTTCAGTCTTAAGGTAAGCTGTATACCTGTTTCAAATAACAGGGCAGCATAAGACATCGTTAACAATACGTCTACGAAAATGAAATCCAAAAAAGAAAACTGTCTCCAGCTGTGAATGGAACGCTCGTAAGGATTAATTAAGAAAAATAACAGGATGAGGATTAAACCAAAACTGGGATATCCATAGAGCCTGAATGATCTGTAGCTGGTAGTTGACATCTATACAAAAATAGGTTAAGCATTGCGATAAATGTCATTGATAATGGATCAATATTTATAAAAATATTAATCCACAGCTTAGCAATACAACTAAGCCCAATAAAATAACCGGTGCTAATTTAATCAGATCATATATTTTCCTTACCGATGATGTTGTGCCCGCTTTCAGATTCATATGCGTGTCTCCTTTATAATATCTATTTAATGAGACAAATATCAATGTATATCTGCTTGAATTTTTCTTCAAACTACCCAGTTCGCAAAAATTCAGGCTGAAATTACGAGAATCGCGACTCAATTCTCTTGACTACAAAGAGAGAGATTATCTAAAGTCTATTTAGACTGATTACAGATAATGTATATCTTTGCCGGTGTTATTATTACACTTACTCATATCATATTAGTTGATGAAATTTTTACTGACTACACTTTTAGCACTGGTTTTTTATACCGCTTTTTCCCAAAAAACCCAAACCACAGGAAATATATCTGGTACAGTTTTACTGGTTGACGGCCAGCCGGCCGGATCAATTTCAGTTTCTTTAATTGACCTGGCTAAACACACATTGACCGATGAACACGGTCATTATTCTTTTAATAAAATTAGCCCCGGTAAACATACGATCAGAATTCAGATGTTAGGTGCCGCTCAAAAAGATCTGGCTGTAACAGTTATTGCAGCACAAACCATAAAAGCTGATTATCAGTTAAGCAAAGAAAATGTTCAGGCATTGCAAGAAGTTATCATTGGCGGTACATCGAATAAATTCTCTAAGAAAGAGAGTGTTTATTCAGCACGCCTTCCTTTGAAAAACCTGGAAAACCCACAAGTTTATATCTCTATTCCAAAAGAGCTTATTCAAGAACAATTAGCAGTTGATCTGGGCAGCATCTCTAAAAATGTTCCTGGCTCTGGAATTCCAATGCTGGCGAACCAGGGGAGGGTAACTTTCCGTTCCCGTGGTTTTGAAACTGAACCTATGGTGAGAAACGGAGTCGCTGGCTTTGCTTATACTGCCATAGACCCTGCTAATTTGGAGCGTATAGAGGCTATTAAAGGGCCTTCGGCTACTTTATTTGGAAATAACCTGTCCAGCTATGGTGGCTTATTCAACCGGGTAACCAAGAAACCATATAATGGGGTAGGTGGTGAAATTTCCTTATTTGGTGGTAGCTGGGATTATAAAAGAATGGCTTTTGACATCAATACACCATTAAATGCAGACAAAACGGTATTATTCCGTTTAAATGGTGCAGGCACTTATGAAAACAATTTTCAGGATGCGGGATACACCAAGAGCTTTAGCGTTGCGCCAAGTTTTTCTTATCAGATTACAGACAAACTTTCCATGTTGTTTGATGTGGAATATGGACAAGCTGAAGGGACATCGGTTGTCCGTTTTAACCCTTATACAAAGACAGATCCAGCTTCTAAAGTTGTCAAAGTGCAAAATATCAGGGATATGGGATTTCCGTATGACAAGCTGTTCGGAAATAATGACTTAGCCTACAGAACACAGATGGTAAACGTATTTGCACAGTTTAATTATAAAATGTCTGAAAATTGGACTTCGCAAACTGTGATGTCCAGATCCAGCACTGCAATCAGAGGATATATTTCGGCCTTGAACGGCGTATCCGATACTGAGTTAACTGCGCTGGTGATGCGAGGTTATACTTCATTTATTGCAACAGACATTCAACAAAACTTTACAGGAGACTTCAAGATTGGATCACACCGTAACCGGTTGGTTGTTGGTCTTGATTTTTATAACAATACGAATACTTTTGATAGGGTTCAGGTAACGGGGCCAAAGGTTAATTTCGTTAATCCTGGTAATAATGCCGGGATCAGCAAAAAGATTATTGATGACCTGGCACCTACTAAAGCCGGAAAAATAAGAAATGAAGCTAATGCAGATAATAGTTATGCGGTTTATGCATCTGATGTTTTTAATATCAATGAAAGGCTCCTGGCCATGGTAAGTCTTCGTTTAGATCGTTATCAGGCTGACGGGACAACAGTAGTGGCTACAGACGTTAATACCGGAGCTTTTGGTCAGACGGCGCTTTCTCCTAAATTAGGATTGGTTTATCAGGTAGTTAAAGACCGGGTGTCTTTATTTGGAAGTTATATGAACTCTTTTACCAATAAAAACGGGACTAAGATTAACGGAGATATGGTCAAACCAGAACAGGCAAACCAGGTAGAAATGGGCGTTAAAGGTGATCTGTTTAATCATAAATTAGTGGGTACAATCAGTTATTATGATATCAAAGTAAAAGATATTGTTCGTCCTGATGTGGCTAATAATACTTATAGTATTCAGGATGGAGATCAAAAAAGCAGGGGAGTAGAAATTGAACTGACTGCAAACCCATTTCCCGGATTTAATATTATTGCTGGTTATGCTTATAATGATAGTAAGGCTATAGGGGGAAGTCCAGATACAGAGGGCTTAAGACCTGCTTTATCAGGCCCCGATAAAATGGTCAACTTCTGGTTGAGTTACAAATTTCCGCAAGGAGCATTGAAAGGTTTTGGAGCTGGTTTTGGTGGGAACTCTGGAAGTTCATCTTATCAAACCAATACGAAAACTTCTAAAGTGATTATCCCTGGCTATACGATGTTTGATGCGACTGTATTTTATGATCAGCGTCGTTTCAGAATCGGGGTTAAAGTTGATAACCTGACCAGTGAAAAAGCCTGGTCTGTACGTTTAACACCACAAAGTCCGGCACGTTACCTGGCCAACCTGACCTTGAAATTCTAAATTAATTACAGTTTGTTAGTTAATCAACTAACAAACTGTAATTACAACGGTATCTGATACTGGTGTAAGGCAAACCTTTATAATTACCCGGCTTTGCTAAATTATAATCCTGTCTGATAATATATAAGCCCTTCATTACAGGCATAAAAGCAGCTTCACCATGGGCGTCGGTTTCAATTGATTTCTCCCAGTTCTGTGGATTAAATACCCGTAGTTTCGTCCCATTAGCAGCCGGATTTCCATTGTTAAAGGCTCTGACGATAATCATTTGATCTTTTGTAGCAGTAACAATATCTAAAAACTGAACAGGCTTTTCTACATAGCCCGTATGCTCAACAGTATAAGCTGCACATAAATAGTCGATAGGGCGTACATTCTTTCCGCCAGTTTTAGAACGATCTACAACCGGAAGAGACTCGTTGAGTGCTAAAATCTGGTAAACTCCCTTTTCCTGAGGAATAAAAGTTCCTTCCCAGCAGTCTGTTTTAGGGGAGATGCTGACAACGGTGTGTTTACCTTTTTCATCTATAACCGTGACCTTAAAATCACCAAGCTCAGCAAGTTCCGGCCCGGTTTCCCGGTGACGGATATTGTACTGATCAATTTCACCAAAACAGATTTGGATCTGCACAGGCTGATTTACTTTTCCAGAGCCCTTAATCGCAAACCAATAGCCATGTGCCTGGCTAATCAATGGTAAACAGCTCAAAAAGAATAACAGGCTGTAAATAATTCTTTTTATCATGCGCGCAAAGGTAAATATTTCATAGCTGAGATAGGGGTATTGCAGCTAAATCGCGTTTACCGAATTATAAAAGCTATTTAAGCAGCTTCTTAAACTTTAAAAAACAATTATATGAAATTAAAAATCCTGTTATCATTGATCGTAACGACGCTCTTATTCAGTTGTAACCCTTTCAAAAATAATGAGATTAACAAAGTGATTAATGCATTCTATACGCAGCACAAAGGGCCGTTCGAGGATGTAGACAAAACCTTACTCTCCACAGGTTTATCCTCTTTAGTGAACAAAGCAATTGCAGAAGAAGTTAAGTCTGTAGAAGAACTCAAAGCTTTAAAATCAACAGACAAGCCAGCTAAGATCGAAGGTGATATTTTTACCAGTCTGTCAGAAAGCTTCACCTCTTATGAGATCGGGAAAACCAGTATCTATGACGATAAAGCCACTGTCCAGATCGAATTTACCAATAATAAGGCTGGTACTGAAACGTGGAAAGACGATATAGAATTGATTAAAGAAAATGGCGCCTGGAAAATTGATAATGTCCGGTTTAAAGGTGAACGCGCTTTTGGGAAAAGTACTAAAGATGTTTTATCGCAGTTCCTGACCCCAATTACCGCAGTAAGTTCGGATGCTGATGATCAGCGGTGCAGGCTGTGTGCTGGTCATCAATATCAATGGAGCAACCTTAAAAAAGGATGTGTTCGTGTGCTTGAACTGCCTTTTAAATTAAGAAGTATGGATAAAACTTCCACAGCAAGTGTCATCTTCTCCGATGATCAGAGAAAAGCAGAAGTATTTACAAAAAATACAAGTTGGGTACTCAACAAAAAGTCTTTAACAGCCTATGAAACCGAGGCTTCTGATAAAGGTGTATTTCTGGAAAAAAGAAATAATGTCTGGAGACTTGGAGAGTTGAAAAACGGTAAGACGATCTATTCAGGACACGTAGAATAAAAATTATACCTGCTAAAACAAACCCCCTATACCGATGAAAACCAAAATTCTGTTCTCAATTATTACTGCTGTAATTTTATCCGGCTGTACTAATTCTAAAAGCAATAGTGCAGCAAAGGCTGTAAATGCATTTTATAAAAATTATGAAGGCCCTTTTGAAGAGGTAAACAAGACCTTACTTTCAAGAGAACTCGCCACGCTGATCGACAAAGCAATTAAATTTGAAAATCAGTCGGCTGCTGAATTGAAAGCGGCAAAGTCAACAGATAAACCAGCCATGATAGAAGGTGATATCTTTACAAGTTTGTATGAGAGTTATACTTCTTTTAAAATAGTGCGCGTAAAAACTGATGGTGATCTGGCCACAGTACGGGTAGAATTCACAAACCACCGGGAAGGTGATATTGTCTGGACAGATGAAGTGCAGCTGATCAGGCAAAATGGAAATTGGAAAATAGATGATGTACGTTACGGATTAAAAAATGTAACCCATCCAAACCTTAAAAAGGGATTGTCGGATTTCCTGGCTCCAGAGCCTGTAGTAAACGAAAGTTAGCACCCTTCAAGAGAACTAAAAGATAGAAAAACGATTTATTTGATAAATAAAGTTATTGTGTTATCATTCAAATACTTATAGGTTAATTACGGTGATATTATTTATTGTCCTGTCTGAATAATTGCTTATATTAGATAGTAGTATTTTTAGCTAAAAACCAAATATTAAGCTTATGAAAACCAAAATTCTATTTTTTCCTCTTATTGTTATTACACTTTTATTCAGTTGTAACAATTCTCAAAGTAATGGGATCACTAAGGTGGTTAACACATTTTACAAATATTACAAAGGCAAGTATGTCGGTGCTGATAAAGGGCTGCTTTCGGCCTCATTAGCCGTATTGATTGACAAAGCGCTTGAAAAAGAAGCTGCATCAGCAGCAGAGGTCAGGGCTTCAAAATCAACGGACAAGCCAGCGACGATCGATGGTGATATTTTTACCAGTCAGCATGAAGGGTATACCGGATTTAAAATTGGTGAAACTAAGGTTGAAGGAGATAAAGCTGTTGTCACTGTAGAGTTCACCAATAAGAACGCAAACGTTAAAACATGGAAAGATGATATTGTAGTCATTAAAGAGAATGGCGCCTGGAAGATTGATAATGTCAATTATAAAGGAGATGCAGGTGCTGGCAAAAATATCAAAGCAGTGCTAACGCAATTCTCATCGGCTTCAGCTGCACCTGGTATGATGGTAGGCGGAGATTCAGATGCTCATGGTTGTAAAGCTTCTGCTGGCTATACCTGGAGCGTACTTAAGAAGAACTGTATCCGTGCGTTTGAGTTACCTTTGAAACTATCAAACCCTTCTGGAAGTACAATGGCTGGGGTTGCCTTTTCAGAGGATAAAAAGCAGGCTGAAGTATTTGCTAAGGAAGGTAGTTTTATCCTGACCCAAAAAGCTGAAAACTCTTATACAAGTACAACTCCTGATGGGGGGATGTTCCTGAAAAAAGGAAACGGCATCTGGGAGTTTGGTACATTAAAAGACGGAAAAGCCCTGTATGCTGAGCGCAAAAAATAATACTTATACTTTAAATAACGGCTTTATGCTGATCTGATAAAAAGCCTGTCCTCAACCTGTGGACGGGCTTTTTTGTGCCTCTGAATGGCCTTAAATAAGCTTATCAATTGATTAACAGTAGTGTAATATTGACACCAATGATGAGTTTCTTGATAAAAATGCTTAATTTTTCACAAAAAAGCAGCCATGGGAGAACAGATCATATCAAAAGTAATCGGAACTTTAACTGAAGATGACAGCCTTCCGGATTGGTGGATAGGGGAAGAAATTGAGATCCCGTTTTTTGATCATGAAAAGGTAGGCATCAGTTTTACCGATTATGACAGGGAGCATGATGAAACCTTTTTAGTGGAGGCTGATGATGCTTTGCAACATTTTCTGGCGTTGACTTCCGCAGACAGGAAAGCGGTGACCCACCTCGTTTATAAATACTGTTTAGATTTCCTTGAATTAGCGGAGCCAGATGAAGCAGATGATGATTTAAGGGCAATTACAGATGAAAATGAGATCTGGAAATTCGTGCAGCCTACAGAAATTTATGTGACAAGGCGGTTGTATGAACAAGAAGACCTCTATGTTCAGGTTGCTTGTGCATGTGATTGGGATCAGGAACATGGGTTACAGTTAGTTTTCAGACAAGGAAAAAAACTGACCAGGGTTAGTGGTCAGGATGGTCATTTAACCGAAGCTGATGCGTATGGCAAACCCGATAGTGAAGACTTTTTATTGTCTCAATTTTGATTCTACTCCTGGTCTGTCTTTTTTATATATCCTTTTAATACGCTGTCATCAATCAGTTTTTCAGTAAAATCCCATATTGTTTTAGATCCATGCTCAATTTTACCAGTTTTCTCCATCACGGTGTGATAAGGTACATTATGCTCAGTCCAGGTACCGCCCTGGTTAGACACATTCTGTAAAATTGGCTCAAATCTATCCATAGAACGTGCGAACCTGGCCTCTGCTGTATCTCCTGTTTCAAACTCTTCCCAAATTGCAATAAATTCCTCTGCTTGTTTTGCAGGCAATAAACCAAATATTCTTTCTGCTGCTTTACGTTCAGCCTCTGTATTGTCGTGATTTACAATAGTATCATAAAGAAAAACATCGCCCGAATCAATCTCTACCAGGTCGTGAATCAGCAACATTTTTAAAACCTTTAAAATATCTACCGGCTCATTGGAGTGTTCTGCTAATGTAAGTGCCATCATAGCCAGGTGCCAGCTGTGTTCTGCATCATTTTCTCTGCGGTCACTGTTAAAAAGGCGGGTTTTTCTTTGAATGTATTTAAGCTTGTCGATTTCGTGGATAAAAGCAACTTGCTGAAGTAATATATCTAAATTCATGATGATAAAAATCTTTGTCAAATATAGAAATGGAAAACGGTTATCAGGATATCCGGCAAGAGTTTTCTAATTTAAAGCGCTGAATAACCAATTAGCATAGCTATCCAATTAACAATGATCATGAAATTAAAAGAAGTGAGAGGGAAAATTTAACTTCGCTCAACTTTAAAATTTTGAATCATTAATTTATAAATACATCAGGTTGATTGAGTTTCCAAAAGATATCAGGTTTAAATATAGCTGGAGAAAATATCAGCAACGCGTTTTTGATCAGCTGGACAGGTATTTAACAGACGGGCACCTTCATGTCATCGCACCTCCGGGTTCGGGAAAGACAATCCTGGGGTTAGAAGTAGCATTGCGGCTCAATCAGCCTGTTTTAATTCTGGCACCAACCATTGCCATCAGGGCACAATGGATTCAGCGTTTTAGTGAATTGTTTTTATCAAATGATGAAATACCTGGCTGGATATCAACGGATATCCGTAAACCCGGGTTTATGACAGTGGTGACCTATCAGGCACTCCATGCAGCGTGTAATAATTTGTGTATTGATGAAACTGAAACTGAAGAGGAAATTGAAGAAACAAAAACAGAAAATAGCGATAACAGGAATCTTGATCAGATTGTTAAAGGATTGATTGAACAGAAAGTCAGGACAATTATAGTTGATGAAGCACATCACTTGAAAAATGAGTGGTGGAAGACTTTGACAAAAGTTAAAAATCAGATTAAGCCTGTTATTGTTGGTTTGACGGCAACGCCTCCTTACGATGTTTCTGTGAATGAATGGCAAAGATATCTGGAACTTAACGGGCCGGTTGATATAGAAATTTCTGTGCCTGAACTAGTTATAGAGGGCGATTTATGTCCACACCAGGACTATATCCATTTTACTTTGCCAACAGCGGATGATGTGCAAAGCATACAGACTTTCCGGAAAAATGTATCTGGTTTATATTTAGAAATCAAAGCTGATGAGACTTTAATTTCTGCTTTAGAAAATTGGGCTGTCTGGATAGAACCTGCCGCCTATCTGGAATGGATTTATGAAAATTTCTCTTCTTATGCCGCTTGTCTGATCTTTCTGAAAGCATGTGGAAGAGAAATTCCGGATGGACATCTTGAAGTTATAGGAGATAAGAAATTCAATGTCCCAATATTGGATTATACCTGGATAGAAACCCTGTTGCAATTTTATCTTTTTGACAATACTCATTTCAATACATTTCAGGAACATCAGAGAAAGCTCGAAAACCGATTAATTCATCATGGTATAATTGAAGGCAAACAGGTCAGCTTCTGGCATAATAAGAAGGTAACAGGGTTTTTAACTTCCAGTACCAATAAGTTAAATAGCATTAAAGAGATTGCTGATTTTGAGTATCAACGGATGAATACAGCACTGAGGATGGTTATTCTTTCAGATTATATAAGGAAAGAATTTTATGTGAACGCTTCAGAGAACATCATGGAGTTGAATAAAATTGGTGTGATGCCTGTTTTTGAAAAGTTAAGGCGCAATAATCCTGCAAATATGAAAATAGGAGTGTTAACGGGGTCCATTGTTATCCTTCCTAAAACTGCTTATGCAGCATTTGAAGTCTTGTCAAAAGCTGCGGGATGTTTAAAAATTAATACGTCGGTTGTACCATTTGATCCAGATTATCTATTGATCCAGGTTGAAGGAAATCTTAGAAATTCAATCATACAACTGGTTACTGCCATTTTTCAGGCTGGGGGTATCGAAATCCTGATTGGTACCAAATCTCTGCTAGGGGAAGGATGGGATGCGCCTGCTATAAATTCACTTATTCTGGCCAGCTTTGTTGGTTCTTTCGTTTTGTCTAACCAAATGCGTGGCAGGGCGATAAGAACGCAAAAAGATAATCCGGGGAAAACCGCAAATATCTGGCATTTAGTCTGTATAGATCCAACTTCGGCGATGGGTGGTGATGACTTTGAAGTATTGAAAAGAAGATTCAGAGGTTTCGTTGGCGTCTCATTTCAAGGGAAATCTGGTATTGAAAATGGGTTAGGGCGTTTAAATATTCCTGATAGAATTCATGAGGATAAAGAAATTGCCCTCAGAAACAAAGAAACATTTATTGGTGCGGGTGACCGTGAATCATTAAAAGAGAACTGGAACACCGCTTTAAAATCCGGAGTAGCACTGGTAGAAGAAATCCGTGTTCCTTTTTCGGACAGGGCGCCTTATCAAAAGATAAAAAAGATGTATCTGAATAAAACGATGGCTTATCTGTTTGCTGAATTGTTTTTTGGGCTCCTCAGTTTCGGAGCAGATATGGTCAGGCTATTTTTCCGTTCACTCCGGTACATGAAAACTCCTGAATCTTTTTTTAAATGGCTGATGCTTGCAGGGTTTTTGGGATTGATTTTTTGTGGTAAACAGCTTTATACTGCTGCCAGGTTATATCTGAAATATCGTGATATCTCAAAAGATGTATTTCAGATTTCCAATGTGCTGCTTAAATCATTGATTAAAGCGAAAGTTATTCACTCCGATCCTTCAAAATTGGAGATTATTGCTGTCCACGATAGCTATGGTGCCATTTATTGTCATCTGGCGGGTGGAACAACCTTTGAAAACTCTGTATTTATAAAAGCTTTAAAGGAAGTGCTGGAAGAAATTGATAATCCGCGTTATGTGATCGTCAGAAAAAGCAGGCTATTTTCTTTTTTTAGTCAGAAGGATTACCATGCGCTTCCAGAAATACTTGCCCGAAATAAGGAGCTTGCTGAATATTTTACCGGGCAGTGGAAAAGTCTTGTCGGCCCTTGTAATTTGATATTTACCAGGACCCTGAAAGGCAGAAAATTATTGCTGCAATCAAGAATGCAGGCGTTGTCTTCCCAATTTACGGAAAAAACCGGACAAGTGAATAAATGGAAATGAGCAACAGCCCTGTAATTCTACATCTTAAAGTAGAATTTGCAAATTGTTGCATCTATTTTTGCAATATATAGCGGCATAGAATTTTTTTAAATTAAATTTGCGCCATAAAAACATACCATGATTTATTTCTTCTCCAACGAGCTTAATACTGTTTTTGCTTTACAATCAGAGCAAACTCTCTCATCGTCAGATATTTCAAAGTTAACTTGGCTGTTTGGCGGGGCCCAATTCAAACAAGAAACCGTTTTGACGGAGTTCTTTATTGGTCCGCGCGCTGCAATGGTAACTCCATGGAGCACGAATGCTGTTGAAATTACCCAGAATATGGATATTCACGGGATCATCAGAATTGAAGAGTTCAAAAACACAACGGCAGACTTTACTGACTTTGATCCGATGCTGTTTCAAAAATACAGTGAACTCAATCAGGAGATTTATACGATCAGCCTTCAACCAGAGTCAATTCTGCCAATTGAAGACATCGCAGCGTATAATCAGCAGGAAGGTCTTTCTTTAAGCGAAGAAGAAGTAGATTATTTAAATAAACTTGCAGAGAAACTAGGGCGTAAGCTAACAGACTCAGAAGTATTCGGTTTTTCTCAGGTCAACTCAGAACACTGCCGTCACAAGATTTTCAATGGTACGTTTGTGATTGATGGAGAAGAACAACCCTCATCTTTATTCAAACTGATCCGTAAAACATCTGAAGCTAATCCTAACGGAATTGTTTCAGCCTATAAAGATAACGTAGCCTTTGTAAAAGGGCCCAGAGTTCAGCAATTTGCCCCTAAAAGAGCTGATGTGCCGGACTACTATGAAATTAAAGACTTTGATTCAGTAATCTCACTGAAAGCAGAAACACATAACTTTCCAACTACTGTAGAACCTTTTAACGGTGCAGCTACAGGTTCAGGAGGAGAAATCAGAGATAGATTAGCAGGCGGTCAGGGCTCTTTGCCATTAGCAGGTACTGCTGTTTACATGACTTCTTTCTCTCGTCTGGAAGAAAATCGTCCATGGGAAAAAGCGGTAAATGAGAGAGATTGGTTGTATCAGACTCCAATGGATATCCTGATCAAAGCTTCAAACGGGGCTTCTGATTTCGGTAACAAATTCGGCCAGCCGTTAATTACAGGTTCGATCCTTACTTTCGAACATGAAGAAGACGCAAGGAAACTGGGTTACGATAAAGTAATCATGCAGGCCGGCGGGGTAGGTTATGGAAAAGCTGACCAGGCTAAAAAAGAAAAACCTGCCCTGAATGACAAAATTGTTGTTTTAGGTGGAGAAAACTATAGAATTGGAATGGGGGGGGCTGCGGTATCCTCAGCAGATACAGGAGCTTTGGGTTCAGGTATCGAACTGAATGCCATTCAGCGTTCCAACCCGGAAATGCAGAAAAGAGTTGCCAATGCCGTACGTGGTATGGTAGAAAGCGATCACAATACGATTGTATCTATCCATGATCATGGAGCTGGTGGTCACCTGAACTGTCTTTCTGAACTGGTTGAGGAAACCGGTGGAAAGATTGATTTAGATAAACTGCCGGTTGGTGATCCGACCCTTTCTGCCAAAGAAATTATCGGTAACGAGTCTCAGGAACGTATGGGACTGGTGATCAGCCAGAAAAATATTGATACTTTACAGAAAATTGCTGACCGTGAAAGGGCTCCGATGTATACTGTGGGAGAGGTGACTGGTGATCATCGTTTTACTTTTGAATCTGCTACCAACGGCTCTAAACCGATGGATCTGAAAATGGAAGACATGTTCGGCAGTTCTCCAAAAGTAATCATGCAGGATAAAACGGTTGATAGAAAATATGAGCCTGTAACTTATAATACTGCTGAGCTGAATACTTATCTGGAGCAAGTATTACAATTAGAAGCAGTAGCCAGTAAAGACTGGTTAACAAATAAAGTTGACCGTTGTGTAGGTGGCCGCGTGGCTAAACAACAATGTGCAGGCCCATTACAATTACCATTGAATAACTGTGGTGTAATGGCTTTGGACTTTCAAGGTAAAGACGGTATCGCAACTTCTATTGGGCATGCGCCGCTTTCAGCACTGATTGACCCAGCCGCAGGAAGCAGAAACGCGATTGCAGAATCACTTTCGAATATCGTTTGGGCTCCTTTAAAAGATGGTTTGGAAAGTATTTCACTTTCAGCCAACTGGATGTGGGCTTGTAAAAATGAAGGTGAAGATGCCCGTTTATATAAAGCTGTTAAAGCATGTTCAGAGTTTGCGATCAGTTTAGGAATTAATATCCCTACTGGTAAAGACTCTTTATCGATGAAACAGAAATATAAAGATGGAGAAGTTATCGCACCAGGTACAGTAATTATCTCTGCTGCTGGTCATTGTGATGATATTACCGCAGTGGTAGAACCTGTTTTACGTAAAAGTGGTGGTGCTATCTATTATATCAACCTTTCGGGAGACCGTTATAAATTAGGAGGTTCATCATTTGCACAGATCTTAAATAAAATTGGTACTGAAACTCCTGATATTTTAGATGCAGCGCAGTTTAAAACGACTTTTAATACTTTACAGGAATTAGTTAAAGCAGGAAAAATACAAGCAGGGCACGATATAGGCAGTGGTGGTTTAATTACTACACTTCTTGAATTATGTTTTGCAGACCGTAACCTGGGTGCAGATCTTGATCTTTCCGCTTTAGGAGACCAGGATATTATAGAAACACTTTTTGCGGAGAACATCGGTATCGTATTCCAGGCAGATGCAAGCGCTGAAGCTATTTTGGATGCGAATGGGGTAGTTTATCATCAAATCGGTACGGTGAACGAAACAGCTCAGTTAACGGTTAAAAATGCTTCTGGTAACTGGAGTTTTGATATTGATCATTTACGTGATGTATGGTTTAAAACTTCTTACCTGCTTGATCAGAAACAAAGCGGGCCGGTTAAAGCTAAAGAACGTTTTGATAACTATAAAAACCATGTGTTAAACTATAGTTTCCCATTAAATTTTGACGGAAAAAAACCAGTTATTGACTCTTCTAAACCAAGACCTAAAGCTGCTGTTCTTCGTGAAAAAGGAAGTAACTCAGAAAGAGAATTAGCAAATGCGATGTATTTAGCTGGTTTTGATGTGAAAGATGTGCACATGACTGACCTAATTTCAGGCAGAGAAACCTTAGAAGATATTCAGTTTATTGGTGCAGTTGGTGGATTTTCTAACTCAGATGTTTTAGGATCTGCTAAAGGCTGGGCAGGAGCATTCTTATACAATGAGAAGGCTAAAAATGCACTAACCAACTTCTTTAAACGTGAGGATACCTTATCAGTTGGTGTTTGTAATGGTTGCCAGTTATTCGTAGAGCTGGGTCTGATTAACGAAGACCATGAAGAAAAACCTAAGATGTTACACAATGATAGTGCTAAACATGAGAGCATTTTTACTTCACTAACTATACAGGAAAACAATTCGGTAATGCTTTCCACTTTAGCAGGAAGTACTTTAGGTGTGTGGGTTTCACATGGTGAAGGTAAATTCCAGTTGCCATATGCAGAAGACCAATACAATATTGTATCAAAATATGCTTATGAAACTTATCCGGCTAACCCTAACGGATCTGATTATAATACAGCGATGCTGAGCGATAAAACAGGAAGACACCTGGTGATGATGCCGCATATTGAGCGTTCATTGTTCCAATGGCATTGGGCTAACTATCCTGAAGGACGCAAAGACGAAGTTTCTCCATGGTTAGAAGCGTTTGTGAATGCCAGGAAATGGATTGATAATTTAGCAAAATAGACTATTTAATATAGCTGGAACCTGCAAATAAGCAAGTTCTTTATTGTGGCCTGATGTACTATCTTTGTATAGTAATCAGGCCATATTTATATCAGGAGGTTTTATGAAAAGGATGGTGTTATTATTTCTGCTATTATTTGCTTACCGTGTACAAGCACAGGATATTGTGTACGAAGTGAAAATTGGTACAGCCAGTAAGTATAAAAAAGACCCTACACCCAGACTGGCGATGTATCTCGCTTTCGATTTGCTTTTCCCTGACCGTTATCTGCCATTACAGCTTTTTAAGCTTACAGGTGTTAAAAAGATGAAAGTAGAAAATCCGGCTGATCCATCTAAAAGCTTTGTGCTCGTGTTTAACAGAAGAGGGCAGTGGACTGCAATGCAAACCCCGAATGATACTTTATTGGTAACCTATAAAGACGGTGCACCTGATGAATTTATAAATCATTCAGGGAGCTTTAATAAGTTTCAGTATTCAGGGGACACAGTAATTACAGTGCATAATCACAAGACAGACCGTTATATCCGTAAAGGCAGGATTTTTCATAAAGTGAATAAGCATGCTGATAAATTATCACAACCGATAACCATTTATTCTAATACGAACTGGGATTTGCCCTTAACCATCCATTATAAACAGCATCCGGACGATGATGAAATGAATGTCATGACCGAAAACTTCTTTAATGATGGCAATGGAAACCTGATTTTAGACAAGACAATTTCCGTCGGACGGTCACATCTGGTCTTTAAAATGGAGAATGGATTACCAGTCACTTTGAGCACCTTTAAACAGCGCTTATCCGGTGTTGAAAAATTAGTAAAAGAGTCGGGTGAGAAGTCAGAATTGCTTAATTTCAGCTACGAATATTTTGAAAAAGAAAAAAAAACAAAATAAAATATCGTCCTTTTGAAGACTGAAATTTCTGCCCTCTACACAGCAGTCAGATTTGCTGCCCGGATTGTCTGAAATTACGGGTTCAAATCACAGCAAAGAGATTTAGCCATGCTTCTTCAATATCGGTAAAAATCATGCCTTATGTTTGCTGACACGCTTTTTTTTATTGCTCAGTAATTCTTGGATCTCCCTATTTATGACTATAAAGCAGGGAGTGGATTTCTAGTCTTTTTCACAGCGAAAAACCGGCTGAATTATCCCCTTTTTTTTCTTGTTTTTACCACGTCAAATCTGGCCCATTCTAGTTCCATATCCGCCACAGGGGCTAAAAACCGATAAATTTTGCTTACCTTTGCCTCGGTTTTAGTTTAAACGTCCGCTGTTAAAGACGCCATCTGAGCGTTAAATTCTAGAAAGAAACAGCACAATTTCTGTTTAAATATTCAGGGAATTTACTCCCTGAGCATTTGTTAATTAATGTTTTATTTAAAGCATTTTATGATATGCGGCAATTAAGCCAGCGTATATAAACTTTATTTATGAAAATAAAATTACAGCACTTATTAAGCTGTATAGTATTTACCGTTATTTTACCTTTAACACTAGTAGCGCAAGACTCTGCATCAATAAAAAAAGATACTATACCCTTAAAAAAGGATACCACGATAACTCCTTCACGTCCGGATAAACCAGTTCTGAAAATTGGGGGCGCATTAAGGTTCAACTACAATCTATCCTCCTGGAAAAAAGAACAAGTTAAAAGAGGTGGAGACTTTGGCCTTGACATGTTTCGTATCAATGCAGACGTTGCTTACAAGAAACTGGATTTTCACGCAGAATACCGCTTTTACTCTAAAGATTTCGGAGGAAGCTTTCTGAAAGAAGGCTATGTGAGATATCTTTTCAATGACAGTACCCATATGGATATCGGACTGGTTCAGAATCCATTTGGAAATACAACCTATAACTCTCATAACTGGTTCTTTAACCTTCCATATTATGCAGGCTTTGAAGATAAGTTCTCGATGGGGGTTAACTTCCATCAGCGCAGAAACCGGTGGATCTATGATATTGCCTTCTTTAAAAATGCAATGGAACTGAACTTCGGAGACAAGTCCGGAACTGACCCGTCCCGTTATTCTTATGATGTTGCCGGCAGAAACAAAGAAGTGAATCAAGGTAATATCAAAACAGAGTATTTGATAGCAGAAGATAAGAAGATTGGTATTTCCGGCATGATTGGTGGGGTATACAACATTCCTACCGGAAGAATGGGGGCCAGATGGGCTGCTGCATTACACACAGACCTGACCTTTGGTAAGCTTAATGTTAAGCTGCAATCTATGTATTATCAATATAATCTATCTGATTCATCTCAGTATAAAAATATAGTACAACTAGCAGCCTATGGTTCATCTTACGATGTCGCCCGCAAAGCTTACCTGCATACCGCATCTTTCGCTTATACACAGCCTGTAAAACTGGGCCCGGTAAAGTCGCTTGTTTTTTATGAGAACTACTCTTATATGAATAAGCCGCAAACCGGATTTAAAGATACACAGATGAATGTACTCGGTTGTATGATCAATGCAGGGAACCTGGTGACCTATGTAGATTGGGCCGCAGGAAAAAATCAGCCCTGGTTAGGGCCGGATTGGCAAAATGGATTATCAACAGGTAATCCGGATTCAAAATGGAGCAGCCGGTTCAACATTAATATTGGTTATTATTTTTAACATAAAACAGCTACACTATGTCTAAACTTAAAATAGAAGACCTTACACTCATATTCGGTAAAGAAAAAGAGGAGGCACTAGCACTATTAAAGCAAGGAAAAACCAAAGCAGAAATCCTGAAAGAAACAGGGTGTACTGTTGCGGTGAAAAATGCCAGTTTTAATATCGAAAAAGGCGAGTTCTTTGTGATTATGGGCTTATCAGGTAGTGGTAAATCCAGCTTACTGAGATGTTTTAACAGGTTAATTGAACCCACTTCGGGTAGCGTCATTTTGAATGATGTAAATATTACCAGTCTTGGAGACAAGGAATTACAGAACGTCCGTAAAAAAGAAATGGCCATGGTTTTCCAGAATTTTGGTCTGTTACCTCACCGTACAGTACTGGAAAATGTTGCCTTTGGCCTGGAATTACAGGATATCCCAAAAGAACAACGCGAAGCAAAAGCTCAGGAAGTTATTGAGATGGTTAGTCTGAAAGGATATGAAAATCAGAATACCTCAGAACTTTCTGGTGGGATGCAGCAACGTGTTGGTTTGGCCCGCGCTTTAGCAAATGATCCTGAGATCCTGTTAATGGACGAAGCTTTCTCTGCACTGGATCCGCTGATCCGTACACAAATGCAGGATGAGCTGATTGATTTGCAGGAGAAGATGCATAAAACAATTGTTTTTATTACGCACGATCTGGACGAAGCGATCCGTCTTGGAGACCGTATTGCCATTATGAAAGATGGTGAAGTGATCCAGATTGGTACTCCTGAAGATATTTTAACCAATCCGGCAGATGATTATGTGTCCTCTTTTGTAGAGAAAGTGGACCGTAAATCAATCATTACTGCGGCCAGTTTATTATTTGAGAAACCTACCGTTGCGATTTTCAGAAAAGATGGGATAGAAGGTAGTTTAAGAAAGATGCGTTCTTCGGGATTGACATCACTGCCGGCAGTTTCTGTAGACAAACATTTCCTTGGTTTTGTTTATCTGAAAGATATTCTGGAACTCAAAGCTAAAGGGCACCAGACGATAGAAATGGCTATTGTTAAAGACGTACCAGTAGCTTACCCGGAAACTACAGTGGAGCAAATGCTTCCATTTATTGCAGAAAACGGGAGAGCAGTACCAATTATTGACAGAGAGACAAATAAACTGCTGGGAATTGTTGCACAAACTTCTCTCTTGATAGAGACTACAGGGACTTCCTGGGAAAATGTGAACGGAAACTCAATTGATAACTTACAAAACGAAGTAATATAATATGATACATATAGGACCTTATATAGAAGAATTTATAAACTGGCTTACCAGCAATTTTGGAGCCTTATTTAATATTATAAAGATCATTGTGATCTCAGTAGTGGACTCAGTGGAATGGGTATTAATGTTCCCTCCATTTTATGTGATCATTTTACTGGTTGCTTTCCTGGCCTGGAAACGTACAGGTTTAGGCGTAACGATATTTACTATTTTAGGCTTAACCCTGATCTGGGCTATGGGCTATTGGGGACAAACCATGGCTACACTGGCGCTGATTCTGTCTGCTGCTTTCATTGCCCTGTTAATGGGGGTACCTATGGGAATCTGGGCTGCTAAAAACCCTTTGGCGGGAAAAATTATGAGACCTATACTTGACTTAATGCAAACCATGCCTGCATTTGTTTACCTGATTCCGGCAGTATTGTTTTTCGGTTTAGGGAAAGTACCCGGAGCATTTGCGACCATTATTTTTGCAATGCCTCCCGCAGTTCGTTTAACTACGCTGGGAATCAGTCAGGTACCTAAAGAAATTGTAGAAGCAACCCGTTCATTCGGTGCTACACCAAGACAATTGCTTTTTAAAGTAGAATTGCCTTTGGCCCTGCCAACTATACTGGCAGGAGTGAATCAAACGATTATGATGGCACTTTCTATGGTTGTTATTTCAGCGATGATTGCAGCCGGAGGATTGGGAGAAGTGGTCCTGAAAGGGATTACACAACTGAAAATAGGATTAGGATTTGAAGGTGGTATCGCGGTAGTGATCCTGGCAATTATCCTGGACCGTATTACACAGTCTTTTGGAAATACTAAAAGGAAAAATATAGCCTAAGCGGCAAGCTCAGGTTTCAAACGCAACAAAAACGGATTAATGATATTCAATAAAAAAATTAAATCTATTCAAATGAAGAAAGTAATTAGCGGATTATTAATAGCACTGACAGCAACTACACTTTACTCTTGTGGAGGTGGCGCTGCGAACAATAAAAAAGTAACCATTGGTTATGTAAACTGGGCAGAAGGTGTTGCCATGACTCAGTTATCAAAAGTATTACTGGAGAAAGAAGGTTATACTGTAGAACTGAAAAATGCAGATGTTGCACCAATTTTTGCAGCAGTAGCAGGAGGGGATGCAGATGTTTTTATGGATGCATGGATGCCGGTTACACACAAAGAATACATGGATAAGTTTGGAGCAAAACTGGAGGTTTTGGGTACAAACTATGCAAATGCACGTATTGGTTTAGTCGTTCCTGATTATGTAAAAGTAAACAGTATTGAAGAATTGAATGCAAACGCTGCACTTTTTGATGGTAAAATTACTGGAATTGATGCCGGTGCAGGGATCATGAATAAAGCAGAAGCAGCCATTAAAGACTATAAATTAAAATTGGAACTACAATCTGCAAGTGAAGCAGCAATGCTGGCTATCTTAAAGAAAAGTATTGATGCCAAAAAACCAGTGGTTATTACAGGCTGGTCACCACACTATATTTTCAGTACTTATAAACTGAAATTTCTGGCAGACCCTAAAGGTGTTTTTGGAAAGGTTGAAACCTTACAAACTGTTGCCAATAAGGACTTTGTGAAATTAAACCCGCAGGTGACTTCGTTTTTCAGAAACTTTCAGCTAGATGATGCGCAATTAGGGTCATTAATGGCTGCGCTTAATGGAGCTGATGATGAAAAAGCAGCGATTGAAAAATGGCTGACAACTAACCAGGAATTTGCTATTAGAATGAGTTCTTTTTTAAAAACTGAATCTGTAAAATAGTAAACAGTTTAATGGCTGTTTATTATCGGAGTCATTAGAAATAAAAGGCTATATGTCCCTTCATGAAGGGGCATATAGCCTTTTTCTATTTTAAGCATCTATTTAACATTGCTAAGCGTCTTTTAACGCCTGCATATCAAGCTTGTCCATTTTCAGCATTGCGCTCATCACTCTGGCCGCTTTTTCGGGATCATTATGATGTAACAATCTGCTTAAATCAGCAGGTACAATCTGCCATGATAAGCCAAACTTATCTTTGAGCCAGCCACATCTTGATTTTTCACCTCCTGCTGATAACTTTTCCCAGAATTCATCTATTTCTTGTTGTGAATGACAGTTCACAAAGAGTGAAATTGCCGGGGTAAAAGAAAACATAGGGCCTCCGTTCATTCCCAGGAAATCCTGCCCGTCCAGATGAAAAGAAGCAGACATCACAGAGCCCTTTGGCATAGGGCCGCCTTCCCCATGGTAAGAAATGTTTTGAATAACTGAATTTTTAAAGATGGAGGTGTAGAAATGGATGGCCTCTTCCAGGTTGTTGTCGAACCATAAAAATGGGGTTATTTTTTTCATACGTAATATATTTGGTGGTTAATTAATTTTAATTTATTTACCCTTACATTAGGAATAATAGTATTTAAGCCCGTTTAAAGTTTAAATATACCTCAGTAATTTGATTTAATGAAGGGGGAAAAGAGACATTTAACGGGTGAAATCATGCCTTTAAGCCTAAACCAAATAACCACAACTATGAAACGTATTTTGATCCTTTTTGCTTGTTCAGTTTTCGGAACTTGCTTATTTGCGCAGAAAAAACCAGTTAAAACCTCGGGTAATCCGATTTTTCAAGGCTGGTATGCAGACCCTGAAGCCGCAGTTTTTGATAACAAATTCTGGGTGTACCCAACTTATTCCGCTAAATATGAAGAACAAGTATTTATGGATGCTTTTTCTTCATCAGATCTGGTTACCTGGAAAAAACATGACCATGTTTTAGATACTGCTAATTTTAAATGGGCAAAAAAGGCAGTATGGGCACCTTCCATTACTAAAAAAGACAATAAATATTATCTTTTTTTTGGTGCAAATGATATACAAAATGATCAGGAAACAGGAGGGATTGGGATCGGTGTGTCCGATAAACCCGAAGGCCCTTTTAAGGATTATCTCGGAAAACCATTAATTGATAAATTTTATAACGGTGCCCAGCCCATAGATCAGTTTATATTTAAAGATAAAGACGGTCAGTATTATTTGATATATGGCGGATGGGGACACTGTAATATTGGAAAAATGAAACCTGACTTTACTGGGTTTATCCCATTTGAAGACGGCAAAATATTCAAGGAAATTACCCCTAAAGGTTATGTAGAAGGCCCTTATATGTTTATCAGGAATGGAAAATATTACTTCATGTGGTCAGAAGGAGGATGGACGGGCCCTGATTACTCAGTAGCCTATGCTGTAGCCGATTCACCAATGGGGCCATTCAAAAGAGTGGATAAAATACTCAAACAAGACCCAAAAGTCGCCACTGGTGCAGGTCATCACTCGATTATCAAACATCCTCAAACTAATGACTATTATATCGTTTACCATAGAAGACCATTAAATGAGACCAATGGAAATCACCGGGTAACCTGCATTGATAAAATGGAATTTGATGCCAGCGGATTGATTAAACCAGTGCAGATCACCTTTGAAGGCGTAAAAAGTAATCCAATCAAATAAGGAAACGTAATCCAGTCAATTGATGAAAAGGAGTTCAACTGATTGAATACCAATTATTCTTGTAAATTGTTACAATTAATGCCCGATAAAGGCGTTTTGTTCGTGTTTTAACCTTGTTTTTTATCATTTGTTTTATTCATTTTTGCACCCCTGTTTAAGCTGTTGATCCGGCATGCTTCAGGAAAAAAGATTTAGCATGAAGCAGAGGTGGGAAATGGGGGCTTTGCCGGATCGGGGGATTGCAGTCTGCCGGATAAAAAGAACGATACTTTATAAAAGATAAACTGAACAATTTAATAATTACGCTTTAGGACTGGTTTTTGTAAACTATAAAAGCAAACAATAATGCCCTGATTGATTTAAATCCTATTTAATAGCAATAGGGTTATGGGAATGAGAGAAAAAACAACTAAGTTGTACATCCCTTATCGATTGGGATTATACACTGATTTTTGCTAAGAATTTTAAATACGCTGCTACACAAATGAATGAATTAACCGGGCCTTCTAAACAAACTTTGAACTTATTAAGTGCTGTTACGGGAGCTGTTTATGTGCTGTTGAATAAATATCAGGCCTATCTGAACGATGTAGTAAAGATTGAACTGGGCATTCAGGAAAACGGGCAAAACGGGACAGTAAAAAATACAATGGAATTTCAATACCCATTGGATGGTTCGTTGACTTTCAGTGCCTTAAGTGAAAGGATATCCAAAAGCATCGATACCCTGAACAGCAATGCCGCTGATAATTTTTTCTTATTGATTATCTGGAAGAGTGACGATCAGGCCAATGAATATAAATGTGTTATTCGTATAGAAGATGGTGATGTGGTTGGCTCAGTATTCAGTTGTAAAGACACCGCATTTTACGCTGCTGTCTTTAAACAGGCACACAGCCACTTTGTGAATGTATTACAACAGGTAGTGGAAAATCCGGTGATACAAATCTCCAAACTCTCCTTTATGGATGAGCAAGAGCTGGAACAACTTGCCATTTTTAACACTGGTCTGATCGATAATGCAGTTGGAACGCCCGAATTATTACACTCCATATTTGAACGTACTGCGTTAACTTTTCCTCAAAACAAGGCAGTACATGCTGGAAGCAGGCAGGTAAGTTATCAGGAATTAAACCAGGCCGCAAACCAGCTGGCCAATCGCTTAATTGCAAAAGGTATACAAAAAGGTGATTTTGTGGGGATCTTGCTCAAGCGTTCCCCGGAAGTTTATCTTTCCATGCTCGCCATTCTTAAAGCAGGAGCTGCTTATGTACCACTGGATATCGGTTATCCTGAAGACAGGGTTAGTTTTATCCTGGAAGATTGTGGTGCTAAATTTTTATTAAGTGATGAAGCCTGTTCTGCCAGCTTTAAACTTTCCTGCGAAGTAATCCTGGTGGATGACAATTCATTTGCCATTCGTCAAAACGATATTGATGCCCCGGAAATAACGATAACAGTTGCTGATCCGGCTTATATGATTTATACTTCTGGCTCAACAGGACGTCCTAAAGGCGTAATCATTTCACATGCAGCGATCAGTAACCTGGTTAAAGGAGAAGATCGTTTATTTGAACTGAACCCGCTGGATAAAGTTGCACAGGTTTTTTCTGTAGCCTTCGATGCTTCCTTAGAAGAAATCTGGCTGGCTTTCAGGTCAGGTGCTACTTTATTCCCTGTTTCGGAAGCTGTAATGCACTCCGGATCAGATTTGAGTGACTATATTGCGACCCATCAGCTTACGGTATTGTCTACAGTACCGACTATGCTTTCGATGATGCAATACCCTTTGCCATCGCTGCGCCTGCTGATCCTTGGCGGAGAAAACTGTCCGCATGAATTACTGCTGCCATGGCATAGCAGTGGCCTGAGAATCGTCAACACTTATGGGCCTACAGAAGCAACGGTAATTGCTACCTATGCTGATTTTGATCCCTTACATAAAATAACAATCGGAAAACCCGCAGTTAACTATACCACCTATATCCTGGATGAGCAACATTTACCCGTACCCATTGGTGTACCGGGTGAACTTTGCATTGGTGGGCCAGGGCTGGCTATAGGTTACCTGCATCAGCCTGAGTTAACCGCTGAGAAATTCATCCAGCCGGTTTTTCCACTGGCTGATATTGCGCCATCCTGTTTATACCGCAGTGGTGACCTTGCCCGTTTCAACGAACAGGGGAACATTGAATTTTTAGGACGTATAGATCTTCAGGTAAAACTCAGGGGCTATAGAATAGAGCTTTCAGAAATAGAATCACAGTTACTGCAAATTGAAAGTATTAAAAATGCAGTCGTTACCGTTAAAGAAGACGAGCAGAAAGTACAAAGGCTGGTTGCGTACCTGATCCTGAAAGGAGAAGCAGATACCTTTAACGAAGAAGGCTGTAAAACACAACTTAAAGCCAGATTAGCACCCTATATGGTGCCTGCTGTATTTGTAATTATGGATGCCTTTCCACTGCTGGCCAGTGGTAAAGTAGACCGTAAACTTTTACCACAGCCTGTTAAAAAATATAAAACCGAAGGACGCAAGCTGGTCGCTGCCCGTACGCCAACAGAAACAATGCTGCTGGAGGTATGGAAAAAATACTTTGAACCACAGGAAGTTTCTGTGACTGATGACTTTTTTGACCTTGGCGGACATTCCCTGGTCGCTTCCATGATGGTTTCTGAATTACGGAAAACAGGCGCTGCTGCACAAATCTCTGTGCAGGATATTTATACCTGCCGGAGTTTAGAAAAACTTGCTGCTAAAATCAGTGCCATTGCTGATGACAACGAACAATTGCCAAAAGCAAAAGCAGAACCAACTGTCAGGTTAAAAGTATCAGGAGGCATGAAGGCCTTAACTTCATTTTTACAGTTAATCAGTGTGTTTATCTTTTTTATGATAGGCTCAGCAGGGTTGATGGCACCCTTTGTGATCCGGCATTTCGGCTCCTCAACCAAAGCATATGACTTGCTGGTTTATGGTGTAACTGGTTTTTCCGCTTTATTCTTTTCTATCATTATCCTTTCTATTGTTGCAAAATGGGTGTTGATCGGTAAATTCAAAGCAGGCAGATATCCGCTTTGGGGTTGGTATTACCTGCGTTTCTGGATTGTAAAGAAACTGATTGACCTGAGTCCGATTGGTATTTTAAGCGGAACACCATTTCTAAAATGGTATTTCAGCCTGATGGGCGCAAAAATAGGAAAGCGTGTATTCCTTGGCTCAGACAGAATCAGGGTATTTGACTTATTGACGATCGGTGACGGATCCAGCATTTCTAAAGAATCCCACTTACTCGGTTATAAAATTGAAGACGGTGCGCTGATTATCGGTAGCTTAACTATTGGAGAAAACTGTTTTGTAGGTACGCGTTCCGTGATTTCGCCCGGTGCAGTGATGGAAAATGGCTCTGGAATAGGAGAGCTTTCACAACTTCAGCCAGACACTACGATTCCTGCCGGAGCTTACTGGAAAGGAACGCCAGCAGTACATATAGGGCCAAACAAAGCAGCGCCGGCTATCAAATTCACCGGGCAGAATTCACCGATGAATTTCGCATTATATGTGGCTATATTAGCTTTAACACTAGGTTTTGTCTTCGTTTTTCCTTTCGGATTAAGTATCCCGTTTATCGTGATCTATTACGAAGTGATCTTATCTTTCGGTCTGGGCTGGGCAATGATACTTTCTATCCCGATTTCGGCGATGTATATTATCATTTATTGTGCCTCAGTTGCCCTGTTTAAATGGCTGATTATTGGTAAACTCAAAGAAGAAGCCTTCAGTATGTACAGCTTCAAGTATATCCGGAAATGGGCTGTGGATTCGCTGATGAACATGAGTTTGAATTATTTCAGATCTGTTTATGCGACTATATACCTATCATCCTGGTTAAGACTGATGGGCACCCGTATTGGTAAAGCCACTGAAATATCTACTGTAAATCAAATCACGACCGACCTTGTTAAAATAGGCGCAGGAAGTTTCCTGGCCGACTCTGTGAGTTTAGGCTCTCCGGAAGTACACCAGGGCACAATGTACCTGCGTAAGATTACGATCGGGAATAAAACCTTTATTGGAAACAGTGCCGTGATTTCAGCAGGGGATACCATCGGCAGCAATTGTCTGATCGGGGTATTGTCTACACCGCCAGCCAATATTGAGAAAAAATATGTCAACGATTCTTCATGGCTTGGTGCCCCACCAATGTATTTGCCTAAAAGACAGGAGAGTGTGAAGTTTGCGGACGACCTTACTTTCAGGCCGACCAATAAATTATACATCCAGCGTGGCGTTATTGAGCTTTTCAAGATTACTTTACCTTATGCCATTACCTCAGTGATCCTATTGTTATTCTATCATTTAATTGATAACTACTACGATCATTCCAGCAGACATATCGTTTACACCCTTAGCATTGCCCCGTTTTTACTGCTCGCGCTGATTGCTGCCTCCGCTTTAATTACTGTGCTGTTTAAAAAGGTACTCATTGGTACTTACAAACCATCAAACCAGCCCTTATGGAGTATGTTTGTCTGGAAAAATGAACTTGTGAACTCCCTGTGTGAGAATATGGTTTATCCTTTATTGGTCAATACACTGCTAGGAACACCATTTGCACCTATATTTTTCAGAATGATGGGCTGTGATATTGGAAAAGACGTTTATATGGATACCAGTGAGATTACAGAATTCGACCTTGTACATATCGGAGATCATGTGGCTATTAACCATATGTGTACGATACAAACTCACTTATTTGAAGACCGCGTGATGAAAATGGCGCACCTGCACATTGGTGATAACTGTAATATAGGGGCAATGAGTGTGGTGCTTTATGATTCTACGCTGGAAGAAGGCGCAACTTTACAAGCATTATCCTTAGTCATGAAAGGGGAAACGATCCCAAAACAAACACAATGGGCAGGTTCGCCGGCCAAATTTGTCAAGTAATCTATAAGAATAGAAAAATAATCAGGTAATTCAATAGAATAGAAAAATAACAAGGTGAAATAAAGCTGATTATATAGGTTTAATTGTTGCAACTCTGGTCTTATCTACTAAATTTGTAGACTTTAAATAAAACCTGATGATCACAAACCTAAAACACAGTATTACCTTAATTTTTCTATTCTTTGTTACCAGCCTCGCTTCAGCCCAAAACAAGATCCTTGTTTTTCAATCAGACTTCGGCTTAAAAGACGGGGCCGTTTCTGCGATGAAAGGAGTAGCTATCGGCGTTTCGCCGGATCTTAAAATATTCGATCTGACCCATGAAATCCCTGCTTATAATATCTGGGAAGCCGCTTATCGTTTAGTGCAGACTGTACCTTATTATCCAGCCGGAACAGTATTCGTTTCTGTGGTAGATCCCGGAGTAGGGACAGCCCGCAAATCTGTAGTGCTTAAAACCAAAACAGGACAGTTTATTGTTACACCAGATAACGGTACGCTGACTTTAGTCGCGCAATCACTGGGCATTGAAGAAGTCCGTGAAATCAATGAAGTTAAAAACAGACGTAAAGACTCAGAAAAATCCTATACCTTCCACGGCCGTGATGTTTACGCTTTTACCGGTGCAAAATTAGCTTCGGGTGCAATCACCTATGATCAGGTTGGAAATGAACTTCCAAAACAAGTGGTAGAAATCCCCTATCAGAAAGCTACCCTTGAAAACGGAAAACTCAAAGGAAGTATTTCTATCCTTGATGTACAATACGGCAATATCTGGACAGACATTACCGCAGACCTGGTGAAACAACTTAACCCGCAATACGGAGACATACTGCATGTGCAGATCTTCCATAAAGGAAAGAAAGTTTACGAAGGAGATGCTCCTTATAGTCAGACTTTTGGTGCTGTTGCCGAAGGTAAACCTTTAAGTTATCTGAATAGCTTGTTACAACTATCCTTCGCTTTAAACCAAGGTAACTTTGCCGCAGTTCATCATATTGCGAGTGGCAATGAATGGAGCGTGGAAGTGACTTTAAAGAAGGGTAAATAGGATGAGGGGATTAATTTACGCTTTCTTTTTTCTACTGATTTCAACTGCTGCTTTTTCCCAAACCCGGACCATAACAGGCCGGATTACAGACCAGCATAACAATCCATTGCCCGGTGCAACGATTGTATTATCGCCCGATGGCAAACAAACCACCAGCGATCATTCAGGTGCATTTAAAATAACGGCAACTGCCAGCACACAACTGATCGGTGTTAATTTTATAGGGTATAAACTTTTTAAAGAAAAGCTAACCACTGCAAATTATTATACCATCAGCTTACAACCAGATGAAGCTGTGCTGGATGAAGTTGTTTTAGTGGGTACGCGCAGTACAGGCAGAACAAGACTGAATACCGCAGTCCCTGTGGATGTATTCAATATCCCAAAATTACAAATGATGGCGCCGCAGAATGATCTAAATCAGCTGCTGCAATATGCCTCACCCTCATTTAACTCTAACCGCCAGTCTTCTTCTGATGGCAGTGAACATATTGACCCGGCCAGTATCCGCGGATTAGGCCCGGATCAGTTACTCGTGTTAATTAACGGGAAACGCAGACACACGACTTCTCTGGTGAATAACCAGGGAACGGTAGGTAATGGATCTGTAGGTACAGATATGAACTCCATTCCTGCTTCGGCAATTGAAAGAATTGAGGTTTTAAGGGATGGTGCTTCTGCACAATACGGCTCAGATGCAATTGCAGGTGTCGTGAATATCGTTTTGAAACAAAATACAGATAAATTACTGATTGCAGCGACTGGTGGGATTACTTCCAGAGGTGACGGGCAGGTGGGGCAGCTCAACCTGAACTATGGAACTGCGCTGGGCAAAAATGGCGGTTATTTAAATTTGACTGCCGAAGGCGCTTACCGCGGTAAAACTACCCGTGATCAAAATAATGACCTGATTATCTTTGATGAGTCCGCTAATCCAACCCGTGCCTACGATGATGCGCAATTAAAAGCCGGAGGCTTAACCAGAGATGATTTTAATTTCCAGATCGGAGATGCTAAAATTCAGAACCTGTCTGCCTTTTTTAATCTTGGACTTCCATTTAACCACGGAAAAACTGAGTTCTATGCTTTTGGAGGATATAATTACAGAACCGGAGAAGGCTTTGGCTTTCGCAGGCTGCCGAGCGACCCTTCAGTGAATGTATACAGTATTTTTCCAAATGGATATCAGCCCAATACCACTTCAAAAATCAATGACAGGTCTTTGGCATTTGGATTTAAACAGAAACTGGGGAATTGGAATGCCGACCTGAGTAATACTTTGGGTGATAACAGATTTGACTACGAAGTGAATAATACCGTGAATGCTTCTTTACAGGATAAATCTCCAACCAGCTTTAAAGCAGGAGGGCATGAATTCCTTCAAAACACAACCAACCTTGACTTTAGCCGTAAACTCGATGTGGTTTCTGGTTTAAATCTTGCTTTTGGTGCAGAATTCAGAGTTGACGATTATCAGATCAGGGCGGGTGAGGAAGCTTCCTGGAAAAACTATGCTTTGATTACAAATCCTGACGGCACGGTTTCCAATCCTTCAGGATTGGCAGGAGGTTCACAATCATTCAATGGTTTCTCTCCTGATAATGTGGTGCATAAAAACAGGAGTAATACTGGCTTATACGCCGACGCAGAACTGGATATAACTTCGAAATGGCTGATCAGTGGTGCGGCCAGGTTTGAACATTACAGTGATTTTGGTTCTACTGTGAGTGGTAAATTCGCTACCCGTTACAAGATTACCTCTAAATTTAATATCAGGGGAGCGATCAGCAATGGATTTCGGGCGCCATCCCTGCATCAGCAATATTTCAGTGCCGTAAGTACCGATATCTTACCAGATAATACTTTAGGGCAATCCGGTTTCTTTACCAATAACAGCCCTGTTGCAAAAGCTTTGGGTATTCCAAAATTGAAACAGGAAACCTCCCTCAATTACAGCCTTGGTTTTACCGCTCAGCCCTTTAGAAACTTCAATATTTCGGTAGATGGTTACCTGACGGATATTAAAAACAGGATTGTACTGACCGGAAGCTTTGGTTACGATGCTTTTGGAGATCCGGTTCCGGAAATTCAAAGTATCATTAATTCCTTTGGTGTATCCTCTGCGCGTTTCTTCAGCAATGCAATTGATACCAGGACTATCGGCGTAGATGTTGTGGCAGATTATAATATCAAATCCGGTGACCATACCTATGGTGCTTCGTTGGGTTTTAACATCAACAGGAATAAGATTATTGGTGACCTGCATCTTCCAGACCAGTTAAAAGGGCAGGAGGATATCTTTTTCTCACCGAATGACAGAACTTTGATTACAGAAGGAACGCCAAAGATAAAAACTAATCTTGCGCTGAATTACGGCTACAGGAATTTTAGTTTACTGCTGCGTAACGTCTACTTTGGAAAAGTGGCCAGAAATAGCTTCCCGTATGGAGAAGAGCAAATCCATAGTGGAAAAGTGGTGACTGATCTGTCCCTAAGCTATACCGTAAAACCAGTGACCTTTACTTTAGGTGCTAATAACCTTTTTGATATCTTTCCTGATCAGCAAATCTATGCCAATAGTTATTTTGGTGTATTTAAATATGCTTCAGTACAAATGGGAACCCTCGGAAGTTATTACTTTTTACGGGCGACCTTAGACTTGCCAAACAAAAAAAGATAAATAGCAGGCTAAAGGCAGGAATTGGGTCTGCCTTTAGCCTCTTTTTGTTTGAATTGTGTAATAATTTAGAAATACGAATAAGCTGTATTCTTTGTTTAGTGCTACCTGAACTGTATTATTAATGATAATTTAATATACCATCATTGAATTGTGTAATCATTTATTTGATTATTGTAATTGCAGGAGTTGCTAAAGTGGTAATTTTGTACCATTATGATAACGATTACCTCCAAATCGAAAGCTATTAAAGATCAAAACCAGGGAATAGCCACCCTGTTAGCTTTTGCATTACTCCCTCTATCTGGCTTTGCGACTGATATCTATATTCCTTCTTTACCTACTATGGCTGGGGAAATGAATGTAAGCAGTATTCAGGTGCAGCTTACCCTAAGTATCTTTCTGATCAGTTATGGTGTTTCTCAGCTCTTTATCGGGAGTGTCCTGGATAGTTTTGGGCGCTATAAAATCTCTTTGATTTCCCTGGTGATTTTTGCACTGGCAAGTTTCACGATTGCTACCACACATAATATCTATCTGATTTACCTGATGCGGGTGATCCATGGATTAACCGTTGGTGCGATTATCGTAGCTAAACGTGCTTATTTTGTCGATGTATTTTCGGGAGATAAACTCAAACACTATTTAAGTCTTTTCTCTATTATCTGGTCTACAGGCCCGATTGTAGCCCCTTTTATAGGCGGTTATTTACAAGCAGCCTTTGGTTGGGAATCTAACTTTTACTTTTTAGGTGGTTTCGCACTGGTTTTGCTGGTACTGGAAATGATTTATAGCGGAGAAAGCCTGGTTCACTTTACCGAATTCCGTTTCCGTAATATTTTAAATATCTATACGACGATGATCAAAACTGCCAGTTTTACACTGGGAATTGTGATGCTTGGATTAGCTTACTGTATGGTGATGATTTATAATATGACGGGCCCGTTTATCATTGAGCATCATTTACAGCTTTCACCTATTATTGCAGGTTATAGTTCCCTGTTTTTAGGTTTTGCATGGATGGTCGGCGGATTTATTGGTAAAGCGACAATTAACAAGCCTTTTTTCAGAAGGCTTGCCGTTAATATAGGCTTGCAGGTTGCTTTTGTGACTGTGATGATCATCAGCCTGAACTTTATCAGCAACTTATACTCGATGCTGTTTTTTGCTTTCATTATCCACGTAGGTGCAGGTTATACCTTTAATAACTATTTCACCTTCTGTTTAGGTAAGTTTCCAAAGAATGCAGGTATTGCTGGCGGGCTTACCGGCGGGATCACTTATGTCATTGTTTCTTTCCTGAGTTATGGAATTGTAAATGTTGTACCCGCAAAAGACGAAACAAATCTGAGTTATAGCTATTTGATCCTGATCGGGCTATCTGTAGTGATTATGCTGATTATTGCTAATCTCAATAGAAAAGCTGCAAATCAAGCAGTAGCACAGACTGCATAGCAGTGAAAAAACAGAACGGGATCTTTTGCTTAAACATGAATGATCCCGTTTTTTACGGCATAAATAACGAGTCCGGCGATCTTCTTTGAGCCTATTTTTTCAAACAACTTAGTCCGGTAACCTTCTACAGTCCGTACACTCAGAAAGAGCTTCTTCGCAATTTCTATATTGGTGCTTTCCTCACAAATCAGTTTGAGTATATCAATTTCCCGGTCATTCAACATCGCTTCTTTGCTGCCAATCGTTGCAGGCGGCTGGACTAATAACTCTTTGATTAAAGTAATCGATAAGTGTTTATTGAAATAAAAGCCCTTTTCATACACTTCACGGATAGCCATAATAATTTCCTCAGGCTCTGAATCTTTTAACAGATAGCCACTTGCACCCGCTTTCATCACTTTGATAATATACTGGCCTTCATCAATAGTAGACAGCATCAGTATTTTGATATTTTCAAAATTCGCTTTGATATAATCAAGCATCTTTAAATCATCCAGGCCAGGCAATTTGATATCTATAATGATCACGTCCGGCTTTTTAGAGGACAATTGATGGAGCAGATCAAAACCATTTCCTGTTTCAAAGACAAGATCAAATTCTTTGATATCATTGACTATTGCTGTTAATCCTTTCCTGAAGATTTTCTGATCATCAGCGATTGCAATTTTTAGCGGTATCATAAGAGAGAGAAAATTATAATTTGATATAAACCCGAATAATAAATATAATTCAATTCTTATAAAGTATCAAATTTTTAATCCTGGTTTACGTAGAATCACGGTAAGCCTGCCGTGGTAGCACGTATTTTGAAATCCGTAATTGAACACTCCCGATTCCGTATTATCCACCTTGAAATAAAGCAGCCAATATTCGAATTTAGGTCATGCAATTTGTAGAAGATCCAGCCATGAAATTGATATGTTCAAAATAAGTTGATCCCGATGAAACATGATGAATTTGAATCAAAGAATAAATCAGACAAGCAATTCCTGAATACTGAAGGTGGTAAAACAAAATCCAATGCGATAGAGATCCCTTCGATTAACTTGCCCAAAGGGGGCGGGGCGATTAAAGGTATCGATGAAAAATTCTCGGTCAATGCCCTGAATGGTACTGCCTCTTTTTCTGTGCCCCTTCCTTTTTCCAGTGCAAGGGGTAATTCACCCGCTTTGAATTTAACGTATAGCTCTGGCGCCGGAAATGGGGTTTTTGGACTCGGCTGGACTATAAACCTGCCTGCGATCAAAAGGAGAACGGATAAGAAACTGCCTCGGTACGATGACCTGGCGGACTCTGATGTCTTCCTTTTCTCTGATGCAGAAGATCTGGTTCCTGTCTTTAAAAAAGACCTGACCGGAGATTTTATGAAAGACCCCGCAGGTCAGTATATCATTGATGAAAAAGACTCCGCAGATCATTTATTCACGGTCCGGTATTACCGTCCCCGCATAGAAGGCTTATTTGCAAGAATAGAGCGCTGGACTGCTAAAACCGGCCCTGAAATTCATTGGAGAGTAACCACAAAAACAAATGTGACTACTTTATTCGGCTGGAGTGTAAATTCAAGAATTGCCGATCCCGGCGATGAAAACAAGATCAGCGAATGGCTGCCTGAATTTGTCTTTGATGATAAAGGGAACTGTATCCGGTACAGTTATAAAAAAGAAGACGAACTGGGTTTTGATCCGCAGCTCATCCAGCATACCAACCGTTTAAAAGCAGGAAAAATAACTTACACAAACTTATACCTGGAAAAGGTTTTATATGGTAATAAAACACCTTATATAGCCTTTGGAGATGCATATCCTGCCGAAACAGATTTTATATTCCAGACCGTTTTCGACTACGGAGAATACGATACCAACGCACCTTATCAGGTTATTCAGGATTGGGATTTCCGTGCCGATGCCTTTTCCGCTTACAAAACGGGTTTCGAGATCAGAACAACCAGGCTTTGTAAAAGAGTGCTGCTGTTCCATTATTTCGAAGAATTGACCGATACCATTTCCGGACAACGCACATTGGTCAAATCTCTGAATTTCGATTACAATACCAGCACAGCACAAGGTTTCACTTTTTTAAATGCCATCACGGCTTTCGGGTATATCAAACAAACCGATGGTACTTATACCAGCCAGTATTTACCGGCGATGGAATTCACTTACCAGGAACATGAGTGGAATAAAGAGATCAAAATACTCTCTCCCGAAGCGCTGGTTCATGCCCCCTCAGGTTTGGATGAACAACAGTATCAGTTTACAGATTTATTCAATGAAGGCCTGTCAGGAATACTGACTGAACAAGGGAACGGCTGGCACTATAAGCGGAACCTTGGAGATGGCAATTTTGAAAATGCACGTCTGGTTGCCCCAAAGCCGTCTTTTAGTGGATTAAATAATCAATTGCAAATTACAGACCTCGATGCAGACGGAGGCCGGCAGGTGGTCAGCTATAACAATCAGCCCAGAGGATATTTTGAATTGAGTGAAGAAGATGAATGGCAGCCATTCCGGTATTTTCAGACGCTGCCTAACATTGATATGAAAGACCCCAATGCCAGGATGCTCGATTTAAATGGAGATGGCAGGCCGGATGTGCTGATTACAGAAGAGCAGGTTTTTACATGGTATGAGTCTTCAGGAAGGGAAGGGTTTAGCTGTATCCATAAAGTATTTAAGCCCTTTGATGAAGAAAGCGGGCCGCATATTCTGTTTGCTGAAGCTGAACAAACCATTTTCCTGGCTGATATGCAGGGTGATGGCTTAACAGATCTTGTGCGTATCCGCAATGGGGAAGTCTGTTACTGGCCAAACTTAGGTTACGGAAAATTTGGTGCAAAGATCACGATGGGCAATGCACCCTTTTTTGATTATCCGGACGCTTTTAACCCTGCTTTAATAAAACTGACAGACATAGACGGGTCTGGTACCACTGACCTTATTTATCTCGGTCAGCAAAGTTTCCGCTGCTGGCTGAACCTGAATGGCAATAGTTTTAGCACAACGCCGGTTACGATAGATCCTTTTCCGGAAATCAGCAACCTGGCTAAAGTCACGGCTATTGATTTATTAGGCAATGGGGTAGCTTGTATTGTCTGGTCAAGCAGCCTGGCTAAAGATGCTGAGGCTCCTTTAAAATACATTGACCTGATGAACAGTAAAAAGCCCAATATCCTTACCAGTTATAAAAATAACCTGGGGAAAGAGGTCACACTGGAATATACACCTTCTACGAAATTTTACCTGGAAGATAAGCTTGCGGGAAGACCATGGGTTACCAAACTGCATTTCCCGGTTCACTGCTTATCCAGAACCGAAACCCGTGACCAGATTTCAGGCTTTTTGCAAATCAGTACCTATGACTACCACCATGGTTATTTCGACCATGCAGAAAAGGAATTCAGAGGATTTGGAAAGGTCGTACAGACCGATACCGAACAATTTCAGGATTGGGTAAAAACGGGGGCGAGCAATATCACCGCTCAGGATTTACATCAGGACCCGGTAAAAACGAATTCCTGGAGCCATACCGGTGCATTTACCGGCAGAGCCAGCATGCTGAACCAGTTTGCCCATGAATACTGGTACGAAGAAATGAGCCGCAACGGTTATTCTGTTACCCAGCACGAACGTATGCTGCCAGAAGCACAGGTTACCCTTGCCCCAAATCTGGATGCTTCAATCCTGCAATATTTGAGCCCTGAGGAATGGCGGCAGGCAGCAAGAGCGTGTAAAGGGATGGCTTTGCGTACCGAAGTATTTGCACTGGACGCACCATTGTCCGGTGCGACTAATGATCAGCTTCAAAAACAATTAACCCCTTATACCGTAAGCACGCACAATTGTAATATTGAATTGCTGCAACCTAAAGGTCAGAACCCTTACGCAGTTTTTATCGTTAAGGAAAGCGAAGGAGTGACCTACAATTATGAACAGGATACCTCAGATCCAAGGATATTGCACAAACTGAGTTTAAGTTTTGACGAATATGGCAATGTACTGGATTCTGCCTCTGTAGTTTACCCAAGGATACTGACAGATTCAACGCTTCCTTTTGATATTCAGCAGCTTCAGCAGCAGTCTCTGCTTACGTATTTAGCCAATCAATATACCAATGATATGATCACCGCTACAGATTACCGTTTGCGGATGCCATCAGAAGCGGCCACCTATGAAATCAAGGGCTTAAGTAAAACAGGGTTTTATTATCAGCCAGCAGATTTTGACCAGGTATTAAATACAGCAACCGAGGTTGCCTATCAGCAAATTGATGCGGCCCCTGCGCCCGGAACTACACAGAAAAGATTAATTGAACAAATCAGGACGATTTACAGAAGTAATAACCTGACTACAGCATTAACGCTGCATACACTCGATTCAAAAGGGTTTTCTTATGAAAATTATCAGCTGGCTTATACGCCCGCATTGGTCACTGATCTATTTGGCACCCGGGTGGATGCAGCCTTAATGCTCGAAGGTAAATTCTGTCACAGTGAAGGAGATGCCAACTGGTGGATCAGGTCAGGGACTTCTGATTATATCACAGGTACAGAAACTCTTCCGGCAGCTCAAAGCCGTTTTTATATGCCCGTTTCCTTTACCGATCCTTATGGTGCAACAACCAAAGTGAAATATGATAGTAATTATATTTTATTTATTCAGGAAATAGAAGACGCTATTGGTAATAAAGCATCAATTGATCAATTCAACTATAGAACACTGAGTCCCGGCAAGTTAAAAGATATTAATGATAATCTTTCTGAGGTGCTCAGCGATGAGCTTGGTTTTGTCAAAGCAGTTGCACTTTATGGAAAAGGTACAGAAGCCGATGATTTGACCGGCCTCCATGCATTTACGACAACCGCAGAAAATACGCTCAAAGCAAACTTTTTTAACTCCGCTGATTCCGTACAACTCGTGCAAAACGGTAAAGACTTATTGCAGCATGCTACCACCTGTTATGTACTGGATTTCCATAGCTACGTGACCAAAGGTAAACCTGCGGTGATTGCTTCCATATCCAGAGAAGAACACTTTCAGAAAAATAACCATTCACCCGTCCAGCTTAGTTTTGAGTATACCAATGGACTGGGGCAGGTGATGCTGAAAAAGACACAAGCAGAACCCGGTCTGGCCAGGCAAGTGGTGGTACAGCCTGATGATTCTTATACGGTGACTACGATAGATACCAGCTCTTTAACACCACCACAACTCCGCTGGATAGGAAACGGCCGGACAGTATTAAACAATAAAGGAAATGCAGTTCAGCAATATGAACCTTATTTCTCTGTCAGCTTTCAATATGAAGATTTGAAGGAACTCATAGAAACAGGAGTGACCTCCACCTTATATTATGACGCGCCGGGCAGGATTATCAAGACTGTACTACCGGATGAAAGTTATTCTAAAGTTGAATATACTTCCTGGAAACAGCTCTCCTGGGATCAGAATGACACTTTATTGGATTCTCCATGGTATTTAAACCGGCATAACGGGCTGATCAATGCAGAACTCATTGCCGATGGCAAAGATCCGGCACTGGAAAAACAAGTCGCCGATCAGGCAGTTAAACATGCCAATACACCTGCTGTACAGCATTTTGATACGATGGGCAGACCAGTATTAGCTATCGCACATAACAAAGACCTGAGTACTGCCGCAGATGTGTTTTCCCAGACGCGGGCCATACTGGATGCAGAAGGAAATCAGCGGGGAGTAATTGATAGCAGAGATAACCTGCTGATGCAGTATAAATATAACATGCTCGGTAATCTCGTTTATCAGGACAGTACCGATGCAGGTAAGCGCTGGCTGATTCAGGATATTACAGGGAAACCTTTAAGGACCTGGGATGAACGGAACCATGAGTTTCAATATTACTATGACATCATGCACCGGTCTGACTATAGTAAGATCCTTGGCGGGGATGGCGCAGTTGCACTGGATAACATCTTTGAGCGGTTTTTTTATGGAGATACTGTTCTTAATGCTAAGGTTAAAAATCTTAAAGGTCAGATAATCAAACGTTATGATACAGGTGGTTTAATAGATACTCCAGCATATGACTTTAAAGGGAAACCTGTTTCAACTAACAGAACACTCTTTAAATATTATAAGCAGGTTGCTAACTGGATTGACGGGAACCTGGTTTCAAACCTGGAAACTGACAGCTATACTTTTACAACCGAACTGGATGCACTGGGCAGGATTTCTAAACAAACTGCGCCCGATGGAAGTGTCATTACACCTGCTTATAATGAAGCCGGGCTGTTAAATTCAGAGACGGTCGCGCATACAGACCCGGTGATCACCACCACTTATATCAAGGATATTGATTACAATGAAAAGGGGCAGCGCAGTAAAATTATTTATGGGAATGACGTCATCACCCGGTTTTACTATGACCGGGAAACCTTCCGGCTCAACCGGCTGGAAAGTAAAAGACAAAATAATGATCCATTACAAGACTGGACTTATAGCTACGATCCGGTAGGAAATGTGGCTTTTATTAAAGACCAGAATATTCCGGTTGTATTTTTTAATAACCAGAAAGTGACCGGGATGTCTGAATATATTTATGATGCTTTATATCAATTGGTGAATGCTAAAGGCCGTGAAAACGATGCCGCGCTGGTTTATACGAATAAAGATAACTGGAATGATATTGCTTTTATGCAGACTGCAAACCCCGGAGATCCGATGGCTGTCCGTAATTATACACAAAGTTATCAGTATGATAAAGTGGGGAATATCCAGCAGGTACAGCACGTGGCTACAGGCAACAGCTGGACGAGGACTTACCAATATGGGACAGGTAATAACAGGCTGAACAGTACAAAAATAGGAGCCAGTACCTATGCGTATACCCATCATCCTGAACACGGCTTTATCCTCGGAATGCCCCACCTGGAAGAAATGGGCTGGAGCTTTAAAGAAGAGCTTATCAAAACTGTCCGTCAGAAAAGACTGGATGGAGGCACTGCCGAAACTACTTATTACCAATATGATGGGCAGGGACAGCGGGTCCGGAAAATTACCGAAAATGAAGCTGATCCTGGAAATACACCTACAGTTAAAGAAGAACGTATTTACAATTCCGGTTATGAGCTTTACCGTAAAGTGACTGGTACAAATGCCGGGCTGGAACGCAGAAGCTTAAGCCTGATTGACCAGGGAAACCGCTTTGTGATGGCCGAAAGCCGGAATGCGATAGACGATGGAACAGAAAAACACCTGGTGCGTTATCAGTTGCATAACCATACCGGTTCTGCGAGTATGGAACTGGATGCTACGGCGCAGCTGATCAGTTATGAAGAATATCATCCTTTTGGAACAACGGCTTACCAGGCAAAAAATGCCACTGTCAAAGCTGCAGCCAAACGTTATCGCTATACCGGGATGGAGCGCGATGAAGAGAGCGGGCTTTCTTATCATAGTTCGCGTTATGAGCTGCCCTGGCTGGGGCGATGGCTGAATGTCGATGCAGCAGGGCTTAAAGACGGGGTGAATTTATATGCTTATACCCGGAATAATCCGATCCGGTATAATGACCAGACCGGTACACAGTCCGATCCTGTGCAAATAAATTTTTGGGAAAGCCGGGTTTACCATACCGAAGTCACTGCGACTTACAGTGCCCGGGGGATTTCTCCTGAACTCAGAGCGACAATGACCGGAGTATACCGGATCTGGACTTCTGATTATACCAGCGAAGTAGATGTCGGGCACATGGGGAAACCTTTTGTTTTACTCAGAGCGGGCGAAAGATCGCCTGTGGGGCCTCAGCTGGCCGGGCCTAATAGAAGTGACGGCGGTGGTGCAGTAAGAGCAATGGCGGCAGCTGTAAGAGGGGCAGGTGGTTTTACCAGAACTGATGATCTTGATTTAACTCCCGCAGGTATCGCTTCCAAAGGGACGAGATACCCGGCTATTGCTTTGCCTCCTGCACTAAGAGATCCAAGGCTCCCGGTGATTGGCAGGCTGACCGCAGCGCCGCCAACACCGCCACCACTGATTACGGTTCCGCCGGCTTCAGGAACTGGCGCTCCGGTAACACCCGTAACGCCACCTGCACCAATGGAACAGTTGTCTTTTGACTTTAATGCCCCGCCAAGACCAGCTGCGCCACCACGGCCTCCGGTAGCACCACCGCGTCCGGTCACACCGCCAAGAGCTGCCACCCCGCCAAGGGCGCCATCTGGCGGAGGCGGAGGCAGAAGTGGAAGAAGCGTTCCGATGGGAGGCGGAGGAGTTGGTACCAGTGTGGTCGGTGCAGTTGGACGTGCAGTTCCATTTGTGGCCGAAGCCGAAGTGGTCTTGACAGGCGCAGCAGGCGCATCCTTAATGACTGCCACTACAGCGCCGCTGGCGGCACCTTTACTGGCCACCGCAGAAGCTCTACCAGTAGTTGCCGGGGTTGCCGTGATTGGGGCAGGAACAGGGCATATTGTCCGGGCTGTGGCTTCTGAAGCCGGAGCAAGCAGGTCAACTGCCGATGGACTGGGTTTAGGTGCAGCGGTATTGACCGGAGCCGCGATCGGATCAGTTATCCCTGGTGTCGGAACTGCTGTAGGAGCCGGAGTAGGCGCATTGGTAGCAGGGGGACTTTACTTATGGTCGCTTTAAGGTTAAAATTGAAAATAAGATAACAGGAATAATATAAAAATTAAACATAAAGGAATTCATCATGGCAATTTTAAACGAGGTAATTAATATTGTATTTGGTAAAATAACTAATCAATCTAATCAGCCCTTAGCCAACCTGCTGGTACAAGCTTATGACCGTGATATGCGATCAGAAGAGTTGCTGGGCGAATGTATAACCGCGCAGGATGGCAGTTATAAAATTAACTGGAAGCATGAGCAGTTAAGCGGGCGGGGTATTAAAGAGGCCGATTTATCGATGAAGGTGGTGAGCAGGGAGAAAAAAACCGTACTCTATGCCGCTACTGTAGCCGAAACCAGGTTTAATGCCTCCCCGTCAGAAGAAATTAATATAGTCATCAAAGGTATTATTGAACCGGAATTCATTGAATACGATTTTTTATATAAAGAAGTATCATTTCTGGCGGATAAAGTGAAGCTTGCCGATTTACAGGAAAATGATAACAACCAGGATATTTCGTTCCTTTCCAGGGAAATGAGTGTGCCGGCTGAAAAAATCACACACCTTGCGATAGCACAGCGGCTTCAGGAGTTATCAAAAATAGACGCGCCTTTCTTTTATGCCCTGCTGCGTAAGAATACCTTATTGAAAAATGACCTGATCAATTCTTTTCAGGCGCGTGTGGCCGTAGACCTGAATACGGAAATTCTGCCTTTACTTTACGATGCTGCTTTAGTTGATCCGAAAACTATCAAAAAGGATGTTGGAGAGGCGGTCAAAGAGAAGCTGATCGCCGGAAAGACGCTGAAAGAATTGGATAGTTATCAGGAAATCCTTCAGCAGTATAAAAAAAGAGGTGAAGATTATTATCAAAATGAATATGCCGGTAAAGTCTTCCTGTTATTGAAAAGTTATGTGCTGGATAGCCGCTTGTCTGAAATCGGGCAGATTTTTAAAGCGAACAGGAACAACCTGAATGGTTTGGTCGATGAGCTGACAGCAAAAAGTTTCTTTGAGAGCAGCAATCAGTCTATTGATGCAAAAACTGCGGTTAAACTGGCTCAGCTGTTAGGCTTGAATATCGAGCTGATAGACCGCGTTAAAAAAGCAGAAAATATTAAGTCCGAAGAAGATGTTAAAAATCTGGCAGCGCTGAATAAAGCGGACTGGCGGGCTATTCTGGTCAAACAACCGGGGGTTAAAGATCAGGGTACTGAAAAACAGATCCTTGATCTGCAAGCTTCGGCTCTTGCCCGGAATTTCGAAAAGCAATATCCGGGAGTTGCTTTTGCGGCACAGGTAGCAAGAGCGACAAAAACACCTTACCGGAACCAGGCAAAAATCCAGGAGTTTTTTAAAACCCAGCCGGATTTTGATTTACAGCAAAGCAATATTGATCTGCATTTCAAACAGCAGAAAATGGCAGATGCACAGAATAATCCGCTCCGTGATGAATTGAAAGCAGTTCAGCGGGTTTTTAAACTCGTGCCGCACTACAGTAAAACGAATGGGCTATTGGCGCAAAACATCCATTCTGCACAAAGTATTACTTTAGCTGGAAAATCACGTTTTGTGAAGGATATAGCTCCTAAAGCAGGAATAGACCCTGTAGAGGCCAAAGCAATTTATAAAAAGGCAGAAACAGTCAATACTGCGGCCATGCTGATGGCTGGCGAACTGCATGATGTGATGAGTGCTAAAGATATCCCGGCTATGGAAATGAAATCGCTGAGCCTGAAAATAGAGGCGGTCAGCAAAGATTTTCCAAACCTGAAGACTTTATTTTATACCGCTGATGTTTGTACCTGTGATGAATGCAGGTCGGTTTATAGCCCTGCGGCCTATATGGTAGAGGTTTTACAGTTTCTGCAAAACAGAATGGTTACCGATCTTACTTTGCCAGCTACTAACCTGTCTGCTAAAGAAGTACTGTTTGAGCGCCGTCCGGATATAGGGGATATTGATCTGGGCTGTGAAAATGCAATGACCCCTGTTCCTTATATTGATTTGGTTTGTGAGTTATTAGAAGAAGCTATTTCGCCAGATCCGGGCATTCCTTATACTGGTGTACTTTCTGATGGGCCGGATCCGCTTAAAGGAAAAATCTCAGCTGCATTGCTCCATACACTATTGTCGGCCAAAACCTCTTTCACTGATCCGGTGACTTCAGTTGTTACCGATACACCTTGCAATTTTCCGGTGACTGATCAGGCGCTTATTTTTAAAACAGAGGGAACGCTTCCTGATCAGCCTTTTTACCTGCGGGATCAAAAAGTAGTTTTTAAAGTTGTGCCATTGGGAGGCATTAAGTACATGATTCACAACTTACGTCAAACATTTTCTCCTGCCGAAGAGCTGGCTTCAACTCCAGCTTATGTTAATGTGAACGCATATAAAACATTGCAAACCAGTTTCTATGCTTTTGAACTTCCTTTTGATCTGAACCTGACTTCGGCCAAAGCCTATTTCTCCCGCTTTGGGGTAGACCGGTCTGAACTGATGAAAGCTTTTCAAAGCGCAGCCAGCCCTTCAGATCTGGCGATTGCCACAGAAATGCTGGGTTTAACCGATGCGGAAAAAGATTTAATTAGTAATGCTGCGACCGGTAAACAGCAGAGTTACTGGAATACCACCGCTGCCAATGCCTCCTCAGAAATGAACAATGTGGATGTGTTCCTGACTAAAACAGGGCTGAGCTTCCAGGAATTAACTGTATTGCTGACACTGGAATTTATAGATCCGGATCAAAAACTATTTGTTCAAAATCTGGATCTGACTTGTGATACCACGAAAAAGATAATTGCTAACCTGGATGATGTTGCTTTAGACCGCATTCACCGTTTCTTAAGATTACAGAAAAAAACAGGGTTGAAATTTGAGTTACTGGATGAAATCATTTCTCAACCGAACCTTGGCGCGGACGATCTTCAGGAAACGTTATTAAAGCTGGCTGAGCTGAACAGTATTTCGGTATTAAGTGGTATTAAGGTGGAAGAACTTGTAGGTTTCTTCGGAGAGATCGCTTATGAAATACGTACACAGGAGAGTCCGCTGCCATTGTTTTACCAGGTCTTTCTGAATAAAGCTAAAAATGGTTTTGCAGATGATCAGTTATTGGCAGATACGATTACAGGTACTGCTTTATTGTCTCTATACAAAGATAGTTTATCAGTTTGTCTGCAATTATCGGGAGATGATTTTGATGCGCTAACACAGTTTACACCCGATGGTTTGTTGAATTTCAAAAATCTGAGTGTGCTGTATTCGATAGCCAGAATGCTGCAAAAATTAAGTTTGAAACGTACTGACTTTGAAGCGATCAATGAATTATCCGGATTGAGTTATGCTACAGATCCGGCTGTCTTACTGCAATTCATTCAGCAGGTTATGGCTTTCAGATCTTATCCTCAGCGTCCTGCGGATCTGCTTTTTATGCTGAAACATGAGGCTACAGACCTGGTGGACCGGGAACTGAAAGAAGACCGGATTATAGCCGTATTGACACAGTTACAAACTGATCTGGGAAAAGTTCTTACAGACAATCAGTCGCTCTATATTGATGGCCTGGAAACTGATGAACAAAGAGAAGCTTTACAAAATCAATTTGCCGGATTAGCCAATGTAGAACAAGATACGGTTAAAACATTGATGGGATTTCTGGATGCGGATTGGGTTTCACCAGCTGCGGCCAAAACATTTGCCGATGATCATCTGGCTTATCTTGATCCGGTTGCAGGTATCAAAAGAGAAGGCTTTGATACTACTGCGATTAAAGCCAGTATAGATGACCTCGCGGCAGCTACAGCAGCTACTTTTCCGGCAGTTCAGAAAACCTTGCTGAAGTCGTTTTTTGATGCAATTTCTGTCTATTTTATAACTGCTGGAAAGCTGACTACTTTAACACAATGCCTGATGCAGACCTTCAAAGCCCCGGAAGATCTTTCGCAGGTGATTTTGAATTACGCCTTGTTGAGACAACCTGCGCCGGGTACAGCCATGCTCAAAGACCTGTTATCAGCTGATAGTTTTATTAATCTGGCAGCTCCGATTACCAGTATAAACGCAGCGGATCAGTTTTCGGCGCTCCGGTTATTGCATAAAATGATCCCGCTGATCAATTCATTTCAGCTGGATGCGCCAACTACGGCGTGGTATTTTGAAAATGCGGCTGATTTAGGATGGTTTGTATGTGACGGAATCCCTTATACAAGTACGCTGAACCCTGTAGACTTCGCTTTATATGCTGATTTTATCGGCATATTGAATCTGGCAAATGCTTTAAGCCCTGTCCCTGATCCTGCGGATGCAGAAAACCCGCTTACCTTTCAGCAGACTATGGAGTTACTGCTGCCCGGTAATACCACGAGTCAGACCCTATGGCTGCAAACGGTGGCTTTACTCACTGGTTATCAATCCTCTGATGTAACAGCTATAGATGCCAGGATGTTTGTTGCCTTTAATCCGGACGCTTATAAATCTTCAAAAACCTGGCAGGCGTTAATCACCAATGCCGAATACCTGCGCACATTAGGGACTACGGTAAGCCAGGTTATTGCTTTTATCAAACCTGTTTTAACTGATGTAGACACCACGCAGCTCAGAATGGCACTTAAAGCCAGGTATGATGAAAATACATGGTCAGATACTTTGAAAGAGATTACTGACGCGATCAGGCCTCAGAAAAGAGATGCACTGGTTGCGTATTTATTAGCCATTAATCCTGATTTAAAGGATGAAAATGACCTTTATGATTATTTTCTGGTTGATGTGGAAATGGAATCTCTGGTTTCTTCTTCGCGGATCGTATTAGCACACAATACGATACAGCTTTTTGTACAACGCTGTTTAATGGGGCTGGAGCCAAAATGTGCGGCAAATCTGGATGATGATCCAAGCTGGGATCAATGGAAGTGGATGAAGAATTACCGGGTTTGGGAAGCAAACCGTAAAATATTCCTGTATCCTGAAAACTGGATGGAAGCAGAATTGCGTGATGACAAGTCGTTTATGTTCGAAGAACTGGAAAGTGAATTGTTACAGGATGAGCTGAACAATGATACAGCCGAAGCAGGGCTGATCAACTATCTGGAAAAATTAGATAACATTGCCTTTTTGGAAATCGTGGCCAGCTGGTATCAGGCCGATATCAAAACTATGCACGTTTTTGGACGTACTAAAGGCGGTGATCCGGCAATTTATTACTACCGCAGGTTCGAGCAGGAGCGCTCCTGGACGCCATGGGAGAAGGTAGAACTTGATATTACTTCAGATCAGCTGCTTGCTTTTATGCGGAATAACCGGCTTTGTCTGGCCTGGCCAATTTTTAGCGATGAGGCCGAAATGAAAGATACGATCTCTGTGCCAGGCGGTTCCGGCGGGGGCACTGTACCGGGCAAGCCGAATAAAAAATCAAAAATACAACTTGCTATCAGTGAGTTTGCCAATAAAAAGTGGCAGCCTAAAAAGATATCCAAAGACGCGATTGAAAATCCGGCCGGCCCCGGAAATTATGCCCTGAATACCGTGTCACAGGATTTATATAACATGATGTATGTGGAAGCTATAGATCAGATCTGGTTTTTCAGTACCAATGACAATGGCGACTCCAATCAGCATAGATTGGATGGTATATTCAATGTGGCAGGTTGTAAAGGTTATCCTGAGCTGGTAAAGGACTTTGATCCTATAGATTTGCCGGATTTTTACCCTGACTTTGACAATACCAAACTGAGTTTGCAGCGTTATAACGAAAGGAGCGAAAATGCACCTGAAGTAGATCACCTGGCCGTGATGAATGCTTTTTCTATGACCGAATTTATGGAATTGCTTGGCGTAACACCCGGAACTTTCCGACTCACTTACCCTGCACAGTTTACTTATATCGATTTTTTAGTCATGTTATTTGAGCTGATCTTCTCCGGAATTAACGGAGGATACAGGGCAGAAAGTGCAGTAGGCAGAAAAGGCAGGTTTAAAGGGGCAATGGGTACTTTGTTGCCGTACTTTATGGAAGATAGTAACCATGCCTATGTGATCGTCCCTGGATTTTATCACCTGTCAAAAGATGAAACCGGGCCTGTTGTTTTACAGCGGACAGTTTCTGATGTGCTGACCCTTATGGAGGAAATCATCGCCCTTGGCAAAAAATACCTGGCTAAATTACAGGCTGTACCTGCACCCGATCCGGTTGAATTAGTCAAAGAACTCAACAAAGATGATGCGTTTCAAAAGATTAAAACAGAGTTTGGTAATTATAAAGGCCTTAAATATGGTGAAGCTTTCAAGAATATGTACCACCCGCTGGTTTGCCCGCTTAAAAAGACCTTATACAAATCGGGAATTCCTGAACTCATGAAACGCGAGACGCAGTTACAGCAGTCTGATTTTAATTTCAAGACAAATTATAAGCCCAATCTGCTTAAGATACCAAGAACTTATTTGCTGGAAACTAATGGGGTCAGGAAACTGACCTTCCCAGTGGAAGATATTGATTTTAGCAGTGATGGCAGCTATAGCGGCTATAACTGGGAGCTGTTTTTCCATATCCCGTTTTTACTGGCCTGTCAGCTTACGCAGAATCAGCAATTTGAAGACGCGATGAGCTGGTTCCATTACATGTTTAATCCGACGGGGGCTCTGGCTGGCAATGCGCCTGAAAAGTATTGGGTAACGAAGCCCTTTTTTCAAACCCACCAGGCAGATTACGCTGCACAGCTGATTGATAACTTGTTATATAAAGTGGCAGAGTTTTCTACTGAAGATGTTTCTAAACTGAATGCTGCGATTTCACAGTGGAGGGACAACCCTTTTCAGCCTTATGTGGTAGCCAGGTTCAGGCCGGTGGCTTATCAGAAAGCACTGCTGATGAAATATATTGAAAACTTAACCGAATGGGGTGATTACCTGTTCCGGCAGGATACGATGGAAGCCATTGCACAGGCTACACAAATGTATATTCTGGCCGATAAGCTGCTTGGGCCTAAGCCAAGGGTGATTAAGCCAGTGATTAAGGCTCCTTATGAAACTTACAATCAGTTACAGGCGAATATAGATGCTTTTGGGAATGCGCTGGTTAATCTGGAGAATATTTTACCTGATTTGTCGGTCTTACCAGAAGGGGGAGCCGAATTACCTCCTGCGCCGGTTACCTTGTCTATGTTATATTTCTGTATCCCTGACAACGATCAGATGGATACTTACTGGGATCAGGTAGCTGACAGGTTGTTTAAAATCCGTAATTCTCAAAATATTGATGGCGTATTCCGCAGCCTGGCTTTATTTGCACCTCCAATTGATCCGGGGATGCTGGTCCGTGCGGCGGCTTCCGGAATGGATATTTCTTCAATTCTTGCGGGGATGAATGCACCAGCACCTTATTACAGGTTTAATGTTTTGACGCAGAAAGCAACAGAACTCGCCCAGGAGGTCAGGGGCCTGGGTAGTTCTTTGCTTCAGGCGTTAGAAAAGAAAGATGCAGAAGCCATGGCTTTATTGAGAAGTGAACTGGAAATCCGTGTTTTAAATGCGGTAAAGGACATGAAAACGCTGCAAATTGATGAAGCTAAGGAACAGATTGATGTTTTGGAGAAAACGAAACTGGTTACCCAGGCGCGTCATGATTACTATATGAATATCAGTTATATCACGCCTAAAGAGCAGTTAAACCTGGATAAACTGAGTGAATCTCATGATTACCAGATGGCTTCCCAGATTTTAGGGGCTACGGCGGGTATCCTGGCTTTAATCCCGGATCTGGATATCGGTGCTTCTGGTTTTGGCGGAAGTCCGCTTGCGGCTGTTAAATGGGGAGGTAGTTTCCTTGCGCATTCTGCAAATGCAGCGGCGGGGGTATTGAATGTATTGAGTTCTGCGGCTTCTTATGAGGCGAACCGGGCAGCGACTGCGGGTAGTTATGACCGCCGTTTTGCGGATTGGAAATTACAGGAAACCCTGGCGGCGAAGGAACTTGATTCTCTGGATAAACAAATTGCTGCGGCCCAGATCAGGCAGGAGATTGCAGAAACCGACTTGCGTAATCATTTGATACAAATTGATAATGCGAAGAAAACGGATGATTTTATGCATCAGAAATATACGAATAAACAGCTTTATGACTGGATGATCGGACAGGTGAGCTCAGTTTATTTCAGTGCTTACAGCCTGGCGCACGATTTCGCTAAAAAAGCAGAGAAGAGTTATCAGTTTGAATTGGGGAATGACGATACATATATTCAGTATGGGTATTGGGATAGCTTGAAGAAAGGGCTTCAAAGTGCTGATAAACTGCTTCATGATCTCAAAAGGATGGAATGTGGTTATCTGGATAAGAATAAACGGGAATATGAGCTGACGAAACATGTTTCGGTTTGTTTGCTGGATCCGCTGGCTTTAGCACAGCTGCGCGCAACAGGGGTATGTGATTTTGATTTGCCCGAAGCTTTGTTTGATCTGGATTATGCAGGACAGTATTTCAGAAGGATTAAGTCTGTGAGTGTGAGTTTGCCTTGTATTGCCGGGCCTCATACTATGGTGAGTGCTAAATTATCGCTCGTTAAAAACAAGTACCGTAAAAATATGAACCAGAATAACCTGGCAGGGACGGGGTATACAGAAGATCCGGCTGGGAATGACGACCGTTTTGTTTTCAATATTGGTGCAATTCAGTCTATTGCAGCTAGTAGTGCGCAAAATGATAGTGGTATCTTTGAATTGAATTTCAAAGATGAAAGGTATCTGCCTTTTGAAGGTACGGGGGCGATCAGCAGCTGGCGGCTGGAATTACCGGGAACAATCCGGCAGTTTGATTATACCACGATTACGGATGTTGTTTTACATGTAAAATATACAGCCAGAGAGGGTGGATCGGTACTTAAAGGTTTAGCAGAGACAAGTTTGAAGGATCGTTTAAATGCGATCAGTCAGACGCTGAATGAAACCGGGTTACATTTAGGTATTAATGTCAAACAGGAAATGCCTGATGTCTGGAACCTGCTGCTTAAAAATGCTTCAACTCCGGTCACGATCGCAAAATTCAAATTGCCCTATTTTGTTCAGCCCTTAACGGCAGCGATCAGCAAGGTCATTTTTGTGGCCAGGGTAAAGGGCGATCCGGGCACTTATACGCTGAAGATAGGTGGGGCTGACCTGAATTTCTCTAAATCTTCTAATTTGCTGAAAGCAGAAAGTGCTGTTATTCAGTTGGACACTGAGTTTATCTTGTCTGGAGATGCAGCTCAGCTGGCTAAACTGGAAGAATTGGTTATGGTGGTGAAATATGGGATTTAGATAGGGTTTTTGCAGGGGTACTATGCCAGAACCCCTGTACAATTAGTCCTGAAATACACTTTTTTCTTTTCCGGACATGCTTGAAAAACTGTAGTTTTGAGCATGCTTATTTTTCTGACTTTCCTGAATTCACTGATCCTGATCATTTTGTCATTGCTCCATATCTATTGGGCATTTGGCGGGCTTTGGGGAAAAGATCTGGCTGTACCAACAAATCGGTCGGGTCAGAAATTATTTATGCCCAGCGTTCTTTCTACACTGACTGTGGCCGTCGGGTTGCTGATTTTTGCACTATGTAATCTCAGTATTCAATTTTCAGCTGTTTTGCCGCTAAACCCACTATTTCTGAAATATGGAATTCTTGTGATCGGACTCATCTTTCTGCTACGTGCAATTGGTGATTTTAATTATGTTGGCTTGATGAAAAAGTACAAAACATCCGATTTCGCCAGGCAGGACAGGTTATTTTACACGCCTTTGTGTTTAACGCTTTTTGCTGCTCATTTACTGATCTTTATAGGGTTTTAACGGGATAAAATCTCGTTCTGCTGAAAAGGAAACCAGATTTGTCTACCTTTACAGCATTCTTAAATCGTATTTGAGAATGAAATATTAATTTGCTGATATGCGTCAAAAAGTGTTTTTATTCGGGCTGATTCTTATGGGACTGACCACCTGTTCTATTACGGGCTGTAAAGAAAAAAAATCTACGGCAAGTTCTGCTTTTTATTACTGGAAAACCACTTTTTTATTGGATAAATCTCAGGCTGCACTTTTAAAGGATGGAGCTGGTAATCAATTATATCTTCGTTTATTTGATGTGATCTGGGATGAACAGAAAAATGATGTCCGGCCCAATGCTGTAATCAATATTAACCAGGATGTGAGTCAATTCCATATTGTCCCGGTTATTTATATCACCAATAAGACCTTTGAAAAACTAACTGCTGATCAAATAGAGCCACTGGCCGAAAAAGTCAATAAGTTAATCAATGAGATTACCACACAAAATAAAGTGTCCTATCAAAGTGTTCAGATAGATTGTGACTGGACTACGGGGACTAAAAATCGTTATTTTGCTTTTCTTAAGGCTTTTAAAGCGGCTAATAAAAAACAGCTGGAAGCAACGATACGCCTGCATCAGATCAAATATGCAGACCGTACAGGTGTACCACCCGTTGATAAAGGCTTATTAATGTTTTATAATATGGGCAAGATTTCAGCTCAGCTGAAACAGCGTAATTCCATTTACAATGCAACGGATGCCTCAAAGTATATCAGCTATCTGCCTACTTATCAATTGCCTTTAGATATTGCGCTGCCTTTGTTCTCCTGGACAATACAAATCAGAGAAGGGAAGATCATTCAGCTTTATGGTAAGATAGGTCAAAAAGAATTGTCAGACCGCAATAACTTTCAGCAAACAGCTCAATCAAATGTTTATAAAGCGAACAAAAGCTTTTATCTGTCAGGTCTTTATATCAAAGAAAATGATTTGTTTAAACTTGAGGATGTAAATTCCAGGTTATTAAATCTGGCAGCGAAACAACTCTCCAGACACCTTGCACATCTTGAAAATAGAAATATAATATACTATGAATTATCAACCGTCGCTGCTTCAGCGCTTGAAGCAAAAGATATCAAAGAAGTTTCTGCTCATTTTTAGCGTCTGCTCCATTGCGGTAGCAGGTGTTGTAGTCGCCTGTGGTGATGGGGGCTATTATGATGATTTTGAGAGTTCCAGCTTTGCACCTGAAGCTTTTGTAAGCAGTACTTATTCTCCTTTTTTCTTTACCAGTGAAATCACATACTATAATGGATATAATCTGGATAACAGCAATACCCGCTATAATCAGCTGGTTGTGACCGAATGGAATTCCTGGTTTGAGAATAAGGTAGATACTTCCGCATTGAAAACACTGCTTATCAAAGCCAGTTCCGGAAATATTGATTCTGTTGCCCGTTATTATAAAGGCAAGCTGGATGTATTGCCAGCAGGAATGCCTGATCTGAAAAATACAAAAGCGAATAAAAAGAAAGTAAATGCTTTTCTTGACTATCTACTTTTAGCTAAAGAGTGCGAGGTTTATGCAGTTGGGGATGGTGATTACTGGTCTTATGAAAAAACTCCTGTCAAAGAGGTACCTGTAGTTTTGGAGAATACTTTATTGAAAGCTGTTGCTGAAGCAAAAGATCCTTTTATCAAAGAACGTTTATGGTTCCAGATGGTGCGTTATTACTATTTCAAGCAGAAACAACATGCAGCTGATGTGCCAAAGGTTGATGTACCCTTACCAGCCTATTTTGCTAAAGAGGAAGCTACTTTTCCAAAAAACATGATGTATTACCGTGCATTGGGGTATCTGGCGGGTTATTATTACCAAAAGGGAGACTTTGCACAGGCAAACTATCTGTACAGCTTATGTTATAATTACTCTTTTGAAATGAAAATCCCTAGCAGATGGAGTTTTCATCCTCAGAATGAGACAGACTGGAAACAGACTTTAAACCTGGCCAGAAATGGAGACGAGAAAGTCACTTTATGGCAGATGTTAGGAAGCAGCAGGGATGAAGCCCGTGCGATTAAGGAAATTTATGCGATTGATCCTAAATCTGAGAAACTTGATCTCTTATTGAGCAGACTGGTTAATATCAGAGAGTCACAAGGGCAATCATGGAAAGATACGAGTAAAATTGATCCGGTAACACGTCTGGCAATATCAAATGAGCGGGCTTTGGTCAGCAATATTGCCAATGAAGAGAAGACCTCAAAACCTTATTACTGGAACCTGGCTGCGGGTTATCTGAATTCACTTTCGGGTAATTATGCAATGGCCAAAACATTTTACACCAAAGGAAGAAAGCAGTTACCTGTCAATGATACTTTGGTTATGGCACAATATAAAGTGCTGAACTGGCTGCTTTATTTGAAAACGCTGAAACATATTGATGCAAAGGCTGAAGCGGAGATGGTTGAGCCTTTAAACTGGCTGAATAGCTTAAGCAAGAATAAAAAATCTATTGCTAATCTGCGTTATAACAGTGCGATTGCCCAAAGTATGATTTTGTTATCTGCACAATATAAAAAACAGGGAAATGTATTAAAAGCATACTTTTTTGCTCCTGAAATGGCGTTCTATAATAGCAATGAAAGGATAGAAGCGGCAAAAGCATTGCTTAATAAAAAAGATAAAACTCCTTTTGAACTGGCTATGCTGAATTATTATTCGATCAATGTCGGGCAGCTGAGCTATTTACAGGCTATGTTATTGGTTTATCAGGAGAAATTGGACGAAGCTATTGTGTTGATGAAACAGGCAGATACGGTCAATAGAACTGAGCTGATGGCTAATCCTTTCAATATCAAGATTCAGGATTGTCATGATTGCGATCATGAGGCCGACAAGGGTAAAAAACATTTTACAGTGCTGGGCTTTATTGAAGCTTTAAAAACAATTAAAGGGGATCTGGCTGCGGGTAAAGAAGTATCCAGAAATGCAGCCCTGCTAGGTAATGCTTATTATAATATTACGCATTATGGGAATGCTCGGGTATTTTACTATTCAGCAAGCGTAACTGAGAGCTATGGAGATTCTCCTTATAGTATTCCGGTACCTTATAGAAAGATAGTTACTGATAGTAAAGTCGCAGAGAAGTATTATCTGCTGGCGCGCGCCAATGCAAAAACTAAAGAGTTAAAAGCGAAGTACACTTATATGGCAGCTAAATGTGAACGGAATGAGATTTACAACGTGCAATACAATAGTCCAGGTAATGACCGGAAGTATTATGGGGGCTTTGATTTTAGTAAAATACCTACTGGTAAATATTTTGCGGAGTTGAAAGCACAGTACAGCCAGACCAAATATTATCAGGAAGTATTAAATGAGTGTGGTTATTTTAAAGCTTACATCAATAAGAAACCTTAATTGAATAGTTATTCAACTTTTAAGAAGGAGCGGCATTTGTAGCCGCTCCTTTTTTTATGGGATCATACCCGGCTTATTTGGAATGATATTTAGCGTTGCGCTCATCGCTGATTTGTCCTTTCCAGTTCATTCCATAACCAAAATCATAAACATGTCCCTGCGCGTCTGTATGGCAGGTCATATCGAAAGGGACGTCTTCATATTGCTGCTCTACTGTTAGCATGTTAGCTGGCATCTGAACGGGCAATAAGCCTGAAGGTTCTGCTGCTCCTGAAATAATATCCATTACAGCTTGTCCGGAAACGCCAAAGTGTAAGACAATTCCTTCCACCTGCTGCTCAAATTCATTAAATATCATGGGTTTGGAGGCGTTAACAACTACAATCACTGGTTTGTCTTTCATCGCTGCTTTTGTATCCAGGATCGTTCTCAAATCCATCGTATTATAGGCGGTAACGGTTTTATTAATATAAGAGCGATTGCTAATGGAAGGATCTATAACCGGATCTCCCGCAGCCATACTTTGTACTCTGGCTGTAGAAGCAGTGTAAGCGTTATATTGTAAAGTGATTGGGACATAACCATTGCCTCCGGCTTTTCTGTCCTTCAAATCATACCCGCCCACCGCACTGTAAGGACTGGATACAAAAACAATAGAAAAATCGGCCTGGGCAGGGTCTTCTGTTACGTTATAATATTTTTTGATCAGATTGATATCTACCGGGTAATCAAATTTTGGAGCGGATAAGTTTCCCCACCAGTCTTTGGAAGCTGGATAATAGATTCTTGGCACAAATACGGTTTTGTTCTTTGCCACAGGCAGGATGGAAGACTTGTTTTTAAGCAAGACTACAGACTTCAGCTGCGCCTGGAATCCTGCTTTCATAAATTCAGTATTGCCTACAATCTGTTTGCTTTCCTGAGGATCAAGGTAAGGGTTTTCAAAAAGCCCCACTCTGAAAATGTTTTTCAATAAACGGATTGCTGAAGTTTCAAAGCGGGCACGCATAAATTTTGCTCCATATTCTTTGATACCCATTTGATAAGCGGCCATGATCGGTTTGATTTCATTGTTCCCGCCAAACTGATCTACGCCTGCCATAATCACTTTATAATGTCTTTCATTAATGGTTAATGCCTCAGCACCCCAGGGCTTACCTGCAAAAATATCGGGTGTAGCACCTTCATTGCCCGTAATGAGCCAGTCTGTACAGACCACGCCATCATAATTGTATTTCTTTCTGAGCAGGTCTGTAATCATGTATTTGCTATACCCGTTGGCAACATTCTGACCAGAGGGATCTTGTCCGCTGGTAATGGTATAATAAGGCATTACTGCTGCCGCTTCTTTGGTTTTGCCATCCAGTTTAAAAGCCCCGTTGATGAAAGGGCTCAGATGCTGTTCAAAATTCTTTCCGGGATAAACGGTAAATTTTCCATAAGCCCAGTGTCCGTCGCGGCCACCTTCTTCAGCGCCTCCGCCGGGCCAGTGTTTAACCATGGCGTTGACACTTTGATAACCCCAGCCATCTTTGATTTCATCTTTTCCGGAAGAAGTTTGAAAACCGTCAATATAAGCACGCGCCATATCCGCAGCTAATAACGGGCTTTCCCCAAAAGTCATGGCGATGCGGTACCAGCGGGGTTCTGTCCCTAAGTCGATTTGCGGGGAAAGTGCTGTGGAAATACCTAATGCCCGGTATTCCCGGGCGGCGATGTGTCCAAATTCCTTCACGATGGCCGGATCAAATGTTGCCGCCATGCCCAATCCATCAGGCCACATGGAAATGGTACCTCCGGCGCCTGCGTTAAATTCACTGTTTATAGTTGCCGTATGACGGGGATCGGTACTGGTATTTCCCGGAATGCCAAGCCCTATACCTTCTACAAAAGCCTGCATGTTGTTGTTCCATGCTGCGGCTACTTCAGGGCTCTGTACTTTGGTAATCAGGATATGCCGCAGGTTATCTTCTTTCAGGAATTTCTTTTGGTTATCACTCAGGTCTTCTGCTTTAGCCTTGCTTTTACTGAAAGCCATTCCACTATAGGTTGCTGCACCAAAGCCAGCATCAGCACCAGGGAGCATTTGGTGGCCGCTATAAAGCATCAAGCCTGAGATTTGCGCAATGGTCATTTGCTGCGCCAGATCTTTGGCCCGCAGATCGGCAGATAATCTCCAGTCTTCGTATTTATCCAGCTTCCCGTTTTTATTCAGATCCTTAAATTTAAGCCCGTCAACGGTTAGTATTTTTACACCCGACGCCGGATTATAACCTAATATAATTCCGTTCGGATTAGTGATCAATTTATAGTTTTTTCCTTCCTGGGCGTAGGTAACCTGGAGGCAGGAGAAAACCAGAAGCGTTAATATTTCCTTTTTCATACAGTTTAATTTGGTTTGTTTTACGGTTGTTTTGTTGTTGATGTGGTTTATTATCAGTGATATAAGGTGATATCTGGTGTTTCTTATATCTTTATGCTTCGGTATGAAGCAATGGTAAACTTTATTTTCTGTTTTTCCAAATCCATATTTAATCCGGGTATACTATTGCTATAAAAACCCTGCATCATTTTATCTCTCCAATGCAATTATTTGATAATAATTTGTATTTATGTAGGTGACTACGTACTTTTACACTTATATAGTAGACAGATGGAAACACAATTTGAAATTACCACTTCAACAGTTGCAGAGACTGAACAAATCATTGACTTAATTCTTACTATTCAGCAGCAAGAATTCAATATTCCGATTACTGCGGCAGATCAGCCGGACCTGAACGAGATAGATCAATTTTACAAAGCACCAGGGGGAGAATTCTGGATTGCGAAACATCAGGATCAGGTGATCGGTTCTATTGCCTTAATTAATATAGGTGAGGGGATCGGGGTTATCCGTAAAATGTTCGTCCACAAAGATTACAGAGGTAAAGAGAAAGGGATTGCGCAAAAGCTGCTGGTTACCCTGATTGCTTATGCCAGAACAAAAGGAATTGAAGCAATTTACCTCGGCACTGTCCAGAAATTACAGGCAGCGATCCGGTTTTATGAGCGGAATGGTTTTGTACCAATCGAAAAAGCGAACTTGCCGGCGAGTATGCCTTTAATGAAACTGGATACTCATTTTTTTGTTTTACAGATGAATGATGACAAATAAAGAAACTGCTAATTTAATCGATGAGTCTGGTATACTAGCCATTTCAACACGTTTACAACGCTTAAGTGAACAGTTCCGTAAGGATGGGTTATTGTTGTACAAAGCTTTTGGGATAGAGTTCGAACCAAAATGGTTTCCCGTAATTTATACGCTGCAATTCAAATCTCCTTTGAGTATCCTGGAGCTTGCGTCCGAAATTGGCTATGCACATCCTTCGACAATCAGTTTGCTGAAAGAGCTGGAACAGCAAAAGCTGATCAGCTCTTTGCGGGATAAAACTGATGAACGAAAACGGCTGATTGTCCTGACAGGAAAGGCCTGGGAACTGATTGAGCAGATGAAACCAGTATGGGAAGTGATGGTCAAAGTATTATCAGAAATTACTGAGAATGAAAATAGCTTGCTGAAGGCGCTGAATGAATCTGAAGCACAACTTCGTAAGAAAGGGTTTTTAGAAAGGGCATTGGTTCTGGTAGACCAGCTAAAAAAAGAGGAGGCCGGGGCTGATGTCGTGCCTCTTGAAATGGAGGTTCAGTTAGTGGAAACTACGGAAGGATTGAAAACTTCTGGTGCTATATTGAAGTCCGTTTTAAGGGAAACGGATGCAGATCAGTTGTTTGCGGTGACTATAGCTGATCAATCTTCACACTTCCTGGCTACTGTACACGATTTGCCCGCAGGAACATGCAGTTACCACAAAACTAAATCAGGGAACAAAATCGAAGGACTGGCTATATTGGAGCAGTACAGGGGAATGGGAGTAGGGAAAGCGTTAATTCAAGCGATTACTGCTTCACAAAATGAAGTTTTTTATGTGCATTCACCAATTTCTTTGGTGAGCTGGTTTGAAAAAACAGGTTTTTTGAAAAAAGGCAAACAGCTCGAGGAATCCGGTAATCTTTATTACAAAATGATTTTTAATACTTAAAAAGGTCAGGAATCTTTATAATTACTTATTTCTATTAAATTCAGATCAGGATCATTAATGTAAACGGATATAATAATTCCGTTTGCTCCTGATTTTTCAACCGGGCCTTCCAGAATCCGGATGTTTTTATCTTGAAGATGGGCAATGACTTTTGCGGTCGTCCAGTTACTGATCAGGCAAATATCTGCTGAGCCTACACCTGCTTTATTCCTGGTTTCCTGTCCCAAAAGTTGGAGATTTATCTTTTGGTTACCAAACTTCATTGCTCTTCTGCCGTTGCTAAAGGTTATCGGAGTCATCAGGAGAATGGATTCATAAAAGTTGACTGATCGCTCAATATCAGTTACAGTAATTACGATATGATCAAAATGGCTTATCATTTCTGTGTGTTTATAATGGATTTCTTATTTAACGGGCAATTTATGTAAGAATTGTCAGAAGAAAGCTTGAAATATATTTATGATTTCATTACCCCTGTTTGTTTTACTAAGTGTCAATAGGTTAGATGATTATATAAACAACTAAACCTAAAACCCCAAAAAACCTATGAAAAACATGTATTTTATTGCACTCCTTGCGATGCTGGCCATTTCTTGTAAAAAAGATCAGGCTATTGCTGAAAATTCAGGACAGCAAACGGATAAAAAATCGGTTGCTGCCGTGAGTACTATTGTTTTTAGTGGCCTGACCTGGAATGTCAAAGATGTAGGCAATACCACAGTCGGCCCTGGCCCTAATTACTGGTCAGGAAGCAGCGTCTGGGTAGACGCACAGGGATTCCTTCATTTAAAACTGAAGAAAGATCCGGTAACCGGCAGATGGAACTGTGCGGAAATTTATTCACAACAGAACTTTGGTTACGGTTCTTATATCTGGCAAATTGAAGGCCGTCCTGATCAGTTAGATCCAAATATAGTACTCGGTTTGTTCAATTATAAAGCCGGTGATGACGGGCATCACGAAGTAGATATTGAATTTGCAAGATGGGGAAATAGTCAGTGGCCTAATTTCAATTACACCGTATATCCTGCCTATGGAAATCCGGAGACAAGGGATTCCAAAACTTATGAACTGGCTTTAAATGGTACTTATAGTACTTATAAGTTTACACGTACCAGTCAGCAGGTTGCTTATAAAAGTTATCATGGACATACGCAAAATGAAGCAAATGCTTTTTATGCCTATAATACGCCTGCTGGTTTCCCGGTAAGTACAGAAGCGCTGCCAGTACATATGAATTTATGGTTGTTTAGTGGTCATGCTCCCATAAATGGACAGGAAGTAGAAATTATTATCCACTCCTTTAAATTTACGCCTCAATAATTATTAATTAGGAAGCTGGTGAAATTATTGTTTCACCAGTTTTCTTCCTGTTTAGTTAATTCCGGTAGGCATGGAAATTAACATCAGGTGGCTTAAACCGCTCTCAAAATGACGCTCTGTTTTGCCTTCAATGTATAATTGCAATATATAAGAACGCAATGAAGCTAATAAGTACGGAAGTAATTTATCGATTTTCCCATTTTCTCTTTCTTCCCAAAGATTGACAAAAACACTTTCCGTAATTGATTCAGCGAGCTTTGGATTTTTTATCCTTTTATAAGACTCGTTATAGACTTTCTTCCAATACCGTTCAAAAATTTCTATGAATGCCAGCCGGTCGCCTTTTTTTAAATGTTCGAGTAGCATCACATCGCTGAAGTAACTGTACACGGTTTTTTCTGATTCCATAGTAATCCTTTTAGGTCAATATAATTGGCTTTTTATTTATCAAGTATAAAAAAATAACCGCTAATTATTATCAAAATAAATGCTTGTAATTCAGTTTTTTATAGCTAAAAGCATTTAAAATAAAATATTAGCGGTTATTAATGATAAGTTTTTTTAAGGTTGTTTCAGGAATTCCTGAGTGGTGCCGATTTCAGCATAAAAAAAGTTCAGGGCAGCTAATAAAGCTTTCTGCACTTCTGCTGCTTTTACCTGCTGTCCATTTACTTCCAGATCTCTCGTTGCGGTTGCATCTGCGATGACTTCGCAGTTAAAGCCAAAATCTTTAGCTGCTTTAACTGTTGCATCAATACAAACGTGGGTCATCATACCTGCAAATACAAGATTTTTAATGTTTTTGCTTTGAAGATATTTCAGTAAATCCGTTTCACGAAAACTGTTAGGGTAGTGTTTGATGATTAGTTTCTCGTTTTTTATCGGTTTTACACTTGCATAGATTTCAGCGCCTTGTGTATCGGGTAAGAAAAAGGTGGCGCCTTCTTGTGTGGCAATATGCTGAATATGAATCACCGGCATATTGATTTTTCTGCTTTTTTCAATTAGCAGCCGGGTATTTTCGGCCGCCTCATTTGCACCGGAGAGCGTCATTTTTCCATCGGGGAAATAATCATTCTGGACATCAATCACAATTAATGCACTATTGGTATGCGCTTTCTTTTGAGCAAATACAGCAGGGATACTAGATAAAGTAACCAGACAGGTTACACCAAGATTTAAGATTGCTTTTTTCATTTTTGTTTTTTTATTCAACAAAAGTATAGCGCTCTTTTTTGCAAAAAATTGAACTAGTTCAATGGGAAAGTTTTTTCCGGATCTTATTGAGAAACTCATGTGTAATGCCCAGATAAGCTGCAATTTGCAGTTGTGTCAACCGTTCTTCCAGCCGGGGGTATTTTTCTATAAATTCAAGATAACGTTGTTCAGCTGTTTTACCGATTGAGGAAATCACCCTGCGCTGAAAAGAAACCAATGTTCTCTGGTTCATAATCCGGAATAGTTTCTCCACCTGGGTGAGCTGCTGGTATAAAAGGTCTTTATCAGGTTTATTAATGCATAAAACCTCGCAATCTTCTAAGGCCTCAATAGTTAGAATAGCAGGAACCTGGTTGGTGAAACTATCAATATCGGTAGCCCACCAGTCTTCAACTGCAAAGTAAATGATTTGCTCTGAACCATTTTCATCCAGGTAATAAACTTTAAAACAGCCTTTAGTGACAAAAGCTTCATATCTGCATACTTCTCCGGCACGTAAAAGAAATTCCTTTTTCCTGAATTTGCGAAGATGAAAGTTTGCACAAAACTGTTCAAATTCTTCCGCTGTAAGCTGAATGTGTTTTGAGATGTTTTGATGAAGCAGACCGAACATAGCTTTTATTTTTTAATGATGATCTTCTGGATATAGGCAGCGCCCCAAATCCCAAAAGCATCTGATATGTTTCCTTTAACAGGGACATCCAGCACGCCAACAATGCTTTTGGCAGCTTGCAGATCTATGCTGTATAAATAATTGAAATAGGCAGCAGAAGTAGATTTTACAACCAGGGTGTACCGCATATTTTCAGCTTTTAAGGTACTCTGGTCATAGTCGATTTCTAAGGTGGTTTTATTTCCATTGAATGTTTTATCCGTTAAAAATATCCTTCCCGAATGATCTTTTAGCACGTTGAATCTTACATTTTCAGTTCTGTTATCATCAGTGGTAATAAATAACCGATCAAATTTTGCATCAAAAGTAGTATCGCGCTGAAGTACTAAGGCAGGATTGGTTTTCAATAATGCTGTAAATTCAGCTTCTGAGTTGACTTTTACCTTTTGTCCGTTGGCCAGATAGTATCTGTCTACGGTATATCGATTGGCCCTGAGTTCAAAAGTATAAAAATTAGGTTCTGTGCTCAGGTCAACAATCTCGGCCTCCATATAGGTTGAATCCTGTTCAAGCAAATTGAGTTGAAAAGCAGGGGGAATAGTAGTCTCTGCCTGGTATGTTTTTCCCTGGTAAGCAACAGACAATTTGTAATTTTTGCCGGCAATAGCCTTTTTTCCCATGTAGTTACCTTTTCCCATGTAAAGATACTTTTCTATCAAGGTGTTATTCTGGTCAAGCAGACTGATCTGAGCATCTTCAACATTAGGAAAACCTGCCGCAGCGGCAGAGAAAACGGATGTGCTTAAGTTGATTAGTGCATCATCTTGCTGATTAAATTCACCCAATACAACCAATTGAGGGTTCTTAGCTGAAAGTTCTACATTTGTTTCTTTTTCACAGCCGCTCAGGGCTAAAAACAGAAGCAGGGCCAGAAGATTTATTTTCCTGTAAATAGGCATGGCTAAAATTTATACGTAAAGGTAAAATAAGGAATTAATTTTAGCTTGGCTTCTTCCAGAATATTTACTTTGTTAGACTGCTCATTGACCGAGACATATAAATAAGATGACGCTGAATTCGCAATTGCATTGTACATTCCTAAAGTCCAGATTCTTTGATGCCCGTTACTAAATTTACGGGTAAGGTTCAAACCCAGATCAAGTTTGTAATTGTTGGAGAGCGTGTAATTGTTTAATCCAGAAATGATATAAGTATTCGGCGCGGAAGTATTCCCCAGAACTTCGTCAATGCTTTTATGTATAGTTTGTGGTACTGTCACATGCCTGCCTGTAATATAAGTCCAGAGGGCAGATATTTCCAGTCTTTTCCCTAAAGAAGCATTGACTGCAAAATTAAAGTTATGCCTTAAATCCTGATCTAGGGGGAAGCTTTGTCCCAGGTTAAGGGCTTTAAACTGTCCGGTAGTTTTGGATAGGGTATAGGCCATTTGAAATCTCAGCCAGTTCAGTTGTTGTACATAACTAAATTCTATCCCTCTGCTGATCCCCTTTCCCGAGGCCAGCCGGTCCTCAATTTTTCTCGCAAAATAACCATTGGCAATATCCTGTCCTGAGCCCAGTGCCAGTAAGTTATCCATGTTTTTTAAATAGATTTCCGCACTAAAGCTGCTTGTTTTTCCTGCTTGCAGGCGATAAGAAAGGTTGATGATTTCGGAAGTCTCTGGTTTAATGTTTTTACTGCTTGGAATCCTGAATTCCGTTGGAACTGAAAGGCCATTCGTTGTAAACTGATGTATAAATTGAGACATTTTTGAATAAGACGCAGTAATTATCTGGTTATCACTCAAACGATAAGAGAGCCTTATCCTTGGCTGTAAAGTGTTGTAGAATGTAGTCCCTGATTTAAATCCGGTATAGTGCAGGCCTGCCGTTAATTCTGTACGTGTTCCAATCTTAACTTCATCTTCGATATAGGCATCTAAATTAAGGGTGTTAATGGTGATGTTTTCTTCTGTGCTCAGGCCAACCGGAAAGATAAATGAATTCATACTCACACCACCTCCAAAATTTAACTTAAGATCCGGCCTTAAATAATAATTGAAATCACTTTTTAATCCGTAATCCTTTACTGTGGTATATACACGTTTTGGCAATCCAACCAGTGTGGAAACCAGGTTAGCATCCAGACTATTTCTGTACTGACTAAAAGTGGCAGTCGTGTTTTTAAAGAGACGGGGACTTAAAATACTATTCCACCTGAATGCCACCAGCCGGTTTCCCCATTTTAAGGTCGATCTTAAAGCCTCCTTACTGTCCTCAGGGATGTCTAATTTTTGCCGGTAAGAGTCATTGCCTAAATAGGTGCTGATATAAAATCTGTTATTAGGGTTTGCTATGTAATTGAGTTTCAGGTTCACGTCTAAAAAATAATAATAGAGCCCTGCATCCTCTAATGCTTTTGCACCTAGTAAATCCAGCCAGCTTCTCCTGGTATTCAGGGAAAAAGAGGCTTTATTTTTGATAACCGGCCCTTCAAGACCGGTAGATGCATACAGTAAACCAATGGTTGTATGGCCATGGTATTTTTCCATGTTACCATCTTTGGAACGGACATTCAATACTGAAGAAAGACGCCCGCCGTATTTTGAAGGAAAATCGCTGCGGTAAAAGTCCACGCTTTTGAGTACGTCAGGATTGAAAATGGAAAACATCCCGTTAAAGTGATTGATGTTATAAATGGAAATATCGTCCAGGGTAACCAGGTTCTGATCGGCATTTCCACCTCTTACAAACATACTTACTGAGCCACCAGAGTTACCTGAAACACCAGGATATAACTGAATGGCTCTGATGACATCTTTTTCTCCCAGAAAGGAGGGGAGTTTATTTGCTGCTTCCAGATCTACATGATCTCCGCCTATATTTAAATTATTCCGGGATTCTGTACTTTTTGTAACGACCAGCTCAGGAAGATCTACTCCGGATTTCAGGAAAATATCCTTCCGGATACTTTTTCCGTCCAGATTAATTTTTACGGTGACCGGGGAATAGCCTGTATGCGTAATCGTCAATTCATAACTGCCTTTTTCAAGACTGATACTATAGAAACCAAATCCGTTGGTTACAGCAATACTGTTACTTTCAGTTTCTGTGATATTGGCGCCAATGATAACCTCTGAACTCCCTTCCTCTTTGATGAAACCGCTCAGGGTAATGAGCCTGGGGTTGCTGATCAGCAGTATTTTTCCTTCGTATTCCTTAATCTGAATAGATTCTGCACGCAAAATTTCTTCCAGCAACTCTCCGACGGTGCTGATACGATTGGACAGGGTTATCTTTCTGTTCATCCTGATGTTATCAGGATTATAAGTTAATAAGATGCCGGTTTGCTCAACCTGAGTTAGAAAAGAAGAGATTAATCCTTTTCTGTGGGTGATTTTTATAGGCGTGTTTAATAGCCCGGCCTTGTTTTGTGCATTTAAAATAACAGGGGCCAGAATTAAAAATAGGAAAAGATAGAATTTATTCCCTGTTATCATTCTCACAGGCTAAATTATGGATTAATATATAATCTTTTTTAACCTCGTAATTAAACTTAAGAATGAGTTTTAATTCTTCTAATACACTTTCTAAAGTCTGGTTCTTAAAAGTTGCTGTTACCGCGCACGATGCAGCATTATTATCCAATATAATTTTTCTGTGATAGGTGTTTTCAAGTACTTTGACCAGACTGGACATCCGCTCTTTTCTGAAAACTAAAATGCCTGTTTTCCATGCATATTCATTTTCAGACGCAACGGTGTCTTTTTCAAGCTGATCATTATGTAGTGTTCCTCTGTTACCTGGTAATAACGTAATGGCAAGGCCGCGTTTTTCAGTACTGCTCAGTTGTACTTTTCCGGTCCTCACGGTAACTTCTACCTGTGCCTGAGCAGTATTGACATTAAATGAAGTACCCAGAACTTTTACCTGTCCTTTTCCGGCTTCAATAATAAATGGTCTTGCCGGGTTTTTGGTGACCTCAAAGAAAGCTTCTCCTTCAAGTCTTACCTGCCTTTTATCTCCGGAGAGCAGTTTAAAATATTTTAAAGTACTGTTTGCATTCAAAGTAACCAGGGAGCCATCTGCCAGTGTAACCTGCTTATTGGCGAAATTTCCTGAGCTTACCGTGATTAAAGGGTTATAGTAAGAGCTATAATAAATCAATGCAAAACTGGTGACCAGGAACAGGGATGCAGCAATAGACATCCACCAGATACGTTGTCCGGTTGTTTTGACTAATTTTATGGTTTGAGTTTGTTTTCCTCTGATCTGAGCGTCTATATTTTGCCAGGCATCATCTAAGTTGCAATCAGGGTTGTAAACAGCCTGCTCAGCTTTTTCTATCAATGATTTTAAGCGGCTATATTCCAGCGGATTGGATTTGATCCATTCTTCCACAGCTATGTTTTGCTCTGGAAGAAGCCCGCCGTTGAAGTGTTTGGCCAGAAGAGAATTAATATCTTGATTTTGCATGGTAGCTGTTAAACAAAGATTAAACGTAAAAATTTAGAATACCCCTATGTTCCAGAAAATAAATTAATGAAAACAAAACAGATAGGGGAATATAGTGCGTACGGGCAAATTCCCGCATAATACTGATCGCTTTACCCATTTGGTTTTCAACTGTTTTAATGGAGATCCCCAATTCGGTGGCGATTTGCTGGTAAGTAAGCTTATCAATCCGGCTCATCCTGAAAATAGCACCGCATTTTGGTGGAAGCAATGCCAGCGCCTGGTCAACAAGTGTCTGTATATCTGTATTTTCTTTATCTTCTTCTGCTGTTTCTAATGGGGTGTCTGTTATTTTATTGTAAACTGTTTCATCCTCCATTGATAGGGTATGAACTTTTTTCCTCAGCCTTGAAATACAATTATTGCGTACCGCAGTGATCAGGTAGTATAGCGCATTTTTATCATTCACCATGTCCTGCTTTATTTCCCAGAATTTCACAAATACTTCTTGTACGGCATCCTGACTTTCGTCGGAGTCGGCAAGATATTTATAAGCATGCATACACAATGTTTTGTAATGCAGGCGGAATAACTTCTGAAAATCTGAATATAAAGGTTCTTGTATGTGCATATAATAACACCCAGCCTGGGCTTGCAATTGGCAAAGATAAATTAATTTAAAATATAACGTGGGGGTATTTATGATTCTTGCCGTCTATGGGGAAAGGAATAATAAATTATACCGGATGTTTAGAAGGAAAATTGCTGTAATTGTTACATTAATTGTTTTATGCGGGGTCTTCAGCAGGGTTAAAGCACAAGGCAGGAAATTTGGAAGATTAAATAGCCTTCGCTTGTCTGAAAGTGTAGTGAGAGGAAATTCAAATCTCTCTATATTAACTGTTTTGGGCTATCGTTACCAGTTTAGTGAAGAATTAAAAGTTGGTGCCGACTTCGGTTATCATAGTGGTACTTATGATGATCACAAGGTAAAAGAGTTTAATGGTGCTGCCAGTATTGATTTCACTTATTCACATGGCAGAACGGTAGAATTCTATGGCTCAGTCGGTGCTGGATATGGCTTGTTTACCGATATTCTTGCCAATAAGTTTAGCTATCAGTTCAATCCGCTGGCTATGCGGATTGGCAATGGAAGTATAGCAGGTTTTGCTGAGCTGGGCTGGGGATACAGAGGTCTTTTAACTGCCGGGCTTGCCTATAAATTTTAACTCCTGATCAGCTCAATTTTTTACATTTTAAATTATATGGAACCAATTATCGGAATTATAGAAAATAACCCGGCAAAAGTAGCGCAGATGCTGAATGTAGTTTTGGCAGATGAATTTTTGCTTTATACCAAAACAAAGAATGCCCACCAAAATCTGGATGACAATGATCTTTATTTGAAATTGATGCTTTTTAAGGAACAATATGAGCAGCTGGAAAATACTATGGACAGTATTGCAGCACGTATTCATTCCACGGGATACAATATCCCGGTTACACCCGAGATATTTTTAGAACTCGAGCATCTGGCTGAGCAATCCCTGATCCATACAAATGGGGTGGAGCTTATCCATGAACTATTGGAAGATCATGAAAGCCTGATCATCCGCCTGCAAAAGAAAGCTGTTTATTTTGGAAATGAACTTCAGGAACCGGGAGTTGGCCGCTATATTATTGAACTAATGGAAATACATCAAAGAATGATGCTGGAACTGAAGATTTATTTGTAAATTAAACAATCCCTGTGTGATACGTTAACCACAGGGGTTTTTACTGCCTGTCCTGATTATAAAGGGAGGCTAAAAAAATTAATGGTATTTTTGTCGTTCTATTGAATGAAATATTTACGATTTGAAACCTACATACACTAAATTTCTATCGAGAAAAATTATTCTTGCCTTCTTAGCCGGCGTTATCGTTCTGGCTATAGCTGCCTTATTTGTGCGTTATTCTATCACCCATAAATTAGAAAACCTTTCCAAATTCGCTTACGATATAGAACGCGATCAATCCAAACCACAACGGGCTTTATTATTACTTCATCAGGCGGAGGACGATTTTCAGGAATCACTTTTAAGCACAGACAGTACTAAAAGCAATGCCTACAAAGTAAAATTGTCACAGGCTTTTGATGAGATCGATTCTTTGCTTAAAGAAAACACCGATACGGCGGGTTTATCTGCTGTACAGCGTAATAAAGTTAGATATTGGTATCACAAGAAGTTAAAGCTATCCGAAAACTTATATACACTTAAGCATAATTTTGATTCCCTGCTCACTGCTTATACTGATTTTAACCTGAATAACCAGAATTTACCGGGTATCCACACCATAGTACATGCGAATAAAAAGATTACTAAAAATCAAACTGATACGATCCGTAAAGATGTAGAAGTTAAAAAGAAAGGACTCTTTAGCAGGTTGAAAGATGCTATTTCTAATACGAATGAGACTAAAACAGGGGTAATTGAGATTAATCATAACCGCACCAGTGGCTCTATTGATTCTGTGACGATGAAAATTGCAGGAAATGATAAAAGGGCCTATGCAAAAGGTATTCAGCAATTACAGCAGCGCAATGAAAAGTTATTAACTGCGCAAAAGGAACTGATTACCCTGAATATCCGGATCAACAATGAGATGGAACGGATTATTAATGGTGTAAAGGAGATTAATTATAGTATCGTAGCTGAATTTAAAGAGATGGCTTTCAAAAGCTATCAGGAAACTACTGCTTTATTGAACAAATTTTACCTTGCCGCACTATTTCTTGTATTGGTATTTGCCATATTGCTGATCATATTTATCATTAAGCTTGATAAATCAGAAGTTGATCTGCGGAAAGAAAACGATCGCGCTGTAAGTATTGCACAGCAAAAGATGGACTTGTTGCTGCATATGAGCCATGAAATCCGGAATCCATTAACAGCGATCAAGGGTTTCCTTTATATATTCAGCCGTACCACTCTTTCTCCGCGTCAGAGAGAAATGCTGGGCTCTATTACCTTATCTTCTGATATGCTGCTGCTTACCCTGAATGATACCTTAGATGCAGCTAAAATGGAAACCAATGAGTTCAAGATTAATTCTGAGCCTTTTAATGCCGATTTTGCGCTGAAAGAAGTGATAGAGAGTATGGAGTTCAGTGCCACTAAAAAGAAACTGGAGATCCACTATAATTTTGAGGGAGATAAACAATTAGTCTTGTCAGGTGATAGTTTCAGATTGAAACAAATCATGGTCAATTTGCTGAGCAATGCGATTAAGTATACCAATACAGGCAGTATTACTGTACATGCAAAACTAAACACAACGGCGCAGCAAAACAAACTGGAAGTTAGCATTAAAGATACTGGAATGGGGATCAGCCCGGAACAGCAAACCAACTTGTTCTCTAAATACTATCAAACTAATTCCGCCAAAGGCAAAGCAGGAACGGGGCTTGGCTTATATATATGCAAGCAGATGATTGAATTGCAAAAGGGGGAAATCAGCGTGGAAAGCAAAGCCGGGGAGGGCAGTACTTTCAAATTTTATATTCCCTATCAGCAAGGGACGGCTGTAGAGCGCGGAATAGTTAAACCTGCAACTGATGAGCCACTGGTGTTGCTGAATGGTATCAGTATTCTGGCAGTAGATGACAATGAACTGAATTTACTGTTCCTGAAAATGATGACCAGTAAGTGGAACGTTAAGTTTTACCAGGCATTAAACGGGGCTGAAGCTTTGGATATTTTACATAAAAATATCGTAAGTGTGGTGCTGACTGATATTCATATGCCCGAAATGGATGGATATGAATTGCTTGCTGCCATTCGCTCTGCTAAGGATTCCATTTCTAAGATACCCGTGATTGTTATCGGAGGAAATGAAACTGAGCTGGAAAATATAGAGATTTCAGCGAGTGGGTTTTCCGGTCTGATCAGAAAACCTTTTGTTGAGTCAGAACTGGTTAGAAAAATCGCAGCTGTGCTACAGCTTCCACCAGCATAGTCTCAAATATTTTTATTCTTTTTTGTAATTTTAACCTTTTCCGTGAGTCTCAGAAGAGGGATGGATGAATTATTTGTAAAATCTTCTACCCCCAGGATACGTGTCAGCTGTTTTACTGTTAACGACTTTATCATTTTATAAATTATCGATCAATTCAAATATGAAACAAAAATTACTAATCACAATGGCCATTTCGGGCTTGTTCCTGAGTGCTTCGGCGCAAAAGGTAAAGTTTACCGAGTATGATATGGATAATGGCTTACACGTCATCTTACACCAGGATAAAACAGCACCAGTGGTGGCTGTCTCTGTCATGTATCATGTAGGTTCAAAAGATGAAGATCCGCAAAGAACTGGTTTTGCACATTTCTTTGAACATTTGTTATTTGAAGGTAGTGACAATATGAAACGTGGAGAGTTCATGAAAACTGTGAGTAGCAATGGCGGGCAAAACAACGCGAATACCTCACAGGACAGAACTTTTTATTATGAGGTATTTCCATCTAATCAGTTAGAACTTGGGCTATGGCTGGAAAGCGAGCGCATGCTGCACCCTAAAATAGACGAAATCGGGGTTAAAACACAAAATGAAGTTGTTAAAGAAGAGAAAAGATTACGTATCGATAATTCTCCTTATGGGAAGTTCACGGAAAAGATATTTGACCGTTTGTTCCAGGGGCATCCTTATCGCTGGCAGCCAATTGGCTCGATGGAGCATCTGGATGCTGCGAAATTAAGTGAGTTTATTGCTTTCTTTAAAAAGTATTACGTTCCAAATAATGCCGTATTAACTATTGCCGGTGATATTGATGTTGCCCAGACGAAAGCACTGGTACAGAAATATTTTGAAGAGGTTCCAAAAGGTGCCCCGGTTGTGAAAACAGTTTATGAAGTTAAACCTGTTGAGAAAGAAATCATTGATACTGCTTATGATGCAAATATTCAGATCCCTGCGATATTTGCGGCTTACCGTGTACCAGGTATGAAAAGTCATGACAGCAAAGTTTTAGGCATGATCAGTACCCTGCTTTCCGGTGGTGGCAGTTCAAGACTAAGTACTAAAATGGTGGATGAAAAGAAAACGGCACTTCAGGTTGCTGCTTTCAATTATACCTTAGAAGATTACGGCGCTTATATTACATTGGCGCTTCCGAATAACAATACCCCACTGAATGATCTTTTGAAAGATATTGATGCTGAAGTTGTCCGCTTACAGACTGATCTGATCAGCGAATCTGAACTGACTAAATTACAAAACCAGTTCGAGAATGGCTATGTGAGTAAAAACAGTAAGATGATCGGCCTTTCTGAGAATCTTGCCAATGGTTATACTTTTCACAATAAAGATACAAATGATGTGAATGAGGAATTAGATAAAGTGAGAGCGATCACGCGTGAAGAAATCAGGGAAGTTGCCCGTAAATATTTAAATAAGAACCAACGTATTGTTCTTTACTACTTACCTAAAAAATAGTCCGCTTTCCAATCCAGTTTAAAATTACAAAATGAAGAAGATATTCATACTTGCCTTTGCCACACTGTTTGTACAGTCTGTAGTAGCGCAAAAATTAGATAGAAGTCAGAAACCAAAACCAGGGCCGGCACCTGTACTTACTTTTGCTGATCCGGTTATCTATAAACTTCCTAACGGGATTACGGTTCTGGTTGTTGAAAATCATAAGTTACCCAAAGTCTCTGCTACGTTCAGCATAGATGCCGGCCCGGTTACTGAAGGGGCGAAAGCGGGTTCAATCTCTTTATTGAGCGGATTAATGAACGAGGGAACAACAACTAAAACTAAAGCTCAGTTTGATGAAGCTGTAGATCAGCTGGGCGCAGATGTGAGTGTTTCTGCAACTGGTGGCCATACTAGTGCGCTGACCCGTTATTTCGATAGCGCATTTCTTTTAATGGCCGATGCTTTGCGTCACCCTGCTTTCCCGGAAGCTTCTTTTGAAAAATTAAGATCTCAGGCACTCACGGGTTTAAAATCCAGTGAACGCAGTGCTAAAGCTATTTCGGGACGTGTGGTGGATGCGCTTGCTTATGGTGTGAACCATCCCCTTGGAGAGTTTGAAACTGAACAAAGTATCAAAGCGCTTAGTTTAAATGATGTCAAAACAGCTTATAGTAAATATGTAACTCCTTCCAGAGGCTATCTTACTTTTGTTGGGGATATTAAACCTGAAGCAGCAAAAGCTATTGCGATTAAAGCATTAGGGGATTGGAAAGGTGCTTCTTTGACACTTCCTGTATTAGTAAAAGTAGATAATCCTTCAAAAACTGAAGTTGATGTGGTGGATGTACCAAGTGCGGTGCAATCAGAAATTACGGTAACGAACCTGATTGATCTTCCGATCAGCAGCCCTGATTATCATGCAGTTTTACTGGCGAATGAAATTCTTGGTGGTGGTGCTGATGCTAAATTATTCAGAAATCTGAGAGAGAAACATGGTTTTACTTATGGTGCATATGCTTCCACTGGTTCTGGTCGTTTTCAATCAGAATTCCGTGCAAATGCAGCGGTAAGAAATGAAAAAGTAGACAGCGCGGTGGTTGAATTTCTGAAAGAGATACAGGTAATGCGTACTGAGAAAGTAAGTGCTGATGATCTTCAGAATGCGAAAAATCTTTACAATGGATCTTTTGCTTTAGGATTGGAAAATCCGGCACGTACTGCTGGTTTTGCCAGCAATATCCTGATCAATAACCTTCCGAAAGATTTTTACCGTACTTATCTTCAGAAGATTAATGCAGTGACTGCTGATGATATTCTGCGGGTGAGTAAAAAGTATTTTGGTTATGATGATGCAAGGATCATCATTGTAGGTAACCAGGAGAAATTTGTTCCGGGCTTAAAGAAAATGGGATTTGTTGTTAAAGCCTATGATAAATATGCTGCTCCGGTAACTGCGGTTCCTGAGGCGGCAAAAAAGGCGGCTGAATAAACTGTTTTTTTAATAGATCAGAACCCCCGATTGATAACTGCAATTAGTTTCAGCTATCAATCGGGGGTTTTTGTATTCTGCTTTAGAATTGATCATCTTTGACTACGCTAATTTTAATTGTGAAAAAATTAAAGCAAAAACGCACTACTATACCTGTTCATAAGTTGCAGGAACGTACCTCACTGGGTATACAAATTCGTAATTTTGTTAATTTTAACAGGCATGACATGCGGAAGCTGGGTGCACACCGGGATGATCATTATATTTTGATTATTCAGGAATATGGATATAGCCATGTGAATATTGATTTTAAAACTATAGCAATTAAGGGTTGTGCTGCTTTTTTTATTTTACCGGGACAAGTCCATTATGTACCTGAATCTGAAGAAACGGCCGGTTGGTTTATGGCGATAGATTCCTCTTTGGTAGACAAAAGTTATCAGCAGGTTTTTGAAGAACTGGCGCTGCATCAGCAAACCCTGCTGGTGAGTACCGAAAAAGTAGCTCAGTTGGTGAGATGTGCAGCACTTTTGTGTGATATGTTCGATAATGACGGACAAGCATTGATGCCGGGTACCGTGATTCATTCGCTCGCTTCTGCTTATGTAGGGATTTTTGCCGCACTTTACAAGTCCAGTAACCCCGAAAAGGATAAACAGCAGCTCAGACCGGAAATTATTACCAGTGAATTCCGGAAATTGGTAAGCAGTCAATTTAAAACCCTTAAAAATCCAAGTCAGTATGCAGATGCGCTTTCGCTTTCCCTGTCTTATCTCAATGAGGTGGTTAAAGCGGTAACCGGTTTTCCTGTAAGCTACTGGATTCACCATGAAATCGTTCTTGAAGCCAAGAGAATGCTATACTATAGTGATTTAACGGTGAAACAGATTGCGTTTTCACTGGGCTATGATGACCATGCTTATTTTTCGAGGCTGTTCAGTAAAGTGGCAGGTGTCCCAGCCGTCCAATTCCGGAAAGATTACCGCGAATAATCCAAGTTAAACCTTGGATAGTCTCTTGAATAGGGCTTTATTTTGTTGTTTTTTTGTATAAAATAAAGCTTATGAATATTATCAAAAAGAAAGTCTTATCAATTTTTGAGAGCCGCGTTTTAAAACAAGGGTGTGTATTGGACGTGAGAGCGTGGAATCCTGCCACTTTTTTTGAAGTTGATGTACACCTGCCGGGGGTGAATATGGAGAAATGGACTTCAGTCCAGCATATGAAAGTTAAAGTTTCCGAATATACTTATCGTGACTATACTCCGGCGCTATGGGATGCTGAAACAGAGACATGTACGCTTTGTATCAGCTCAGACCACAAGGGGCCGGGAAGTGACTGGGTTAATAGTTTGAAAAAAGGTGATATTATCTCTTATGTAGGGATAGGGGGAACTTTTCATAAACCAGTGGCTGATAGTAAGTTATTGTGTTTAGGAGACAGCAGTAGTATCGGTCATTTTCTAGCTTTAAAACAATTAGCCTTAGGTATTGGTGAAGTCTATGGCGCGATTAGTTTTAATATGGAATCACATGCACGGGAATTTTCAGAATATTTTGATACTTATCTACAGCCATTAAAGGAAAATAAAAATGATATTTCTTTAGTTTCCTGGCTGAATGAACAGGAATTGAGTAATGAGACTATTTATATAGCTGGCCATATTCCAACGGCAATGCAACTCCGCTCACATTTAAAACAGCGTAATGATTTTAACGGAAGTATTAAATTACAAGGATTCTGGCAATAATGAAACAGATTAACGAAATGAAATCGGATCTTTTACTGGATTTGTGGTTTTTAATGGTCGCGCTTAATTGCTTATTAAATTTGGCTGGTATATTGTAATTTTGTGCAATCATATATCAATTAAGCTTATGCTGATCAATAACTATCTTGAAAGCGTATTCAAACAGTTTGAATACTATAAAATGCTTGGGGAAAAGACTTTTGCGCAATTGAGCGATGCGGAGCTTTTTTATCAATATAACCCGGAAAGCAATAGTATAGCGACTATTGTCAAACATATATCCGGGAATATGTTATCCCGCTGGACAGATTTTCTGACTACGGATGGTGAAAAAGACTGGCGTAACCGGGAAGCTGAATTTGATAACGATGTCAAAGACAGCGCAGAGTTGATGTTGCTATGGAATAAAGGCTGGGATTGTTTGTTTACAGCTTTGAAGACAGTTAATGAGGATAATTTTGAGCAAATTATTTATATCAGAAATCAGGGACATTCTATTACCGAAGCAATCAACAGACAACTGGCGCATTACCCATATCATATTGGTCAAATTGTGTTTTTGGGTAAAATGCTGAAGGATAAAGATTGGGGTTCTTTGTCCATTCCGCGTGGAGATTCTCAAAAGTATAATGGGGAAAAATTCGCTCAGCCAAAAACGAAGGCGCATTTTACAGATGAATTCCTGAGTAAAGGGGAAGGTTAGTCTTTATGTGGCTGATTTTTAAATAGGTATGCGGTTTTTATTGTCGGTTTAGTGGTCAAATTATCCGCTATGCTGCTTTTGTAATTGTGAATATTAATTCTCAATAAAACATTTTAATTTTGGTTATAAGATAAGATTTTTAGTAAAAATTTACGCTATTGCCTTGGTAGAGGCATTATTTATGGGTATTTTTAAGGTATAATTAGCGCTCAAAAAAATCCAATCAGGAGACCTTAATTTATTTTTAAGGCGACCAACGCACTACCATGCAAAAACAATAAATGAGAGCCCAATTATTAAAAATCCCAACCCAGCATGTTAATTCTTTCAGCATCCGACGAGATCTGCTGCCAGACATTAACAACAACTTACATTATCATCGCGAAATAGAGCTGATCTATTTCAAAAGCGGTTCAGGAACCCAATTTATCGGGAACAGTGTTCAACATTTTGAATCAGGAAACGTAGTTCTTATCGGAAGCCGTCTGCCTCATTACTGGAAATTTGAAGAAGCTTACTTTTCTCCTCCGGACGGAAAGCAAACAGATGTGATCGTGATTCATTTTTGTGAAGATTTTTTAGGAGAGAACTTTTTAAATCTTCCTGAAAACAGGATGATCCGTAAACTCCTTCAGGAATCGAAAAAGGGCATCCAGGTGCCGGACCATATCAACTGGCAAATCGGCACATTGATGGAACAGATTTTTCTGAGTGTTGGTGCTAAAAGGTTATTGCTATTGTTAGAGATCTTATGCATCCTGGGAAATAATCATAAACCAGGCAATTTACTGAATGATGATTTTTTATGTCATACCGCTATAAAAGACAATAGCCCGATCAGTAATATTTACAATTTTATCCTGTCTAATTTTAATAAAAAGATAGAGATAGAACAATTGGCAGATTTCGCGAATATCAGCGTCCCTTCTTTTAGCCGCTATTTTAAAACGCATATTGGAATGACATACAAACAGTTTCTGTTAGATGTCAGGGTTGGACAAGCTTGTAAATTGCTGATTGAAGGCCGGATGAATGTAAAGCAGATCAGGTATGAATGTGGTTTTCAAAACGTAGTCAGCTTTCATAAACAATTTAAAGAGGTGACAGGAAAGAGTCCGCTGGAATATCAGAAGTATCATTTACAGCACAGAACTGAAATTTAATTACAAAGGGGTTATCATTTTAAATGATAACCCCTTTGTAATTAAATCTTAAAGGAACAAGTATTGCTGATAGCAGGAAGCTTACTTTTCTCCTTGCAGGTATACTGACAAAGGAATATATCCTTGTTTGTCTTTGAAAACGGCATCTGGGACTTCTATTTTAAAAGTGTGGTCACCTGCTGTTAAATTTCCAAGATTGATTACCCGGATTGGAATTGCATCCCCGGGGCACCAATTGCTAAACGATGCCCATTGTGCATCAGTTTGTGGCTTTGAACCATAAATTCCATTGCCTTGCGTATTGACTGCACGATAAGGTTCACATGATTTACCACCGGGTTTATAAGTTAATTTCTGAATATTATCAAAATAGATAAAATGATTACGTCTGTTATATTCTTCTCCTCCGGCATTAGCACCATGGTTAGAAGTAATCAGATACAGTTTAGCAGATTTAACTGCTGTTGCTAGATTAACAGTAATTGATTTGACAGTTTTCCCGGCCACATCTGTGTTGTCATAATTATTTATGCTCTGGTTGAAAGACAGCGGCTCCAGAATAACTGCTGGATTTGTAGCTGGTGTACCGCTGGTACTGCTGATCAGGTCAACTGTACCAAAAAATGTATCATTTCTTCCGGCACATCCGGCTATTTCTTTGTTAGCTGCATATGGAACGCCAAAGATGCTGAATTCCAGATAAATATCGTATTTTGCGTTGAGTGTTGGGTCTTTTAAAATGGCAGCCACATTATCAATATTGAAAAGATAAGGAACCTGATCGGGCTGCTTGTTTTTATTCATAAACGGGGTAATAAAACGGCCGATTTCCAGATGTTTGGCAGTGGCATCATTGTAGGCTGCGTCTTTTTTGACCATCGCAAGCGCCACATATGCAATCCGGTCGTAGTTATCACAAGCGGCTTTAATGGTCACTTTCATTTGTAACACATTTCCAAGGCCTTGTAATTGTGCTGAACTTAGTTTTTTGACATATTTAGCATTGCTGACCCTGGTTATACCTTCTGGTACAGGTTCAGAAACTGTTGCGGCATATCCGTCATAAAACAGGATCTGGTCAAAAATTCTGGAGGTGCCACCGGCTGCGGCTATCGCATTGGTTTGATTATCAGATTTTCCACCGGCAGGAGTAATTTCGGTCTGCTTACAAGCGCCAAGCAGAGCAGATACACTTAAAAGTGCGTATACTAGTTTTTTCATCGGGGGTATGTTTTTAATAGGAAATTAAGGAAACTGCCTCGTTAAAGGCAGCTTCCAGGTGAGTCAACCAAAAAATGTTTATTACGTTAGCATAGTTTATTTTGCAGGATACAGGTATTTAATCGCTACAATATCACTTGGTGTAAATGGGCGGTTAGTTCCATCAGAACAAGCCAGCATCCATGAGCCTGGTTCGCCACCTACCGGAGTACCCGGAATATAAATCGCTCCTGCATCTTTACCATCCTGGCTGTCATTTTCATTCGCAGCACGGAAATAATCTGCAATTGACTGGTAACCGCAACTGTAACGTCTGTCTGCGTAATCGGTGTGTCTGAATCCAATCGCGTGGCCAATTTCATGGGCTACAACGGTAGCAAGCAGGTTGTTGTCTTTATAGTTTTTATCATAAACGGTATTGCTCAGTTTAATTGGTGTAGCAGGTTTTCCGTCTGCTGATGGGAATCCTGCTGATTGTCCCAATATTCTCGGATCATCAAATTTCTGCCCGCTAATCAGGATATCCTCTTTAATCAGGGAGTTCGAATCCAGTAGGGTAAAGACAACTTTAAGACCAAGATCATTGTACCGTTTTACCGCTTCTTTAGTGGCATTAGTAAACACAGTCTGCGCTTCACCAGCATTAACTTTCAGCTTGATAGTGTCCAGAGTGACTTTGTAATTCGTTTTATATTGCTCGGTTTTAGGGCCTTTTGCAGATAAACTTGCAATATAAGATTTCTGTTTTTGCAAGTCATTGAGCGTAAGAAAAATGTCACCTTCAACTATATAACCGCCTTCGGTTTTAAAAGCGTTGGTAGGAGAAAACCCTGCGCTGGCAATCGCATTTTGCTCTGCTTTAGTTAATGCTGAGGTTTGTTCTGCTGGTGGAACATCGGTATTGTTCTTTTTACAGCTGGCTATGACAGCGACGGTCATTAAAAGAGCAATGGAGATTTTTTTAGTGTTTAATAAAATGTAGTTTTTCATAGGTATAATAGGTTAAGTTAGTTTGGTAGACTAAAACAATAATAATTAATCCTGATGATGAAAAATTATAAATGGTGAATTGCGTATAAAAGGTGTATTCTTTTGTAATGAAAGTGTACCAAAACCAGAAGCCATCTTTTCATGGGGAAAAGATGGCTCCTTTGTGTTTAGTCAACCGGTAGGTGTTTAATTATTTAGTATGTGGTGTGTATCGCAATTAGAAGGTGATTATTTTACAGGATAAAGTGCTTTTAAAGCAACGATATCATTCGCAGTAAATTTACGGTCTGTTCCATCAGAACAAGCCAGCATATAGGATCCTGGTTCACCGCCTTTTGGTGTACCAGGGATATAAACTGCACCTACTGTGCTTTGTCCTTCGTTTGGATTTGAGTCATACCCACAACTATAGTTTCTATCTGCATAGTCAGTGTGTCTGAGACCAATTGCATGTCCAATTTCATGGGCAATTACCGAAGCCAGCACGTTAGTTTTTGTATAGTCTTTATTATAAACTACTGAGCTGAGTTTGATAGGTGTAGCAGGATTTCCACCTGAAGGGAAACCAGCTGAACGTCCCAGGATTGTTCCGCCATCTGCTGTTTTCCCCAAATCGGCCCCGTTGATTACAATATCTGCCTGATCAGTAGACGTTGAGCTTAAAAGTTTGAAAGTAAGCTTAAGACCAAGGTTATTGTAGCGTTTCACGGCTTCGGTTGTAGCTGTATTAAAAACAGTTTGGGAAGTACCGGCATCAACTTTGATTTTTAATTCTCTGGATAAGCCAGTCACAATATTAGTGGAACGGTACTGCTCTGTTTTTGGGCTTTTATCAGAAAGTCCGGCAACGAATTCCTGTTGAACCTGAAGCTGTTGAGGTGTCAGGAAAATATCGCCCTCCACTAAATATCCACCCTCAGTTTTAAGGACATTATGTGTCGAAAATCCAGCTTGTGCGATCGCTGTTTTTTCTTCTTTTGTAAGTTCTGACGTGGTATTCTGTTCTGGAATTGAGGCATTATTAGTATTCTTTTTACAGCTTATCACAACAGCTACTGTCATCAATAGGGCTATAGAAATTGTTTTTGGATTGAATAGGTTGTTAGTTTTCATGTTTTTCATTAGTTAGTTTGGTCGACTAAACAAGTATAATTAATCTCGGGGATGAAAAGCTGAAATGGCAGGATTACGTATAAAAGGTGTAGTCTTTTGTATGAAAACGTTATAATGATCTGTCAATTAATTACGCATATGTATTGTTTATGATAGATGTAATAAAGTGTAAGCATTATGTTCTTGTTTATAAGAACAATAACTTAAATTTAGGCTAGTAAAATATTTAATCAATTGACAGTTGAAAGCTTCTCTGCATAGTTTTATCAAAGCTAATTACAGAACCATTTTTACAGTGGGATTACTGATATTGATATTTCAGATAAGTATGAAGCAAAATTTCCTGTTATTTCATACTGTTGTTGAACTTTCTGCAATTGTGATTGCCTTCGCCGTTTTCATTGTGACCTGGAACACCAGGAAAATAATTGATAATAATTATCTGTATTTCGTAGGGATGGCCTATATTTTTATTGGCACTTTAGATCTTCTGCATATTATTACTTATCCGGGACTGCATATTATTCCAGGAACTATTTATTATACGAATCAGTTTTGGATAGCCACAAGGTTTCTCGAAGCTTTAACCTTTATTATGGGTTTCTGGTTTCTGAAAAGAAAGAAAGTACTCAATGGAGATGTTACAATTTTGAGTTATTGCGTGGTAACAATACTCCTGACATTAGCTATTTTATACTGGAAGATATTTCCTGTTTGTTATATCGAAGGAGTAGGGCAGACCCATTTTAAAATCAATGCTGAATATGTGATTATCGCTATGCTGTTTTTTGCCGGATGCCTTTTGTATAGTTCCCGGAATAGTTTCAGTGCCTCTGTGTTCCGGTTTTTGATGTTATCTCTGTTTTTCGCTATTCTCAGCGAATTCTGTTTCACCTTATATGTTTCAATTTTTAGTCTTCCTGCTGAAATAGGGCATTATGCAAAGCTGATTTCTTTCTTTTTAATCTATAAGGCTAATGTAGAAACCGGATTTACCAAGCCAACTGAACTCATCTTTAAAGATCTGAAGGATAATGAAGAGAAGTACAGGACGCTGACAGAAAATCTTCCGGAACTGATCTTTCGTTTCGACCGGAGTTTCCGGTGTTTATATGCGAATTATGCACTGGAACAATTTCTTTCCCTGAAGCATGGTTGCTATACCGGTATGAAATTAAGCCATCTTGGATTTCCCTCTTCTTTTGAGCACCTGCTTATCAAAATGTTAATCGCAGTAAAGCAAACGAAAGTTACTCAGGAAACTAATTTTGACCTGAACGAAGGCAAGTATGCCAACTCTTTTTCTATACAAGTGATTCCTGAATATGGCCTGGAAGATCATGAAGGGACTTATTTAGTGATTTGCTATGATATTACGGATTTAAGGATTACTGAACACAGGTTAATGGAATTAAATAATACCAAGGATAAGTTCTTTTCAATTATTGCCCATGACCTGAGAAATCCATTTACTTCACTGATCTCTTTTAGCGAGCTGATTTATAAAAATGTAAACAGGCTGAGTCCTGAGAAAATTGAAAGTTTAGCCATGAGAATGAATGATTCTGCTAAACAGGCGTATATTTTATTAGAAAATCTGCTGCATTGGTCAAAGATGCAGACCGGGGTACTGAAGCCTGATTTACAGGAGCTGGATGTTGTTGAATTGTTAAATGAAATTAAACATATTTCTTCTTCCACTGCCGTTGCGAAAGGGATAGAGATTAAAATTGAAGAATTACCTTCAGCCAGGATTGTTGCAGATAAACAAATGATGAGCACTATATTGAGAAATATCATTGCCAACGCGATCAAGTTCAGTTATACCAATGGGAGTGTGGTCCTCAGCGCTTATGACCGTCAGGATGAGGTCTTGTTTTCTGTAATGGATTCTGGTGTTGGTATTGAAAAGAAGAATATGGAGTTGCTGTTCAAAGCTGACAGCAGTTTTTCTACGCCCGGAACCCAAAATGAAACAGGAACAGGTTTGGGATTAAGGTTATGCAGGGAATTTGTAGAAATAAGCGGTGGAAGTATCTGGCTGGAAAGTGAACCGGGGCAGGGAACAACTATTTATTTTACGATACCAGCGCAAGGTGTGTCTTTTAACAAAGATATTTCTGTTTAAACGACTGTTAAATGATAAAAGCTCCTCAGGAGCTTTTATCATTTAACAGATTTTAATTAGCAATCAATTGTTTTGTATATTCCTGAATCGCATTTTTGATATTTTGAACGATCTCTTGTCTTCCGCTTAAAGAATTGATATATTCTTCTTCTTCCGGATTACTGATAAATCCTATTTCGGTTAATACTGCTGGCATACCTGCTCTTGCCAATACAGCCAGGCTTTGTTCTTTTACCCCACGGTTAACGCGCCCTACTTTAACATATTGCTGTTGAATTAAAGTTGCCAGTTTAATACTCTGGCGGCGGTATGCATTTTTCATCAGCGAAAGGATGATAAAACTTTCCGGATCATTCGGGTTATATCCGTCATAGTTTTCCTTGTAATCTTTCTCTAATAAGATTACCGCATTCTCTCTGACTGCTACATCCTGTTCGCCTAATCTGCCCGAACCGGAAACGAACGTCTCCACTCCGGTGGTTTCTGTTCTGCCTCTCATATTTCCGGGCATTGAATTACAGTGAATAGAGATGAATAAGTCGGCGTGAGCTTTGTTTGCGATATCGATCCGCTCATATAACGGGATAAAAACATCCTCGGTACGTGTATATATGACTTTTGTATTCTCAATTTCTTTCTCAATTGTTTGTCCCAGCAGCATGGCAACATCCAGGGCAACATCTTTTTCTTTGGAAAACAAGCCTCTTGTTGATCCGTCTTTTCCACCATGACCTGCATCGATAACGATGATCATTGGCTTAAGAACAGGAGCTGGTTTGACTTGTTGTACCGCAGGTGCTGTTTGTATTTGTGGTGCTGATTGTACTTGCTGAGGCGTTTGTGCGTATATATAAGAAGAACTAAGCAGAAAAAGAACAGTAAAAGCGGTTCTAAAGGCTGTTTTGTTTTTAATGTTTTCGGACATTATTTTTTGCAGGTTTATTTAGTGTTTTGTAAAGTTCCCTTGCGGGGTAATTCACAAATTTACAAAGATAACGTTGAAATTCTAAACTTAGTTCGAATTCATTGCCCTGAAAATTAATTGAAAACCCTTCTTTGCTCTTCTGCAAATAGCCAGCTTCATCATAAATAATAAAAAAGATAAAACTTTAAACCTGTTTTTTTGATTTAAAGTAGAAACTGGATGATATGAATTGTTCAGCAAGAGTTATTTAACCTTAATAAAGTAAGATGAACTTAAAGTCTTTAGTAGCCGTAGCTTTAACCGGAATGGTTTTCACGGCATGTAATTCAGGAAAAAAAAGTAACAGTGATACTTCTGGTACAAAAATGACAGATACCACTGTTATGGATACCACAAAACATGATACTGCAAAATCTGATACAGCAGGTGTTGGTGTGAGCGGATCTGGCCCGGGTACTGAAGGATCGGGATCTGGTGCAACAGGAACTAACGGACAAGGTACGCCGCCTCCAGGTACTACAAGTACTCCTGGAATGACGGGTGACAAAAACCCGCATCCGGTGAAACCATAATCAAAAACTGGTAGTTTTATAATTGATATTGTAAAACTACCGGTTGATTAACAGGTTTTTATAAATGTAAGTGTTTTTTTAGGAGATGAAGCTATGGAAATGATCCGTAATCAGCATCATCTGTTTAATAAACCGAACCTCGCTGCCCGTGGCGATTAAAAACCAAATGATTATGGCTGAATTAAACAATATTTCCCGAAACAGAAAAAGCATTCCTAAAGTTGATCTGACAGCAATGGTAGATCTGGCCTTTTTACTGATTACTTTTTTTATGCTGACCACTTCACTTTCTAAGCCAGTGGCTATGGATATCGCTAAACCTGATATTAGTGATCCGGATGCGACCATGGATTATGCAGCTTCAAGAACGATGACTATTTTACTGGGGAAGGATAATAAAGTTGCCTGGTATATGGGAGAGGATGGGAAGAGCAAGCCAAATATTGAAGGTTTCAATGAAATCAGGCGCTCCATTTTAGACAACAAAATAAATGTAGCGCTTGCGAATTCTAATCGTCCTGACAAGACACTCACTATCATTATTAAACCTACATCGGGTGCCACCTATAAAAACTTTGTAGATATCATGGATGAATTGTCCCTGGTAAAAATTACGAATGCTCCGGCAATTGATGATAATCACATTACTGACGGCGAGAAGACGTTTATGAAACTTAATAATATCTTATAATTGAACTCGTCAAAACATAGCAGACAAACTTATTTTTTAGGGCTTGTCTGCTGTGTTTTTATTTAGTTAAAGGTAAATCAGCAGTGACTTTATCTTTCTTGTATTTAGCAAGATTAATCAACAGGACACTTCCAAGAATAACAAACAGGCCAAGAATTTGAATCAGACTGACCGTTTCACGGGTAAAACATACGCTTAATAAAATGGCTACTACAGGGTTAACATAGGCATAAGTACTTACTTGTGTTGCAGGACGAACTGTTAAGAGCCATACATAAGCACTAAAAGCAGCGATAGAGCCAAATATAATCAGGTAAACGATAGCTAGCCAAGCACTAAGCGGTACATTGTTCCAGTGAAAATACTGATATTCAGAGCTCAGTGCACTGCCCACTATAAAGGCAGCACCAGCAGCCAGCATTTGCCAGGCTGTATTTACAGATACAGAACTTCCGGGAGCTGAATGGTATTTAGAATATAAAGATCCCCCTGCCCATGCAACCGGCCCCAAAACTAACAGCGCCATCCCTAATATCTGGTTTGAACTTTGAGGTGTATTTACTGCCTGAAGTACTTGTTCTGAAAATAGTAAAATTACGCCGATAAAACCTATAATCAATCCTGCAATTGTCGATTTACTGCTTAGGTTTTCTTTCCATTTAGGTTTGTCCAGGATCACAAACCAGATGGCTGCGGAGGCAACCATAATAGCTACCAGGCCACTTGGAATAAACTGTTCTACCCAGATTACTGTACCATTGGCAACCCCAAGCATTAACAGACCGCTGACTACTGCATATTTTATGTTTTTCCAGTCAAATATTTTTTCTCCCCTGAATTTACACCACGTCATAAGCAGGGTGCCTGCAATGATGAAACGAAAAGTGCCGAGAAAAAACGGTGGAAAGCCAGCAAGAGCTCTTTGAATGAAAAAATAGGTTGATCCCCATACGATATATACAGTGGCAAAGGCGAGATAAACGAGGAGTGGAGAGGCGGGTTTATTGGTCATGATATTTTTTTGTTTTCAGGAATTACTAATTGCTGTTGTTCTTTTACGGTTTCCAGCACAATAGTAGTGCGGATAGATACGATCGTAGTGATCTTACTAAAGGAAGTTCGCATCAATTCCATCAAAGAAGCAGAGTCTGCCGTTCTCACTTTAACTAAATAACAATCTTCTCCTGCAATAATATGCACCTCCTGAACTTCCTCTATTTTAGCTAGTTCGGTCGCTGTTGTGGTACAGCCCAAACTGTGAGACGCTTTCATGGAGATAAAGGCCAGCAATTTCAGACCAACTGCTGCGGGATTAATCCTGGTCGTATATTGAACAATTACTTGCTTTTGTTCCAGTTTCTTTACCCGCTCCAAAACAGCAGAAGGTGCCATTTCAAGTTCCTTTGCCATGTGGACATTGGAAATTCTTGAATTATCCTGCATTAACCTTAATATCGCAAGATCAATATGATCTAAATTGATGTTGTTTTCGACTATCATTCTATAAATGTAGTATAATTCAGAATTATATTCATTTATATTGTGAAATAAATAAGTTAAATTCGGAATAGGCTCTTTAAGAAAACAACAATTTGATTTTATCGAATGACAGATTCTTATAGTTATCTATGTATAGCGCGCAAGGAGGCAGTTCTTCTATGGTATGAGAAGTTAATACGCCGACTACCCGCATTCCTGCATTAAGCGCCGCTGAAATCCCTGAGTACGAATCCTCAAAAACAAGACATTGTTCAGGGGAGACATCCAGATTATGAGCGGAGGCCAGGTATATTTCAGGATCTGGTTTATGCTTTATAACATCCTCACTCGCCAGTACAGAACCTAGTTTTTCACGAATGGGCACCTCGCTTAAAATCAGGTCCAGGTTGGCGTAAGGTGCAGATGTAGCTACACCAAGTTTAACTCCGTTGTGTTGTAAATCAGTAATTAATTCAAGGATACCGGCAATAGGTTCAATATGTGAGGCATATATTTTCCGGAAAAGACTTTCTTTTTCATTTTCCATTTGAAGAAACTCTTCATCTGCAACCGGTCTTCCTAAAAAATGAGATAGGATATAGCGGTTGCTTTTTCCAAACATATGCGCAGCAAAGTCTTCTTGTGTAGGGTAAAGATTACGTGCGGAGAAAAATTCACGAAAAGCCAGGGAATGATAGGGATTTGTATGACAGATTACTCCGTCCATGTCAAAGATGACTGCAATTTCTTTATTCATCCCGCAAAGTTAAGCTGAATAAAATGGAAAAAGCTGCTTAGCTTTTTCCATTTTACAAAGATTTAGAATGTACAGCCGATTTTTGCGTATACATAACGGCCGCTATAACCAAACTGGCTGATTGCCCTTGGATATAAGAATCTTCCATTTGAAGTATTGTCCAGGTTACCAGTATAATTTTCGGTAGGAATACCACTTAAATTGTTCGCATTATTTCTTGGATTGGTATATAGTTTATCAGGATATACATCAAAAATGTTGTTTGCGCCAACGGTTAATGTTAAAATTTTATTTGCTGCATAACTTACAGAAAAATCAGTCACCCACTTTGGTGTAAATGTTTGATCCAGTTGTACTGGTAAATTATTCGATGGAATGTTTGGATCAATCGCATTCAGATAAGTTACTTCTCCAAAACGAACTGTCCTTGCTACAAAACTTAATTTGTCAACAGTCAGATTAGCAGTAATATTTAACTTGTTTTTAGGGACTGAACTTTCATAACGTGAACGCTCTAAACGGTCAAATAATTTAGCTTTTAAGGTAGGGTCGCTTTCTATTTTATCTCCTCCGTTGATGCTTCTCACCACCGTTTTATTTAAGTTCCCTGCAATACTCAGTAATAAACTGCTTTTACTGCCTAAATAAAATTTGTTGGTCAGCACGACATCTAAACCTGCTGTATTGGTGGTGATGGCATTGGTGAAAAACTGCACACTGTTTACTTGAGCATTCGGATCAACTGTGTTTAAAATCTGGTTAACTACACCGGTTGGAATTAGTGCACCTGCACTGGTTCTTTCACGTGCATACTGACTAGAGAAAACAATCCGGTCTTTAATGTCAATATTGTAAGCGTCGATAGTGAAAGTAAACGTTTTGGCTATTTTTCCTGCTAACCCGAGACTTCCTGATCTGGAGATTTCAGGTTTTAGAGAGCCAACACCAAACTGGCCAACAATTGGATTGTCGTTATTAACTGTTAACACCTGTGTAGGATTACCTGCAACAAATTGTGTACTCTCATTATTGAAATAGCGCTGGTGTAAAGAAGGCGCTCTAAAGCCAGTTGCATAGGCGCCGCGCAAAGAGATGTCACCAAATAATTTCACTTTACCAGTAAATTTATAAGAGAAGTTGGAACCAAAATCGCTGTACTTCTCATAACGTCCTGCGGCTTCTATAAGTACTCTGGGGCCAAATTCAGCTTCAAAATCTGCATAAGCACTTACGTTATTTCTTGATTTGTCAATTGCGTTACCAGGTTTGAAACCTGGAAATACCTGTGCACCTGCTGCGGTGAACGATGTGCCTATCAGTCTTCCCGGAATACCTGCCGATGGCTGGCCAAAAGAATAAGATAGTTCTTCGCCTGGTTTAATCTGATAATTATCAACCCTGAACTCTCCACCAAAAGCAGTATTTAATGACGTGATAAATCCGCCATCAAACTCATGTTTTTTACTCAAATCCAGATTGCTGGTATTTTGTCTGAATAGCAATTCACCTGCATAAAATGAAGTCGGGCTGGTGCCCAGAGGGAGGGAAGCGTTAACTGTATTGTTGATGTTGAATTTAATGTTGTTCTCGCCGCTGGTATTGCTAATATCATAATCCCAGGTTCCGATTTTACCTTTTGAACCGATAGAGAAGGAAAGGTCATTAATTTTTGTATCTATAAAAGGAAGAAATCCATTAGGGAACAAGGTCAGGTCAATCTGTGTGGTTTGCGTTGGTAAACGGAAAAAACCAGCAGCACTGCCCGTTTTGTGCGTATATCCGGCTGCAAAATAAAGATTGGAGTTTTTAGTGAAATTGTATTGCCCGTTTAGGAAGAAACCTCCGTTTTTTGAATCAGAGTTTCCTACGCGCATGTTATTTCTATCCAGCCCATTCGCAGCTGCTCTTGCATCATCGGCAGCTTTTAAGCCTGCATATCTGGCTTCAAATGCCGCTTCAGTTTCCAGCGCCCCTTTTGCAGGTGCTGCTGAATATAAAAGCGGACGGGTGTCCAGGCCACCACGATTTGTATATTCCCGTTTTATATATTGACCTGCAAAATTGATAAAGCCCTTATCATTATTAAATGCCCATCCTTTGCTGAAATCAGCCTGAAAAGTACGCCCATCACTAAAATCACGCCCTAAAGCTTTAGAATCAGACTGGCCAAATGATGTAGAAAAGCTGTAAGGAGTTACTTTTTTCAAGACAATGTTGATTACGCCTGCAATAGCATCCGAACCATATTGTGCTGCTGCACCGTCACGCAAAACCTCGATCCGTTCAATGGCTGCAACAGGAATTGAGTTTAAGTCAGTACCGACCGAGCCACGGCCAAATGTACCATTGATATTCACCAGCGCGGTAGTGTGTCTGCGTTTTCCATTTACTAAAACTAATACCTGGTCAGGGCCTAATCCCCGGAGTGAAGCCGGGTCAATGTGGTCAGTTCCATCTGCAACAGTTTGCCTGTTAGAGCTAAATGAAGGAGCTACATAGTTTAAGATCTGGGTCAGATCTACTTGTGCAAATGTTTTCACATCCTTGGTTGTAATCAAATCTACAGGAACTACACTTTCAATGTTTGTTCTTGGTACCGATGATCTGGATCCGATTACAACAACATTTTGCAATAAGGTTTTAGTATCCATTAAAACGAAGTCTGTAGTTTTTGAACTACTGTCCATTTGAATGGCTGCTTCTGTATTCTGGTACCCTGTAAAAGACACACGGAGTTTATAGGTGCCGGTTTTTTGGAATTTAATGGCATATTTTCCATTAGAATCTGTAGAAGTCCCCAGTTTAAGGCCAATTACCTGTAGGGTTGCGCCCGGAATAACGAGTCCGGCAGAATCTGTGACTTTGCCTTTTAAGACCTGGGCAAATAGTTGGTTCGAAATCATCAGAAAAAAGACGACAAAAACGATTTTTTGTAAGGTTTTAATCATAGTTCAGGTTTGTTTAGACTGTAATCTAACGAAAATATTACGATAAATTTATTGTTACAATCCTGTTTATGATTTTTTTTATTTTATGTGTCGTGTTTAGAGCTGATAATTATGCGCTTTAATGGTGTTTTCTGGATATTTCATTAGATGATAGCCTGTTGTTCAAATTTTTTTAAATTTATTTGTTGTTTATTTCTATAAATCATAGTAAATTGAATTCATTCGTTTATTCGTTGGTGCTCATTCTGCTTATTTTTCTTATTTCTGTAATTAACTATTTTTTGATCATATTGTAATCTAATTCTGGGGTGTATGTCTGATTTCGTGTGGTTTTATTTTAGCATTCTGTTTGTATTTGATTGTTTTTTCTGTGAAATGAGAATTTGCATTTTCTTTTTTAAGACTATACAAAGGTTAAGGACTGAAAAATCGATTTAAATAATCAGAAAAGCTTTTTGTTTGTTGCTTTTGAGGATCTTAATAGCTGATTTTTGCTAAAAGCTAAAAATTAGTGTAAAAAAAATACGGCCTGTCTCCAGGCCGTATGCTTAATCCATTTAATTAATATCCTGGATTCTGAACTACATCAGGATCTGAAAGGATATCAGAATAGGGAATAGGGAATAACCAGAAATTGGTATTGGTCAGACTGAGTACTTTACCTGCCTGTTTTGTCCTGACCAAATCAAACCAGCGATGTGCTTCAAAAGCAAATTCAACATTGTTTTCATCTGCAATTGCCTGTAATATATCTGTTTGATTACCTGTAGTAACTGGAGGAACACCAGCTCTTTTACGGACTACATTCAAATCAGCGAGTGCTCCATCCAGTGCATCCAAATGTGCTTTGGCCTCTGCTCTGATCAGGTAAAGTTCAGAAATCCTGATCAGATAAGAAGGATCTGTGCTTGTTCCGGCAGTATTATACAACGCTCCGTAAACACTATTTCCAGTGCCACCGATCAGGCTTTTTCTGGTTCCTCCAATTGCAGGGTCGTTCAGTTTACTAATCAATGAAGCAGTAGGTTTCAACGTGTAAGATCCGCCCAAAGCACTTGGATACCATAAAGACCAGTAGTTATTTTGATTGTTAGCTGAAAAGGTTAGCTCAAAAACAGATTCAGTGCTTAAATAAGGAGCTGTAAAGAAGGATTGATAAGTATTTACCAATGCAAATTTTGACTGCGCAATTACCTGCGTCGAATAGGTGACTGCATCTGCCCAGTTTTCGCGGTACAAGGCTAACCTTGCGCGTAATGCCCGGACAGCACTTTTTTGAACCCTGTTCCTGGTCGTCGCATCATCGTCAGGCAATAATTGTTCTGACTGGATTAAATCAGCAAGTACCTGGTCATAAGTTTGTGTTAAAGTGCTCCTTTTAACCCCTTTTATTCCGTTAATGGTCGCAGTAGGAGTGAGCTGTAACTGTACACCTCCCCAGCCTCTGGCCAGATCGAAATAACCCAGCGCACGGATAAAATAAGCTTCTCCCAGAATCCTGTTCTTTTCTGCTGTTTGAAGTAAAGGATCTGTAACCCCGGGCAGGCCTGCAATCACACTGTTTGCAGAATTAATTGTACTATATATCTTTCTATAAACTCCTACAGTAATTACATTATCAGTAGGAATCGCATTCTGATCCAGCTGCAAATACTCACTTAAAGTACCATTAAAAGCTACGTTATCTGCCGTAATCGTACCCAAAGTAATATAATCTGTGGTGTAATTCTGTAAGCTGTTATAAGTACCTAAAATAGCGGCCCTTGCTGTTCCTGCGTCTATAATTGCAGTTGCGGAGGGAATTGCATTGTTGGGTACTTCTTCCAGGTATTTTTTGCAGGAGCTAAATAACAAAGGTAAAATAAGCAAATAGATAGCTTTTGTATAGGGAGTTGGATATTTCATATTGATCGTTTTAAAAATTAAAATGTTACGCTTATACCTGCCTGAATCGTTCTTGGCTGAGGCACAGTAGCCCAGTCATATCCAGCCGTATTCTGGTCGCCACTTTGAGAACTGACTTCCGGATCCAATCCTTTATATTTGGTAAAGGTTAACAGATTTGTACCTGATACGTAAATCCGTGCTTTGCTGATTCCCCATTTCTGACTGATTAATGCAGGGATCGTATAACCTAAAGTGACATTCTTTAGTCGGATAAAAGAGCCATCTTCCAGGTAACGTGTACTTAGTCTTGCTACATTTCCGCCATAGTTATTTGCTGCACCGCCATTCGCTGTGGGGTCGCCACTATAAGTCGTTAATCTTGGAATATCGGTAATGTCACCTGGTTTCTGCCATCTGTCCAATTGTCTTGGATCAAAACCTATATTGTTCTGCGTACCACCATGTACCAGAAAGAAATCATGCATATTCATAATCTTGTTTCCTTGCTGAAAGTAGAAGAAGAAGTTAAAATCGAGGTTTTTATAGGTTAGCGTATTTGTTAGCCCTCCTGTGTATTTTGGAATCGCGCTCCCTACAATTTGCCGGTCTGCTGTATTAATCTGACCATCTTTATTGACATCATCATATACTGCATTACCCGTATTCGGATCTACATATAATTGTTTGTAGAGTTGAAAAGAATTTACGGCGTAACCTTCTCTTAGAATGGAGATGTTTCTTCCCGAAGCACCAAGAGAGATGTCAGAAGCCAGCTTTTCAATGCGGTTCGTATTTTGTGAAACATTAAAATCAGTTGTCCAGCTAAAGTCCTTTGTTTCTATATTGACTGAATGAATGCTGAGTTCCAGTCCTTTATTTCTGATGGCTCCGAAATTCTGAAGTTGTGAGCTAAAGCCTGAACGGTAGGGTACAGGGACATTAAGTAATAAGTTGTAAGTATACTTATTGTAATAATCAAAAGTGAAACTCAACCTGTTTTTTACGATGGCGAATTCAGTACCAATATCAATCTGGCGTGTAGTTTCCCAGGTTAAATCAGGATTAGCCAATTGTGTAGGGGCTGTTCCCGCACTTTCAAGGTAATTATACCCGGCTTTCCATAAACCTAATGCTGCGTAATCTCCGATCCCGTTTTGATTTCCTGAAAGGCCCGCACTTGCCCTGAATTTCAATTCATCAAATATTCCCAGTTTAGAGATAAATTCCTCTTGTCCTGCTCTCCAGGTTAATCCTCCGGATGGAAAATAGCCCCATTGCTTGTTCTTCCCAAATTTAGAGGAAGCATCAGCCCGCAGACTTCCGTCAATAGTATACTTTTGATTATAAGTATAACTAGCCTTACCAAAAAAAGAAACCAGTTTGTTTTGAGAACGGTAAGAAGATCCTGAGCGGATAGCAGCATCAGAAATAGCGGTCAAAGCATTGGTTGCAAAGCCGGTTCCTGTAGCGCCAGTACCTTGTGAAAGGTTAGTACTTAATGTATTTCCTACTAAGGCATTGATATTATGCTTTTTATCTGTTCCGAATGATTTGATATAAGTTAATACCTGTTCATTGGTGAGTACCAGGTTTTTGCCTTCATTTGAGCTGGCAGCTCCATTAGAAGCAATACCCGCACTGATCAATGTATTGCTGTAATTATTTTCATAAAGGCTATTGTTATCTATACTCCAGCTGCTTTTCAATTTCAGTTCGGGTGAAAAAGCATATTCAGCAAATAAATTACCGATGGTTCGCCATCCAACAGCAGAATTATTCAGATTTTCGATCAGTGCAATATGGTTATCAAAACTTCCATACCTGGCAAAAGTGCCATCAGCATTGTATACTGGCAGATACGATCTTGGAAAGATAGCAGAGTTAATTACTCCTGTAGCATTGTTATCATTACTGCTGACGTTTCTGAACGTACGGGTAAAATTAAAACTCGTTCCTACTTTTAATTTATCTGTCAGGTTGTTATCGTAGTTAAACCGGCCTGTATATCTTTCAAATCCTGAAGGCTTAACAATTGATTCTTGTTTTAAATAACTTAATCCGGTGTAGTAAGTACTTGTTGCCGTTCCTCCTTGTGCAGAAAGTTCATAGTTAGAAGTTCTTGCTGTTCTGAATAAATCACTGATCCGGTCATAAGTAGGCAGGGCAGCGGGATTTGGAAAAGGAAGGACCACAGTTGCGGGGTCTGTACCGCGGTCTTTAGCCGTATTAATTACTGCTTCATTTGCTAGTTCTGCGGTTTGCGGCCCGGTTGCGGTTTGAAATTTCTTATTCGCATCTGACCAGCCCTGATAAGTGCTTAAAATGATTTTTGCTTTCGTGTTTAACTTTCCACGTTTAGTAGTGACCAATACAACGCCGTTAGCACCTAATGATCCATAAATAGCTGTTGAATTTGCATCCTTTAAAATCACCAGTGATTCAATATCTGCCGGGTTAATATCTGACAATGGATTAGAGCCGGCCTGGTTGCCTAAACCAGTTGTAACCGGGTCTTTGCTATTGACGAAAACCCCATCAATTACATAAAGTGGTTCTACTGAGGCGTTAATAGAATTGTTCCCTCTGATGCGAAAGGTAACTCCACCACCGGGCACACCAGAATCTGAAGATACTTGTACTCCGGTTGCTTTACCTTGTATTAACTGGTTAAAACCGGAGCCTGCTATATCTTTTAGCTGATCACCTTTGATTGTGGATATAGAACCGGAGATAAATTTGCGTTCCTGTGTACCGTAACCCGTTACAACAACCTCGCTAAGCTGTTGTAAATCGGGTACAAGCTGCACAGAGAGCGAATTTGCAGTCACTTTAATACTTTGTGAAAGATAACCGATATAACTGAAATCAAGGGATTTCTCGTCATCCGGCAGGCTTATCGTAAATTCACCTTGTGCATTAGTTATGGTACCCGAGTTTTTAGTATGCAGGCGTACACTGACGCCAGGAACAGGCTGATGATCGGTCTGATCAGTTACCCTGCCGGTAATGGTTTTATACTGTGAAAATGCTGGTATAGACAGCAGTATCAACAGCGAAAAAAGCTGTAGTAATTTTAGTTTCATGTCTGAAAATTTGAAAAGATTTGGGCATAGTTTTCCCTTGCCCCGGAAATTGGGACTGTTAAGAAAATAGCCGGATTAAGGATTGATTAAGAGACGGTAGGTGTACCGGGACCGGGCTTTATGCCAGGAGACAACATCGCATGGAAGGCATGCGGCTTGCATAAATTAACACGCTGAAATCAGGATTGATCAGCGGCAATTGAAGGTCAGTTTTTTTAGCTTCGGAAATCATTTTATAATTGGCATTTGTGTATGATGGCACAAATATACAATGTTCAGATTAAATACTACTATTTTGGTAGTATTTAATCTGAACATTAAAATGCCTTGAGTTTATCCGTTCATTAACTCCTGAAATTTGGCGACAAACTTCCCTACATGATAACCATCCATTAAGGCGTGGCTTACATGGATGGAAACATTCATGGCCTTGCTGGTTTCTGTGGTGGTTAGTTTGCTGAATGATATCTTGGGGGCACTATCTTCCATTGAAAAAGATCTGGCATGCGACAAAGCAGAAAAGTCTATCCAGGGAAGGGCGGAGTAATGAATTACATTTTCACTGAATACCTCAGGGAATAGTCCGGTTCCTTTTGAAACCCGGTCAGCTTCTTGTTGCGCCAAGCCATAAAAATCCTCTAAATCTTCCTTAAATTCCATATAAGAGAAACCAAAAGTTTCATCAGCACGGCCAATTGTTGCCGAAGCATTAACCTGATCATAAACGATTACTTTTTCTCCTTTAATTCTATACTTAAATTCTTCAATTGTATTTGCAGCCTTTAAAGATTGATACAAATAATATAGGAAGAATGACTTTCCTGATTGTTTTGCTTGCGCATAAGCCTTGGTACAATCTATTTTTACAGTCACCCCAAAGAAGGGCTCTTCGAATTTTCTGAAAAAATGGAAATGTTCTTTTCTTTTCCAGTTTGCGATATCCAGTTCTTTTTCCATTAGTTTTTTAAGATTTCAATAATTTCTGTCATCGTGTTTAAAGACAGAAAATTTGGATGTGTTAAACTTTCTGTGATTTGTTCATGTGCCCACGTGGTATGATAGGGGATGTGCGCAGCATAACCACCTAATTCTAAAACAGGAAGTATATCTGATTTAATAGAATTGCCGAGCATTAAAAAGTGTTCCGGTTTACAATCCAGATGTTTCAGTAATTTCTGATAATCAAATGTCTGCTTATCACTCATAATTTCAATATGATGGAAATAATCCTGCAACCCAGAATTTCTAAGCTTTCTTTCCTGATCTAAAAGATCGCCTTTTGTAGCAACAACTAATCTATAATCGCTTTTCAGGTGTTTTAAAACCTCTGTTACACCATCCAGTAAAGCTATCGGCTGTTGTAAAAGTGACTGGCCAAGCGCAATAACTTTATTGACCAGTACTATACTTGCTTTATCATTTGATACCCTGCTTAATGTTTCTATCATACAAAGCATAAAACCTTTGACTCCATAGCCATAAAGAGCTAAGTTTTTCATCTCAGTCCTGAATAATTCCTGAGAGACTTCATGAACCGGTAAATAGGCTTCCAGTAACTGGCAAAATGCAAGCTCAGTTTCCTGAAAATAGGGCTCATTGACCCAAAGTGTGTCATCTGCGTCGAAAGCGATTACCTGAATTTGATTTTTGATCATTACTTTTGTTTTCAATTGCTGCAAAAGTAAAATACTTTAATTTTCTAAAAAGGACAATTGTCCCGAATCACCTATGTTAAGAACCAATACTGATTTATTAACCTTCATTGAGCATCTTTATACCCTTCAGGAAAGAAAAGAGGATATCATTCTGAGGTCTTTTAATAAAGGTGAAAGATTACTTGAACAGGATGTTAAGATCGGTAAAGTATTTATTATCAAGGAGGGGGTAACAAAATGCTACCTGACTGAAGAAAATGATAAAGAGTATCTGTTTGAGTTTTTGGGCAAGGGACAGATTATTGGTGAAATAGAAGCGCTGAAAAGCAGGGCATGTCTTTGTACTGTAGAAGCAATCAGTGCGGTGAGTGCCTATTGCTTATCTGCTTCTTTTTTTCTGTCTTTAGTAGATAAAAATCTTGAAATTAATAAAATACTGCTGCAAGAGTTGACTGACCGTATCTTGCATACCAGTAGCAGGGCTTCTTTTCAGCAATTATATTCTTTAGAACATGGACTTTCTAAATTGCTCCAGCTTCAGGAAAAGGAACAAATTGATTTGAGCAGGGATGATATGGCAGCTTATCTTGGTATCACTATCAGAAGTTTAAACAGGGCATTAAAACAACTGAAGAAAACTTAAGTCTTATTCAGGATAATACCCTGTGCTGATTTTAAGGCAGATGAACAGTTATCAATTCAATATTATTTTTAAACAAGGGAATGCGATCAGTGAATTCAAAAGCTTTATTGAATGATAAAATTGCCTTTTCCGATGAGGTTTTGAATGGTTTTTTAAGACGGATTAAAACACGGTCACCTTTTTCTATCGTGTACAAATCCTGTTTTGATCCTGAGATTTTTTCTATAGTGACAGCATCCTTCAAATGAGTTGAAGGAGATTCGCCGGGGTAAATGATATCCAGGTTATCCTTATTTATTTTTACAGAAAAACCGGAATGGTTGACTATAAATATTTCTGCATTTAAAGTATCACTTTCCTTATAACTTCTTAATCTGAAATTTACACCTGAAAGGGCAATTTCCTGATCACTTACATAAACAAATGGCGGTTGCTTAACTTGTTTTATACCGCTTAAATAAGCTTTCTGTTGCGTAGTGAAATCGGACTTCGTATTCAATGAGTAACTCGTGGTGTTAGCTTGATACTTGTTAAGATATGCTTTGTATTCAGCTGGTGCTAAAGTCGTGGTCATACTTGTTACTGCTAACTTATTGTCCTCCGTTTTATAGTTGATTATAAGGTTGTAAAGGGATTTGAAATATCCATTTCTACCCGTAAGTTGATATTCTTTGAGATTGTTTAATGGTTGGAATTTTAACGAAAGTTTTTTGTTCTCTCCTGGTTTCAACACTATTGATCCAGTACTTCCAGTTTTGGGTAATGTCCGGAGCCCTTCGGCTGTGGCTATTTCAATTTCACTAATCGTTAAGGCACTGCTGCCTGGATTACTGAGCTCAATATCAGCCCGCAATTCTTGTGTTTTGAGATCAGCAGCCAGGTAGAATCCGGCCGATATTTGCTCAGACTCCATATTGGCAGGTGTATAATTCAAATCCCCTTTGATCCTTTTAATTTCGGGATGATTTTTACAGGCAAAAAGTAAGGTGAGCAGGACTAAAGGAATGATTCTTTTCATAGATGTTTGATGTGTATCAGCTATTGAATGGAGCTCTTTTATATAGCAGAGATAAAAGCTGAAGCGGTTTAAACTATCAAACCGCTTCAGCTTCGGATGAAAAATGATGACTTGATTTACAGACCAGTAACTGACCAGATCGAATAAGCGTGTGGGGGAACCTGGATCAATACCCTTCCGTCAGCAGCAACAGTTGGCTCCCAATTCGATGCACCTGTATATTCTTTTATCTTTTTATTAGCCCAGTTAGAAGTTACCCACTGTTGCTGCCAGTTATCACTACCATTAAAATAGACAATTAAACCAGGAAGCGTACCGTATCCGTTTCTTCTGTCAATATACTGATCGGTAGCTGAGTATAAATTGGTTGTTGTTCCTCCAGCCAGGTTTTTATGGATCCAGATCAGGTTATTCATCCGGTTTTTGTCCAGCAGATTCTCGTAGTCTTTATAGAAAACACAAGGATATCCTTCGTGAGTCATGATATAAGCATAAGCGGAATACTTATTGGTGGTAATATCAGTATCATGGTTACTTACAAAAGTAACTGCCTTGGCTGCATTTCTCTTTAATAACATATCATCATTCAAACGTGTCAGGTCATTCGTGTCAAAGGCACTATGCATCGCATAAAAACAAGCAAAATCAAAAGCTGAAGAAGTTTGTTCAGTTGCATCTACCCAATTCTGTAAGTTTGCGGCATTACCATCCCATTCCTCACCAACAGCAAAAACAGCCGCAGGGCCACCTACACTGTTCACGAAATTTTTGACTACCCAGGCACCGTAGCCTTTTACGTAATCAAAACGAAATCCGTCAAAGTGAAGATTGTTTTTATAGAATTTGGACATGCTGTAAGAAGCATTATAGATCCAGTTAGAAACATTTGCTTTTTTATGGCAAAGGTCAGGGAATCCGGCAAAAGCACCTTCATCAGCAGCTTCGATATCGTTGGGGTGGAAATCATTATAAGTACGCTGGAATTTACCCGATAACGGCGTGAATTTAGTATAAGTACTGGTATTGGTATAAGGATTCGCTTCTAAAGTTCCTCCGCTACAATGATTGAGTACAATATCAGCATATACTTTTATACTATTGTTGTGCGCAGTAGTGATCAATTTACCAAGGCTCGTTGAATCACCAAACCTTGTCGGTTTTGTACCCATTTGCGTGTAACTGCCGAAATCAAAATAATCGTAAGGATCATAACCCATACTTGTTGCACCACCTTGTGCTTTAGTGGCAGGCGGAAGCCATATTGCGCCAATTCCTGCTGCTTTCCATGCCGGAATTTTGTCATTCAGTGTATTCCACCAGCCGCCCTGGGGAACGTCCCAGTAAAATGCCTGCATCATCACATCGCTTCCGGAACCCGTGGCTGCGTCAACTTGAATCTGTTTAAAATTGTCTGATGGGGCGGGGTCAGCGATTACTGACTTTTTGCAAGCAGAAAAGGAGAGAAAAAAGCCCATAAACAGGACAGTCTTCCCTAATAGGTAAGATGATTTTTTGTTCATACTATCTGGTTATTTATTTGGTTTTATGTTTTGCTCAATACCTGTCTCCCGACAAGCTCAATCTTATTCGGGAACGTTCCCGAACGGGAATAAAAATACAATTATTTATTTAATATGAACAAGATTGTTGATTTAAGTTTAATAAGTTATTGCTTAGGAAAGCTATTCTATTATCTTCGCTTTCATTGGTAATCCGTTTGTGTAAGCCTGGTATATAATGAAAGAAATAGCTGATCTTAAAACAAAAATAAAGCAATTGACAAAAGCAGACTTTGAGCAATTAAAAGTCGAAACTGAGAGCCAGGTTGCAGTATGGTTCTGGGCAACCAGTGATTTATATAATCCGGAACCATTTCATTATGAGAGCAATAACTGGGCAAGGGGACGTAAACTCAAAGGGGAACCGGCAAAAAAAGCGGAGCATCACCATTATGGTTTAAATGCTCAGGGTGAAATCATCGTTGAAAGGCAATACACCAGTTTTGAGCAATATTTCTATGAGCTGTTTTTTATCAGGACTCACGATACGATAACCCGCTATAGGTTTTCTTATGATAACAAGGAGATCGAACAGATTTCCCGGTTCTATTACGAGCAGAACCAGCTGACTCAACATATTACTGTAGCTGACAATCAATGCAAATGTGATTATGCAGTTTATTATTATAACAGCAATCAAAAGTTGATTGAAAAGAAATGCCATCTGGAATTTGATGATTTTGAAACAGACAGGAACCATGAATACAAATATGACCAGTTTGGCCTGCTGGAAACTATTACGGAAAACCGTGAAAGTATTATTTACCAGAAATCAGCTCAATCTATCAGTTTTAAACAGCTTACGGTTATGGCCGAAGACAGGCTATTTACGGTACTCCGGCAAAATATCCATCAGCATGCTATACCAGAAGAATTATATTGTTTGTATCTCTATTATGGGAATGCTCATTTGTTTCCGCCAGCTATAGCTTACGGCACTAAAGCTGAAAAAGACCATTGGCAGGTGCAAGGAACTAAGGCGAAATGGATCATCTGGAATCCTGCTGATTATCAATACAACATGGAAGTTAATATGGATGGGGAGACAGAGCGCTTTTTTGACCTTTATAACCAGGAAACAGAAATGCAGCAAAAATATGCAGCTGCAAAAAAAGCTATTATAAACGTGGTCATGAAGCTAAAAGATAGTTTGAATGAATTCACACTGAATAAAACAAGTGATTTTGTAATCATAGCAGCTGATGATGAACAAGCTGATTTAAAAAAGAACTTCAAAATATTGAATCCTGAACTTTTTGAACAATTCAGAAAAGATCTTCCATAGAATTCAAAAACATTTTAATTAAGCTGATGTTTAAACCTTTCACCTACAAAAGGGTAGCAATCAGCTTATGGAACCATTTAACATTAAAATCAAACACGGTAAAAAAGAAATTACCTTAACTATCCTGCCCGATGACAAGGGCTATTTTAAAGTAATTTATTTTGGAGGAATATTAGGAGCCATCTATTTTGACGGGCATAACTGGGAACAGGTTCCTCCAGCCGATGTTATCGCCGGAGATCTGCCAATGTATGAACCAGATCCAACAGGTGATGATCATGAAGATATCTCACTGACTGAATACCTGGTTGAACGCGCAGGCCGTGAAATTGACTTATACCATGATGAACATATCTGATGGACCTAATCTAAAATCTAATGGACTTAATGAGCAGGATATTTGGGGAGGGCAAGGACCTCAACGCATTAAATATGGGATGCCGTGCACTGGTGTTGTATTTCATAATGCTACTATTTATCAGGATTTCCGGTACCCGCACATTCGGTAAAAAGACTGCTTTTGATAATATCATTGTCATCACAATTGGTGCATTATTAAGCAGGGTAGTTGTGGGTGCATCTGCTTTTATGCCAACAGTTACCGCTGGTTTTGTACTGGTTATGTTGCATCGTGCTTTAGCATGGGCAAGTTTACATCACCAATGGGTTGATCGTATAATTAAAGGATCAGAAAGAATATTATATACACAAGGGCAAATTGACCAGCAAAATCTGGACAAGAGCCTGATGTCTAAAGGCGATCTGATGGAAAGTGTAAGAATAAACGGTAATCTCAATGACCTTGAAGCTATAAATGAGGCGCGTTTGGAGAGAACAGGGGAGATCAGCATCATCAAAAAAGAATAAATTTTATAAATAAAGAAAATATAGCCTCCATATTTTAGTTAATAAATAAATTTTAAACATTACTAATACTTATTAAATAAAATAAAAAGTATTAGTAATGTTTAAAATTTAATTATTAAGTTTGGTAAAGACAACTAAACCAGACTATTGCAGCTATGAATAATAGGGAACTATTAAGAGTTGATATTATTAAGCAACTATATTATAAAAATCCACTTTCGCTAACTGAGCTAAGTAAGCTGACTTCTAAAAGTTTACCACTGGTTACGAAAGTAGTGAATGACCTGGTTTCAGAAGGATATGTGCAGGAGCAGGGCCTTGGGCCTTCTACAGGAGGAAGAAGAGCCTCTTTATTTCTTTTGAATATCGAAAAACAGCGCTATGTTATTTCTGTAGCTACAGATCAGTTCACCGCCCGGTTGATTATCTACGATCTGGCTAATACGATCATTCTTCCAGTTAAAAAACTTGAACTCGATATCCTGGACGATGAAGAAGCAGTAGATAAACTCGTTTCATTCATTGCGGAAAATATTGCAGCTTCTGGCATAGACCAAAAAAAATTCCTGGGGATTGGAATTGGTATGCCCGGTTTTATCAGTGCAGAAGAGGGCGTAAACTATACGCATCTAAAAACTAAAGACGGTTCACATTTTGGTAAATATTTAACAGACAGGCTTAAGCTTCAGGTATTTATTGATAATGATTCACGCCTGATTGCTAATGCCGAGTTGTTTTTCGGTGCCGCAGTAGGGATGAAAGATGTAATGGTCGTTAATATTGGCTGGGGAACTGGTTTAGGTATGATTATCAACGGTCAACTATATAGGGGAAACAGCGGATATGCAGGTGAGTTCAGCCATATCCCTTTATCTACAACCAATATGTTATGCTCTTGTGGTAAACGCGGCTGTCTGGAAGTGGAAACCTCTCTGCTCGTGATGACACAGAAAGCTAAACTGGCTATGGAAGCAGGAGAAGCAACCAGTATGACCGAACTCTTTAAAGATGAAAGCAGGAATACAGGAGAGTTATTTTTAGAGGCTGCCCGTAACCACGACCCTTTAGCAGTTTCTATCCTTTCTGAAGCAGCCTTTCATATTGGAAAAGGAGTAGCCACCTTAATTCATATTATGAATCCCGAATGTATCGTCCTGAGTGGCAGGGGGGCAGCAGCGGGTAAAATATTACTACCACCCATACAACAAGCAATCAATGAATTCTGTATTCCAAGAATAGCTGCTCAAACCACAGTTGTACTTTCAGAATTAGCCGCGGATGCAGAATTACTGGCAGGAGCAAGCTTAGTCATTGAGCATTGTGAATTTGACTGATTTAACTTTTAATTCACATTAATAACTAATATAAAATAAAACTAAATCGAATTACTAACCTAAACCACACCAAACATGAGAAAAATTTACTTAAAGTATTTAAGTGTTTTTCTGTTAACCCTGTTGACAGTCAACGCTTTTGCACAAAAAACCCTTACTGGGACAGTAAGGGATGCTTCCGGCCCTGTGCCGGGAGTTAGTGTTTCGCTAAAAGGCACTTCCAAAGTTACCCAGACAGATGGCGCCGGAAGGTTTTCAATCACCGCCGGTTCAAATGATGTTTTGTCTTTTTCTGCGGTAGGTTACGCCAAACAGGAAGTCACTATTGGGAATCAAACCTCACTGAATGTTACCTTGACTGAAAGTGAAAACAGTCTGAATGAAGTTGTTGTAACTACCGCATTAGGGATTAAACGACAAGAAAAATCATTGGGCTATGCAGTAAGTACGGTCACAGCTAAACAATTAACAGAAGCTGGTAATACCAATTTTGCATCCGCTTTATATGGTAAAGCTGCCGGAGTAAAAATTACTACTGCGCCAGGTGGTGCGAGCAGTGCGGTCAACGTACAAATCCGTGGAATTAACTCTATCAGTTATAATCAACAACCTCTATATGTAGTAGATGGGGTAATGATTAGAAATGATGGTCAGAATGGAGCTGCGGGTGCTAACAACAATAACTATTGGGGAGATCAGCGGATCAGAGGAAACGGTATTTTAGATATCAATCCTGCGGATATTGAAAGTCTGACTATCTTAAAAGGAGCGAGTGCTTCTGCTTTATATGGTTCAGACGCTGGAAGTGGTGTGGTCGTAATTACTACTAAAAAAGGAATAAAAGGAAAAGGTCTTGGAATTGATTTTAATTACCAGGGATCAATTGATCAGGTTGCTTTTCTTCCGAATTTCCAGAATGTGTACGGCCCGGGTTATGACAGGGCTACTAACTTAGCGAATGCCGGGCGTGAAGATGGCTGGATTGCAGATCCAAGTTCACCAACAGGATTAAGACCATATTTCAGAGCTTACGCAAACTTTGGCCCTAAAATGGAAGGTCAGCAGGTGAAATGGTGGGATGGTTCAATCCGTTCTTATTCTCCGCAACCTGATAACTACAAAGACGTTTATCAGACAGGTTATACCTCAAACGCAAACGTGGCTATCTCAAACCAAAGCGAAGCGATCAATTACCGTTTCTCCGCATCGCGTCTGGATTATAAAGGTACACAACCAGGAAACACAGGTTCGAAGAACTCTTTCAACTTAAACTCTACGATTAAACTTGCGCCAAAACTTTCTGCCGATGTAATTGTGAGTTATGTAAATACGATTACCAAAAACAGACCTTATCAGTTAGGCCAGGTTTTAGGTTCATTTGGTGGTTTCTTCAGCCGTGCTGAAGATATGAACCTGATGAAAGAAAAATTCCAGACTAGTGATGGCTATAAATATGCACAGTTTAACCAACTGGATCGTCCAGAGCCATTCGTTTATAATATCAGAGCAACTAATTTGCTTGATTTCTACTGGCAGCAATTGAAAAACGAGTACGTTGAAAATGAGAATAGATTATTATCAAGTTTCACTTTAAACTATGATGTTGCTAAAAACCTGAAATTCAGAGGGCGTATTGGTAATGACTATACAGGTGCAAGAACAGAAAACCGTCAGTTTACTGAAGTTCCGATCGCATTAAATGGGAATACAAGTACTGGTGGATACACCACTACGCAAGGACAATATGCAATTTTGTATGGAGATGCTTTACTAACTTACTCCAATAAAATTGGTAAAGACCTGAATCTGTCAGTAAGTGGGGGTTACCAGGGTAGAAATGAAACTTATAAAGACCAGCAATCGAATACGAAAGATGGATTAGTTTCAAGAAACTGGTTTGCAATCAGCAACTCATTCAGTGTTCCTGAAACTTCTGACATCAGAAAACAACAATCGAAATATGCTTACCTTGGAATCTTAAACTTAGGCTACAAAGACTTCTTGTTCTTAGAAGGTACAGCACGTCAGGAATATGCATCTACACTGCCTCCGCAGAATAACAAATACTCTTACTATTCATTAAATGGTGGTTTCGTTTTCAGTGATGTAGTGAAATTACCGGGCTTCTGGAACTATGGTAAATTAAGAGCTTCTTATGGCGTGGTAGGTAATGCGCCACCGTTATATGAATCAAATATTGTTTATACACAAACCTCTCTTCAAACCATTAATGGTTCAGTTCCATCCTTAGTTACTGCTAATGCTTATGGAAATAATACTTTAATGCCAGAAAAGAAACACGAAGCTGAATTTGGTCTGGAAACCCGCTTTTTAGAAGGACGTCTTGGCTTGGATGTAAGTTATTACAATAACCGTGTTAAAAACCAGATCGTGCCACTACAAGTAAGTTCAACTGCTGGTGCAACCAGTCAGATTGTAAATGTGGGTGAAATTGGAAGCAGAGGATTTGAAGTCGCTTTAAATGCAACTCCTGTAAAAGCTGGTAAGTTCCGTTGGGATACACGTTTGAATTTCTCTTCTAATAAATCACGTGTAATTTCATTAATGCAGGGTATGTCTGAGTTGAATTTCTATTCTTCAGATCAGTCAACTGCTAAAATTGTAGCCAAAGCCGGTGAAGAATTGGGTAATATTTATGTACGCCCAAGAGCAACAGATTCCAAAGGCAATTATATCATCAATGATGATGGTTTATATGTAATGGATAACAGTACCTACGTTAAAGCTGGTAACATTATGCCAAAAGTTGTTGGCGGTTTCTCTAATACGATCAGCTATGGTAACTTCTCTCTGGACTTCACTATTGATGGCCGTTTCGGAGGAAAGATGCTTGCACCAAACCTTAAATTTATGCGCGGAGCAGGTATGCTGGAAAACTCTATGGAATTCAGAGATGCTGAACATGGTGGAATTGCTTACACCAGTAATGGTAAAACGTACAACGATGGGGTATTGTTACAAGGTGTAAACCAGACTACAGGCTTACCAAATACCAAAGTTGTTTCTGCTGCTGATTATTATATAAACACTTATAACTGGGGAGAAGGCTCTTTGACAGATGGAGAAATTTTTGATAACAGTTATATCAAAATGAGAGAAGTGGTATTAAGCTACAAGTTGCCAGCTTCGTTTACCAGTAAACTTAAAATCACCAACCTGAGAGTTTCATTGATTGGCCGTAACTTATTCTACATCTGGCGTACGCTGAAAGATTTAGATCCTGAAGCACCATTAGGAAATAAATGGTGGTCACAAGGAGTAGATGTAGGCTCTACAGCTGCATCAAGAAATTATGGTTTTTCTATAAGCGCGAATTTCTAATCGCATTAATTCAGAGATAAGATGAAAAAATTAATTATAAACATAAGCTTTGTTTTAGTTGCAGCGACGTCACTAGTGAGTTGCAAAAAAGCAATTGAAGATAAATTTTATAACCCGGAGAAAGCACGTGATGCAAGTTTGTCCGGACTTTTTACAGCCATGTTAAACAATGACAGGGTAGCTGCGAAATATTGGAATGTACGTACTTTTTTATGTCAGATGCCTGGCGTGTATGCACAAACTTCTTACTTCCCTAATGCAAATTCAGTTTACCAGCAGAGTGATGGCTATTCGCAAAACTATTGGGATGATTTTTATGCTACAGGTGGTAATGGAAGCGGAAGTATGGCACAGTACCGTTCTATGGAGACTAAATTCAAAACGCTTTCAGATACAGAAAAAGCAGCCCAGGCCACAATTATGCAGGCTGCGAAAGTAGTTTTGATAGAGCAGGCTGCAAAGATGGTAGACTTATGGGGGGATATTCCTTATAGCGAAGCCGGTAGTCTGGAAACAAGCAGTACAATTGTGAATGCTAAATTTGATGAGCAAAAAGCATTATATACCAGTTTCATCGCTGATCTGGCAACTGCTGGTGCTTACTTCAAAGCGAATCCGACCAATAAAGATTTTGCTAAAGCAGACATTTTGCTAAAAGGTGATGTCAATCTATGGGCACGTTATGCAAATTCTTTACGCTTAAGATTACTGATGCGTATTTCGAAAGTTGACGAAGGAACAGCCAGAACAGCTGTATTGGATATGTTAAACAACTCGGCTGCTTTTCCATTGATTGATGGTGGAAATAATCCTTCTTACAACCCGGGTGTATCTGATGTTTTACTACAACCTTTAACCAATAGCACCAGTGATTTAAGTGCAGCTTTTATGGAAGGCAGCTGGTATGCTACAGATTACATGTTAAACACGGTGATGTTGCCAGCGAACGACCCGCGTATTCCGGTAATTTATGATAAATACGGCAGAACAGTAAATGGTAAGTTTGTACCAAATGCAGGCTATAAAGCAATGCCGGTTACGATGACCGGATCAGATCAGGAAACTAAATTTGCAGATTATTCAGTACTTGATTCTGCTACCTTTCTTTATAACCAAAAATTACCGGGTATTGTAATCACAGCTTCTGAAGTCAATCTTTTGAAAGCTGAAGCCTATGAAAGATGGGGTAGCTCAGCCAGTGCGCAGACTGCTTATGGAAATGCCTTAAGACAATCCGTTACTTTTTATCACTACCTGAATAGTTTAAATCAGGGTGGTGGATATGTGAATGTTCCAGTTCCTGCCGCTGCTGATATTGATGCCTGGGTAAATACGTCTTCTGCTGCCTATACGGGTACTTCTGCAAATAAACTGGCTAATATTTATACTCAAAAATGGGTTCATTTAGGGGTACTTCAATCTACAGAAGCCTGGTCTGAGTACAGAAGAACAGGTTTTCCTGTCTTAACTTTCCCTTCAGATGGTAAATTATCTGGTTTTGATACTCCTCCAACCAGGTTAATTTATCCAGGTAAAGAAAAGATCCTGAATGCAGCAAATTATCAGGCTGTTCAAGCTAAGGATACGCGTAAAACCAAGATCTTCTGGCAACCGTAACCTATAGCATGTTAAGTTAACATCTTGTCCCGGTTAGTTTTTTTAGCCGGGACATTTTTATATTCCGGAGATAAAATCAGTTCAATAAATCCGATCCTAATGAAGATAAAAATTATAATTGCAGCGATGCTGATTTGTGCTGCCGGCAAATTAGCAGCACAAGAAAACGGAGTTCATCAGCAGTCAACGGTTTATGAATGGCCTGAAGATCCACTGGTTAAAAAGAAACTTGACAAATGGCAGGACCAGAAATTTGGAATGATAATTCACTGGGGATTATATGCCGTACCCGGTATTATAGAATCCTGGTCGCTTTGTTCAGAAGATTGGATAGAACGCGATAGTACAAAGACTTATGACGATTATAAAAAGTGGTACTGGGGGTTGAGTAAAGCTTTTAATCCGGTACATTTCAATCCGGAACAATGGGCAAAAGCTGGTAAAAGTGCAGGCATGAAATATCTTGTTTTTACCACTAAACATCATGATGGTTTTGCGATGTTTGATACCAGAGAATCTGATTTTAGCATCGCTAAAGGCCCTTTTGCAAACAACCCTAAAGCAGATGTTGCTAAATATGTATTTGACTCTTTCAGAAAAGAAGGCTTTATGATCGGTGCTTATTTTTCCAAGCCCGACTGGCACTCTGAATATTACTGGTGGTCTAAATATGCTACTCCCAACCGCAATAACAATTATGACATTCAGAAAAATCCATGGAGATGGAATAAGTTTAAAGGTTTTGCCTATAACCAGCTGGAAGAACTGATGACCCGCTATGGTGGTATTGATATCTTATGGCTTGATGGAGGATGGGTAAGACCGCTGGAAACTGTCAATGAAGAGGTACGCTCCTGGGGCGCTGATATCCCAAAGTGGAGCCAGGATATTGATATGCCTGAAATCGCCCGGATGGCAAGAAAAGCGCAACCCGGTATTTTGATGGTAGACAGAACTGTTCACGGGCCTTATGAGAATTATCAGACCCCTGAACAAAAGATTCCTGACACGCAACTGGATCATCCATGGGAAAGTTGCATGACATTGGGCGGGGCATGGGGATTTGTTCCAAATGATCAATATAAGCCTGCCAGTGAAGTGATTCACAAACTCGTGGAAATTGTAGCTAAAGGCGGAAGTTTGCTTTTAGGGATTGGGCCAGATCCGGATGGTACGTTACCAGCTTCGGTAGTGACTAAATTAAATGAGATTGGTCAATGGACTTCTAAAAATGGTAAAGCCATTTACAATACCCGGATTACTAAAAACTACCACAGTGGCCAAACCTGGTTTACGCAAAGTAAAGATGGTAAATTAAAGTATGCAATCTATTGTAGAAATGTTGAAGAACATCCGGCGAAGACCATTAGCTGGACAGGGAATTTACCAAAAAAAGGGACAGTGATGAAATTAGTTTCTACAGGTCAGCCGCTAAAATGGACAATATCAAATGAGCAAATCACCGTAGAATTACCTGCGGATACAATAGGTTCAGAAGCCGCTTTGTCTTTTGAATTTATACCTGCCACTTAGTGGTTTACAATTTTTACAGGAAGAAAACTTAAATTATAATTAATGAAGTATAAAGTCGTTTTATTGCCGTTCCTGCTTTCCTTTTTAAGTTATGCTGCTGTTGCGAACGATACACTTAAAGTAGTTAAAAATAAAAGCAAGGTAAAGACATCATCTATTTTGCCCCTATATAAAAATCCGGGTATCAGTATTGAAGAAAGAGTGCGTGATTTGCTCTCCAGAATGACCCCAGAAGAGAAATTCTGGCAGCTTTTTATGATTCCCGGAGACCTCGATGGGGTAGATAAAAACCGCTATAAAAACGGGATCTTTGGCTTACAGGTCAGTGCAGTTTCACAGGGAGGGGGGGGCGCAGGACAAATGTTAAACTACAATACAAAAGAAAACGCTTTTACACTGGCCAAAAAGATTAATGCCATACAGCGGTATTTCGTTAAAGAAAGCCGTTTAGGTATTCCTATTATTGCATTTGATGAAGCACTGCATGGCCTTGTCAGACAAGGAGCTACCGCTTTTCCACAAGCTATTGGTCTTGCAGCCAGCTTTGATACCGCTATGATGGGACAAGTAGCCAGCACAATAGCAAAGGAAACTAAAATCAGGGGGATCAGGGATATTTTAACACCGGTAGTGAATATTGCTTCGGATGTACGCTGGGGGCGCACCGAAGAAACTTATGGGGAAGACCCTTTTTTGGCTTCTCAAATGGGGCTGGCTTTTGTAAGCGCATTTGAAAGAGAGAATATCATTACTACGCCTAAACATTTTGTAGCCAACGTTGGCGATGGTGGCCGTGATAGTTATCCGATCCATGCCGATGAACGTTTATTGGAAGAAGTCTATTTCCCTCCGTTTAAAGCTACCCTACAGCAAGGAAAAAGCCGTTCACTGATGACTGCTTATAATAGCTTAAACGGAACTCCTGCTACTTCAAATGCTTATTTGCTGACTCAAAAACTGAAAACAGAATGGGGATTTAAAGGGTTCGTTATTTCTGATGCAGGAGCTGTTGGGGGTGCAAATGTTTTGCATTATACAGCTGCGGATTATACGGAGGCAACCAGGCAAGCGATTATTGCAGGTCTGGATGTGATTTTTCAGACAGAATATGACCATTACAAATTATTTATTCCTCCGTTCCTTGATGGGTCAATTCCTCAAAAACGAATAGATGATGCAGTTTCAAGAGTTTTAAGAGCAAAATTTGAATTGGGACTTTTTGAAAACCCTTATGTTTCCGAAAAGGATGCTGAAAATGCTTTGAATGACCAAAGTCATAAAGCTATTGCTAAACAGGCTGCTTTAAAATCTTTTGTTTTGCTGAAGAATTCAAAATCTGTGTTGCCTCTGCAAAATATTAAGAACATATTGGTGGTTGGAGAAGATGCTGCTGAAGCCCGTTTAGGAGGCTACAGTGGAACTGGTAATGGTAAGGTCAGTATAGTGGACGGTTTGAAAAAAAGAGCTGGTGAACAGGTTAAGATTACTTATAGTAAAGGAAGCACACGCGATCCGGTTTTATACCTGCCTGTCGCTAAACAATTTCTGAAAACAGATACCGCTTCCGGGCTTTTCGCTGAATATTTTGATAACCTTACTTTAAGTGGTAAACCTTTGTTTACGCGGACAGATCAGGGTATCGATTTTATGTGGACACTGTCTGCTCCGGACAAACGTTTAGAAAAAGATCAATATGCGGTCCGGTGGAACGGGGAAATTAAAGCCCCGAAATCGGGAACTTATCAAATTGGACTGGAAGGGAATGATGGTTACCGTTTGTATCTGGACGGAAAACTATTAATTGATCAGTGGGAGAAAATATCTTATCATACCCGTTTAGTTCCATTCACTTTTGAGCAGAACAAGTCCTATCGGGTCCGTGTAGAGTTTAAAGAACCTAAGGGCAATGCGCACATCAGGCTGATCTGGAATTACGGCGTTGCAGATGCGCGCGCTAAAGATTTAGCTGATGCAGTTCAACTCGCTGAACAAGCAGATGTTATTGTGGTAGCTGCTGGAATTAAAGAAGGAGAATTTCAGGATCGCGCATTATTGAGCTTGCCAGGTAACCAGGAGAAACTGATTGAGGCGATGGAGAAATCAGGGAAACCTGTAGTTGTTTTATTAGTGGGTGGCAGTGCCATTACGATGGACAATTGGTATAATGACGCTGCGGCAGTTCTGGCCATCTGGTATCCGGGAGAAGAAGGAGGAAATGCGGTTGCAGAAACTTTGTTCGGGGACTACAATCCCGCAGGACGCTTACCAATTACTTATCCGGTTCATGAATCACAACTGCCATTAATCTACAACCATAAACCAACCGGAAGAGGTGATGATTATAACAACCTGAGTGGTGAACCTCTTTTACCATTTGGCTTTGGCCTGAGTTATACAAAATTTGAATACAGAGACCTGAAATTAAGTAAAAAGGTGATTTCAAATCAAACTGATATCTCCAAAACGGAATCCGTAACAGCAAGTTTTACTTTACAGAATACAGGGACTTTTGACGGAGAGGAAGTTGTACAACTCTATATCCGTGACCTGCTGAGTACGGTAGCCAGACCGGTTTTAGAATTGAAGGGTTTTGAACGCGTCAGGTTAAAAGCAGGTGAGTCAAAGCGGGTTTCATTTGAAATTACTCCTCAAATGTTACAAATGCTGAACGCTGAAATGAAGACTGTTATCGAGCCCGGAGACTTTAGAATAATGATTGGATCTTCGAGCAAAGAACTCCTGTTAAAGGATACTTTAAAGGTTATTAAATGACCGGAGAAAATCGTGTAACATATCAGATTGACTAAGCAGTTAAAGGCCCTTTTTATTCATAAAAAGGGCCTTTTTTCGTATCTTTAAGCTTAATCATTTATGGGAGAAACACAAGTGGGGAAACCCGGATTCAAGGAAGCTTTAAGGTTTTGGTTTAAGTTAGGATGGATTAGTTTTGGTGGAACCGCAGGGCATATCGCCATCATGCACGATTTTCTGGTTGGTCAGAAAAAATGGGTCAGCAATAGCCGTTTCTTTCACGCCCTGAGTATTTGTATGTTGCTGCCCGGGCCCGAAGCACAACAATTGGCTATTTATATTGGCTGGCAATTACATGGAAAAAAAGGAGGATTGGCTGCGGGTATATTATTCGTGCTTCCCTCCATGTTTATTTTGCTGGCTTTAAGTATTGTTTACGTGTCTTACGGAAGCCTCCCGTGGATTTACGCCATGTTTAACGGTTTAAAACCGGCTGTAATTGCAATCATTATTATTGCGCTGTATAAGGTCGGGCAAAAATCCCTTAATGGTGTTTTACACTATTTGGTAGCTGTCCTTGCTTTTATCTGTATTTTCTTTTTCAATGTTTCTATGCTGATGATTATTGCAGGAAGCATTACGCTTGCTCTGCTGATCCAGTATCTTAAGCCCGGTTTATTGCATGAGAAAAGTAAAGCAGCAGGGCAGGAGTTGCAGGAAGAACAGGATTATTATATCAACTCCTGTTCAGCTGAGCCGGACGGTGGTTTTAAAATTAAAACATTCCTCAAACAAATATCCATTTTTCTGCTGTTATGGTGTATACCGATAGCCGTTTTCTACTGCCTGTCAGGAGAATTTATTTTCTGGAAGCAATTGACCCTTTTCTTTACGCAATCTGCTTTTATGACTATAGGAGGCTCTTATACGGTATTGCCATACGTTGCACAATTTGCAGTTGCCAAATTAGGATGGCTTTCTAAAATGCAAATGGTGGACGGTTTTGCACTGGCAGAAACTACACCGGGGCCGCTGATCATTGTAGTCGGCTTTGTCGGTTTTATGGCGGGATTTAATCATTTCCACGGATCGCTGCTGATGGGAAGCCTGGCCCTTGTTACTACTGTTTTTTACACCTTTTTACCCTGTTTTCTATTCATATTTGCTGGCGGGCCTTTAATTGAAAAGTCACACGGAAATGAAACCATTGGCGGTGTCCTGAAACTGGTTACTGCTGCTGTGGTAGGGGTAATTTTGAACCTGACGCTGTTTTTAGGTAAAGATGTGATATTTCCAGGCGGTGTGACCCTCCAGCATCTGGATCCGGTAGCACTGGTCTGGGTAGCCGTTTCGTTGTTTCTTTTGCTCAAACTGAAACTGAATGTAGTTTATCTTATTTTATTAAGTTTGCTATTTGGGCTGATACGTTATTATATTGGCGAAGTTTATATTGGATAACAAATACCCGGGTATCAATTTGATTATGACGCATTGGAAAAAGCTGGAAGTCTACAGACCATTGAGCAAGCTATTTATTTTGAAATCTCGGCAGCGTTTAAAATGACTTATCCGTTAACGCAGGAATTTTTAATACTGGCCGAACATATTGCAGAAGAAATAAGGAAAGATTTACTGCCATTTACTTTATCCATTGTGCTAAAGAGCTGATGAATTCTGTCTGCTGATCTGTATATAAATAGTGGGCGCAATTTTCAAGATATTTCAACTGACCAGCACCCACCAGATTTTGCAGGTTCATGATTTGTGCTGTGGAAAACAGGCCGTCATCTTTACCATATAAAGCATGGATACTAAGCTTGTTGTCATGTAAACGCTTCAAAACTGGCATAATGCTCATACCAGAATAATTCTCGTTTTTCCAGAAACCAAGCACAGGAGCATCCGTTTTATGTGCAGATAGCTGCTTATAAACTATATCTGATTCCAGTTTAGCATATAAACTTTTAGCTAACGCATTCTGATTTTTTGTACTGAAAAATCCATTTCCGGAAGAATGCTTAAAACAAGCTGCCCTGTATTCAAAAGAATTGGGATCCATCTTTTCAATTGCAGAAACACGGCTCAGGTTTATGCTGTCATTTTTAGACCGGTAAATTACCTTTGACCGTTCCAATATAGTTTTATAAGTTTCAGGCTGTGATAACAGGGAACTGACCAGAACTAAAGACCTTACATTTTGCGGATATTTTTCTGTATATAATGTGGCTGCAATTCCACCAAAGCTAAAGCCAATCAGTGTCGCTTTTTTCAAAGAATACTTTTGATAAATGCCATTCAAATCCTCAAAAGTCTGCTGGAAATTGTATTGTGCATTTTTATCATTTTATAACCCTTCACCACGTCTATCATAAAGCACCACATAAAAACCCTGATCGGCAAGTTTCTGCGCTGTAGTAACCTCAAAAGCCCTGGAGCTGCTGCCTGGGCCACCATGAATAAAGATTACAGGTTTATGCTTATGGTTTCCGTAAGCTTTGCTGTAAAGTGATTGTCCATTTGCAAGAAATGCCGTTAAGAAAAGGAGAAAAAAGAAGGTATATTTCACAAACGAAAGTACAAAAAATGCCGCCCAATCTGAGCGGCATTTTTTGTTAAATTACAAGCTATAAATCCAGCCCGATTAATTGATGAATTATTGCTCTGCTGCATATTTATCACTGAACTTTTTGTCCAGTTGCTTATGCAGGTTATCCAGATTAATATCCCTTCCCTGGATAAAAGCCTGCTCTACCTTATTTGTTTTCATATCCAGTGCATCTCCCGCAGAAATAAAGAAAGTGGCATCTTTCCCAACTTCAATACTTCCGGTGGTTTGGTCTGTACCCATTGCTTTTGCTGCATTCAAGGTAATTGTACTTAATGCCTTTTCTTTATCCAGGCCCCATGCAGTAACTGTTCCTGCCATAAAAGGCAAGTTGCGCTGTTGCCAGTACCCATCAATGCTTAAAACAACATTTAAGCCAGCATTAGCCAGAATAGCTGCATTTTTATAAGGCATATTTACATCGTCATCATTGTTGTTTGGCAAAGCATGCGGCTGTTTAACCACCACCGTAATGTTGTTCGCCTTTAAAAAATCAATGATTAAATAAGCCTCATCCGCGCCCGTAATTACCGGTGTGATACCGAACCCTTTCGCGAAATTAACCGCTGCTACAATATTCTTTTGACTTTCTGCCTCAATAAACAACTTTTCTGTACCTGCGAAAACAGGCTTCATAGCCTCAAACCGCGTATTGATCACTTCAGGTTTGCCCATTTCTGCATAAGCTTTTGCTTCCGCAAAAAAAGAAGTCAATTGGTTAATAGCCGATTGTGTACGTTCTGCTAATACTTCTGGTGCCAGCTGCGGACGGCCATAACCCCTGAAGCGGGGTGTCGCCGGCCAGCTCATATGCATCGCATCGTCTTTCCTGAGCGCAGCATCTTCCCAATTCCAAGCATCCAGTTGAACCACAGAAGAACTGCCAGAAATTACTCCACCCTGTGGTGTGGGTTGTGCCATCAATATACCATTACTACGTAAAGTAGCAGGTACTTTTGAATCCGTATTGTAAGCAACAATAGAGCGGATATGCGAATTATAATCACCAATCTCCTCAAAATCAAGCGTAGCTTTTACAGCCTCAATTTCTGTTAACCCTAAATTTGTTGTTGCGGCAATAAAGCCCGGGTAAATATGTTTCCCACTCGCGTTGATGCTCATGACATCACCTTGAGGAACTTGCCCGCTGGCAGCTACCGCTATAATTTTTCCATTCCCAAAAAGGAGTGTTCCGTTTTCAATCACTGAACCATTTCCAACATGTATTGTTGCGCCGGTTATCGCTATGGTTTTACTTTGTTTTTTCGCCGGAGATATGTTGGCCTGTGCAAAACACATCAGGCTTGATGCCGATAAAGCCAGGCTAAATAGATATGTTTTCATCTTAGTGTGCATGTTCTGATTCATTTAATTCTGCTGAGTAGTTTTCTAAAGTTTCGCAATTGTAAAGGCGTGGAGCAATTCCCTGGGCACGTTGCGTACCAGAACCGCTGCTTTTGCTCTCTAACATCTTTTGAATTAAACGTGCTTTTTCAGTTTGCTGAGTTTTAATCACCAATGCATCCTTCTCTATATCCCAATAAGCAACACCATCTACAAAAGTCTTTTCAGCTTTTGCATAAATAGAAAGCGGGTTGTCTGACCAGATCACTACATCAGCATCTTTACCCGCTTTTAAACTTCCAACCTGGCCGTCAATATGAAGCATTTTTGCAGGATTTAAGGTCACAAACTTAAAAGCTTCCTCTTCAGGAACATTTCCATATAAAACAGCCTTGCCAGCTTCCTGATTTAAATGTCTCGCCATTTCTGCATCATCAGAATTGAAAGCAGTTGTAATCCCTACATTGTGCATAATCTTTCCATTGTAAGGAATAGCTTCTGCAACTTCATTTTTATAAGCCCACCAATCAGAAAATGTCGAACCGGCAATGCCATGCGCCTTCATTTTGTCAGCCACTTTGTAACCTTCTAAAATATGTGTGAACGTATTGATCTTGAAACCCAGACTATCTGCCACATGGATCAGCATATTAATTTCACTTTGCACATACGAGTGACAGGTAATGAAACGCTTATTCTTTAAGATTTCTACAATCGCATCTAATTCCAGGTCACGGCGGACATTGTTCCCTTTTACGGCGATTGCTTTCTCATACTCTTTTCCGCGTGTAAACTCATCCACAAAAGTCTGTTCAACACCCATACGTGTTACCGGGAAGCGTGCACCAGTACCAAAATTACTCTGCTTTACGTTTTCACCCAAAGCAAACTTGATGAAACCATCAGCACCAGCAAATTTCAACTCTTCTGGTGCTTTACCCCAGCGTAATTTAATCAATTGAGACTGACCGCCAATCGGGTTTGCCGAACCATGTAAAATATGAGAAGTGGTTACACCTCCTGCCAGCTGGCGATAAATATTTACATCTTCCGAATTAATAATATCCGCGATACGAACCTCCGCAGAAACAGATTGTGCACCTTCATTAATACCACCGCTGCCTGCAATATGCGAATGCTCATCAATAATTCCCGCAGTTACATGTTTGCCTGTTGCATCAATAACTTTTGCATTGCCTGCATTCAGGTTTTTGCCTACTGCTTTGATTTTTCCATTTTCCAGCAATACATCTGCATTTTGCAGGATGCCTTCTTTTTCATTTGTCCAGACTGTCGCATTTTTAATCAGCACATTTTCTGCTTTTGGCAATTCTGTATTTCCGAAAGCGCCAAAAGGATAGATGACCGGGCCCATGGCTAAACTAGATTTCGGCTCTTCCTTTTTGAGTGTTTCTTTAGCTGCTTCTTTGTAAGATGCTGTAAATCTGCCGGTCGTTCCATCCGGAAGTACTGCTTCACCTTTAAATACCAGGGGAGAAGCTGCGGTCAAAAATCCACTTAAGCGGACATTACCAGCAGGATTCTTTTTTAAATTGAAGTTAATGCTTACCCAATCGCCATTTCTTGTAAAAGCAGCAGTAGCTTTAACGCTATCTACACCAATTCTTTCAATTGCTGCCACTGAACCACCTGATGCCCCGGTGATTTTTAAAGTTAAGGCACCTAAACCGTCAATGTTTAAATTGTAATTTCCACGGATATCTGTGATATCTATTCTGTTGATAATAAAGCGTTTTCCCTGTACCCAGTTTTCAAAAATGATGTTCTCTTTTTTGAACAGGTTATCGGATGAAATCAGGAAATTGGCTACTTTACCTTTTTCCAGTGAACCTACTTTATCGCTGATCCCTAAAAGAGAAGCCGGGATTTCGGTGATGGATTGTAAAGCTTGTTTCTCTGTTAAACCTTTTTCAATTGCAAGGCGGAGATTGGCCCAGAAATCACGGGTGTTTTCTAAACCGAACGACGTCAAGGCGAATTTAATTCCTGCCTTTTCTAAAGCAGCTGCATTGGCAGGTGCCATTTCCCAGGCTTTCATTTGTGCCAGCGTTAAGTTTCTTGCTTCCGAAGGATCTTCCACATCATAAGCTTTAGGGAAATTCAACGGTATAATTAAGCTTGCCCCGGTTGCTTTAACTTCCTGAATGCGCTGATATTCATCACCTGTAGATTTGATGATATATTGTTTGCCAAACTCTTTTCCAATTTTATCGGCACGAAGGATATTAGCCCAGCCATCAACCTCAAAAAGCTGGGGGATATTTTGCTGCTTTCCAAATTCTTCGAGTGAAATATTGTATTCCTCTTTTTGTTTGCTATACCACTGTGCATCGTAATAAGTTTGACGCAATAAAGCAATTGAACCCATTAAAGAGGTTGGATAATCGTTTGAAGACGTCCCTTTGCTGAATGAATAGTTTGCAGCAGTCTGATCTTTCAGGAATATAGTGTTAGCAGCACCATCATTCAAGGTTACTGCCGCAGAAATTCCGCGTGCAATTCCGTCACGGTTGATTACATTGACACTTCCGAAACCAGCTTTCCGCAGCTCATCTGCTTTTTTGCTGTCCACAGAGAAAATGTTTTTCACCTGTGTTTCCGGTCTGATAGCTTCGTTCCACCCATAAGCGCCTTTTTTTGTCGAAACAAAAACAGATTGACGTGCGCCGCGAGGTTGAACAACAGCTTCCGGTAAACCATAGCCGGTAAAAGCGTCTACTAAGGAAGGATAAATGAATTTTCCTTTCACATCAATAATCACGTAACCTTTAGGTACAGCCAGGCCAGAGCCAACTGCTTGTATTGTTTGGCCTTTCACCAATAAGGTAGCGTTTGTAAGTGTTTGATTGGAATTGACGACGATTGTTGCGTTGGTAAACGCAAACATACCCGGTCTGGTGTCAAAAGAGCCATTAACAGGGTAGGTAGTTTGCTGTGCAAACAAAAATGCAGCATAAAATACCAGCACAACGGCGAGTAAAAGTTTCTTCATAATAGGTTAAGGGGTTAATTTATTTAAAAATAATACAAATTAATAATCAACTCACTTAATCACTCAATTTTTACAATTGAGACAAGGAAAAAAGTGGTTTATTATTTCTTCCGTTAGAATTGTAAAAAAAATAATTTAAAATAAACCAATTGAAATATAGATTGTTAAGGATTTCAAATTGTCAATATTGAAAGTCCAATTTTAGAAAAAAATGGATACTGATCATCAAACAGTTGCAATTATTGTAGCTCATCCGGACGATGAAACATTATGGACAGGTGGTACATTAATTGACCATCCGGACTGGCGGGTTTTTATAGCCTGTTTATGTCGTAAAAACGATGAAGAGCGTGCTGGCAAATTTAGCAAAGTCCTTAATTATTATAAGGCAAAAGGGGCAATGTCAGATCTGGACGATGGCCCGGCTCAGCAACCTTTAGCTGAAAAATTGGTACAAAGGAAAATCCTCGGGCTGGTTCCTCATAAATGGTTCGATCTGATCATTACACATAGCCCGGATGGTGAATATACCAGGCATCGCCGGCACGAAGAAATAGGAAAAGCAGTAATCAAGCTCTGGCATTCAGGAAAAATCCGGGCAAGTGCACTCTGGACATTTGCTTACGAAGATGGAAACCGTACGTATTTTCCAAAAGCAATCACTAATGGAACTTCCAATTACGAACTCAGCTGGCAAAGCTGGCAGAAAAAATATAATATTATCACCGAAATTTATGGTTTTGCCACAGATAGCTGGGAGGCAATGGCTACTCCAAAACACGAAGCTTTCTGGCAATTTAAGGAACCTGAAAAAGCGATGGCGCAGCTATATCTTCAGAAAAAGGACATCAAATGAAAGTACTTTTGCTTTATGACTACCCACCATCTCCAAGCGGCTTAGCTACTCAGGGAGATCTTTTATACCGTGGGCTGACCGAAATGGGGATTGATGTACATGCAGTACATTTTGAGTCTCATCTGGAAAAAGAATGGTATTACCGATGGTTTAAACCAGATATTGTGACTGGTGTAGGCTACTGGGGTTATACACCTGAACAGGTAATACATCCCCAAAAGTATGGATTAACTGCTGTGCCATGGCTGGTTGCAGATGGGTATATCGCAAATCATCAGCAAGTACTGAATAGGCTTCCATTACTGTTAGTGACCTCAAATTGGGTAAAAGAAATGTATATCCGTGATGGGATCATTGGAGATCGTATAGCAGTATTGCCGGTAGGTTGTGATACAGCCAGGTTTGCAGCTGCTCATCTGGAAGAAGCGAAAATAAAGGCAGTCAGAGATTCATTTGGTCTGTCCCCGGATCAATTAATGATTTTGACTGTTGGTGGCGATGCCGCCTCAAAAGGGGCAAGGGAAGTTATGCAGGCATTATCTATGATCCAGAACGAAGTGCCTGACTGGAAATATGTTTGTAAAGTATGGCCGCAGCCAAGAACAACAATTCAGAATAGTGCTGATCTTGACCTTGCAGATGGGCTCGGTATTCACAAGCGGTTTAGTTTTGCAACAAGTATTACCTCGAGAAATTTTATGCCTTATTTGATTTCGGCTTGTGATATTTATGCCGCTCCTTCCCGGTTAGAAGGTTTTGGAATGTCACAAGTGGAAGCAGGTGCCTGTGGAAAACCTGTCATTGGAATGAAGGCTATGGGGATGCTGGATACTATGGTTCATCAGCAAACAGCTTTGCTGGCGGAAATAGGGGTCCGTATCATTGCCGATGAAGTCAGTGTGCCGGATCTAACCGATCCTGAGAAAACTTGTAAAGTTCGTCTTGATCCGCCCAGAACTGTAGATTATCGTGCTGATCCAATCAGTATTGCTGGCCATTTAAAGGAGTTAATGACAAATCCGGCTTTAAGAGAAAGCTTAGGTAAAGCAGCTCAAAAGCATGTCGAAGCACATTTTGATTATCGGGTAGTAGCTAAGCGGTATCTAGAAATTATCAAAGACAGACTGGGCGTTCAATAATAAGGGGCCTGCAATTCAATAAAAAGATTGGAGATCATAACAATGGAAAAACAACTGATCGGGAAAGCAAAACAAGCTGCACTTGAAGTATTGCTGCACAATATGAATGGCCCTTATCATGGACTGCCCCGTACTGCGGGTTGGGGATATCCTGAGCCTTATACCAGGGACCTGCTGATTACTGCATTAGGAATCGGTGTTAGCGGTAATGACCCGTTGAAAGAGAGCATGGTCAAGGTATTGGAAACCCTTGCCGGAACACAAAGTAAAAATGGTCATATTCCATCGCTTGTACATGATCAAGAGAATCGGGGTGCCAGTGATACCACACCTTTATTTTTACTGGCTACAGGGATCTTTAGAAAAATAATGGATCAACCTGATTTTCTGGAAGAAGCTGTCCAAAAAGCAATGACCTGGATGGAATTTCAGAAACCTGCTGATAGTGGACTGGTTGCTCAGCAACCCACCAGTGATTGGAGAGATGAACAATGGGTGCCAGGTTACGGGCTCTTTGTGAATACGCTGACCTATAGTTATCTCAAATTGTTTGACAAACAGGAGCAGGCCAATGAAATACTGAAGGAAATGAGCCGGTTTGCACTCACTGATAAACCCTATTATGCATTGTGGACTTATAAGGTTTACAGCAGTGAACGCTTTGATTTATTGGGAAATAGCCTGGCTATTTTATCCGGGATAATCCCAGTTTCCAATGCAAAAGATATAATTGCATGGATTGAAGACGAATGTGCGGGCATGAGATTAAAAGGAGAGCTTGCGGTTGATCTTCCCCCGAATTTATTTCCATTCATTGAGCCTGGAGATCTCGACTGGATTACAAGGTATCAATACTTTAACCAACCCGGGGAATACCATAATGGAGGAATCTGGCCATTTGTTTGCGGATTTTATATCGCGGCACTGGTTGCCTGTGAGCAATATCAACTGGCCGGAGAAAAATTAATCGTGCTGGGCAAAGCATTGCAAGCAGCTGCTGATCAAAGTAAAAATCTTCAGTTCGGATTTAATGAATGGCTAAAAGCACAGAGCGGAAAGCCTGCCGGACAAGACTGGCAAAGCTGGAGTGCATCTATGTATATCTATGCTGCTGAATGCGTAGCAACCAAAAGAACACCCTTTTTTGAAAATATAAGATAATCGAAGGAGGTTATTTATTCACCCGCTAAAATCCATAGCGGGTTTTTTTATGCGCATTCAAGTTCAAAAATGACCAGTTCAAGATCGACATCGTCCAGATTAGGTATTTGCTGATTGATTTCGGATGGAAGCAGGGATACTTTTGAAGAAGAAATTAAAACACAAGCTAAAAAATAGAACGATGAAAAAGAATCAACGCTACCTTGCCAATACCCTGATTACCGGGGCGCTTGCCATCTTGGCAACTCCCATTTTTGCACAGTCAGTTTCAGCCACAAAGGGTGCTGATCAGATCCGTCATTTCCACATTAATGTCCCCCAGGCGGCGATTGCCGATCTTCGTCAACGTATTGCCGCTACAAGATGGCCGGAAAAGGAAACGGTAAAAGATCAGACTCAGGGTGTGCAATTAGAGAAGATCCAGAAACTGGTAAAGTACTGGGGAACAACCTATGACTGGCGTAAAGCAGAAGCCAAACTGAATGCTTTGCCACAGTTTATAACAACCATCGACGGATTGGATATTCAGTTCGTACATATCAAGTCTAAGCATAAAAATGCGATGCCACTGATTATTACGCATGGCTGGCCTGGTTCTATCTTTGAACTGCTGAAAATCGTTGGCCCACTTACAGATCCTACCGCTTATGGAGGCCGCGCAGAAGACGCTTTTGACCTTGTTCTTCCATCAATGCCGGGATATGGTTTTTCTGGTAAACCTCAGGGAACCGGCTGGGATGCAGATCACATTGCTACAGCATGGGATGTATTGATGAAACGTCTGGGCTACCAGCATTATGTTGCTCAGGGGGGAGACTGGGGTTCAGTAGTTGCCGATAAAATGGCGCACCAAAAGCCAGCAGGATTGCTTGGCATCCATGTGAATATGCCTGCAACTGTGCCTGCTGATGTAGCGAAAGCACTTAACAATGGAGAACCTGCACCCGCAGGACTATCTGTTAAAGAAAAAGCAGCATTTAAATCACTGAATTATTTATACAAAAAAGGTGGAGGTTATGCAGCAATGATGGTTACCCGTCCACAGACTTTGGGCTATGGTTTATCGGATTCACCAGCCGGGCTTGCTTCCTTTTTCTACGACAAACTAAATGAGTGGACTTTTAGTGGAGGCGATGCAGAAAAAGTATTGACTAAAGATGAAATTCTGGATGACATTTCTCTCTACTGGCTTACCAATACCGCAGCTTCTTCTGCCCAACTTTACTGGGAGAATAATGCCAATAACTTCAACGCTGTAGATATCTCGGTTCCGGCAGCTGTAACGGTCTTTCCCGGGGAAATTTACCAGGCACCAAAAAGCTGGACGGAACGCAGTTACCATAACCTGATCTATTTCAATGAGGTTAGCAAAGGGGGCCACTTTGCCGCCTGGGAAGAGCCGCAGCTTTTTGCAGAAGAGCTTCGTGCAGCATTCAAATCATTACGTTAATTCAATACGCATTCAGTTAAAAACATAAACATTTAAAATAGAAATCATGGAAAATCACACGATAGAAAAAGTACTTTATACAGGTAAAACACATACCACAGGCGGCAGAGACGGTGCGTCTCAAAGTTCTGACGGACGCCTTGATGTTAAACTCTCCATCCCTGGTAGTTCAGGAAGCGGTACTAATCCGGAACAACTATTAGCGGCGGGCTGGTCTGCCTGTTTTATCGGAGCAATGAAAATTGCAGCGGCTAAGATGAAGATCAATCTTCCTGAAGATGCAGCAATTGATACAGAGGTGGATCTGGGGACAGCGGGAGATGCTTACTTTTTACAGGCACGTTTAACTATAAGTCTGCCCGGTTTACAGCCGGAAGTCGCAAGGGCGCTTGCAGATGCTGCTCACCAGACTTGCCCATATTCCAAAGCCACGCGTGGTAATATTGATGTAGTCATTAACCTGGTTTAAAAAGCTCAAGGCCTGTTCGTTTACCGGACAGGCCTTCATTTGTAAAATGATAACTGTAAATTAACATTTGTTATCACAAAAAATAGAAAGATGAAGATTATAGGTGTACATTATGATACCTTCGGATTATGATATTACAAGATTAGAGCCAGCAGCTATATATGAAAATTTCCAGAGACGATCCGTTTGACTTGAATCTTTGTATCAGAGGGTTAGGTGTTTTAACTACTTATATGCATTCTGATATTTATGAATATATCTACTATTTCACTTTTAAAAAAGTGATGAAATCCTATGCGAAAGATTTCAATGATGCGTGGGAACAATATCTGGATGAAGATGAGTTTTTTGAAAAAATAGAGGATCCTTTTGTTCAGAATGCGCTTAAAGCTCAGTTCAAACTCATGAAGTTTAAATTGGAACTGATCCGGAGATTTGGGTTTACGGAAACAGAAGATCTGGAAGATGCTGAAATTATTATACAGGCACAGCGGTTTAAACCTTATGTACTGATTTATAAGCGGGCTAAAAGTTATAAAAAACTAAAGCTTTATTACGAACGGACATTGGAGGGGATTATCGCGTGTTTGTATAGCTATGCCGCGGCGATCACTGTACAGCGTTATAAAATTCCACTGTTATTTAAAAGACAGTTTAATTCAGCTGATCAGAACTGGTCGCGTCTGCTGAACACTGATGATAATAATGTCATATTATTGAAGCAATTGATTGCTGGATTAAAGGAAGATCTGGATCAGTTGAGGTTATTGTTGTAGAAATAAGAAAGCCAATCATTTTTAAAAGTAATAGGGGTATTAACTTTTTGTTCGTTTAAGTTATAAGTGTTAACTATACACTGTTGATTATATAATTTAAATTATGAAACTTACAAATTTTAAGGTAGTGGTTATGTTGCTGTTCCTCACGCCTTTAATGACCCTGGCGCAAAGTGGCGGACAAAGAAAAAGTGATCTGGTAGTCGTACTGATCAAAAAATATATTACTGAAAAACGCGTGGATCAGATTTATGCGCTGGGCAGTAAAAGCTATAAATCTTCTATCAGCCAGGAAAAATTGGCTGATTTTTTTGAGAAAAACATCTATATTCTGGGGAAAATTAAGGAATCTTCTTTGATCAGCCCCAAGAAAAACCTGAATAGATACAAGTTGGAGTTCGAAGCTGAAAATATAGAACTTTCTTTCTCACTTGATCAGAATAACAAACTAACTGAACTTTCTTTTTCAGATTTTGTGCCTGTCATTACTAAAAAGATCACACTGGTTCCTTCTTCCAATCCCTTGAAATCAAAACTGGACAAAGAAATTAATACGCTGGCAAGGAGTTATATTCAAAATTCAAATACTGTAGGTTTGAGCATTGGTATTTTAAAAGATGGAAAGACCTATACTTATGGGTATGGCAGTACACAAAAGAAGAATGGGGTGCTTCCTGATGCGAATACAATTTTTGAAATAGGTTCCATTAGCAAAACATTTACTGCTCAGCTGCTCGCCTGGTATGTGAGTGCAGGAAAGATCAGTTTAACGGATCCAATTACGAAATATCTGCCGGATTCAGTAGCTGCGAACCCTGAGCTTCAGCAAATAAAGGTTGTAAATTTAAGTAACCATACTTCGGGATTAGTTCGCTTGCCGGAAAATCTTATGAACAAAAACTCTGATGCTGCAAATCCTTATAAAAGCTATACTAAGGAATTATTATTCAGTTACTTAAAGTCTTGTAAGCTGGCCTCCGTTCCGGGAGAGGTTTATAGTTATTCCAATACGGGCACGGGGCTTCTGGGCGTGATTTTAGAACGGATCAGTGGTAAAACCTATGAAGAGCTGGTGAAAGAAATCATAACTGATCCTTTAAAAATGAACAGTACATTTCAGCACCTGACTCCTGAATTGGCAAAACGCTTTGCGAAAGTATATAACTTGGAGGCGAAGGAAGTTAAAGCATGGGATCTCGATGCCCTTGTTGGTGCCGGTGGTCTTCGTTCCACTGTTAATGATATGCTGATTTATGCGGATAACAATATTGAAAGTAAAAATCCTGATTTAGCAAAAGCATTTGAACTTACCCATCAGGTTACTTTTTCGAAAGACCCTATGGTTGGTTTGGGTTGGCACATCATGAAGCCAACAACGGATACTTATTATTGGCATAATGGTGGAACTGGCGGAAGCAGAAGTTTTATTATCATCAATATCAATAAAAAGACTGCTGTAGTTGTACTTTCTAATTCGCAAGCCGATACTGATAATGTAGGCGTAGGAATTATAGAGAAATTATAGTGATTTAAATAACCGGTGCGTTTGCTCACCGGTTATTCATTAAATGTTAATTCAGAATTAGCGTTTGTTTTCTATCCGGGCCCACAGAAAGGTATTTTACAGGTATATCTAACTGCTCTTCTAAAAATGTGATATAAGTTTTTAGTTTTGCAGGTATCTGATTTATCGAGTTTATACCAGTTATATCCTCTTTCCAACCTTCAATTTCCTGTAATACAGGTATAGGTTGAATAGAAATTATATCATAAGGCATGTAATCAATGACCTCACCATTGTAATTATAATGTGTACAGGCGTAAATCTGATCAAATCCACTGAGTACATCTGCTTTAGTCATAATCAATTGCGTGACCCCGTTAATCATAATCGCATATTTTAATGCGGGTATGTCAATCCATCCGGTACGTCTGGATCTTCCGGTTATTGCACCAAACTCGTGACCTTTAAGACGTAATTCTTCTCCCGTTTCATTATCTAGTTCCGTAGGAAAGGGGCCGCCGCCTACACGTGTACAGTAAGCTTTGAAAATACCTATTACTTCGCCAATTTGGTTAGGCGCAATCCCCAGGCCTGTACAGGCGCCAGCAGTGGTCGTATTGGAAGAGGTTACAAATGGGTAAGAGCCAAAATCAATATCCAGCATAGTACCCTGTGCACCTTCAGCCAATACCTTTTTTCCTTGTTTTACATAGGTATTGACTACATGTTCTGAATCCACTAATGGAAATTGACAAATTAAATCCAGTGCTTCGAAAAATGCGTTTTCCTGTGCGCTGAAGTCAACAACTTCACCGTATAAGGATTGCAGTATAGCTTTGTGTTTGCTAACCAGTTTTTCGTAACGCTGCTTAAAATCTGGCAAAGTGAAATCACCAATACGTAAACCATTACGGCCGGTTTTATCCATATATGCAGGGCCAATTCCTTTTTGTGTAGAACCAATTTTGCCGTCGCCCATTCTTTTTTCAGAAGCGGCATCCAGCAGCCGGTGCGTAGGTAAGATCAAATGTGCTTTTTTTGCAATCATCAGCTTCTTATTCCCAAGTAAATCATGCCCGGCTTCTTTTAAATTGTCCAGTTCTCTTTTTAAAGCAATTGGATCGATAACCACACCATTTCCAATCAGGTTCATCGTGTTTTCAAAGAATATGCCCGATGGTATTGTATTCAGTACAAACTTTTTACCTTCAAATTCTAAAGTATGACCTGCATTCGGGCCTCCCTGAAAACGGGCAATCAGATCATAGTCCGGACTTAAAACATCCACAATTTTTCCTTTACCTTCGTCGCCCCATTGGAGGCCTAATAAAACATCAACAGCCATTATCTATTTATTTTTTTGTTGAAGCAAAGTTGAGGATAACCTGGTAGCTGTCAATTGTCAAATGGCAAAAAAACAAATCAGTTATTTTTTTCTGATCCGGCTCAGTGAGGATGGCGTAATTCCAAGGTAGGAAGCCAGCATGGAAAGTGGGACGCGGTTAGCCAGGCCAGGATAATGGTCAAGAAAATGCAGATAACGGGTTTGCGCATCCTGAACCAGCATATTACTGCTTGCTCTCATTTTATTTTCCATCACATAAGAAGTGATTTTTGAAAATAGATCGCTCCAGCCGGTAATGGTATTGGAAAGTTCTTCAAAACCTACTTTGGAAAAGACCAGCAGGGTAGAATCAGTTACTGCTTCAATATATTCTGCTGTAGGAATTTCATCCCGAAAGCTATTGATATCGGCTATAAAACGGTTTTCATAAACAAAATAACGGGTATAACCTTCACCAGTTTTATCATAATAACAAACTCTGAATACCCCATCTGTGATGTATCCTATTTTATCTGCTATCTGACCAGCTTGTGAAAAGTATGCTCCTTTTTTTATTGTTTTTGGTTTTACTTTGGATTGAATCATTGCAATCTGCTCCTGACTGAGGTGCCCAAATTGAAGGAGGTAGTTAATTAATTCTTCCATATTCAAAGTTAATCAGTCCTGGTTAAACAAAAATTGCCATTTGACAAAAAATCGTGGAGAAAGGTGGAATTTGACGTAGTTTTATAAATTGTCACAAGTTTACGGATTTCCGTAAATAAAGTATTCTTTTTCTGCATACTTTTGATCAATTAACATGCTAATACGGTGCCTTTCTGTATAATTGCAATAGTCTGTTTAGTTAATATTACGAGGTAGTTGAATTATTGATTAATAAGGCTATGAATAATATTTAAATGAAAAATAATTCACAGCTGATTAAGGTTCTGTTCGGTAGGAACTGAACAGTGTTTGAAGCAGGTCTGAAAGGTGTCTGAACAAGAGATGTCTACTAGCCTTATAGTCAGTAGTTTACGTATAGCCTATTTCGGTCGTTTTTAGGGTGTAATTGGCTGTTTTTCAAGGCTGATTTTAATGGTTTTTTGATTTAGAATAAGGAGATATCAGCTAAATACTTGTGTTTCGTTATTGGTAAGAGAATTGTATATTCGTGATTTAGCTGAAAACTACAATCTGACAATTTATAAATAACCTGATTGATGAAAATGCATGATATTCCTGTTCATAAACTTGAGCTGAGTACTGCGATAGGCGTAGAGCTGCAATACTTTGATAGGGATGATTTCTCAGATTCCAAAATGGAAACGATGGGCGCCCATCGGGATGATCATTATTTGTTTTTTTTTATTGAGAAAGGACATGCCTCTATGGAAGTGGAATTTAAGGAAAGACAATGTAAAACGGGAACATTATACTATATCTTACCATCACAGGTACATCGACGGATAAATAATAAAGATGCTACGGGCTGGATCTTAGCTGTAGACCCCTCTTTGGTTCCACTTAATTATGTAGATATCTTTGATCATCTTTCCTATCTTCAGGAACCATATTTACTGAATCCGGTTCAATTAAAACAATGGAGCAGTGTGTTCAAATTACTTAATGCGAAATACAATAAGGATCAGGATGATCCTTTTTACATACCGGTAGTCCATGCCATAGTTCAGTTGTTCCTGACTATGACTGCCAAATGTTTCAACGCTGGCCCGGGCATGAGTCTGAAATTATCCAGACCCGTTGAAATGTCCAAACAGTTTAAAAGATTGGTGATAGAAAATTTCCGGACAATCAAGAGCCCCTCTGCTTATGCAGATAAGTTAAACGTTTCTGAATCCTATCTGAACGAGGTTGTGAAAAAGGTGACCGGATTCCCGGTAACATTCTGGATAAACCAGGAAATTATACTGGAGGCAAAAAGACAGCTTTATTATAGCCAACTGGATATCAAGGGAATCTCAACATTGCTGGGCTATGATGATCAATCCTATTTTTCCAGGTTCTTTAAGAAACTTACAGGAATGTCTGCTATAGCTTTTCGTGCTAAATACCGCAAATAGTGCTAAAGTTACTCGATTATTGCTATTTAAACGGCGCTTAAATCTGCGTCCCTTTGCTTGTACTAAAACAATAGTATATGCAAAAAGAGTCTCTTCAACAAGCAAATGGCAATTCAATCGATGAGCGGTTATTGCTGCAAACAGGATATGTAGAAAAAGTAAATAGCGTAGGAAAGGGGGAAATCATAGAGATCAGTTTGTATCTCCCTCTGGTTAACATGCTGGACTGGACAGAGGTTCCTTATATAAAATTTTCTGTTGGCGGAGCGCTTTTCCGCAAGTATACACCAGCTGCATGGGATGCCAAAGCTCAGACCTGCACCTTGTTTATTGATGCTGCACATGATGGGCCTGGAACTACCTGGGCACGCAGGCTGCGGGAAAGGGATTTGGTTCAATATATAAAAGTTGGAAGCAGCCGCCAGTCACCTCATCCTACCGGCAGAATAGTTGGACTGGGAGATGTGACGAGTATAGGACAACTGCTTGCCTTATTTCAAATGACGAATCCAGGCACCCGTTTTTCTGGTGTATTATTAATTACTGACCGTGAGCAATCCGAATATTGTAATAAAAATCTGTCTCCTTATCTGCACCCTGTTTTATGTGAGGATACAGATCAGATAACGCCTGTAATTTCCTGGATCAATGCGCAAAAATACTCAATTCCAGACACGTGTTTTTATATCACGGGTAATGATTTTGTGGTTATTCAGTTGAGGAAATCATTGATTGCTATGGGATTTGCTACTGAGCAGATTAAAGTGAAAGGATTCTGGTCATGAGCGACTCTTTTGCAGCCTTAAGGTACAGGGATTTCCGGGTTTATATCGGGACACGTTTGTTTTTTACTTTCGCCTATCAGATGCAAACTGTAATTACAGGGTTTTATATCTATCACTTAACAGAAAGTGTTTTTTTACTTGGATTATTTGGGCTTTTTGAAGCCGTACCTGCGATCACAATTGCATTGTATGGTGGTTACATTGCTGATAAATCCGAAAAACGAAAGATGTTATTGTGGATTTATACGGCCGTATTATTATGTTCTTTGGTTTTGCTTTGTGTAACGATGACTAGTGTACAGGTCTTTATATCCACTGCGGTATTGATAAAAATCATCTTTTTCCTTGTTTTCTGCAATGGAATAGCACGCGCATTTTTGGGGCCTGCTAATTTTACGATCTATACGGAAAGTCTGCCAAAAGAAGCTTATGCGAATGGAAACAGCTGGAATAGTACCATAAGGCAGGCAGGATCTATTCTTGGCCCGGCTGTGGGCGGCATAGTATATGGGTATTTTGGAATAACTGCTGCATTAGTGTTAATTGTCCTGTTTATTTTAATGGCGCTGATCACCGCCTGTTTTCTTAAAAAATATCCGCCTGTTTTTACACCCAAAGAAAATTTCTGGAAAAGTTTGGCCGGGGGTATACAGTTTGTTTTCAGGAATAAAATGATGCTGGGGGCAATGAGCCTTGATTTGTTCGCTGTGTTTTTTGGGGGCTTTGTTGCACTCTTACCAGTTTTTGCGAACGATATTTTAAAAGTCGGCCCGCAAGGATTGGGATTGATGCGGGCTTCAACTTCCGCAGGTGCAATTTTAGTCATGCTGCTGATGACAAAATATTCTCCTATGCACAAGCCGTGGCGGAATTTACTTTTGGCTATCACGGGTTTTGGTTTATCAATCATCTGTTTCGGAATCTCCAAAAATTTCTATTTGTCACTTTTCCTGCTTTTCGCCAGTGGAGGATTTGATAGTGTAAATATGCTAATCAGGGGTACTATTATGCAGTTACTGACGCCAGATACCATGCGTGGCCGGGTATCCGCAGTGACGTCAATGTTTATAGACTCGTCCAACGAAATTGGTGACTTTGAATCCGGAACGGTTGCAGGTTTAATTGGTACTGTACCGGCAGTAGTTGTTGGAGGGTGTATTACCTTAACAGTAGTTGGAATTACCTACTGTAAAACGAAAAAATATATGTCATTCTCCATCGGAGATATCCATCCGGAAATTTAAATTATTATGAAATTATTGAATAATATAATCGCAATAACATTAATGTTTACTGCTATTTCGGGCTTAAGTTTAGCGCAAACGGCTAATGAAGGTCAACTCACTGGAACAGTAATTGATTCTTTAACGAATATGGGTGTTGACTTCGCTACAATCAGTTTATTTAAAGCAGGCGTTACCGAACCAATTGCTATGATCAGTACAGATCCAACGGGTAAATTTGAGTTTGTAGCTATTCCCCGGGGAGTGTATCGCCTTACTGTTGATTTTATTGGCTATCACAGAAAAATTATTACATCTGTCGTTATCGGGCCTGAAGTGTCTTTGGTTTCTCTCGGCAAGCTCATGCTTGCACCCGCCGGTAACACTTTAAAGGAGGTAACTATACAAGCTAAAACCCAGGTTCTGGAAAACAGAGCTGATAAACTGATATACAATGCCGCTGCCGATGTTACCTCCCAAAGTGGTGTGGCTACTGATGTATTAAAAAAGGTGCCGATGGTCGCGGTGGACATTGACGGCAATGTGGAGTTACAGGGAAATGCCAATGTCAGATTTCTGATCAATGGAAAACCTGCTACCATATTTGGCTCGAATATATCGGATGTCTTACAATCTATGCCCGCCAGCCAGATCAAAAATATTGAAGTGATGACCAGTCCGGGAGCGAAATATGATGCTTCGGGCACAGCAGGAGTTATCAATATTGTCTTAAAGGATAATCAAATAAAAGGTGTAAACGGAAGCGTTAATTTATCTGGGGGAACCCGGTTTGAAAATGGTTCAGTAAACCTGAATGCCAGGAATAGAAATTTTGGTGTAAGTGCATTTTTCAGTGGAAATTATCAATTAAACTCTAATATTGGGGTTCTGAGTAACCGGCTTTCCTTCAAGTCCGCTAAAGATACCTTAACCCGGTATATACAGAATCGCTTTAGTCCTTTTTCAAGGAACGGCTATCAATCAGGGGTTAGTGTGGATTGGAATATTACACCTAAAGATGTATTAACAGCTACGTTTGGACTGAACCAGGTGATTACACATGGAACTGGCAGGATTGTACAAAATCAACAAACTTATCTTTCTACAGGCAGGATATTATCTGATATCAATAGTGAGCGTACAGATGCCACGGATTTTGGTGAAAATACGCAGAACTGGAGTCTGGCTTATAAAAAAACCTTTCAAAAAGAGGGAAGGGAGTTGAATTTTCTCTACGTATCGAGCGCTGCTAAAAATACAAATTATGATTCGCAGGTTACCAGTTATCAGAATGGCGCGTTTCCCAGCAGTGGTATCAATAGTGATAATCCTGGAAATGAGCATGAAACTGATATCTCAATTGATTATATTGAACCATTAGCAAAGAATTTCAAGCTGGAGACGGGATTAAAAGCCATATTCGAAAATATCAATAACAGTGTGGTTACTGATAGCTTGTTGAATGATGGGACATTTGTAAATAATCCGGGCCAGACCTATAGTTTTAATTTCAAAAGGAACATTTATGCCGGTTATATTTCAACTTCAATTTCCCTGTTTAACAATTTTTTAAACGGAAAAGCCGGGATACGTTACGAAAGGACGGATACCAAGTCCGATCTGTCAAATGTTGCTATACCAGTGAACAATATATGGGCACCAAATCTTTTAGTACAACATAAGCTGGATGAAACTCAAGCTGTCAGGTTTACTTATATCTACAGAATACAAAGGCCCGATTATGAGGATTTGAATCCCTTCCTGGAAATTATCGATCCACGCAATATCAATACTGGAACGCCTGAATTGAAGAATGAAACGGGACAGAAATTTGAAATAGGTTATAGTAAAACGTTTGCCAATAGCAGCAGTCTGTATATCGGTGCTCTTTATAACCGAAATAGTAATGATATTCAGCATTTTACTGCTTTTTTTTCTGTATATACTGCAAATGGAACTGACTATAATAATGTGTCCCTTACAAAAACCGCAAATATTGGATCTCAAACTACATTAGGAATCAATATTTCGGGTTCAGCAGTAATCAATGAAAAGTTAAACCTGCGTGTTAACCTTCTTTTGCTTGAAAAAAACAACCTGGTTCCCGGATTACCTGCTGTGGGTGGGTTTTCTTATAACGCCAACCTGAATGTGACCTATAACCTGAATAAAGATATAATTGCGGAAGGCTTTGGTACAATTGACTCAAAAAGAACAGATTTTCAAAGTATCCGTCCAGGTTCGTATAATTATACGGTTGCTGTTAAAAAGCAATTATTTAATCATCGGGCCAGTATTGGCCTGATGACCACGAATCCATTTAATCATTATGTAAATCAATATTCCAGCGCATATGGTACTGGTTTTACACAAACTAATTTAAGACAACGAACTATGCGTTCATTTGGAATTACATTTAGCTATAAGTTTAATCAACAGGCTAAATCCTGATAGTTAGTGTTTGATAAACAGGTCAATCAAAAGGCCCAAAAGGATTACTGAAGCAGAAAATGTCAGTAATCCTAATATATAGGAAGCCATTGCTTTTAAATAATTTGCCCATTTCTGTTTGTCAAAAAACTGCCCGATTGCCCAGGTACTATATGCCATACTTATAATTCCGGAAACCTTCATTAAACTTAGTTTTGTCAGGCCTTCTAAAATTGCAAAAACAGAAAAGATGAGCATGCTGGTTCCGATCACAAAACACAATAGAATCAATATTTCAAAAAAGTTGTAGTTCTGTTTTCTGAAAAATAGTTTGAGCCAGAAGGCTATAAATACACCCATGATGATATTCCCATAACCGTAGTGGTTCTGAACCCATTTGAAAATTAAGTTTGCTGTTGGATTTGTGGGGTCATTAAAACTAATGTACTCTTCCTTCAGATGAAAAAAATGGGTGGTTAATGTATAGATTAAAGAGGCTACTATGATGAATATAATTGGTTTTACAAGTTTACTCCTGTCTTTCGCAATAAATTCTCTTACGTTTTGTCCGGGTCTGATCAGCAACTCTTTAATGGTGAACAGGATGCCTCTTTCAAAGTGTAAAACGTGTTCAAGCTCGTGTATAATATAATGACCATTAATTCTTTTGATGCTTGCAGGCTGCCCGCAATTGGAACAATATTTTCCTGTTAATTCAAGATTACAGCTAGTACAATGTGTCATTTATTTATTTTTTTTGAGAAGTATTTTTTTAACTGGCAGTTCATGTTTCTGCCTCACTAAATGTATAAAATTATTTATTGATCTTTCCGGGTGAGCAATTAAAATATAATAATATTTCTTTATTAAACGCTCTGTTTGAGGGAGAAAAACACATTACCGATATTGTTTACAACCCAACTGAACTGGGTGGGGATGACAGGGAGCATAAAAAGGCCTGCTTCGATTTGTTGTGTACCGGAGACCATGGCGAGCAATTTATCGTGGAGATGCAGCGGGCAGCGCATAATAATTTTGAGGACCGCTGTATTTTTTACATGAGCCGGCTGATCCATCAGCAAAAGCTAAAGAGCAGGCGTAACTGGGAAGTTAAACTTAAAGAAGTTTTCCTGGTTGCAATCCTGGATTTTAACATGAAAAATTGCCTGAGTGACCATTATTTGCAAAGTATTTCCCTGGTCAATACCGGTACAGGTGAAATATTCCACAATGGACTGGGATTTAAGTTTTTGGAACTGCCTAAATTTGGGAAGAAAGAAGATGAACTGGAAACTGAGCTGGACAAATGGGTTTATTTGTATACGACTCGATTTTACAACGGGAAGAAGACGATCAGTACCGTCTTGGGTATGCAGAATGGAAGGGAAGAGAAGAAGGAATGGAAAAGGGGTTAGAACAAGGTTTAGGACAAGGAAAGGAAGAAAGGAAACATGAAACTGCGCTTGCTATTGCAAGAAAAATGAAAGAAGAAAAATTTGATATTGATAAAATTGCGGGGTTTACTGCGCTCCCGATTGAAGAAATAGAAAGGCTTTAAAAAGAGGCAAGAGACTATACCCTTAATTTGGTATAGTCTCTGATTCTTAATATACATTTAAGGGTGCTTAAATACTTACTACAAGCCTTTTTCCATCAGTGATTTCCATGTTCCAGATTTTTTCAATGTCCTGAACCGGGACTATGGTTACCTCTATTGTCAATTGCTGATCTGCTGCAAGCTGAAACATTTCCGGAAGGATCTCCTGAAAAAGCAGGCCGACTTCTTCTTTTGTCCAGCTTCCCAAACCGGAGCCTGATAGCTGGAGATCAATGCTGCGTAATATTTGTGAGGATAAAGTGATCGTATCTCCGGACATCGAGCCTATAGATACATAACGGGTACGGGCGGAGAAAGTTCCGGTGCCTTTTAAGGAGGAGAGAATTAGTTCTGCGGAATGCCCCCATAGATAATCGATAACGACGTTGATAGGCGTTACTGCGTGTATCTTTTTTAGCTGGTCAACAAAAGAAGCATCGTCCTGATTCAGAGAGATAAGCTGATCTGCTCCCAGGGCTGGCAAAGTCTTCAGTATTTCTTCATTTCTGCCGGTAACAACTATCTTTCCTGCGCCGTAATGTCTGGCAAGCTGAATAGCTATTTTACCAGTGAAACCAGTAGCGCCATTGATTAAAACTGTTTCCCCGGGTTGTAATCCGGCGCGGAAACGCAGTGCCAGAGCCGATCCCATAGCTGCATTTGGTAATGCTGCGGCGGTAGCATCATCCAGTCCGTCGGGTACAGGCGAGCACCACTCTTTTAAAAACACGGCTTGTTCTGCCATTGTACCAGAAGTGCCGACACCATAAATACGCTGTCCGTTTGATAAAATACCAACACCATCAGTACATACTACTTGTATCTTAGCTGTTTTTTCCGAAGAATAATGCTTGCCACTGGCCTTTAATTTGTCCAGGTTTTTGATGGATACGGCTTTTACCTGCACTAAAATTTCACGATCGTGCTGAACCACTGGTTCAGGGATTTCTGCATATTGAGGTATTTCACCTGCCTGATAGATTATTGCTGCTTTCATTGTTTATCAATTTATACCACAAATTTACGGTCGCAATGCTCAGGCCGCGATAACATTTGTTATCAAATGAAATCATGTTTTTTCCCTGATCAGCTGGCTTTTAATGCGGCTGAGGTGAACGGAACTCACACCTAAATAAGAGGCTATATAATGCTGAGGTACCCGTTGAATGATCATCGGCTTTTCCTGCATCAATACCTGGTATCGTTTTAAAGGAGAATCTCTGAGAAAGGAAAAGAAATGGTTCATGTAGTGAAACATCCGGTCGAAAAGATTATTGATAAATTCGTCTCTTAGTTCCGATACATTTTCCAGTTCTGGCAGTATTTTTTCCAGGTCTTGTTTACTGATATGCCAGAGTACACACGGCTCGATGGTTTCTATGTTGAGCAGACTTGGTACTTGCTTTTTTAAGCTCTCTATTGATGCTACCGTTTCATTTTCAAAAAAGAATTGTGTGGTGAGATCTTTGCCATCATTATTAAACCAGACACGGATACAGCCTTTTTCAATAAAGAATATTTTTTTTGCAATCTCGCCCTCTTTGAGCAAAGTTGTTTTTGCCGGGACTTCCAGTTTTTTGAGACAACCCGAAAATCCAGCAAACTGACTATCGCTCATCCGGAATTTTCTTTTTAATTGTTCAAGCATAGACAGATTTTTTGCTGAATATCCGGAATTTCTTTCAAACAAAACATTAACTTAATACCCAGGCTATACCAATAAGTTTTATTTGCAGCTTAATTCAAAAAAAATGGATAGAAGAGAACTCCTGAAAACTATTGGTATCCTGTCGGGTTCATTATTAATCAGTGATTATGTAGCTGCACAGGAAAATGCAACATCCACCCTGATAGAAAATGGAAAAGATCAGTTATCCATTCAGGAATTCCAGAAATATTATCAGACAGACCGTTCATTTACTAACCTTGAAAATGGTTTTTTTGGTGTCATGTCCGAACCTGTTCTCCATACATTTATTGAAAATACCAGGACTGTGAACAGCAGATTATCAGGTTTTGCAAGGTTAGAATTTCCACAGCTCTACCGGGACGCGCTGCTCTTGACCGGAACCTATCTGAAATTACCTTCAAACTCATTCATCTTTACCAGGAATGCCACAGAAGCACTTAATATTGCTATTCAGGGGTATCCTTTAACAGCTGGTGATGAAGTTATCCTGAGCCAGTTTGATTATGACAGTATGGTTGAGACTTGGGAAATGCTGCAAAAAACCAAAAAGATTAAACTGGTCTACCTGGAAATTCCTGCACACCCTGAGTCTACAGCACAAATTGTTCAGCTTTATAAAAATGCCGTAACCAGCAGGACCAGAATTGTTCATCTGACACATATCAATCATTTTACCGGGTTGATTCTTCCTATCAAAGAAATAACGGATGCTTTAAAGCCTTCTGGTGTCAAAACTATCCTGGATGCAGCACATTCGTTTGCACATATAGATTATTCAATCACGGAACTTGGTGCAGACTTAGTTGCGATTAATCTTCACAAGTGGTTTGGATCACCTGTAGGTACCGGGTTACTTTATGTGAAGCCAGAGCTGATCAGCACGATGAACCCTTTATTTGGTGATGTGAAGCAAAAGGAAAACAGTATTTATAAATTGGCGCATTTTGGGACTACACCATTTGCCAATATTATGACCATAAGTGCTGCAATGGCATTTCAGCAGAAGATTGCGCCTGCGGTCAAACAGAATTATCTGCATGAATTAAAAAAAACCTGGATAGATGGCGTACAGCATTTATCAGCAGTAAAGGTGCTGACACCGGTTAGTCCGGAATGGTCTTGTGCAATTGGTGCTTTCCGGATGAAAAATATGAGCGCTAAAAAAGCTGTTGATCAGCTATGGACTGCGCATAAAATTTTAAGTGTTGTACGTAACCTGAAAGGAGGGGACTGTATCAGGATCACTCCTCAGATCTATAATACAACTGAAGATTCAGAACGTCTGGTCAAAGCATTAACAGTACTTAGCAATTCATAGGACAGCAAAACAGGTCTGTATTTAATCCTGAAAAAGGATGCATCTGAAATAGAATGCATCCTTTTTTAGTAAATGAAGCGGGGGTTAGTAATTAGAAGCTATAACCCAGTTTAGCATAATAATATGCCCCTGTAACGCCTAATTGACTGTTATTCCCATTGTAATATTTAAAGTTTCCATTGAAACTCAGGCTTGGATCATTTAATGGCGGCATTTTATCAAAGATATTATTCGCACCTATTCCAAATCTTACCTTGTTCTTAAATTGATAAGAAACTTCAGCATCTAAAGTGACCAGTGCAGGCATCGTATTTAAACCAATTACCTTTTGAGCAATTGGATATTGGTTCGACAATTCTCCGGCTCTGTAAACCCGTAATGAACTTGTAAATCCATTCAGATTATGTACAATAGACATCGTAAAATTATTCTGTTTAGTTGCGGTTGCGGCAATACGCTCAGGATTAAAAATATTCTCATTTAAGGAAGCCAGAATTGCTGAGTTATGTACGCCAACAATTTTAAGCAGGTTGTAATTATAGGAAGCAAGGAAAGTAAAATGTCCTAAATTATTGGCATGTAATTCATATTGAGCAACAATGTCTATACCTTGGGTGCGGGTGTCAATTGCATTGGCAAAATACCTTGCAGATTGAATACCAACGATATTATAATCATCAAATAATTTCTTGATCAAAGGATTACTTGTCGTAAAAAAACTTGTTCTTACAATTCTGTCGTTGACTCTTACCGCATAAAGATCTGCTGTAATGAATAGGTTTTTTACAGGCAAAGCAGTTAATCCGGCGCTCACATTATATGATTTTTCAGGCTTTAAAGGCTGTGCACCTAAAGCAATTGCAGCTGGAGAGTTGATGGGTAAAGTACTGTTCTCTCTGGACACAATCTGACCTACAGCCGGATCAAGTGTATAATTGGTTTGTGTCTGTGAGAAATATGATTGTTGTAGCGAAGGCGCTCTGAATCCTGTATTGGCTGCACCACGAATCGCATACCCTTTGATAAATTCGTAACGGGCAGAAATCTTTCCATTGATTGTAGAGCCGAAATCACTGTAATATTCATAACGTGTTGCAGCACTTACGGTAAAAGATTTAGTGAAATCTGCTGTTAATTCAGCATAAGCAGCGGTAGTATTTCTGCTTTGAGCTACCTCGTTACTTGGACGGTATCCGACATAACCCTGTGAACCTACAGGAGCTCTCTTTCCTGCATTCGGACCATCAAGAATTGGCACTCCTCCATCAATATACGAAGCTTCTTCACCAGCTTTAATCGAATAGTTTTCCACTCTGAATTCAGCACCGTATGCTAAGGAATAAACCTTGTTCTGGCCTAGTGCTTTTACAAAATCAAGATTGGCAGCATATTGGTTAAAATGGTGCGTACCCAGGTAAAAATCCGTAGGGCTTTTAGTACCTAAAGAAGGATTGTCAGAATTCAGCAGGTTAAATTGCACCGAGTTTCCACCCAGAGAAACACTGGCATCCATCATCCCCAATGATTTAAAGTCTTGTTTGTAACCACCCGCAAAAGAGTAGTCTGTGGTTACTATTTTACCTCTGGCTAAAAAGCCGTCAGGATAGATAGAACGTACCGTACCATCATCACTTGGTAATCTGAAACGGTTACTTCCATTTAAAGTATTGTTGTAGTTTACGCCTCCAAATGCATAGATTTTGCCTTCATTTTTTAAAGGCTGTGAATAATTGATCATGGTTCCCAGTACCTTTTTCTGCGGATCTCCCTCAATCATGGTCACTTTTGGATCGGCAGCGTATGCGGCATTTTTTGCGTCGCCCACAGGGTCTGAATAAGTCACGTTACCGGCTGCATTTTTAATAGTTCCAAAATACTGTTTTCTTAAATCGGCACCAGCTCTTACGGTTTTCTCTGCATACAATCCTTGTACAGCGATGTTAAGTATACCATTGTTTTTTAAAGCAAAACCTTTGTCTATCCCAATCTTTGTATTGAAACCATCTCCTCTGGAAGTAATTCCACTTTGGACATCAACGCTGCCCCCGGTATCTTTCTTCAGAATGATATTGATTACCCCGGCAATCGCATCTGATCCATAAATAGCTGCTGCTCCATCTTTTAATACTTCGATAGATTCAATGGCTGATACTGGAATTGCATTTAAATCTACACCTGTATTGTCAGCAATCAAAAAGGCACTGATATGTCTTCTTTTTCCGTTGACTAACACCAGCATCTGATCGGTTCCCATACCACGCATAGTGCTCGGCCTGATCGTTTCCGAACCATCTCCCCGTACAATACGATTTTGAGTAAATGAGGGAACAAGCATTTGTATCAATTCGGCGGTATTGGTATACCCGGAAGTTTTGATCTCCTGAGAAGAAATCAGCTGAACAGGAACCGGTGATTTAATGATACTTCTGCTTTTTCCCCTGTTACCGACAGAAATGCTAACCTCATTCAAGTTGGATGAGTTATCGGTCATCATTACCGTGATCACCGTATCTCTTGTTAGTTTAATCGTTTTAGTATATTTAACAAAGCCGACACTTGAAATTTCAAGCTGATATACCCCGGTCTTTATTCCTGTGAGTACAAATGAACCATCCGGAGCAGATTTGGTCATTCTGTGTACAGGGTTCAGCGTGATTGTAGCGCCTTCTATCAAGTGACTGCTTTCTTCAGTAGCGATCTTACCTTTTAGGGTTAGCTGCGCTTTTAAAGTGCTTGCTGACAGGGTGAACAGAACAAGTAAACCAAACAATTTTTTAAAGCTGGTGGACATAATTTTCATATAAATATTCTCTTTTTTGACAAAGATGTTCTGCGTATATGAAGTTGATGTTATGACATCTTTATGCTAGCCTACATTGGTCGGATGGATATTCTTAAAAGTTGTGAAAGCAGAGGGAATTCAGTTATACTAAAATCAGGGCAATTGCGTTTAAAACGTATTATTGTTCCCTAAAAAAGTGTAACAGATAAGTTATATGAAATTAAAGCTAGCAATTTAACTATGTTAAGCTAATTTTATTTGGTTTTATTTTCTACATTGCAAATGTGTTCTTTGCATACCACATCAAACGGAAATGGTTATACTTAATTGTAGATTAATAGGGAATCGTGTGTAAATCACGAACTGTCGCGCAACTGTAAGTAACTAAAAAAGTTTTCATCCGCAAAATATCCACTGTTCTACCGATAGAATGGGAAGGATGATGAAAAACGTTACAAGTCAGGAGACCTGCCTGTTCCGAATGGACAATGCTTTCGCGATCCGAAGCTTTTAGTCTGAAAGATGTTTATTCTTACATAAAAAATTGCGTCCCTGATTCAGGTACTGGTATAACTTTGTATTTTTATTCGCCTTTCTCTTCTTAAAATCTTCCCGTCAGCAGCATGGTATTAAAAATCAAAGAACATTTTTAACCGAAGCTAATTTTTCTAAAAAAAACTGACGATGCAAACAAACAATCTTAAATCCCCCGGTCAAAAATTCCGGGAGGCTTTGAAAACAGAAAGTCCCCTTCAAATTGTGGGAGCGATCAATGCTAATCATGCTTTATTAGCGCAACAAGCAGGATTTAATGCCATTTATCTTTCAGGAGGCGGTGTAGCTGCCGGATCATTAGGGATTCCTGATCTGGGTATTACTACACTGGAAGATGTATTAATTGACATTCAACGGATCACTAATGTCTGTGATTTACCGCTGATGGCCGATGTAGATACTGGTTTCGGCCCATCTGCATTTAATGTAGCCCGTACTGTAAAATCATTGATTAAAGCAGGTGCTGCGGCACTTCATATCGAAGATCAGGTAGGTGCCAAGCGCTGTGGCCACCGTCCGGGTAAAGAAGTGGTGAGTAAAGCAGAAATGGCAGATCGCTTGAAAGCTGCTGTGGATGCCAGAACAGATGAGCACTTTGTGATTGGTGCCAGAACAGATGCTTTTGCAATCGAAGGACTGGAGAAAACATTGGAAAGAGCTGTTGCCTATAAAGAAGCAGGGGCAGATTTCATTTTCGCAGAAGCCGTACCAGATCTTTCTTATTATCAGAAATTTGTAGATGCTACAGGAATTCCTGTACTGGCGAATATTACTGAATTTGGCATGATTGACATGTATACGGTCGACGAGCTTAAAAATGCCGGTGTGGGATTGATCTTATATCCATTATCTGCTTTTCGCGCGGCCAATAAGGCTGCTGAAAATGTCTATCGGCACATCCGCAAAGACGGTACGCAAAAGAACGTACTGGACACGATGCAAACCAGGGAAGAACTCTATAAGAGTATAGGATACCACAATTACGAGCAAAAATTAGATAATCTTTTTAAAGCGCAGAAAAATGATTGATAACCAGGAAGTACCAACGTTCAAGCCAAAAAAAAGTGTAGCACTTTCGGGTGTTGTAGCAGGGAATACTGCTTTATGCAGTGTAGGGAAAAATGGTAATGATTTACATTACAGAGGTTATAATATTCTGGACTTAGCAGAAAAAGCCGAATTTGAAGAAGTAGCTTACCTGCTTATTTACGGTTCTTTACCTACTAAACCACAACTGACAAATTATAAGACCAAGTTAAGGTCACTCCGGGGACTGCCTAATTCGGTTAAAAATATTTTACAGCAGATTCCGGCAGCTGCGCATCCGATGGACGTAATGCGTTCCACGGTATCGGCCATTGGCAGTATACAACCGGAAAAGGATGATCATAATATTGCAGGAACAAGAGACATCGCCGATAAATTACTGGCTTGTTTCAGCTCTGCACTATTATACTGGTATCATTACGCACACAATGGAAAAATCATCGAGGTAGAAACGGATGATGATTCGATTGGCGGACATTTCTTACATCTTTTACATGGTCGCAAACCTTCAGCATCCTGGGTAGATGCCATGCAGATCTCACTTAACCTGTATGCAGAGCATGAGTTCAATGCTTCTACTTTTACCAGTAGGGTAATTGCAGGAACAGGTTCTGATATCTATTCAGCTATTACAGGAGCGATAGGGGCATTGCGCGGACCTAAGCATGGTGGTGCAAATGAGGTAGCTTTTGATATACAGAGCCGTTATAATTCACCTGATGAGGCTGAAGAAGATATTCGCAGGCGTGTAGCTAACAAAGAAGTAATCATCGGATTTGGTCATCCGGTTTACACTATTTCAGATCCAAGAAACGTAGTCATTAAAAAGGTAGCCAAAGAGCTTTCGGAAGAGGCAGGAGACATGCTGCTTTACAATGTTGCGGAGCGTTTGGAAACCCTGATGTGGGAGGAGAAAAAGATGTTCCCGAATCTGGATTGGTTCTCCGCAGTTTCTTATCATTTAATGGGTGTACCCACCTTAATGTTCACTCCGCTTTTTGTGATTTCAAGAGTTACAGGATGGAGTGCACATATTATCGAACAAAGACAAGATGGGAAAATCATCAGGCCGAGTGCCAATTATACAGGCCCTGAAAACAGGGAATTTGTTTCAGTTGAAAATCGTTAAAAGTAATCGTTAATAAATCAGATAAAAAAATGTCATCACACATCTCAAATGAAAGACCACAAACTGATCAGGTATTAGTTGATATTGTGGATTATGTATTGAATTACGAAATAAAAAATGAACTGGCCTGGAAAACAGCACACTACTGTTTGCTGGATACTTTAGGATGCGGTTTGGAAGCGCTAACTTATCCTGCCTGCACTAAATTATTAGGCCCTGTGGTACAGGGTACCATTGTTCCCAATGGGGCTAAAGTTCCGGGAACACAATTTCAATTAGACCCGATTCAGGCAGCATTCAATATCGGTACAATTATTCGCTGGCTGGATTTTAACGACACGTGGCTGGCAGCAGAATGGGGCCATCCTTCGGATAATTTAGGTGGTATTCTGGCTACTGCTGATTGGCTTTCCAGAACATCTGTTGCCAATGGAAAACCTGCATTACTGATGAAAGATGTATTGGAAGGGATGATCAAAGCACATGAAATTCAGGGTGTACTAGCTTTGGAGAACTCTTTCAACAAAGTGGGATTAGACCATGTTATCCTGGTTAAAGTAGCTTCTACAGCTGTTGTTGGAAAATTAATCGGGCTTACCCGTGATGAATTGGTCAATGCAGTTTCACTGGCTTTTGTAGATGGACAAGCTTTAAGGACTTATCGTCATTCTCCAAATACTGGAAGCCGTAAGTCGTGGGCTGCGGGAGATGCAACTTCGCGCGCTGTTCGTTTGGCGTTAATTGCGAAAACAGGAGAGATGGGTTATCCATCTGTACTGACCGCTAAAACCTGGGGATTTTATGATGTCTTGTTCAAAGGAAATGAGTTCAGGTTCCAACGTGATTACGGTTCTTATGTGATGGAAAATGTACTGTTCAAAATTTCTTTCCCTGCTGAGTTTCACTCTCAAACTGCGGTAGAAGCTGCCATGACGATTCATGAGAAATTAAAGGCGTCAGGCAAAACAACGGATGATATCAAAAAGATAACTATTCGTACGCATGAAGCGGCTATTCGTATCATTGATAAGAAAGGGCCATTAAATAATCCTGCGGACAGGGACCATTGTATCCAGTATATGGTTGCTGTACCGTTAATTTATGGAAGGTTAACTGCTGCCGATTATGAAGACAACATCGCAGTTGATTCAAGAATTGATTTATTACGTGCGCAGATGGAATGTGTGGAAGATGTACAATTTACCACAGATTACCATGATCCTGCAAAACGTTCGATTGCCAATGCATTGCTTGTGGAATTAAATGATGGAACTGTGCTGGAAGAAGTTGTAGTTGAATATCCTATCGGGCATCAGCGCAGAAGAGCAGAAGGGATTCCTGAGTTATTGAAGAAGTTCAAGATCAATCTTGCGCGGAAATTCCCTGAAAAACAACAACAGGCTGTTTTACATGCTGCATTAGATTACAGCAGACTTGCCAATACGCCTGTAGATGAATTCATGGATTTACTGGTAATTTAATTATTTTAAATGAACTTCGTCACAAATGACAACAGAAGAAAAAATTGATCAATCGGAGACCCATGTTTTTAAAGTGGTATTTCCTGATACGACCAATCATCACAATACGATGTTCGGCGGAAGAATATTAATGATGATGACCGAAACGGCGTTTATGACGGCAACCCGGTTTTGCCGGAAGAGTTTTGTGCTGGTGAGCAGTGGTCAGATAGATTTTAAAAAGCCTATTCCTGCTGGTTCTATGGTTGAATTGGTAGGCAGGGTGGAGCGTATTGGCAATACCAGTATTACTATTCAGGTAGAGGTCTATCTGGAAAAAATGAGGGAAGAGTTCAGAGAAAAGGTAGTGAGCGGTGCGTTTACTTTAGTCGCAATTGACGAGGATAATAAACCTGTTTTAATCCGTTAAATCCTTAACCAACCCGGCTTTAAAAGCCGGGTTGGTTTTTAAAAACTAATATTATAAGAGTTTTTGATTTCTGCCATTGCAAAAGTACTATGTGTACTTCCTATGCTTTTAACAGAGCCTAATTTGTTAAAAACAAAATCCTGGTAATGTTTCATATCTCTGGCGTAAACCTTTAGTATAAAATCAAAGTCCCCCGAAATATTATAACATTCCACCACTTCATCGATCTTTAAAATGTCTTCTACAAATTGGTGACCTATTTTTCTATCGTGTTGTTTGAGTTTAATATTGCAAAAGACTATGAATCCCTGGTTAAATTTTTCGGGATCAAGTATCGCAATATACTTTTTAATATATCCATTACTTTCCAGTCTTTTTACCCGTTCAAAAACAGGCGATGGTGATAAACTTACTTTAGCCGCAAGCTCTTTTATCGTGTAATTTGAATTGTTACCTAATATCTTCAGCAGCAATAAATCTGTATCATCTAATTCGTCCATAGAATAATTTTCCTTAGTGATGCCAAAAATAAAGACTTAAAAGCATAATATGCTTCTGTTTTATCATAAAAAAGTTATTTATCCTTATTTATTGCAAGTAATAAAGTTTTAAAATCTTCATATATACCTTTGTAAGGAATTAAAAACTGATTTGTAGCAAATAGAGCACTGGTTATTGAGAAATAAACGGGGAGTTTTTTACAATGATTATTAACCATTTAAAAAGTTGAACAAAGATGCAAACGCACAACCTTGGCTATCCGCGAATTGGTAGCAACAGAGAACTAAAAAAAGCCTGTGAACAATACTGGGCAGGAAAAATTACTTTAGCAGAGCTATTAAGTAAAGGAAAAAATATATCAGAACATAACTGGAAATTACAACAGGAAGCGGGAATAGACCTGATCCCTTCTAACGATTTTTCGTATTATGACCAGATCCTGGATATGTCCTTAACAGTAGGTGCTATTCCAAGGCGCTATAATCAGGTAGCCTTAAAATCCAATAATGAAATGGATTTGTATTTTGCTATGGCAAGAGGTTATCAGAAAGAAGGATTGGACATTACCGCAATGGAAATGACAAAATGGTTAGATACAAATTACCATTATATCGTTCCTGAATTTTACAAAGATCAGGAGTTCAAATTATTCTCTAATAAAATCGTTAACGAGTTTGTAAGTGCAAAGCGTTTAGGCATCAATAGCAAGCCTGTAATCATTGGCCCGGTTTCTTACCTGTTATTAGGGAAAGAAAAAGAGGAAGGCTTTGATAAACTGGATTTAGTGAAACGTTTACTTCCAGTATATGTAAAGATTTTAACGGAGTTAAAAGCACATGGAGCTGAATGGGTACAATTTGATGAACCATTCCTGGCTTTAGATATTAATGCTCAGGCAAAAGAAGCTTATCAGTATGTTTATGCAGAGCTGAAAAAGAAATTTCCACAACTGAAAATCCTGGTAGCTACTTATTTTGAGGGTTTAAAAGATAATCTGGTTTTAGCAGCGTCATTACCTGTTCATGCTTTACATATTGATCTGGTACGTAATCCAGAGCAATTGGATGAGGTACTGAATGCTATTCCTGAGCAATTGATTTTATCTCTGGGGGTAGTTGATGGAAGAAATGTCTGGAAAAATGATTTTGAGCAATCTTTGTCGATCATAAAAAAAGCAGTGGATCAACTAGGAAGCGACCGCGTACTGATTGCACCTTCGTGCTCTTTGTTGCATTCGCCTTGTGATCTGGATTTAGAAACCAATGATCAAACTTTAACTCCTGAGATTAAACAATGGTTAGCTTTTGCTAAACAAAAGATTGATGAAGTAGTGACGTTGAAGGCTTTGGCCTGTGAAAACCCTGATGCAATTGCATTGGAGAAATTAGAAAAAAATAAAAAGGCTACTTCCAACCGCAGAACATCGAAACTGATTCACAATGAGCAAATCAAACAGCGTGTAAGTGCGATTACGGCTAAAGATGCAGCGCGTACAAGTCCTTTTCCTGTACGTAAAAAAATACAGCAGGAAATTTTACAGTTGCCTCTTTTTCCAACGACAACTATAGGTTCATTTCCACAGACTCCTGAGGTTAGAAGCTGGAGAGCGCAATTCAAGAAAGGCGAAATTACTCCGGCAGAATATGATACCTTATTGAAAAAAGAGACAGAAGAAACAATTCGCTGGCAAGAAGAAGTAGGTATTGATGTATTGGTTCATGGTGAGTTTGAACGCAATGACATGGTAGAATATTTTGGCGAACAGCTGGATGGTTTCACCTTTACAAAAAATGGCTGGGTACAAAGTTATGGTAGTCGTTGTGTTAAGCCTCCTATCATCTATGGAGATGTACACAGACCAGAGGCAATGACTGTTTACTGGACGGAATTTGCACAATCATTGACTAAAAGTTTGGTGAAAGGTATGTTGACCGGCCCTGTTACGATTTTACAATGGTCTTTTGTCCGCAATGACCAGCCACGTTCTGTTACTTGTAACCAAATCGCATTTGCGATTCGTGATGAAGTGGCAGACCTGGAAAAAGCGGGGATCAAAGTTATCCAGATTGATGAGCCAGCTATCCGTGAAGGTTTACCTTTAAGAAAAGCAGATTGGCAAGCTTATTTGCAATGGGCAGTAAACGCGTTTAAAATTTCAGCAAGTGGTGTAAATGATGGAACACAGATTCATACACATATGTGTTATTCTGAATTTAATGATATCATTCAGAATATTGCTGATATGGATGCGGATGTAATTACCATTGAGTGCTCGCGTTCACAAATGGAACTATTAGATGCTTTTGCTGATTTCAAATATCCGAATGATATCGGGCCGGGAGTTTATGATATCCATTCTCCAAGGGTACCTTCAAAGGAAGAAATGGTAGCGCTTTTAGTAAAAGCGAAAGCTGTGATTCCAGCTGAGCAACTTTGGGTAAACCCTGATTGCGGATTAAAAACCCGCCATTGGCCAGAAACTAAAAGTGCTTTAATTGCAATGGTCGCAGCAGCTAAAGAACTAAGTGCAAAGGAATACGCATTAAATTAGCTATAAATGCCTGATGAGGCAATAAAACCCGCTATACAATTTGTATAGCGGGTTTCTTCGTTGATGAAGTTCTGCTTCGGCAAATAAATGAAAAAAAACTTGTGTAGTTAAATAGCTACATTTATATTTGTAGTCAAATAGCTACATAATGAATTTAAGACGAGACGTATTTCAGGCGATAGCAGATCCGACCAGGAGGGCCATCCTGTTATTGGTTGCTTCACAATCCTTAACAGCAGGGGCAATAGCGGCAAATTTTAATACTGCCAGGCCAACAGTTTCCAAACATCTGCAAATACTTACAGAATGTGAACTGCTGGAACAAAAACAAACGGGCAGGGAAATTTACTATCAGACGAATGCGAAAAAGATGAAGGACATAGCTGACTTTATCGAACCGTTCCGCCAGTTGTGGGATGACAGGTTTAACAAATTGGAAAGTATCATGAAAAATTATCAACCAAAATAATAGCATCATATGGAACAAAAAACAAAAGTTAATGCCGAAGAAGGTAAACAGGAGGTAACAATTACAAGAGAATTTGACTTGCCGCTGGAGTTACTTTTCAAAGCATGTGCGGAGCCTGAAATTATTGCACAGTGGATGGGAACGAAGGTGTTGAAAATGGAAAGCCAGAAGCATGGCAGTTATCAGTTTGAAACGAGCGATGCAAAGGGGAATGTAGTATTCCGGGCAAATGGGGTTATTCATGAGTTTATTCCAAACCAAAAAATTACCCGGACATTTGAAATGGAAAACACACCTTTTGGCGTCCAGCTTGAATTTGTAGAATTTGAAAAACTAACTGATCATACTAGTCAGTTGCGTATGCGGGTAATTTATGAATCACTGGCACAAAGGAATCAGGTTTTACAATTGCCTTTTGTTCAGGGAATTAATATGGCACATAACAGGTTACAGGATATTGTTGGTAAAAATAATTTCAATTAATTTATACAGAAATGGATAATTATAAAGAAGAGTTCTCAGCAGCGGAACAAAAAGAGTTTTTCGGGATATTGAAAGTGCGTTTTGAGAAGAACAGGAATCGCCATAAGGATTTGGAATGGGCTGAGATACAGGAGAAACTGGAAGCTCATCCTGAAAAACTCTCGTCCTTACGGGCAATGGAAAAAACTGGCGGTGAGCCGGATGTTGTTGGTTATGATCAAAAGACAAAAGAATACATTTTCTATGATTGTTCGCCGGAAAGTCCGAAGGGGCGCAGAAGTCTTTGTTACGATCTTGAAGCGCATACGTCAAGGAAAGAGTTTAAGCCAGAAAACAATGTTATTGACGTGGCAGCTGATATGGGTGTTGAGCTTTTAACTGAAGAAGAATACAGGGAATTACAGCAAATAGGGAATTTTGACACCAAAACGTCGAGCTGGATAAAAACACCTGCCCATATCAGAAAGTTGGGTGGAGCTGTTTTTTGCGACCGGCGTTATGATACGGTTTTTTTATATCATAATGGAGCAGAATCTTATTATGCGGCGCGTGGTTTCAGGGCTTCAATCCGGGTGTGAATTTATTTCAGTAATCTGAAGCTGGACGGGATTTGTTGCGTATGCTTTTTGAAGAAGTGACTGAAGTTAGATGGATCTTCAAAACCAAGACTATAGCTGATTTGTGAAATATTCCATTCTGAATGCTTCAGCATTGCAATTGCTTCGGTAGTGATCCTATCTGAAATGTGGTTTGTAGTTGTTTTCCCTGTAACAGATTTCACAGCCCGGTTCAGGTAGTTTACATGAACCCCTAATTTATCCGCATAAGCTGCTGCTGAACGCATTTCGAATTCCTCTGATGGAGATTCAATTGGAAACTGCCTGTCCAGCAATTCATTGAAAATTGCTGTAATTCTGGCTTTTGCATCAACAAACTGATAAACTTTATCCAAAGGGGACATTTTCATGGCCAGGTGTATCAGCTCATTTAAATGGGTTCTTATCACATCATGTTTATATTCATAGTCAGTTAACAGGTCTGCCTGCATTTTTTTAAAGATGCTGTCAACTAATTTTTCCTGTGTTTTATTTAACATGAATACTGGTTTCGCACCGTTGGCAAATAAGGTTAGCCCGCGAATTCCATTTTTGTAATAATCGTTGTAATAGGATTCCCGAAAAATTAAATATCCCCCAAAATTGCTTTCTTCAAGCATGTCCAAAGTGTAAGGTATATCAGGATTGAAAAAAACTAAAGCAGTTCCATTTACTTCAAGACTTTTATCGCCATAATGGAGCAAAACACGACCTTTAAAAAGTGATACTTTATAAAAGTCGCGTCGCCGATAGCTTATTTTAGCACCATTTGAACATTGTTCATTCGTTACAATCGCAAATTGGGTTTTACCACTATTTGCAGATTGATCGTATGGCGTAAATTTATCCTTGTAAAAACTTTCTAATGATTCAGTTTTTTTCATTAGCTAAATCTATGCATTTCCGGGGGATTTTAACTTTTACTTGCTATCCGGTTACACTATTCAGGAACTTCAGCGCGTCTTGCGTTGATTTTTGTGATTTTTCGAACACTTCTTTAGTCAGACCTGCGTGGAGCTCATATTCATCTTTTTTCAGGCCAGCCATGAGCGCATCGATAATCGTTGAGGCAGGCATTTTGTAATCTGCTTTTACTGCTTTAGAAAATGGAGTATCCACTAAGGGGGCCATAAGCTCAAATAGCTTAATAGAAGATGAATTACGTTCTAAAACAAGTCTGAGCCCCAGAATATAGGAATGTAACGCAGCCTTGGTTGCACTATAGGTCGGATGCATTAAATCAGGTACAAATGCTACAGCAGAAGTGGTTATAATCATCGCTGATTCTGGATGTACAGCAAGAAGTGGCGCTAGCTCATGCGTGAGTAAAACTGCGGAGTTATAGTTGGTCAACATCTCTTGTTTGCTGATTTCATAAGCGTTGCTACCATCTAAAAGACTATAATTAGTTGCGATACCAGCATTTAGAAAGATCATATTTAAATCGGGATATTCACTTTTGAGTGTGCTGACAAGACTGCGTACAGACTGCTCATCTGATAGGTCACATGCAATGGCAATAGCATTTGGCAACTTTGCTGCCTCTTCTTTCAGCCTTTTCTCATTCCGGGCAATCATGATCACTTTGTTGCCCGCCTGGCTAAACTGCTTTGCAGCTTCAAGCCCCATTCCAGTTCCGCCGCCAGTAATTAGTATGGTGTTTTTAGTCGTTTTCATTTTATTTAGATTCTTTGTTCAATATTTCCGGAATAAATAATTTTCTCATGTAGTTTACATAGTCCTGATCACTTTTATTTTGTCTCGCCCCAAAATATAAACGGGTATCTACGCCGGCCATATAACGCAATTGATCTTTATTATCGGAAGCGGCTTCATAGATTACTTCAGCAATATCAGCTGTGGTTGAGGTCATAGTGTCGTTTTTATACCAATTGTCCAGCGCTATTTTATCAAATTCCTGATAGGCAGTGATGTTATCATTTGCAGCCATGCTTACTGCGCCAAAGAAATTGCTTTCTGTTGATCCTGGCTCAATAATTTTGACTGAAATGTTTTGTGAAAGCAACTCATAAGCTAAGGACTCAGAGAAACCTTCTATTGCAAATTTAGTGGAGTGATAAAGGCTGCATGTTGGAAAAGTTACTCTTCCACCTTGTGAAGTAATATTAATGATTAAGCCTGCTTGTTTTGCTCTGAAATGTGGCAGGATAGCTCTAATGACATCCATTACACCAAATACATTGACACTGAATTGCTGCATGACCTGTTCTGAAGTCGATTTTTCAAACGCACCCAGTACGCCAAAGCCTGCATTGTTCACAACGGCATCAATACTTCCGAATTTTTCAATTCCAGAGGCGATTGCAGCTGCAATACTTTCTTTATCCTGAACATCCAGCTTTGTCAAAAAGATATTTTTGATGGCAGATAGTTCTTCTTCTTTTTCTGGTGCGCGCATAGTAGCGATTACATTCCATCCTGCTGCTGCGAATTTTTTTGCAGTTGCTTTACCAATACCTGAAGATGTTCCTGTGATTAATATAGTTTTCATAATGTTATTTTATTAAGTTAAATTTTTCTATAAGCTGGATTGATTTGAAAGGTTCAGCTGTAAATGCTAAAGCCTGTTCAACGTATTGGTTTGTGGCAACAACTTCTAAATGTCCTTCGAAGCTTTTTTGCGATTCCCATGTTTCAATAATACAGGACACTAATGGATTGGTGCTGTCGCCGTAAATTTCATAACTAATGCATCCCGGTTCGGATGGTGTGTTTTTCCTGAGTACTGAAAAAATAGGTTCAAGAGATGCTGCGTTACTTTGGTCGCTGGCTGTGAATAATGTTAAATAGGTGATCATATAAATGTGTTTTAACACTACAAAGTTATAGAGTGAGGTAAAGGGGATCATGTTTGTTTCAAACCAATACTTGTTCAATTCAAACCTTGCAGTGTTTCTTATCCTTTTATACTTGTGCTGGCGCTATCGGCTCATATTATTTACGACTATTTTTAAATTGAACCCGGCTATTTTACTTGCAGGAATAGGAGTAAGTTTAGAGTGCCTGAATCAAAATATTTTTAGCTTATGTTATTACAGAATAAAAAAGTCGCTATTGTTGGCGGCGGTCCTGGAGGGTTAACTCTGGCGAAGTTGCTTCAACTTAAAGGCGTTGATGTGAAAGTTTATGAAAGAAGTAAAGATAAATCGGCTGTTCAGCAGGGTGCTACGCTTGATTTGCACTACGAATCAGGTTTAAAAGCATTACGGGAATGCGGATTGATGGAAGAGTTTGAAAAAAACTACCGGCCGGGAGCTGACCGGTTAACTATTACTGACCAGCACGCAGTAGTCCGCTTTGGCGAGGCTGAAGAGGGAAGAATTCAGGATTTGAACAGCGAATATGCGCGTCCGGAAATAGACCGTGGCCCGCTCCGTGATTTACTGATTGAATCATTGCAAGACGAAACTATAGTTTGGAATGCCCATTGTGCTGAACTGAAAAAAGATGGGAGCAGATGGGAGCTGATTTTTAAAAACGGGACAGTTGCTGATGCTGATTTTGTGATTGCAGCAGACGGAGCTAATTCAAAAATCAGGAAATACATTACGGACATTCAACCTGTTTATTCAGGGATTACCGTTTTGGAGGGCAATATTTACAACGCTGCGGTTAATGCACCGCATTTGTGGGAATTGACTAACGGGGGAAAAGTTTTTGCACTGGGCGGTTCCAAAACAATTGTGCTGAGTGCAAAGGGTGAAGGTTCACTTTCATTTTATACAGGTACCAGGGAAACAAAGGACTGGGTAAAAGCATCGGGTATTGACTTTGAAAATAAAGAGCAGATTCTCGCCTGGTTTAAACAACGTTTTTCAGATTGGAGTGTGGATTGGCAGAAGGTATTCTTAACTGATGAATCTTATTTTGTGGCCAGACCACAATATTATTTCCCTGTAGATCAAGCATGGCAGGCGCTTCCGGATTTAACTATGATTGGCGATGCAGCTCATCTTATGCCGCCTTTTGCAGGTGAGGGAGTGAATCAGGCCATGCAGGATGCATTGGAATTATATGAAGCATTGTGCATGGGGGATTTTAGTTCTTTGCAGGAGGCCATTGCAGCATTTGAAAAGAAAATGTGCAGCAGAACTTCAGAGGTAACAGTGGATACTCTGCTACAAACTGAAGCATTGCATTCAGAGGACAGCCTTCAGTATTTGCTGGATATGTTTAATCATTTTCGGAGTTAATATTCATAAAAAAGCCGTCCCCTTTAGTTGGAGACGGCTTTTACACAATATAAAAACCTTATAAAGAATAACGTAGTGTTACCCCATAGGTTCTTGGATCACCAAGTACGCCAGCATATAAACCGGAGTTACCCGCTGCGGCCTGCAATTGTTCGTAATAATTTTTATTGGCGATATTTCTGGCCCAGATAAATACAGAGAATTTATCTGACTTAAATCCTAATCTACCATTCAATAGCGAATAACCCTCCACATTTAACACACTTGATGGAGTTGGGTTTGAAGAATATTCTGAGCGGTAACTCGCATCGGCAGCAATAAAATATCTGCCTGTTGTAGTGGCCAGTTTACCAGGATTGCTGAACTCTGCACCACCAGAAACATTCCATTTAGAGATACCCGGTAATCTGCCACCTGAAGCATCTTTAAAGGCTACTTGTGTAGCTACACCATTCACGAGTTCTGTATGACCGGTTTCTTCTAATGGAAGCGGTGCATTTGTAAATTTCACATATTTGCCATCAAGATAAGCCAGAGCCGCATTTATAGTTAAGAACCTTCCTATCTGGTAAGTTCCATCAACTTCCAAACCTTTTACCCTGACTTTTTCTGCATTGGCAAGATAACCTCTGTTTACACCCAATTGTGGTGATTGTACATTGGTCTGGTAATCTTTAATGTCTGTATTAAAAGCACTAACGTTTACGATTGCACCTTTAACAGGTTTAGTTTTAATTCCTAATTCGTAATGTTGAACATATTCTGGTTTTACGACGGCTACAGACAAGTCTGCTTCTCCGGTAGCAGTAGTTGGCAACCCACCCACGTTAACACCAACTGGTTTATAAGCGGTAGAAAAAGTTCCATAAGCGTTTAACTTGGTCGTAGGACGGTATGAAACTGTGATATTACCAGACAAATTGTTGTTGTCCACATTGGTTGTGAACCGCTGATTGGCATAAACAGCTGTTTTTAGTGCAAGTAAAGCAGGATCTGTGGTTTGCAAGCCTCCGTAAGTTGTCCTGTCATAGTCTACATCTTTTTTATCATAAGTATATCTTAACCCTGGTAAAACATGCAGGTGGTTCACAATCTCCCAATCAACCTGTGCGAATACAGCAGCACTCAATGATTTAATAGTTGAATTAGTTTTGATACCGTAACCATCTAGCAGACCTGGTGTTGAATATAATGCCTGTGCACCAGTATTACTAGTTTGCACAAATCTCCACTGATCTTTACCTACTTCTTCTGTCTGTCCCAGACCTTTTAGATTCTGACCAAGGAAATATACACCAATCACACCGCTTACTTTTTCTGAGAGATTACCGGCATATCTGACTTCTTGTGAATACTGATCGTGGCGGGAGGTCCCCTGAGATTTAGTCAATGCAGATAGTTCTGAGAAATCTCTGTCGTTTGTAGGATTCCAGTTCCAGAATCTCCATGCAGTAGTTGAAGTCAGGGTTCCATTACCTATTTTATAATCCACATTTACGGATAACCCACCGATGGACTGATCGTGTTTCCATGGCGTATTGGTATTGATTGTTCTGGACTTCGGATCTACTACAGGCTGCTGGTAGCCTAAGTCAGAAACAATTTTAGCATACTGACGGTAAGGACTTCTTTCTGTTGCAGTAACCCCTGCAATTACCAGTGGGTAACCTGCGGGGTGCTGAATGCTTGCATCTCCACTAAACAAGATTTGTAGTTTATCTGAAGGGGTATAATATAATTGACCTTTAAAACCAAGGTTGTTCTGACCGCTATATCTGCGTTCTTCTTTAGTATTGAAAATTGTACCATCGCGTTGAGTTCCGGAAATGGATAATCTTGCGGCAAGATTTTTTCCAATCCCTCCGGTAACTGATGTTTTCGCCTGCATAAAGTTGTAGTTTCCAAAACTCAATTCAACTTTTCCGCTTGGTGTTTGTGTTGGTTTTGCTGTAGTGATGTTAAATGCACCTGCGGTAGTATTCTTACCAAACAATGTTCCTTGCGGGCCACGTAATATTTCTATTTGTTCAATGTCCAGAAAATCTGTAGAGGTAGCAGCCGGACGAGCCTGGTAAACTCCATCTACATAAAAGCCTACACCTGGATCAATACCATCGTTGGTTAAGCCAAATGTTGAACCTAAACCCCTGATATTAAGTGTCGTATTTCTGGCATTTGAAGCATATAATTGTACTGAGGGAACCAGTTCTTTTAAACGGTTAACGTTAAAAGCACCTGCGTTTTCTGCGGCCTGACCTCCGATAACAGTAATTGCAATAGGCACATCTTGCAATACTTCTGAGCGTCTTCTTGAGGTGACAACGATTTCATCAAGCAGCGCACTTTCGATCAGGATTAACTCAAAAGGTGTATCCTGAAGCTTTAGAATCTGAAAATCCTGTGATTTATAGCCAACTGAACTCACCCGAAGGTAAAATGGGAGTTCTTGCTTTGAATCGATACTGAACTTGCCATCAACATCCGCAGTTGCAGAAATCTTAGTGCCTCTGATCAGCACTGTTGCATGTGGTACCGGAACGCCGTTACTACTTTTTATAACGCCCGTTATCGCACTTTGGGCAGAAACATAATTTGCCGTTAGCAGAAGTGAAAGGATAATGAGTAAATGTTTCTTCATAATGTTAATATTCAATGGTTAGCAGGTTATACGCACCAGATAATTGGTTTTATGCGTTAGTTTTAGGTGATTATTGCATAGCAAAGCCATCTGGATATTTTTAGCATCCAGCCAGGTTTTAAAATATGATATTTATAGGCGTTTTAGTCTTGCTCAGTGACTACTGAGCAGAATCAATAGCAACAGCTACAGTCTGATAGAAAGAGGGTTCCTTCCTGAGCTGTTTTTCTTTTCATTTTTATAAAATGTAAATCTGTTTTCATTTAGTTCTGGTTGTAAAGATTTATTTTGATTATACGAATATAGTATTCTTTTTTTGTTAAAAAGATTAAATCTATGGATTTTGTAGTTTTTATTTGAAGTGTCAGAAAAATCTCTCTTTAATATGGTGTTAAGACAATAATTCATTATTGAAAATCATAAGGGCCGGCTGAGCAGGCTGTTATAAAAATGCCAAACAATCATACGAACATGATGTTATCCTGAAAAAATAAATGAATTATGGCTAAGATATTAATAACAGGAGCGGGGTCAGGATTTGCGAGAGAAGCAGCCTTGCGTTTAGCAGAAAAGGGAAACTCAGTAATTGCAACAGTTGAAATCGTAGCTCAGATTGCTGGTTTGAAAAAAGAAGCTGAAGATAGGGGTATAGATTTGCAAGTTGAGAAATTGGACGTTACCAATTCTGATGATCATATTAAAGCGTGGAAATGGGACATAGATGTGCTATTAAATAATGCAGGGATTTCAGAAGGCGGATCTGCTGTTGATATCCCGTTAGATAAAGTTCGTCGTCAATTTGAAGTTAATGTTTTTGGCCCACTGGCGCTGACACAGGGCTTTGCTAAGAAGTTTATAGAAAATAAGAAAGGGAAAATTGTATTTCTTTCTTCTGTAGCCGGATTATCGGCCGATCCTTTTACTGGTGCTTATGCGGCATCCAAACATTCAATTGAGGCTTTCGCAGAGGCATTGAATAAAGAAGTTAGTGAATTTGGGGTTCAGGTTGCTACTATAAACCCTGGCCCTTACCTGACTGGTTTTAATGACAGGATGTTTGAAACATGGAAAGAGTGGAGAGATGATGATAATCATACGGTATTTGACTATAGTAAGATATCTTTTCCTCATGAACAATATGATCCGGAAGCTATTGTAGATTTAATTGTTAAAGTTCTGAGTAATGAGATCGATAATTACCGTAATCTTTTACCTGAATCTTTTGCAGATCAAATCAAAGAACAACAAAAATTAGTATGGACTAAAAAGCAAAATAGTACAACTGGTAAACGTGATGAACTGGTACAAAAAGCTTATGAAATTGAACCTGGTACTCCGGTCGGGGAGGAAAAATAGAGATTGATAGAATAGATTCAATGTTTGAGGTAATGCAGGTTTCTGCCACCTCAAACATTATTTTGAAGGTTTAATCAATCTTTATACTATCAATTGCGTCTTCCATTGCAGTTTCCTTTACTCCGGGTACTTTTAATCCTTCTGCACGGAATACAGTGAGATCAGTCATGCCTAAAAAGCCAAGAAAAGCTTGCAAATAAGGAGCAACAAAATCGTTAGCTTTACCCGGGCCTTGTGAATATACACCGCCCGAAGACATGGCCACATAAACTTTTTTTCCTGTTACCATTCCGACAGGGCCATTTTCACCATACCCAAAAGTTATTCCTGCCCTGGTAATATGATCAATCCATGCCTTAAGTGACGAATGGATAGTGAAGTTGTAAAGCGGTGCACCAATAACAATGATGTCCGCGGCCAATAATTGTTTAACGACCTGGTCAGAAAAACGGATAGATTCTTTTTCCTGCGCGGTTAGCTGCTCTCCAGGAATAAAGAAGGTACGAAGAACTTCAGGACTAAGATGTGGAATTTTGGCATCGACAAGATTTAATTCTTCCACAGTACTACCCGGGTACTTTTGCTGAATTTTTTCAACTATGGTATAACCCAGCTTAATGCTGTGTGATTCTTTGCCTTGCATGCTTGAGATTAAATGAAGGATATGTTTCATAATAATATTGCTTATTTTTAATACTGTTAACACCAGCAAAAGTAGGGTTGGCAAGTCATTAAAAGTCCGTACTTACCTAAAGGAAAGTAGTTACATTGAGGTAAGTGATGTATCTTTACTACTATGAAAATGATTAGAAATGAGGATCTTCCAAGCCATGAAGAATGCGCAGGCTCGCTCAAAAACGTGCTTGATGCACTCTATGTTCTGAATGGAAAGTGGAAGGTGGCATTGATCCTTTGCCTGGTACAATCCTCAAAACGTTTTAATGAGATTCAACATGAAATCACTGGAATATCCTCCAAGGTATTAGCTAAAGAGTTAAAAGATCTGGAATTGAATGACTTTATCAAACGTAATGTATATCCGACCACCCCGGTAAGTATTATTTATGAAGCAACTGAGTATAGCCAGACTTTAAAAAACGTGATAGGTGAATTGAGTGCCTGGGGTGAACAGCACAGAGAGAAAATTAAGCAAAGTATGCGAAAACAATCCTGAATTCTAAGAATTCCGGTTTAATAATTTCCTTACTTTTTTTACGATCACGTGAGTGAGTGGTAATGCCATATAATCCGTTGGTTTTTTCCAGGAGGAGAACTTTGTGATAACAATATTGTTAGTCCCGTCAACAAACAGATTTTGTCCAGCCGCGTTTTCAATGGCCCAGCCCAAAAGATCAGTATCCGCGGACACATAACTGAAATTCTTCTCTTTAGATTCCTGAATCCTTCAAACTTGTATAGAATTCATAGAGATTCACAGGCTTGTAGCCTGCTGGCACGGGCTCCCAATTTGTTGCTATAGCATAGGTTTTTTGCTGAACTTCATTAAGCTCGTCCATATCCGGTTATTTTGCTAAATGTGAATATAGCTTAAAATTACCTGGGACTCCCCGAACCATACGGTATGATTTCAGTAACCCTTCGTACTGGTAACCACATTTTGTAAGTACACTTTCAGAACGTGAATTTGTTTCAAGAACGGTAGCTTGTATCCTAATGAAGCCAAAGCTTGAAAATCCCCAACTAGTTATTTCTTTGCACATGGCAGTTGCTATGCCTCTTTTCCAGTAAGCAGGTGATAAATCATAAGCAATTTCTGCACTTTTGTTTACAGTAGAGATGGTATGAAAACCTATTGTTCCTATCAGGGTATTATTGTTTTCGTCAATGACGGCTAAACGTATAGCAGAGTCTTTATCAGCAGCATTATATTCCAGGTATAATGATTCCAGATCGTTAACGGAGTTAAGGTTCCAACTGGTACCCTCATATACTTCTTTGATAGATAAATAATCATACCAGCTTTGTAAATCTTCCTTTTCAAGCTGCCTGAAATAAATTCCAGGATAATTCATTTCAGGAATACATTCTGCTCTCATCTCATATTTTTAAATATTAGGGCATAGATAATATTTTATACTATAAATAACAATATAATCTTGTATTCCTTTCGGAAGAATCAAAAAGCCAGAGCAGGAGATGGACTGAATACGTAAATTTATCTAACTCAAAAGGGGAAGGACCTGAAAAGCCTGTTATAAATAGAGTAGGGACATAAAAATGTCCGAAGGGTGGGACACTGGTGTTTAGTTGATTATCCTGAATACAATTCTTTTTAAATAAAAAACCATAAAGGATTTTAAGTGTCCAACAATCTTTAAAGTTTATTGTTGTCATTTAGAAATTATAAAAGAATGGATCAATACCTCGTTATACTTACGATCATAGGGGTAGGAATCCTTGGAATGGCCTGGATGCCATCATTTACTGCCAAAACAAGAATATCATATTCCATCATTTACCTTTTAATCGGTATGCTGCTTTACAGCGTTTTTGACTTTCTGCCTGCCCCAAATCCAAGGGTACATGGTGAATTTACACTTCACTTAACAGAGCTCGTACTTATTGTCTCGTTGATGTGTACAGGACTGAAAATAGATCAGAAATTTTCATTCAGGACATGGATAATTCCATTCCGGCTGATTACTATTACCATGTTTCTTTGTATAGCAGCAGTTACATTAATAGGTATTTACTATTTTAAAATGCCTCTTTCTACTTCCATATTACTTGCTGCCGTACTTTCACCTACAGATCCTGTACTAGCTACTGATGTGCAGGTTGGTGATCCCAATGAGCAGGATCGTGACAATGCTAAGTTTTCTCTGACTGCCGAGGCTGGTTTTAATGACGGCATGGCTTTTCCCTTTGTATGGCTCGCCATAGCGCTGGCCATGACTTCAGGAGGTGATACTTCCTTTTTGTTTACATGGGCATTGAAACATGTGCTTTACCAGATTGCTGCCGGCTTAATTTGTGGATTTCTATTGGGTAAATTATTAGGGTATGTACTTTTTACGCTTGGTAAGAAATACGAGACTTTCTTTACTCAGGATGGTTTTGTCTCTATAGCAGCAACATTGATCGTATACGGTGCGACTGAAAGCATTCATGGATATGGATTTATTGCCGTATTTATTGCTGCAATAACCCTCAGAGCTTACAAGAGGGATCACAAATATCATAACCGCCTGCATGCATTTTCAGATCAGATTGAAAGGATTCTTGTGGCCATTATGTTAATTCTCTTTGGAGGAAGTCTTGTGCGGGGCGTAATGAACAGCCTTACCTGGCCAATGGCCGCGTTTGGGATTGTCTTTATCTTTGTGATCAGACCATTATCTGGTTTGATCGGACTGATTGGCACAAAGCTCAAAATTCAGGAGAAACTGGTGATCAGTTTTTATGGTATCCGGGGAATGGGATCTATTTATTACCTGGCTTTCGCCTTTGGAACTACTTTCTTTAAGGATCAGGATGCCCTTTGGTCAATTATAGCTTTTATTGTACTTATTTCTATTGGCATACACGGGATTACTGCTGGCTTTACATTTAAAAAACTCGAGCAGGTATTACCTGAGGATAACGAATTAATTGCCAGATAATCAGTAAAAAGAATACAAATCTCCTGAATTCGTATTACCTGCCACTAATCCATTGACACGACCTTTACCCTATAATTAAAATCGAAAAAATGAAAAAGACAATTTTAATAACAGGTGCAAGCAGTGGTTTAGGAAAAGAAACTGCGAAGTTATTTCAGCGGGAAGGTTGGAACGTTATTGCTACTATGCGTAATCCAGAAAATGGGGCAGAACTACAAGCATTAGAAAATGTTTTGGTGACCAGACTCGACGTTTTGGATTTAGGTTCTATTGAAAGTACAGTATATGAAGGTATTCAAAGATTTGGAAAAATTGATGTACTGCTTAATAATGCCGGTTATGGTGCTTATGGCCCTTTGGAGGCTTCTCCAAGAGAGAAAATTATTCGCCAGTTTAACACGAATGTAATTGGTCTTTTAGATGTTACTAAAGCATTGCTACCCCATTTTCGCGTGAATAAAAGCGGAATGATCATTAATATTTCTTCTATTGGTGGCAAAATGACTTTTCCATTAGGCAGTTTATATCATGGAACCAAGTTTGCCGTAGAAGGTATCTCCGAATCTTTGAAGTATGAGCTGGAACAGTTTGGAGGAGAAGTAAAGATTGTGGAACCGGGTGGTATTGACACTGATTTTATTGGCCGCTCCCTTGATGTAAGTAATGATGAAACCCTTATTGAATATCAGCCATTAATCGGAAAGATCATGTCGGCAATGCAGGTATTATTTGAAAATGCTTCGCCGGCTGCTGTGATCGCTGGTGTTATTTATGAAGCGGCTACAGACGGTAAGGATCAACTCAGATATGCCGCGGGAGAAGATGCCCGGATAATGTTAGCAGATCGCAGGCAATATGACGATGAAACATTTGTAGCAGGGATAAAAAGTCAATTTGGGATTTAATTTCTTTAAAAGGATATTTACCATATATGAAGAGTGAATTTATTCATTTAAAAACAATCTCAGATATGCTGAAACTATTCGGTTTGGGTAATAATATTCAACATCCTTTAGTCGCTGTAATAGACTTTAGTAAAGTGGATGAGCAAATAGATAATGAGATGAAAATTTCCGCAGACTATTACTCACTGATGTTTAAAAATTATCCTAGTAACAAAATGAAGTATGGTCGCAAAGTTATTGACTTTCAGGATGGTAGTTTGATCTGTATGGCGCCTAACCAAGTTCTTGAAGTTGATAACGATCTGGAAGCATCAGAAAACCTGATGGGTTGGGGATTATTTTTCCATCCCGATTTAATCAGGACAACTTCATTAAATGATAAAATGAAAGATTATAGCTTTTTTTCTTACGAAACATCAGAAGCACTTCATTTGTCTGAAAAGGAAAAGCAGGTTTTATATGATTGTGTATTGAAAATTGAAACTGAACTTAAAGAAAATATAGATGTACATAGCCAGACTATTATTGTTTCTACGCTTGAATTGCTGCTAAGTTATTGCAGCCGTTTTTATGGCCGGCAATTCATTACCAGGAAAAGCTCCAATAATTCAGTGGTTATTCAAATTGAAAAAATTCTGACTGCATATTTTAAGGGTAATATAGAAGAAAAGGGCCTGCCTACAGTGAAATATATGGCAGATCAGGTGCATTTGTCACCTGGTTATCTGAGTGATCTGCTAAAAAAAGAAACCGGAAAAAACACCCAGGATCACATTCATTTTTATTTAATTGAGGAAGCTAAAAATACATTGTTAAGTACAGATAAATCTGTTAATGAAATAGCGTATGCATTAGGATTCGATTATCCTCAATATTTTAATAAACTTTTTAAGCAGAAAACAGGAAAAACTCCTGTAGAGTTCAGAACTATGAATTAAACTTGATTTATACTCAGACAATTGTCAAAGGCTCTTTACGCTAACGTAAAGAGCCTTTGATTTTACCATGGACAGTTTGTTCCGGGGAAATATTCTTCACTGAAATATTCTCCAGTAGGGCCGTCCTGGCCGATTAATGCATATTTGGCAATACGTTGCCCTGCTTCTTCCACAGTACTTGTACCTTGTTGATCTGTGAAGTCAGTTTTAGTCCATCCCGGACAAACAACATTGACTTTAAATGGAGTATTCCGAAGCTCGTAGGCAAGGTTAATTGTATACATGTTCAGCGCCGTTTTACTAGACTGGTATAGCGCCATTTTATTGTCGTAACCAGCAGAAGAAGTATCGGCTGCTAAAGTCAGCGAGCCCATCGCAGAGCTTACATTTACTATACGTGGTTCGGATGATTTTTTCAACAATTCAATAAAAGCCTGCGTTACGCTAACTACACCAAAAACATTTGTTTCATACACCGTTCTGAACTGATCAGTAGTTGCATTTAGTGCGGATTGCGGAAGTCCTCCCGAGATACCTGCGTTGTTAACGAGTACATCCAGAACATCCGATTTTTTACTAATTGTTGTATATGCACTATGGATAGACTCCTGATTGGTTACGTCCAATTCAATAGCCTCAACGTTTGTAATCCCTTGAGATTTAAGTTTTTCAACTGCTGATAAGCCGTTTTTTAAATTCCGGCTGCCTAAATAAACTAAGAATCCTTTTTTGGCAAGTATTTTTACTACCTCAAAGCCAATGCCTTTATTTGCTCCTGTTACTAATGCTGATTTCATTTTTTTTTTCTTTTAATTAATGAACAAAGCTAGGCAGCAGGAAAACGGGCGATGGGGACAAATCTGTTTAATTGTGGGACAAATCCTGTAATTCAGCCAGGTAACGGCTAACACTTTTACCAATACTCTTTTTGAAAAGACGTGAAAAGTAACCAGGATCGTTAAATCCAAGCTCATAAGCCAGTTCCTTGACCGAAATATTGGTGTATTGTAGTTTTCGCTGTGCTTCTAGCATGATCCGGTTTGTGATCCATTCTTTTGGAGAAACACCTCCAAATTCTTTTACAATACCATAAAGGGTACTGGAAGTTAACGCCAGTTCATCTGCAATACGCTGTACATCGTGATGCTCGGTCAGTTGGGTTTCCACTGCCAGCTTAAAAGCTATATATTTTGCCAGTTTGGAACCGGCAATACCTTCCTGACTTTGATATTGCTCAAAATAAGCGGTATTGAACTCGGTCAGCAGCGTGTGTAAATGCGCGAGGATAACCTCGGCTTTTCTTTGCTTTCCGGGCGCATGCAGGAGCAGAAACAATCCTGACAGCAGATTTTTTATCCTTTGCTGTGCAGCCGCGTCAAAAGTAATTTTGTTGGCATTGAACGGGTTAACGAGGAATTGATAAGTACCTGGCAGCAGCGTCAGTGTATGCTCATCAAAAGAAAGCGCATACTGCTGCATGTTTTTATCATAAGGTAACTTGGTAAAGATCTGGTTGGGCAATCCGAAAGCCAGTTCACCATCATTAATGGTAAACTCTTTCAGATCAGTTTTAAATGTTTCTGAACCCTTTTCCAGGTATTGGAAATAATAATAGGAAAGGCGGTGCGGTTTTCGCAATATGCGCATGACGTCCTCAGGCAAAGCTATCTTACAATTCTCATTCAGGGCAATCGACAATTTATCGTGATGCCTGATCTTGTCCAGTAATCCTGTTGTTTCTTCCACAGTTGGTCATTTATTTAAAACAAAGATAATGTCAAATTTGCATTGATGCACCTTTAGTTCAGTACATCAATTTTTAAAGCTACACTGGTTCTGCTATTTTTTTTGCCTTTTTAATTTTTAGATTAATATTATTTATGCAAATATGAGTTTTGTTACTGTTTTTGGTTTTTATGTTTCCATAACAGAGTGTTGTATTGTGTTTTATGGAAAAAAATATAATCAATGTGATGGTGTTGTGATTTTAATTTTTTAATTTACATGTAAATTAAATCTACACTATGAAAAATTATCTACAAGCTAACCGAAAGTTAAGTTTCTATATTCTTACTTTCACAGTATTAGTCCTTGCCGGCTGTAAAAAGGAAGCGCTGCCCGATAGAAGTAATATCAGTCAGATCTATGGCAATAAAAAGCTGATTTCTCCCATGGGGAACGGAATTCCTTCTTATCCTTTGGACTGGGAAAATATATCTTATATGCCCGCCCCTCCGAATACCACTCCGATACCAGTGCCATGGCAATCCGGGCTTGGTGGCAGAAAGATTGACGATGATATTGTATTTGACTATAAGAAATCTGATGGATGGGAACTTGTTTATAATACATTTAATACGAGCTCTGCTTTAAATCCTGCTTATTTTATGCTTTATAATAAATATAGGGGCCTTTTAAGAACTTACTTTTATTTTACAACACCTTCTTCCTATCCTTCCAGTAATTTGGCTTATCTGCTTAATCTAAGAGGCCCCGCAGCAGCAGGTTCTCCTTTGTTGAATTTTTCGGGAGGAGATGTTGTAGATGTTGGGATAAATAATGTTAATGTATCTCAGATACAGCCTTATATGGTTTCAGGTACGGGGGCATGGTATGCTTCGGAATTTGAAATGGCGTATGATAGTAATATCAATGCTATAAATTATCAAAATCTACAGCTCAACTGGTCAATTAATCCCAATTCTATTAGTCAAATTACACTCAACGGAAAAGAGACAGGAACTATTTCGGGAACTGTAGAGCAGAAAAAAGAAGGGACTAACTTCTTTACAGGCATCGCCAATAACCTTATTGATGGTGGCCTGAAAATTGGCAGTAAGAAAGCTGCTGATAATCTGGGTTTTATAAAGAGCCAGTTTATTAAAGATAATATATTGAATGCGGTAAACCTTGCCAGCAATGGAATAGGGGGAATTGTAAAAGGTTTCCTTAGTGGAATAATTGGTGGTGGTTCTTCCACTTCTTCAGCACAGCAAGTAAACCTGAAAATAAATTCTACTATAGAAATAACCGGTCAGTCTGTGGTACAGTCACAGTTATTCGATAATATATTTACACTGCCTGGAACACTTGATAACCAAGGTTCAGTTCCTTTTTATCCAAATTACAATAGCCCGATGGGCGTGTTTTATGTTTCAGCCAAGCCTGTGGTAAAGGTAAAAAGAACATTGTATAATATAAACCATCCTGCTAATATACAAGGTGCAAGGACTAATTTCCAGTTTAGCCTGGATGAGAGTTCTTATCAGCTTTTATTTAATCCTGCATTGCTTGCAGAGGCGACGATCAGTAACGTCCGGAAAGAAGTAATCCTTACAAAAATTTATTATGGAGATGATATAGATCGTGGATCTTCCAGCTTAAGTGAGGAAAATGTTGCCGGAGTTGATATGTTCAGCCACCTGGAGAGTTTAACACTTACTGGGCCGCGTTTAAGTTTAGCATTGTTTCCGAACCTTGTGGTGAGGATTACTTTTGATGTTATACCAAATAATGGTTCTGGAAAGGTAACGATCGTGAAAACCTTTAAAGCAACAGGCAAGCAGATCTAAAACTGGGAATTATAGTCTTTAGTTTATCTGAGATCTTTATTTTACCGGCTCAAATGTCATCCTTGTGGAAATGCATTTGAGCTGGTGAAATCTGAAGGAGAATATTTGCTAACTTTTCTTTTGATTGGTCGCTGCCCAATCCTTAAATTGAGCTATTGCTTTGCTCAATACTCCAGCAGATCCTTTAAATTTGCCTGATCCGTCGGGTATATTTCCTTTACCATACCATTCATAAAAGCCTTTGTTTTTTACTACGCGATCGATCATAGGCCGGACTTCTTCATACGCTTCTTTGACGAAACCATTGGCAATGAGTTGCTGGATCATTCTTGCGCCAAACCACGTCCAGTCACCTCCATTTTGATAGTTATAAGGTTTGGACATTCCTCCGGTAAAAAAGCCTTCAGGATAGGTCGGGTATAAGGTCAGGCCAATACTCGGCATTCCAGAAAGTCTTACATTTTCTACCATTTTCTTGTTGACAGTGGCAATTTCGTCTTTAGAGAGCAGTCCTGCTTCTATTGCAATCGCGGTGCCACCGTGATAAAAGATTGTATTCTCGTCAAAGCCAGCTGGGATAGGAGATTTACCTGGATAAATATGTGGGATGAATTTCTGATTTTTTGCATCCCAAAGGTGTTTTCTTACATTCTTATAAATACCTTTTTTTAATTGAGTCCATTGCTCCACTTTCTGTTTATCCGGTACAATATTTATTAAGTATTGCAGCGCAATAATGAACATGGCATTATCATAAACATCGATAGCTTCGTTAGACAGCTCGTTCCAATCACAGCCAAAAGTATCGTGTGGTTGAACATCGCCCCAGTCTGCCGTCATTGCTCCCCAAAGTAATCCATATTGTTTATTGTAACGTTCAAGCATTAGATAAGCAATCATTTTCTCTATTCTGGTCAACACAGTTAAGCCGGCTACTTTTTCATTCAGCAGATCAACATCTCCGGTTTTTTCAACATATTTTCCTACCAACTGGATGAGTGACGTTTCCTGATCAGTTTCAACGGTGTTTTTAAATCCTACATGACCCGGGGCTGCACTGGAGTAATATGGCGTATCATCATTCCATGTAAAGTCTTTTTTTAACACATAACCATCTACCATTTCGTTATTCTTTTGCTGGAGTGCAAAGAACAGCAGGATTGCCCCCCGGACATCTGCTTTGGAACGTACATCTAAAGAAGTTTCAATCAATGTGTTGAAGTCTCTTGCCCAGATCTGAGAATAACCACTTCCAGCATTAAAACCTTCTTTAATGACATCCTTTGCCATATTGCCGACAAGAGTTAACGAAGAGTCGGCAAGGATTTGAGCAGCCAATTCCTGATTTTGGGCCTTTCCCTGAGTAGGGCAGGCGGCCACCAAAAATGCAGAGTACAGAACGTAAATTTGATATTTTTTCATGTTAAATTTCAAGTTGTTTTTCCAGTTGGATTTTATCAGAAGCAGACCCGATCATAATGGTGAATGTGCTGCGGGATTCAAATACTTTTTTCATCTCCATATTAATGATAGACAGGTCATCAACTGTCAATTCAAATTCTACGGGTTTCGAAGCCCCCGCTTTAAGTTTAACACGTGCAAAATGTTTCAATTGTCTGATAGGTTGGGCTATTGAGGCAAACTGGTTTTTCAAGTAAAGTTGAGCTACTTCATCTCCATCGTAGGGGCCGGTATTTTGTAGGATAAAGGACACCCGGTAAGTCCCTTTGGTACTTTCTTTGCTAATTTTCAGGTCATGATAAGCGAAAGTTGTATAACTTTTTCCATAACCAAAAGCATAACGTGGAGTGGCCTCTTCTTCGACATAACGATGGTCAAGCGGACTTTTTCTGTTATAATGAACAGGGATTTGTCCGACACTTCTGGGTACAGAAACAGGAAGCCGCCCAGCGGGGTTATAATCTCCGGATAAGATATCTGCAACGGCCGGGCCGCCCTGCTGGCCAGGATACCAGGCACAAAGTAGTGCATCCGCATTTTCAGCAGCCCAGTTCATGTTCAGCGGCCGTCCTTGTATATAGATGACAACGAGGGGTTTTCCTGTCTTTTTTAATGCCTTTAATAAATCCATTTGTTTGCCAAGCAGATCTAGTGTGGATCGGTCAAATCCTTCACCACTTTCCATATCTCCAATGGTTTTATCTGTTGCAATTGCGGCACCTGTTGTAGCGTATTCTGTCTTAAAATCCCGGGCACTTGATCCACCAACTACTGCAATCACTACATCAGCTTCTTTTGCTGCTGCGATGGCCTGAGGAATAGTATTTTCTGTGGTATCACGAATGGCACATCCTTTAACATAGCTTACTTGCGAATCAGGTAATCTGGAGCGAAGTCCCTGTAAGATAGTGATTACATTTCCTTCAGCTTGTGGAGCTGTATAATCGCCCAGCATATTGTATACATTGTCGGCATTAGGGCCTACAACAGCAAGCTTAATTCCTTTTTTCAATGGGAGAATGTTATTTTTGTTTTCCAATAGAATGATAGATTCTCTGGCTACCTGGCGGGAAAGCAAGAGCTGTTCCTGTGTGTTAATTTCCTTCTTAGCTTTTTGGGGATTTACAAAAGGATGTTCAAATAGCCCCATTTCGAACTTTAAACGGAGTACTCTGGATACTGCTGTATCAATAAACCGTTCTTCAATTCTTCCTTTTTCAACAGCTTCGATCAGGTTGGGATAAGCATTTCCTCCGAGATCTGCATTTAAACCAGCTTTGAGTGCCAGGATAGCGGCTTCGGTATAATCCCGCGCAATTCGATGACTGCCTTTTATTCCCTCAATACTTCCTAAATCCGATACCGTAAAACCCTTAAATCCCCATTCCTTTATTAAAATATCAGTCAGTAAAAAACTATTAGAACTACAAGGGATGCCATCTATGGAATTATAAGCGGCCATAATTGATTTTGCTCCGGCATTTACAGCCGACTGAAAAGGAGGCAGGTAATACTCACGCAGTTCCCGTTCACCAACACTGGCAGCAGCTCCATTATGTCCTCCTTCAGGTATGGCGTAGGCTACAAAATGTTTGAGTGTGGCTATTGTGCTATAAGGATCAGACAGGTTTCCTGCTCCTAATCCTTTAATGATGGAGGCAGCAAGTGTACCCGTTAATACAGGATCTTCACCATAACTTTCTTCCACACGTGACCAGCGCGGATCACGTGATAAGTCCAAGACAGGGCCATAGCTGATATGGGCTCCTTGTAAACGCACTTCTTTTGATACACATTCAGCCATTTTTTCTAATAATAATGGGTTCCAGGTGGAAGCCTGGCCAATACCAGTTGGAAATACGGTAGTACCAATCGCCATATGGCCATGAGGCGCCTCTTCTGCCAAAAATATCGGAATACCAAGACGCGTATTTTTTAGCACATATCGCTGTATTTCATTCGCAGCTTCGGCTGCCATCTCAGGATTAAGACCGGTTTTTAGGGTTTTTTGTGTCCAGGGATCGGCTCTGAATGTTGCCCAGAGCATGCCAATCTGTTTTTCGGCTACGATGTCCTTGAATTTTTGATATATTTTAACCTTATTTCCTTGTCGTTCGTACATTTCCCATCCCAGAGGACTTAAAAGTTGACCTGCTTTTTCTTTGAGCGTCATTCTTTTAATTAAATCCTGAGTTCGTAATGCTATAGGCTGACTGGCGTCTTTGTAAAGCGGTTGTTGGCAGTAAGAGTGAATAGGTAAAGAAAGAAGAGTACAGCAGGTCAATATGGTGAGTCTATTCATCTGGTTGATTTCTAAATAATATGTACATACAAGTATAGTAAAATTTGGATATTACCTTATAGGTAATTGACTTTTTTTTGAAATTAGAATGATTAATATGTGTAAATGGTTGTTTTTTAATGTATTTTGGATTGTTAAGAATTTAAAATATATTTGATTATTATGTATGTACATTTAGATTGACTGTATTTTGTATTTATCGTTTCTTTAATAAAACCAAAACCCTGAACCATGATGAAAAGGATTGTTTTCCTCTTATTAATTAGTATTCAAGCGACCTTACTTTATGCACAGCAAGCGGGTGGGCCGGTTCAATATGTAAGGCCGAATATCGGGTCTGCACATAGCCGGTATTTTTTTTATACACCCGCAGCAGTTCCTTTTGGCTTGGCCAAATTAGCACCCAGCACAAATGGGAGTGAAGGCAATCCATCAGGATGGGAAGCTGTAGGATATGATGACCGCCATAGTTCTATTGAGGGATTTGCTAATTTTCATGAGTTTCAGATTGGCGGGGTGGTATTTGCACCAACAGTAGGGAAACTGAAAACATTTCCTGGCAAAAAGGAGGAGAAAAATTCAGGATACAGGTCTTCTTTTGATAAGTCTGACGAATATGCTACTGCTGGATATTACCGGGTGCTTTTAAAAGATTATAATATCAAAGCAGAGCTTACTGCAACAGAAAGGGTTGGTTTTCATCAATATACTTTTCCGGAAACAGATAGTGCCAATGTTATCTTTGATATTGGTCATAAGATGGGCGAGAGCGGGCCGGTACTTGATGCAAAAGTGACTTATGATCATGGTCATATATGGGGCTTTGTGATCACCAAGCCTGTATATGTTCAGAAATACCAGGAATCAGCAAATGTGACAATGTATTTTTATGCAGTACTGGATAAAATGCCGGCCTCTTATGGTTCATTTAAGGATAGTACACAGTTTAAAGGAGTTAAAACAATTCAGGGAAAAGGTACTGGAATATATTTACAATTTAAGACAAAGAAAGGTGAGCAAATTGGAATTAAAACAGGTCTTTCTTATACTTCTGTGGACAATGCCAAACTCAATTTGACGAGGGAAGCTTCAGGATTAACTTTTGCAAAGGCAAAGGCTGATGCCATTCAAAACTGGAATAAGTTATTGGGCAGGATTGAAGTAAAAGGTGGATTGGAACAGGATCGTATTAAGTTTTATACTGGACTTTTTCACGCGCTTTCAGGCAGAGGCCTGGCTAGTGATGTGAATGGTGCCTATCCTAAAAATGATGGGGGAACAGGGCAGATCCCACTATTGAAAAATGGTACTCCGAAGTTTCATCATTACAATACGGATGCCATTTGGGGTGCTTTCTGGAACTTGACTCAGTTATGGGCCATTGCCTATCCGGAATATTATAATGACTGGATACAAAGTCAATTGCTGGTTTATAAGGATGCAGGCTGGCTTGGCGATGGTATTGCTACTAGTAAATACGTATCAGGTGTTGGAACGAATTTTACAGGACTGGCGATTGCAGCAGCTTATAATGCAGGAATCAGGAATTATGATGTTTCATTAGCCTATGAAGCGGTACGGAGAAATGAGTTGGAAGCTAAAGACCGGATTCCCGGAGCTGGCAAGCTGGACGTTGGTGTTTTTGTGGCGAAAGGTTATTCGCCGTATTTGAAGGATCTGACTGGCAGCCCGGAGTTAAATACGCAAGGTTCTCCTTTTGGGGCTTCTCATACGCTGGAATATTCTTTTTCTGCCTTTGCAGCGGCGCAATTTGCTAAAGCTCTTCATAAAACAGAGGATTATAACCAGTTGACTAAACTTTCAGAGGGCTGGAAGTTACTGTATGATCCTGCTACAAAGTTCATCAGGCCTAAGGATAGTGAGGGTAGGTTTTTAGATAATTTTGATCCTTTTGAACCGTGGAAAGGTTTTCAGGAGGGTAATGCCTGGCAGTATACATTTTATGTGCCTCAGGCACCAGAGCAGTTGGTAAATTTGATTGGAAAGGAAACTTTCAGCAGCCGGCTGGATAGTATTTTTACTGTTTCACAGAAAAATTCATTTGGTGGAGGGACGCAGATTGATGCTTTTGCAGGAATTCAAGGTCTGTATAATCATGGGAATCAGCCAAATTTACATGTTTCCTGGTTGTTTAATTATGCAGGAAGACCGGATCTGAGCCAGAAATGGGTTAGGGCAATTTGCAATGAGTTTTATGGTACTGATGGAATACATGGTTATGGATATGGTCAGGATGAGGATCAAGGGCAGTTGGGCGCATGGTATGTATTGTCTTCTATGGGGCTTTTTGATGTCAAAGGGTTGACGGGACCTGATCCTTCTTTTTTAATAGGGGCGCCGTTGTTTGAAAGTGTGAGAATTAAACTTCCCGAGGGGGTGAGGAAGAAGGAGTTTTTGATTAAGGTTAGTCAACAAGATCCGGATCATGTTTATATTCAAAGCGGTAAGTTTAATGGTTTGAATTTGAAAGAGTTGTCGATTAGATTTGAAGATTTTGTTAAGGGTGGAGTGTTGGAATTGGTGGTTGGTGGGGAGGTTAATCGGTAAACAGAATGTTTGGTGGTCTTTTTAATATGGTTTTTCAAGACTGAAATATTGAAAATTATTAGTTTACGGGTTCCCATAAAGAAGGTTATTTGATCTTCTTTACTTTTGATTATTGGATAGTTAACGCTTAATAACAATGTTATAAAATATTGGGGCTTTACCAATATAGCGAAAGATCAATTTTTTAAAGATAAAAAAATCAGTATGAAAAGACAATTATTAACAGTATTGATCGCATCTGCATCAATACTGTATTCATGTGAAAATAATGGGGCAAATGAAAATTCTTCGCAGAATAATAATGAACCTTTAAATGAATCATCATCTGGTACGTCAACAATAGGTAATACAGGTAAAAGTTCAGCAGAAGGATATGAAATGTTACATGTTGTCTTTGATGGTAAGCCACAGGCAGAAGCAATCAAAAAACTTATGAGCGCTGTTATGGCTAAATATAATATTGAGGAGAATTATGAAAACCTTAATAGATGTGGATCGGCTTTATTAAGTATGAGGAATTCTAGTGCTGTGGGGGTTACGGAAATACTAAAACATATGTATCAGTATGGCGATGCTGGTCAGGCATTCCCAGCTCAAGTAGCAATATCTGCGACAATCTTAGAACAAACTAAATAATTTGGCATGTTTTGGATCTAATAAAAAACGTATGCTTAACTGATTTCTTTCCAATGGTTTATCCTCCAATGTGGATTAGCTCGCTGCTCTCGCTGATCCCTTTTGGGGGAGGCTTCAACCAAAAATGCTTTTCGCTTCGCTCAATGACCTTTTTTGTTTTTAATCCAGTCTTGCGCTTTCAGCGCAGAACTGGATTAAAAACAAAAAATGCCACCCTGTGGGTAGCATTTTTGTTTGGCGGAGAGTGGGGGATTCGAACCCGCGGACCCTTTGACAAGTCAACAGTTTTCAAGACTGCCGCAATCGACCACTCTGCCAACTCTCCGCGACAAAAGTACAAATAATGTGCATTTCTGCAAGCGTTAATCTGCTTTATGTGTTTAAATGCCTCATTATGAATTGAAAAAAATGCTGTTTACGTCAAAATAGGCGGTATTTTTACCGGAAAACTTGTGATAACCTCAGTTATCAATGATAAAACGGAAGCCAATTCCTCTTATACTTTCAATATGGATGGTTTTATCTTGTGCTAAATACTTTCTCAGCCTGCTGATAAATACATCCATACTCCGGCCGTTAAAGAAATCAGATTCTTTCCATAAGTGATTAAGTATATCATTTCGCTTGATGATCTGGTTCTGATGCAAACACAGGTAATGAAGTAACTGAGCTTCTTTTTCTGTAAGTAGCTTAACTTCTTCCAAAAAAGTAAGCATTAGATTCCCGGGTTCGAATTTATAATTGCCAATCTGCATGATTTCCTGAGCAACCAAAGTAGCCTTTGTTCGTTTTAAGATATTCTTTACCCGCTGAATCAGCTCGTCTGCGTCAAAGGGTTTTAAAATATAATCATCAGCACCTAGCTTGAGGCCGTGCAGGATATCTTCTTTTAATTTACGGGCAGTTACAAACAGAAAGGGGAGTTGCGGATAAGTCTGCGCTAGTTTTTCTGCCAATGTGAAGCCATCTTCTTTTGGCATCATCACATCAATAATTAGAATATCATATGTTTCTCTTTTCAGTTCTTCCCGGGCTTCAATACCGTTAAACACTCTATGTGCCTGAAAATTGTTTATTTCCAAATATTGTTTTAACAGGTTTCCCAGATCAATATCATCTTCTACAATTAATACTTTGATATTCATATGGGTAAACGGATTAAAAATGTGCTGCCTTTTCCTGATTTGCTTTTCAAAGTAAGCTCAGCGCCGAGCTGTAAGGCCGCTTGTTTAGCGAGATATAACCCAAGCCCTAAACCTTTAACGGTATGCTTATTTTCCTCTGGAATGCGGTAAAACTTATCAAAAATATGCTGTTGATACTGTAGAGGAATACCTGATCCCTGATCAGTAATTTCTATATGATAATGAGTTTGGGTTTGGAAAGCCGTCAAATGAATCCACATGCCTTCTTCGCTATATTTTGCAGCATTATCTACTAATATGTTTAATATCTTTTCTAACGTCACGGCATTGGTTAGCAATGTTTGTGGTTTTGTCTCTATTTCTGCTATCAATTCATGATTGGCAATAGCTAAGTCGTTAACATACTCATGCAGAAATCCAGTAATTTCCAGCTCTTTTTGTTCAACTTTTATAGCCGTTATCATTGCACTATCGAGTACGCTATCCACGAGTTGCCTTATTTTTCCATGCTGCCTGTTTAGTGATTGCAACAAGTCGTTCAGCAAGGGTGGTTTTTCCTGCACTTCTTTTAATAAGATACTTTTTAAAATTATACTTACGGAACTTAAAGGGGTTTTCAGCTCATGGGTAATGTTATTCGCAAAATCTGTTTTCATTTCTGCCAGTCTCTTTTGTCTGATCATCGCACTAAAAACCAGGTATAATAAAATAATCACAGCTACAATTAAACCAATAGCGAGAAATAATACACCACCCATACGTTTGATAACTTCATTTTCCCGCTTGGAAATATCCATGAGATTTGATTGTCTGATTAAAATGCGTAAATCATCTCCAGTGCTCAGCGTCACATCCTTATTTAAAATAATCGTATGCGCTGTGTGGAAGTCATCTGCGGAAAAGACAATAGGTTTTGCCGAAGCAGCAAGTAATGTGTCTGATTTTCCATCAGTTTCAAAGATGATTTCATCAAATTGTGATTTATAGACTATATCCTCAAAACCAGTTTTTTTATCCAGCATTTTTTTTAGGTAAACGCTGAATTTATGACCGCTTTCCTGCGTGTTGCTTTTTAATAATTTTATAAACGCAGGTTTGCTCATTCCGTTGGTTATATACTGGATCACCGTTTTCCGTAACTCTGCTCTGGTTTGCTCTTCTACGGAAATCATCGCAGGGGTATTGGTAATCATAAGTATCCCTTCTTTTACTTCTTTATAAAAATTATCCCTGGTAAGCCGGTAAGTGTTTCTGACCAGATAATACTGAATAAAGGATAAGGTGCATACAATGATTACGCATGCTATTAAAAGGGCTCTGGTTGTGTGATTCTTGTTCATCTGCGCTGTCAAATATAATGATACTACAATTATTTAAGTTATATCTATGTGCCCGTTAACTCTTCATTAACTCTTTGTTAACCGTCGATCCGGTTGAATGACAGCACTTTTGTTTCAACTCAAATAAACAATGATGAAACTTAGAATTATAACGCTATTGGTCGCCTGGCTCATTACAATCTCAAATTTTGCAGTTGCACAAAATAGATTGACGTTAAGTGGTCAGGTTATTAGTAATATTCCATTGGATGGTGCTGCTGTTTCCCTTTATAAAACTGCTGATTCAATACCTGTTCAAACAGTAATTACTGATTCAAAAGGAGCATTTAGTTTGGCTCATTTAAAACCTGGTACTTACAGGGTTGCTGTGATGATGATCGGACATTCAGTTTATAAGGGAGATAGTTTCCAATTAAATGTGAATATGGTTTTACCTGTTATTCGGTTGCAACAAACTGGCCTGGCTTTACAAGAGGTCAGAATAAGCAGTCAGAAACCTTTGATAGAAAAAAAGATAGACCGTACCGTGATCAATGTAGACGCAATGATCAGCAGTGCAGGAAGTACTGTTTATGAAGTCCTGGAAAAATCACCGGGCATTATGATTGATCAAAGCGGAGGGGTCAGCTTAAAGGGAAAAGGTGCAGTTATATTTATTGATGATAAGCCTGCTAATCTTTCAGGAGCAGATCTGGAAAGTTATTTAAAATCGCTGCCTTCGTCCACCGTTGATCAGATTGAGCTGATGACTAATCCTCCTGCCAGATATGATGCGGCCGGGAGTGGTGGAATTGTAAATATCAGAACGAAAAAGAGCAAATTAAAAGGGTTTAACGGTGGAGTTAACCTGAGTTATGTCCAGGGGAAATATGCACGAACCAATAATAGTCTTAACTTCAATTACCGTTATAATAAAGTGAACTTGTTTGGGAATTTCGGGTATGCAGTGATTAATAACTATAGCGATCTGAATATTAACCGGCATTTTGAAAATGTAAATGGAGAAGTCGTTTCTAACTTCTTACAGAATTCTTTTTCCCGCACAACCGGACAAAGTTATACCAGCAAGGTCGGTATGGATTACTATTTTTCGGAGAAAACCACTTTTGGTATTGGATTGACTGGCCTATACCGTCTTACGAAACAAAAAATGTTTGTTGAAAGTATTTTTACAAATGCTCAGAATTTGATGGATTCTACTGTTCTGGCGGATAACAGAGAACAGAATAAATTCAAAAACATTGGTTTTAATTTGAATTACAGGCATCTGTATGATAAAAACGGCAGGGAATTAACGGCAGATATAGATTATGTAAACTATAAAACTCGGAATGATCAGTCATTTGATAACAATAGTTACCCGAAGGATGGATTACCTGTAAACAATTATCTGTTAAGTGGATCTCTGCCTGCGGGGATTAACATATATTCTGCTAAAATAGATTATTCGCATCCTTTGAAAAGTGGCGTCAAATTAGAAACAGGACTTAAAACCAGTTATACGCAGACCGGCAATACCGCCGATTATTTTTATACTGTAAACCAGGTTACCAAGCCTGATTATAACAAAACCAATCATTTTTTATATAAAGAGCATATTAATGCAGCCTATGTAAATGCAAATAAAGATTTTAACCAGTTAACGCTACAGGCTGGACTGAGGCTGGAGAATACAGTTTCTAACGGACACCAGTTAGGGAATGCACAGAAAACTGATTCTACGTTTAAACGTAATTATACTGGGCTGTTTCCTACGCTGTTTTTACAGTATAAGCTTGATACCGCAGGTACTAATTTGCTTAGTATGGATTATGGACGAAGAATTGAAAGACCTTACTATCAGGACTTAAATCCATTTTTATCACCAATTGATAAGTTTACTTATTATACAGGAAATCCTTTTTTGAAGCCATCTTATACAAATAGCATTGAGCTGTCCCATACCTATAAGGGCAAATTTACAACGTCACTGAGTTATGGGAAATCAATAGATCAGGTGAATGAAACTATTGAAATTGTTGATGGTATTTATTACAGCAGACCAGGGAATATCGGGAATGCTACGGTGAAGTCGCTATCTTTTGATGGGAGTTTTGATCTGGCTTCCTGGTTTAACTTTCATTTTTATGGACAGGTAACCAATATTCATACAATCAGTGCATTTTATACCGGTCAGTTGGATACTAAAGGGACATTCGTCTATTTAAAACCAATTTTACAGTTTAAAGCCGGAAAAGACTGGACGATACAGCTGGATGGTTATTATCAAAGTAAAGTAACGAATGTACAGTTTGTTGCTGGCCAGCGGAATAGGATGAATGTGGCTATTGCTAAAAAATTGTCAGCGAGTACCACGGTTAAGCTGGTGGTTAACGATGTATTTCACTCGTTTGTGAATAGTGGCGTAATTAATAATTTAGCACTGACCAGAGCTGATTATCATAATGTAATCGATAGCCGTACCGGTGTTCTTTCTTTGAGCTACAGGTTCGGTAAAACTATCTCCAATTTACGGAAGCATGATGGAAATGGTGCAGAAAGCGAGCAGAAGCGGGTAAAGGACTAGTGCGGTAAACGTTCCAGCAGGATCACACCAACTAAAGCGAGCAGGGTCAGGGCAATATTCACTTTGAAATGTTTTCTCCATCCCATATGACTGAAAAAGCCTCCACAGGGACATGGGTACCGGTCGTAAGCCTGATACATGATTCCCGCTACGTAGATGGTAAAAATGAGCATCATCGTTAGTGAAAGATACATCCCAAATAACCTGGTTGCCGAATTGATCAGGAGAATGATAATTCCGATTTCAGTTAAGGGCAGCAGTACCGTAAGCGGGGAAACCATCCATTTAGGAATAGCCTGACTGCGTAGTATTGCTCTGAAATATCTCAGGTTACGAAACTTTGGAAATGATGCATAAGACCAAAGTGCGATGAAGATGCCAGTGATGGAATAGGTTAAGATTGTTAGTATCATTTTTTTCCTTGTTGGTTAATACCAATGTCAGAAGATTTTTGTGGTATGGGTAGGGACAAAAGTCCCAAAATAAAGGGTGACTATAGAAGTTCGGACTAATAAAGTAGCATTTTTTATCGTTCAAATAGTTAATTTATCTTAACTTTCTCTCCGCTAGATTATAACAGAACCGAAATATTGCAGCCCCTATTCATGATTAATTCTAACTTAAAGCAAAAAGTCTTATTTATTTTTATTCTCACCTGCTTATTTTCAAAGAGCTTCGCTCAAAATAATATAACCTTAAAAGGGATCATCAGGAATACAGACAATGTGGCCATTGATGGTGCAACTTTATTTTTAAAAGATGGCGATACTGGTGAGGTCATTAAACAAGGATTGACTGCTATAGATGGAACTTTTGCTTTTACTGTTGTTGCCGGAAATTACATGGTTTCTGTCAGTTATTTGGGCACATTATCTTACCAAAGTGAACTCTTAAAGTTATCAGGAAGTCTGGATTTAGGTATTGTCAAAATTGAAACAACCGCCCGTAGTTTAAAGGAAATTGTTATTCAAAGCTCAGCTAATAAACCTCTGGTTAAGATTGAAGGCAGGAAAATGATTTATAATATCCAGAAAAGTATAACTGCGCAAGGGACTAATGTGCTGGAAGCATTGAAGAAAACTCCGGGCGTAATCGTCAATCAGGATAATTCAATTACACTGAACGGGGCAAACGGTGCACTGGTGATGATTAACGGCAGACAAACTTATTTACAAGCTGCGGAACTGGCACAACTGCTGAAAACGATGTCTTCTTCCGATTTAAAATCTATCGAGATTATCAGAAACCCATCTGCTGAATATGATGCTGCTGGTACCGGTGGTATTATTAACCTTGTGCTTCAAAAATCAATTGCTGAAGGTTTCAATGGAAGTATCAATAATGGGATTGCTTATGGGGTCAGCTTAAAGCAAAATACCAATATGAATCTTAACTTCCGTAAAGGGAAAGTTAACCTGTTTGGAAGTTACAACCATAATTTTGGACATTTTGCTATGGACTATGACAATGACCGGACAACCAATGGAAAGGTTTATTTGAATTCGAATCATGATGTTGATAAACGCCGTAGTATCGGGTCAACTATAGGGGCGGATTATGCTATCGATACAACCAAAACGATTGGTGTGGTGATGAATGGTAATTTCTCCAGTGGTGGCGGTTTGATTACTCCGTTAACGAATATTTACGATCAGCCAACGGGCCAGCTTTTACAGACGCTGAAAAGCCAGAGTGACTACCCGGATCAGAAGGCCAACCGGTATAATTTTAACTTGAATTACCGGTACAAAGGGAGTAAGAATACTACGCTTGATATAGATGCTGATTATGGAATCTTCGATGCGGCTACAAAAAATCTGAGTACCAATAGTTTTTATGCGCCAAACGGTGATTTTCAATCCTCCAATAATTTCCTGGTAGCCAATAGCAGGGATATTAAATTATATGCGGTTAAGGCTGATTACGGTTTTCCGGTTGGGAAGGGGAGAATGGCAGCCGGTGCAAAGTTTTCTAATGTAAACGCAGATAATGTATTCAATCAGTATGATGAGAATGGTAGTGTGAATGTGATTGATATTAATTTATCAAATACCTTCAAATATCAGGAGCAAATAACCGCAGGATATTTGAAGTATGAGGCACCTATTAATGACGAATTCAGTATGGATATTGGCGTAAGGCTGGAAAATACACATTCTAAAGGAGATTTGCAGCCGCGCGAAGGCAGTACTCAGTCGCCGGATCTGGTAGTCAGAAACTATTTAAATATCTTTCCCACGGCGGGTATCACTTATAAGACTAAAAATTCAGGGGCGTATAATTTAAGTTTTGCCCGCCGCATTGACCGTCCTGCATATAATGATCTGAATCCATTCTCCTATCCGGTAGATGAACTTTCTTATTGGAAAGGGAATCCATTTCTACGGCCTCAATATGCAAATACCCTGGTATTGCAATACAGTTACAAAAACACAACTGTATCAACCAGTTATACCAGAACAAATGATCTGAGCAGTGGGATAACGGAGGTTTTAGAAGAAAACAGGATTATTATGATCCCAAGAAATATAGGGCTTCAGAATAACCTTAACTTGACTGTTACCCAGCAAATTATCCTGGCTAAATGGTGGAATGTGAGCCTGACCGGGATCGGGTACCGTCTGGAGAATAAAGCAGGTACTCTGGAATATGGTAACTATAGCCGCAGCCGTTTCGCAGGTACAATTAATGTTCAGCAAACTTTTAATCTGCCAGGTCATATGACAGCTGAAATTGCTGGTATAGTTAATTCGAAAAATATAAGTGGGCTGAATACTTATATCAAAAGTAATTCACAGGTCGATCTGGGACTGCAAAAGAACTTGATGAAAGATAAAGCAACGCTTAAACTCGCTGTTACTGATTTATGGAAGGCAAACAGGATAAATACAGATACGCAATTGGATAAGCTATTGCTTCATACTACGTATGTGGGGGAAAGCCGCCAGATAAGATTGAATTTTACTTACCGGTTTGGCAATAATAAGATCAAGACTAGAGATAAACGCGAATCGGGATTACAAAATGAATCGCAGAGATTATAAAATGATAAATTAAGAGGACAGTTTAACGATTTTTCGGCCTTATGCAGGTGAACAAGATGAATAAAGGAAGGCAAGTAATTATTCCTAATTTGTTTTAAATCCTGTACCTATGAAAAAGAACATTATGCTTTATTTTCTTGTTGTTTTTGTGACTTTCTCTTGCCGAAAGATTGGGCCTGTAGAAATTACAGCTATAAAAAAAGTGACAGCTGAGCGTACTGCTTCCTATTATATTGACCCGGATAACGGAAAAGACTCGAATGCTGGCACTTCAGAAAGCACAGCATGGAAAACAATAGCAAAGGTGAATGCTACAACTTTTCAACCGGGGAATACTATTTTACTGAAATCCGGGGGGATATGGAATGCGCAGCTTTACCCTAAAGGATCTGGAAGTGCAACAAGTCCGATCAGGATCAGCTCTTATGGTACTGGTGCAAAACCTAAAATTTTCCTCAGTGGAACTATAGGCGCTCCGGTTTATCTATTCAATCAATCAAACTGGATTATTGAAAATCTGGAGGTTTCAAATTACAGTGCAACTCGTGGAGATGTATTCCGTCAGGGTATTTTTATTCAGAATACCGGTGGTGGGGTGACCAGTAATATTATCATCCGTAACAATTACGTTCATGCAGTTTCGGGTAGTTTCAGGTATGCTGGTTTCGATCCTCATGCTTTTGGAGGGATTGCTGTGGTGACTACCGGAACAGCTGGAACAGACCGTTTCGACAATGTAACCATTGAAGGTAATATTGTTGAAGATGCCGGTCGTACAGGAATTGTAGTATGGGATAATGTGTGGGAAGCCAGTGGTCACGCCTCCACAAATGTAAAAGTGCTGAACAATTCGGTCAAAGATATTGATAGCGACGGCATCCTGATATTTGGCTGCGAAGGAGCACTGATTGATCATAATGTTGCTAATAACTGTGGCCGCTATCGTGAAGATGGTCAGTTTAATGGGGCCGCTGCTATCTGGCCTACACGTGGCCGTAATTGTATCACGCAATTTAATGAGGCCTTTAATACGCAGGCTTTAGATGGCAATGGGGATGGACAAGGTTTTGATATGGATATCGATTCTTATAATTTTATCATGCAATACAATTATAGTCATGACAATGCCGGAGGTTTTATGTTGATTTTGGACGCCTCCAATTCAGTAAACAGTATAGTCAGGTATAACATCAGTCAAAATGACCGGCGTACCATTTTCAATTTTGCAGGTGGCATTACCCCAGGAACTATGATATATAATAATACAATTTATATTAAATCGGGCTTGAATACAAACATTATAGATCATGCATGGGATGATGGAGGAGGAAAAGGTGATTTAAACCAGGCTTATTATTTTAAAAACAACATTGTTTATAATCAAGGCAGTGGAAATTATATAGTTCCCGGAGTTTTGGGAGTATTCGGTTCCAATACCTTTTATGGTAATCACCCTTCTGGAGAACCTGCTGATCCGGATAAGCTAATAGCAGATCCATTATTTGTGAGTCCGGGCAATGGCCTCAATGGTATAAATACGGTGAACGGATATCGTTTGTCTATTGGGTCACAAGCACTGAACTCCGGAACTCTCATCCCGGACAATGGTGGTAAAGATTATTATGGGAATATGGTTTCATCTACTGCTTTACCTAACCGCGGAGCGTATAATGGCAATGGTTTGTAAGATGAGATTGATTTTATATACATTGCTTGTTTTACTTTGTTTCTCCTGTTCTCCTGTTTCAAAAGGCGTAGTGTTTACTGTAGATGGTGAACCGGTTAGTCTATCTCAGTTTGAACAACAAATGGAAAAGGAGAAACTGATGGTCATCAGAGATTTTGAAATTAAATATAAGGCTACATTTGGCCCCGGGTTCTGGACTATGAATTTTGGCGGAGATATTCCTGTTAATGCTTTACGGAGGCGGGCAAAAGATGCGATTGTAGTCAGTGTCGTAAAAAAGATGATAGCACGGGAAATGGGGTTAATTGAGCACATTGGATATGAAGATTTTTTAAAAGAGCTGGATAGTGTAAATAAAGTAAGGATTAAGGCAGTAAAAGAAGGGAATGTGATTTACGGGCCAGTAACCTACACGCTTGAAATGTATTCAGACTATTACATGTCTACACTGGAAAATGCGATCAGAGCTAAAATAAGTACACCTGAAAATACGCCCGATGAGATCTTATTAAAATATAATAGACTGATCCAGGAACGTGTAAAAAAAGCAGAAATTGATACTTATCAGATCGATGAGGAAGATGCAGCGGTTCTGTAAGCTAATGCTATAGCTCATTTTCAATTGTTTTGAATCCTTTTAGACTTAGGTGTTTGGATTAATCATTCTGATAGAATAGACTGTTTTTTCATGATAAAGATCATGGATGAAAATGTTTAAGCTCATGTGGAGGCTGGAAAGTCATGAATACTTTTGATCATAATTTAAATGATTTCATTATGAAAAAAGTATGGATACTAGCGCTTTTAATAAGTTCGACATTGACAGGTTTAGCACAACAAAAAGGGGAGTGGCGTGTACGGTTGCGTGGAACAGTAGTTGCCCCTGATGCCAGTGCGGCTATCAGTACAATAGGAGGATCGGCAGATATTAGTACGACAGTAATTCCTGAGCTGGATTTTACTTATTTTTTAACTAAAAATTTCTCGGCAAATTTAATTCTGGGTACAACCCGTCATCAAATAACAGCTACAGAAACTGCTTTGGGAGATGTAAATATCGGTAAGGTATGGTTATTACCACCAACTTTAACATTTTTGTACCATGCACCAGTTGCAAAAGGTATTTTGCCCTATATAGGTGCCGGTATTAATTATACCATTTTTTATGGTGCTAAAAATGGACCTGCCATAGCTAACACTGATTATAAAAATAAATTTGCTTTCGCTGCTCAGATTGGTAGTGATTTTGATATTGGCAAAAATTTATTCCTGAATGCAGATGTGAAAAAAATCTGGCTAAGAACAGACGCCACAGTAACTACTATACCAGGCGTTGCCGGTGGTGCAACTGTAATTGCGAATACCAAAATAGATCCATGGTTATTTAGTTTTGGTATCGGAAAAAGGTTCTAATACTAAACGTTTCAAAAAAGGGTTATTTTCCGACTAATAACCCTTTTTCTATACATTTTATAACTGTTAAATTTATCTTTTAAGGATAACCTCTTCAGTCTCTATAATGGTTTTACCTTTTTTTGTCTTAGTCTCCGTTTTGAGCAAAGTAGTTCTTCCCTGGGTATAGGTAATTGTATAGGCATCTTTATTTTTATTGTTCTTCCCGATAAAAAGCTTATTACCCTGAGTCCATGCAGGAAGTTCTTCTTTATGCTTACCAAATCCCTGAGTTATGATTACTTTATTATTTTTTGTAAACTCATAGCTCTTTTCACCAGCTTTATATATATCCTTGTCCAGGTCTGTGACCGTTCCACCGGTCTTTTCAGTTTCTATCTTAGATACAGCTTCCCATTTTCCAATAAGTTTCTGATCTAAAGCTGTTTTGCTTTGTGCGTAAGAATAAAAGCTGGCCAATGTAAATAAGATGATAAGTGATTTTTTCATTTTGATGATGTTTAGTGATTATGTTATACTTACTAAAATAGTGTTTTTTTAGTTAAAAGTTAATTTCAACGTATGTAGTTCCAAAAGGCACGTGACACATCCTGTCTTCCAGTAAAATGAGCTGACCTGTATAGGGTAACTAAGGTATATTTTGTGACAAATGACACATAAGTATCTGTAATAAAGCTCTTTATGTAACTTTAAATTTCTTAATTTAACCTTAGTTTAAATTGATGAATTATGAGTTTGAAAATACATCCATCTGTAGGGGTTGCCCGATTGGGTAATAGCGCTACGCAAATATGCCTTACCCCGGAAACGATCGGAGGGCTGCCTTTTGAAGCTGACTTTTATGGGAACGCTACAGGGACTATTGTTAATTTTAAAGACGAAACAGGGTTAGTTAAGCGGCAGGGTCAATTATTCAGGATTTATCAGGATGACGGAGCGGAGCTGACCTTAAATAGCCCGAATGTATTATCGATTATATGGACTGTCCATCTTGCTAACAAAAAAGCAGCCTGGTACCAGTTTAGTGAACTCGAAGGTAACTTGTTATACGGACCTCAAAACAACTATGTAAACAGGGGCGTACCTTTCCGTAATGCCGGTGTAACAGGAAATGCAAGACAAAGGCTGATTGTAGATCCCGGGCCAAGAACAGTTTCTGGTATACGTGATTCTATTGGCTTTGACAGAGCCGATGCACCCGAAGGCTATCCTGTACAATATCCACCAAATGTGGTTACTTACGGCAGTCCGATCAGAACGCTGGGAGAACTCAGGACTGATAATACAGGTCGTCTGGTAGTATTAGGTGGATTTGGAAATGCTGGTGGAGATGAACCACTAATTAATTATGGAGGCTCTGATACCTGGCATGATGATATTTCTGATGGCCCTGTATATGCAACAGTTAACTTTAGAAATGGTGATCCCCCACAACATTTAACTGCATGGGTAATTATAGGATCGCCGGATTTTGCCCCTGAAATCGTAAATATTTCCAACCTGAGTGATACGATGTATGATGTTGGGGTAAGAAAGTTTAACCTTGAGCCACAGCTCTACAGTAATGGTCAATATAATGTTAACTATCTGGCTGCATATAAGCGGGATATTCTGCCTGTTATTACCAGGCTTGGCCGTTATCAGTGGGTTTCTAATATACAGGCAATGTCTGCTTTTGCTTCCAATAATTTTGACTACTCCAATAACTCTTCCACCAACCTGGCTAACCGTCAAAATTATTTTGCCTACTTCAGGAGGCCGGATGCAGTTCCGCCTGTATTGCCTCCCGATCAGCAATCGCAGCAACAATTGTTTAGAACACAGGGCACTGATTATTTTCCTAAGATCCCATTAGGCTCAGGAAGTAACTCTGTGAGTGAAGTGAATATCCAGAAATTTCTTGCGTTGAATGATACGCAGTATTTCTTGCTGCAACAATGGACAAGAGGTTTCTTTATTGATGACCCTAGTCCAGCACCTATACCAGTCAATCCGCACGATACCGCAAGTGTAGGTAACTGTGTAGGATTACCGATGTGCCCGGGTATAGAAGTAACCTGGAGTATGCAAAACAGTAATGTATACAGCGCTCCTTATGTGATCAGTCATTATAAAAATGAAGATTATTATTATTTGCATGGTTTAACTCCATCACGGGATGAATGTGAAGGTGGAGGATGTGAACCTGGAGATCTCACTAAAAGGATGGCTTGCCCATGGCAGGCGGATTTCCTTCAATGTACCTTTCAATACATTAATTTTACCGATCCTACTATCAATAAAGTAAATTCCAGACCAAAACCACCAACCTATTATTCCTATTGGTGGCCACCTCAAAGCCCATGGGATGTGCTGATTGGTGACCTTACTGAAGAAGCGCAGGCAGAAGCTCATAATCCGGCAGGGACACAGGTAAACTACCAGAGAGGCGTAAACAGCTTCGTGCAAATGGTAGAAAACTGGTTTTCCCTGGGGTTTATCCGTGATCAGAACCCAGGTCAGAAAGGCTATCCTTATATTGTAGAGACAGAAAGAGACAATGTATTGTTTAGTTTCAGAGATGTTCCGGTAGGTGAAATCAGCGGAAATCCTGAAGACGATGCCACTACCATTCCTGTTTATTTCATTGAGCAGAACAGGGCCCTGATCAGAAGAAGGGGGAGAAGAGGCAGAAGACTGGCCGACTATCTGGATCAAAGGAACTTTAAACCGATCAGAATTTCGGCTGCTGGCTTAGGATTCCCGCGTTCAGGTTCAAGAAACAGGAGATAAATATGGCTGATATCTTCAATACTGATGTACTTATAGTTGGCGGAGGCCCTTCGGGGACCTCCGCTGCTTTAAGCATTTTACAGCATTCTTCATTAAGTGTAATTTTAACAGATAACACCGCATTTGACGTAAGCAGGGTGGGTGAACATGTGGATGCCAGTCTCTTTAAATTACTCAGCTACCTGGAAATTGAGAAAGATGACTTTGAAGCAGATAGCTTTATCGAAGGGTACAACAGTCTGGCTGCCTGGGGAAATGAAGTAATTACTTCAAGGAGTTCTATTCATAACCCAGAAAGCAAAAGCTTTCAGCTGGATCGTGAAAAGTTTGATCTGCTGATGCTGTCTGAAGTCACAAACAGGGGAGGTAAAATCTTTCCGAGAACTAAATGCATACAGATAGAACAACTGGAAAATGACTCCTGGGAACTGCAAATGAAACATCAAACCAAGGGCAATTTTACGATTCGTACCAAATTTTTAATCGATGCAAGTGGCAGACAGGGACACCTGTGCAGAATGTTAAACCTAAAGGTAATCAAGTACGACCAATTGGTGGGGATAGGCGCATTCCTGCGTTTCAGGGAACCTAAAATACTGCCTCAGGAGATATTTCTGGAAACTGTAAAGCATGGATGGTGGTATAGTGCGACTTTACCTGGCGACCGGCTGGTGGTTACGTTGTTTACAGATGCAGATATTATCAAAACTCAGCAATTGCAAAAGCCCGGAAACTGGAACAAACTGCTCTTAGAGACGAAGCACATCGGAAAAAGAATTCAAAATACTATTGCAGATGAACAGCTCTGGGTGAGAAATGCTTTTTCTCAGCTTACCGATTCTTCTGTAAAGAATAATTTTCTGGCCATTGGGGATGCAGCAGCAGCATTTGATCCGATTTCTTCAATGGGGATTGGTTTTGCAGTTTCTTCAGCCTGTAATGCTGCACGGGCCATCGAACATTTCTTTAGCAGTGATGGTGATGACAGCTATATCAGAACCTATCAGGAAGATTTAAAGGCAATTTTTGACAACTACCTTAACCTGCGAAAACAGTATTACTATATGGAACAGCGTTGGGCAAAGGAGCTGTTCTGGGAAAGACGGATTTAATCTGAATTACAAGGGCTAACAATTTATAAGCACTGACCCGGCCATTTGGCTACAACAATTTGGTATTTGGTTATTTTTTCAATTGCGTTGCTTCAGAACTTTGTATCAGCAAAATAGAAAAATTATGAACATTGTACTTACAGGTTCCATAGGGAACATTGGAAAACCTCTTACCCAGACTTTAATACAACACGGTCATACCGTAATAGTCATCAGTAGTCATGCAGAACGACAACCGGCAATTGAAGCACTTGGTGCTCAGGCAGCAATCGGCTCCATGCAGGACGCTTCTTTTCTTGTCAAAACCTTTCAAGGCGCAGATATTGTATATCTCATGGAAACACTGGATGCCGCTGGTGGTGACACTTCTGAGAAGGAAATTGATTTTATTGGTATCATTAGTCAGATCGGCCGTAATTATAAAGAGGCTATTGAACAATCAGGAGTGAAAAAGGTAATCCACCTCAGTAGTATTGGCGCGCACATGGATAAAGGTAACGGCTTTTTAGTATTTCATCATCATGTGGAAAATATCTTGAAGCAACTGCCAGCTGAAGTGTCCATTAAAACTTTACGTCCGGTGGGTTTCTATACTAATATGTTCTCCTTCATTTCAACTATCAAAAACAAAGGTACTATCATCTCTAATTACGGTGGTGATCAAAAAGAACCATGGGTTTCCCCTTTAGACATTGCTGCGGTGATTGCAGAGGAGGTGGAGTTGCCTTTTGAGGGAAGAACTATGCGTTATATTGCCAGCGAGGAGATATCGCCTGATGAAATTGCCGGGGTGCTTGGAAAAGCGATCGGAAAGCCTGATTTGCAATGGAAGGTCATTTCAGATGAACAGCTTTTAAATTCCTGGTTAAGCGTCGGGTTTAATCCTCAGATTGCCCGGGGCTTTATTGAAATGCAAGCCAGTCAGGGCAGTGGTAAATTGTACGAAGACTATTACCGCAACCGGCCTGTTTTGGGCAAAGTTAAACTTACAGAATTTGCGGAGAACTTTGCTGCTATTTATCAGCAGGAAGACTAAGTTTTTTTAGCCGGTCTAAATAAGCTTATCAAAGGGAAATATAACACTATAGTTCCCTTTGATAAGCTTGTTTTGGCTAAACTAAACGGAGATTTAGATAAATTCAGCTGGTTAAATCAGCCAGTTTAACTTATATTGCCGAAGGAGTTCAGGCCTTCTTTTAATTAAATGCAGGACTATCTTAAAGACTTTTGAAGGGAATATCCATCAGCGCATAATTCTGCCACCCTATAAAATCGTAGTGCCACCATTCGTTTTTGATAACCCTGAAACCATGTGCCTGCATCGTTCGGATCAGAAAATCCCGGTTGCGGAGCACAGCAGGTGGTAATTTTCGGTAAGCTGCGGCAGCCTCCGGGGCAAAACTGTCATACGGAGTAGGCATCGGGACTTCTTTCTTTGTTTTGAAATCAATCAGGGTGAGATCTACTGCACAACCACGGTTGTGTTTGGAACCCTTTGCCGGATTGGCTACAAAACTTTTATCAGAAGCCTTTTTATAAAAAGAAACCGTGATTGCGTAAGGACGGTAAGCATCATAAATTTTTAATCCATACCCTTTTTTGCGAAGTTCTGCCTGAACTTTTTTTAGCTGTTCTGCAACTGGTTTTCTGGCAAAAGCCCGTGCCTGGGGATACATAACCTGTTTCATGAAATTGTTTGCTGTTGCGTACCGAATGTCCAGGACCAAATCGGGAATCATTTTCCTGAGTTCTATCAACTCCTGGTTTGGATCCCGTGCACAGGTGTTTTTATAGACTTTCAGGGAATTAATCACCTTTAGACCATTCTTTTGCTGTGCAGACAGGTTATGTGTAAGCAAAGAAAAAAGAAGTAGTGTAGTTATTCTCATCATGCGTTAAAAGTAAAAATATTATATTTAAGAACGCTTAATCAAGTAAACAACAGTTTAAATTGGATATGATTACAAAAAAGGTATTAATTAAAAAATAATTCTATGAAATATTTCTTGTTACTCTGGATAGGAATCACTTTTATGTCGTGTGAATCACAGACAAAAACTAATCTTTTAGCATTGAAATTTGATGAAAATGTATTAAAAATTGTCCATCGAGATAAGCAATTGAAAAAGGATCAGGATCCTGATCTTGGATTGAGAAATTACACTACAAATAAACCAGATAATTATGCACTAGGTGGAGTTAAACTTAGCACCTATTCTTTTCCTGATGGAAACCTTGCAGATTATAATAATCTGTCCTTGTTTGTTGCCGGTAAGGATAAACCAAATTATTTAGGATTTAAATATACTTCTGTTAATCAGGAAGAAACGAAGTCAATTGTAGACTATTTAAAAAAGACATATCCAAATTACCAGCAGAGAGACTCAAAAGGAAATGGAGAATCTTTTTTTTGGGATGTACCCACGCTTAATGCATGGATTTTTATGTATCAGGGAATCTCGGGTGATCAGAAAAATAAGAAGTTTTTTACTACCAATTTTATCTTTGTAAAAAGAGGGACAAGGATGGAGAATAGTACTGATCCTAAGGTTATAACTATTAAGGATTATTATAATATGATGTATCCGGATTAATAATGATATCAATGAGTTTAAAAAAAAAACGCTCTGGCCCGGAGTGTCTTTTTTTTATTGCCTTGCTACAGTTTTGTTGGCAGGCCACAAACCGATAAAGGTTCTTACATAGCAAACATTAATTTATAAACTGGTGTTGATACAAACCATGTTTTGAGTATACCATCACCTTTTTTGCTATCACCGGAATAATAATAAAGCGGCCATCCTTTATAAGTAGTTTGTTTAGTATTATCGGTGCGGATTATTACCCCAAAAGGTATTCCAGAATGAATTGTAATTCAGTGGGGTCGGGCTTCTTGTCCGACCCGCAGCCTCTCTCAGCTGGTTATAGTTACTTCCGAAGTTCAGTGTCCTGATTGTTCCGGCCTGATACTGTAAATCTATCAATTGTCGTGATAAGTCATATTCCCGATCCTCGAACTCGAAAGTTTGTCCGTGAGTATTGGTAAATCCACGGACGTAAAGATCCTGTGGCGATATCCAAAGCAACATTTGTGTTGCACCACTGATAAATCTTACCCGGATTATTCCCGGATTGCTTGTGCCTTGTGTTGCCAGGACGTTTTGCCGGAAAATGTGAACAGTCGCGGCCCGTATCTCACTGATCAACTGTGCATATCGGGATTGCATACTCGACCCACTGTGGTCACCAGGTGAATTCATAATAAAATCTATGTAGACAATACGATTCGAAGGAACATCTGCATGAGCGCTTAACGCTCCAAATAATAAAGTTGCAAAAAGACAACAGGTTTCGATCACAGAACCCGATGCCCGAGCCAATCTGTCGGCAATAGCTTTTCAATTCCTTTAGTTCTGCCCGTTACCAGGGCCATTTCATCTTTAAATTTTGTGTTTTGGGTTCATGTGTTATAATTGTGTTTTGTCTGCCCATTGGTCGGGGAGATCTGGCGAACCTTACAAAAGTTTTTATTTTTTTAAAGAGAATTTAAGACAGCTATATTAATAGGAAATCTTGGTATAATAATCCCTTTATTGGATTGCTTTCTGAATATTTGACAGTCAGAAACTGAAAAATATTCAGTGATTTTGTAATTTTTTCAGCTTGTACAGGCAAAAATGCATTTGGCATTTCAGTTGCGATAATTTTATCGAACACAAGTTCATAACGTTTAATTAATTAAAGTTTTAATCATTAAATCAAATTAAGGAGGAAAAACCCATGACATTGGTTAAATTTAATCCAGAAAACAAGAGAAACTCATTAATGCCAGGCTTTAGTGATGTATTTGATTCCGTATTCAATGATACTTTTTTTACTGACCGTATGATTAGCCGCGTACCCGCAGCTAATATCAGTGAAACAAAAGATAACTATCATGTTGAAATAGCGGCCCCTGGCCTTAAAAAGGAAGATTTCAAATTGAATCTTGAAAGGAATGTATTGAACATTTCTGTGGAGAAACGTAAAGAAGAAAAACAGGAAGAAAGAAATTTTTCTAAGCGTGAATATAGCTATAGCTCTTTTGTCCGCTCATTTACCTTACCTGAAAGCGCTAATGAAAATGGCATTCAGGCAACTTATAACGACGGCATTTTAACCATTGATATTCCAAAAAGAGAAGAAGCAAAGACAATAAGCCGTCAAATAGAAATTAAATAATTTTCCCGAAAATCTATTTTTAAGAGCTACCGTGAGGTAGCTCTTTTTTTATAAAAACGTATTGGCTATACACCCCATTAATGCAGAATATTATTGTACTGCTATAGCCTGAATGATTTTTTTTACTATTTCTTCCGGATTATTATTCCAGACAATATGTAATTTGTCTCTTAACAGATTTATATGATCTAAGATCTCCTGACGTTCATTGTAGGTTCCTGCTAACATTGGAAATACAAATGTGGATCCACTGTCAGTTTCTTTATTTAATGCAGATTCAATTTCCTGCATCGCCCAGGGTTTTTTTATAAAGGTAGTAGTCAACACTGCAAAAATAAACCTCGAATTCTTCAACCCGTGATTTATTTTTCTGGTAATGCGGTCGCCCAATCTAATTTGTTCTATATCATACCAGTATTTTAAACCGTAGATTTTCATTTGTTCTACAATAGGATTTACGAGAGTTTCCTTATCCTCGCTGGCATGAGAAATAAAGATATCAAAACTGAAATTTACAGGTCTGGTGCTGGCCAGTAATGTTTCATTTTCACTGATTATTCTTTCTCTGACTATTTCCTTCTGATCAACATTAAATGAACGCAATTCTTCCTTCCGTTCCTTTGTTTTTACCTTTGGATCGAAAGAAAAATCTGTGATAGAAACAATCTTCAGATATTTAAAATCAGGGTGGGCCGGGTTGATTAAAAAGTTAAACTCATAATCGATTATTGCACTGGGTACTTTTAAAGCCAGGGATGCCTTGTCTGAAATCCATTGATCTCCTAAAATTTGAAGTGCTTTTGGAGGCGGATAGCTTCTCCATCCGTCTGGAAGGTGATTTTCGGAAAGTATATCTGTTTTGACATGATCTGGTATTTCGATTGTAGTCAGTACAAAGTCTCTGTTTGGAATGTAATCAACTTTATGAACCAATTGTTCTAACGTTGCTAATGCTATGGTATCGGCAGTGTATATTACGGAATTGCCTGGGTTATTCCAACGGCCTCCATAAAGGCTTGCGCCGAGACCGGAGAGGTCAGCCGCATTTTTCCTATTTGTTATACGATATAAGAACATGCACTAAATTAATTCTTTCTACTCGTATACTATAGATATTTTTTGTTTAAAAAATATGGTTTTAAGGGCTTTATCGGTTTATTTATCTACTAAATCCTTTACCCGTTGGTGAACTTCAACTACTAATCACTTAATGGCTTTTTCGCAGGCGAAAACAGATGCCCAGGCAACCCAATTGGCGATAATGGACCAGCAAATTCATCACTGGATGTTGAAGTTCATTGGGCAGAAGATTTATACAAAGCAGATGTCTTGAGATACAAACTGACAAAGAAACATGAATTGTGAGTTTACTTAATTATATTTTTCCCTTTTTCAATTTTCTTATCTCCCCATTCCTTTAAGTAGGTTATAAATGGAATAAGTTCCAATCCAGTTTCCGACAAAGAATATTCCACCATAGGCGGTACCTGGTGATAGACTTTTCGGATAATTAAATCATCTTTTTCCAATTCCCTTAGGGTTTGTGTTAGCATTTTGGTTGTCACATCTGCTAAAATTCTTCCTAACTCTCCAAAGCGTATAATTTTATGTTCATTTAAAGACCATAAAATCCTGCCTTTATATTTGCCGCCAATTCTTCTAAACGCATAATCAACTGAACAAGTTGGTGAATCAGAACATTTCCTTGTCATCTTTGCCATATTTGTAATATTAATATACTGATAATCAACATACTTACTTTTTGGTAGCTAGGCTACAAAAAAGTAGGTACTTTCTGCAAAGATATATACAATATACTTTTGTAACCTACTAAAGTTTAATCAAATGACATTGAAATTAAAAGACAAAGTTGCTATAGTAACCGGGGCATCAAAAGGAATTGGCGCTGGTATCGCCAAAGCATATGCCTTAGCAGGAGCGAAGGTGATTGTAAATTATGCTAAAGACAAAATAAGAGCTATGAAAGTTGTAGACGAAATTGTGGCGCTTGGTGGTAAAGCAATTACTGTTCAGGCTGATGTATCAAAAACGACAGATGTTGAAAGACTATTTAATGAAGCCATACTAGCGTTTGAGAAAGTAGATATCCTGGTCAATAATGCTGGTATTTATGATATTGTTATGCTGGAAGCTATTACAGCAGAACTTTTACAGGCTAATATCAATACCAATTTAATAGGCGCTATCCTTTGTGCACAAAAAGCTGCTGAGGTTATGGGAAAAGGCGGAGGTAATATTATTAACATTAGCTCTACTGTAAGTACAAACCCTATGCCTGGTACACTAATTTATGCGGCAACAAAGGCAGCCATAGATAATGTAACCAAAGTACTTGCGAAAGAGCTGGGGCCAAAAAAGATAAGAGTCAATACAATATCGCCTGGTATAACCGAAACAGAAGGAGCCCATGAACAGGGGTTTATTGGAGGAGAGTGGGAAGCGCAACTTCTTGCACAAATTCCGCTAGGCAGGATAGCACAGCCTGTTGACATTGCCAAAGTTGCTGTTTTCTTAGCATCAGATGACGCTGGATGGGTGACTGGAGAAAGAATTCAGGTTTCTGGAGGTCAATTATAAATCAATTAAAATATATGAAACTAAAAAATAAAGTGGCGGTCATTACCGGATCGTCCAAAGGAATCGGCGCCGGGATTGCTAAAGAATATGCAAGAGAAGGTGCCAAAGTAGTGGTAAATTATTCATCCAGCAAAGAATCAGCAGATAAAGTTGTCGAAGAGATTACCCAAAATGGAGGAACAGCTATCGCGGTGCAGGCAGATATTTCAAAGATTGCCGATATAAAAAGACTCTTTGAGGAGACTAAAAAAGCTTATGGCAGGTTAGATATTTTAGTCAATAATGCAAGCGTATGGAGGTATGAAAAGTTAGAGGATATTAGTGAAGAAACCTTTCATTTACAGATTAGTACAGGTCTGATGGCACATATGTTTTGTGCACAACAAGCCGCAGCTATGTTTGGTGAAAGCGGAGGAAGCATTATTAACTTAAGTTCCACTATAAGTTTGAATCCAATACCAGGCACATTGATTTATTGCGCTGTCAAAGCTGCTGTTGATAGTTTGGCGAAAACACTGGCTAAAGAACTTGGGGCAAGAAATATAAGAGTCAATACCATAGCTCCCGGTATGACAGAATCAGAAGGTTCCACAGCAGATGGGAGACCTGGTAGTGAGATGGAAAAACAATTTCTTGCTTTGACCCCATTAGGACGGATTGGACTGCCCATAGATATTGCCAAAGTAGCAGTTTTTCTGGCCTCAGACGATGCTGGCTGGGTTACTGGTGAAAGAATTACCGTTGCAGGTGGTTTATTATAACTGTTTAGCAACATCTAAAAAAGGTATTTGCCGGAGATCTTAGCAGGCTAAGTATATAACCCCTCTTTAAAATACTTAGAGAGGGGTTATTGTTTTTTATTAATTTTAATTAAAATTCTCTTCTGTAATATTAAGACCAAACTCTGCTAAACGGCTCATTAAATTAGCTGTTGATACAATAGTTTCAGGAAGATATATACCACCTTTCTGCGGGACAGATTGACCGCCTAAGCCAAATATCCCTTCCATTATTAGAAATACACCAATGGCAGTTAAATGAGATACTCCTTTGGGATCAGAAATTATTGTCCGCATTTTAGTTTTTTCTCCAGATATCAAGACGCCTTCAATATCAATATATAGATCATGAGAAGCTACTGACCCATTTTTACTACCTATGGATTTTCCTGTAATGAAATCAAAGCGAACATTTTGAGCATTTGTAAAAGCAGCAATACTTGGCACATCAAGAGTACTCATAGGGTAACCAGTAATTGATGAATCATCATGTAAACGAATTGTTCTGGCATTCTCCTTTGCGTCTGCAAACTGCCAGTTCCCATCTTGACGCAACAATGCCCTGCCAACGAAACTATCAACCTGACTCGCTACCAGTGGGCCGACAGGATCCAGTTCGTCATATAATCCAGCAGTATCCACACTATTTATTTCGCTGAATCTGGCTGCTAGTTGTTTAGCAACGAGGGTAATTATTCCTGCCTGCCAATGCGCCGCCAAAACAATAGGGGAGGAAACAGTTTTATGCAACGAAAGAAATATGGTTGGGGAAATGTCCTCCGCCAGCTCAGTAATAGTGATACAAGCAATTCCATTTGAGATCGCCGTTTCCCGCAAAATATTCTTATAATCCTCCACTGCTATGATCATAAGGTCTACCGTCCCATAAAGGCTCAGCTCAAAACCATCTTCCAAATTAAGGTAAGCAGTTTCTGCATTGGTCAACTCTCTGGCTAACACTTCTCCATTTTGAGGATTTCTACCAGCAAGAATTAATTCAATGGATTTATATTCTTTCCTGATCAGACGCGCAATGTTTGTTCCTACAAGTCCATAACCGCCAACAATTAAGATACGTTTTTTGTGTAATTCCATAAGATTATTTTAATATATCACATAGGTCACATGACCTACGGAAGTAAATATAGGTCATGTGACCTATATGATGGATGTACTATTATTTTTCTTTATTTTTGAATGACAAATGGATAAAAAAGAGGAGAGGTTAAATCAAATTATATTAGCAACCATAAATATTCTTAGTGAAGAAGGAGCAGATCAGCTTTCTATGAGGAAAGTTGCAAAAGCTGCAAATCTTTCATTAAGTAATCTACAGTATTATTATAGAGATAAGGATTTGCTATTAATAGCAACAGTAGAACAATATTTTCAATCCTGCAAAGAGGAAGTAACACATACCTTGAACGTGTTAAAGGCCGAAAGTACTCCTTCAATTGAAGTGTTTTTAGAGAAACTATTGAATTTACTGCTGCTAAATGGTAAGTCAAATAATCAAACCATGATGTTTCAGGAGATATGGGCCTTGTCATCAAGAAATGATGAGCTTAAACAAGCTGTCGAAACCTATTATAAAAATTACTGTACCTGGATGGTAGATCTCATTGCCGCATTCTCTAAACAACCCGGAGAGGTAGTAAGTTTGCTTGTACCCTATGCAGAAGGTTATACCATTGTAGGTACTGTGCTTCCTTTAAATAAGGAAAGTGTTATTAAGTTGTTAGTGAAACTAGTTTTAAAGATGTAAACTAGTTTCACCAGACACCTTTTTTAAGGTATTTCTGACTGAGAACAATAGTAACGATTGTACACACAATAGCAGCTATAATACTTACTGTTATAGTATGTAAAATTGCAGTTCCGCCATTTGCTGCAATAGCGCCAAAAACAGCTACTCCAATTGCACCTGCGGCTTGCCTAACCGTATTCAATGCTGCTGAGGCAGTTCCTGAAAGTGTTTTGTCAACACTGGAAAGAATACCAGTGGTCATTGCAGGAACAGCAAGCCCCATACCTAAAGAAATAAGAAGGAATGGAATTGATAATTGCCAGAAAGAGGTGTGCATGCTGGCTGTAAACAGACCTGAAAATCCAAATGCAAAAAGCGTTAGCCCTATCAGAATAGGCGTACGCAAACCATAACGATTAATGATATTGCCGCTCAATAGATTGGAGATCACAAATCCGGCCGTTAATGGTAAAAATGCGAGACCGGCTGTAAGTGGGGGATAGTGTAATATGTTTTGTAAATAGAGGCTAAGGATGAACACCGTGCCATAATAAAAGCCGTTGAGCACTGCACCTAAACCTAACAAAACATTGAAAGAAACTGAATTAAAAAGGCTCAATGGCAACATTGGATGGCTTACCTTATTTTCAATGATCAGGAAAGCAATAAAGGATATTCCACCAAGTAACAGGCTTCCATAAATTAACGGGTGGGTAAAGCCTAGTTTAGACCACTCAATCACTGCTGCGATCAGTAGCGTAATGGAAAGCATCCAGGCAACTTGTCCCAGTATATCAAATTTTTTAACAAGGGTTGGTTTGGCTTGTTTTTTAAGAAAAAAAGTAAGCAGGATGCCCGCAAGGCATATAGGAGCATTGATGAAAAATATAAAACGCCAGTTGCTAAGCTTAATGAGTATTCCACCAACTATAGGCCCTGCTGCAATAGCGGCACTTCCTGCTGCTGTCCACAACCCAATAGCTTTGGCTCTTTTGTTTGGTGTGTCGGCAAAGGTTTGATTCAAAATAGCCAATGAACTAGGGATCATCGTTGCTGCACCAACACCCTGAAACACCCTCGCAGCAATCAGGAGAAATGGACTGTTAGCTAATCCACAAGCTACAGATGAAATCCCGAAAATGATCATGCCAATCTGAAAGAGACGTTGGGCTCCAAAAAGATCACTTAAGTTTCCAGCAGATAACATCAGGACAGCAAAGGCAAGCGTATAGCCATCCACTATCCACTGCAAAATATTGATATCTACTTTATAAGTGTCAGCAATTTGTGGTAGTGCAATGTTTACAATTGAAACATCGAGCTGTGCAACGACAAAAGCCAGGCTGGTTACTACTATTGTCCAACCATAGACAGGTGTCTGGGATGGTAATGTTGTCTGTTTGTTTAAACTCATTGTACGAAGATAAAATGTCGCGCCTTTTGATTTTGCAAAGCTGAATATAAAATGGCGCTTTACAATTGTCAATTGATAAAAAAATGGGATAATTATTCACAGAAACATTATTTGAAATGAGTAATATCATTTAAAAAGAAAATCACTGCTAAAATAACTTAAACTCTAAGTATTTCAGCAGTGATTTTTCACCGGGTTAATCAGGTAGTATTTAATTTAAAGTGGCTGTACCAGACCATGCCTGATTGCTTGCTATATCTGTTATAGAGATTACAATCGTTTTGTTAATCGGCTGTCCACTTGTCCATGTTACCAGGAGGCTACTTTGTCCTCCAGCATCCAATATCGTATTTTTAGGAACACTAATGCTTATTTGATCGCCAACGCTCAAATCCAAAGTTGACTGACCACCATTATTTGTAACAGCAATTTGTCCGGTATTCAAATTTTTAATTGTTGCCCTTTCAACTGGTACAGTTATTCCTGAAAATGCTAGTTTTCTTGTAAGTGTAGCAGACGTACTTACTCTTGCTTGACTTTGAATCGTCATTTTTGGAGTTTCATGCGTTTTTTCTTTTTTCGTAGTTGCACTTGTTAATAGTACTGCCAGTACTATAAAACAAAAATAAAAATGTGGTTTCATAATATATTGTTTCCGGGTTTAAGATGTTTACTGCAAGTCATTGAAAAATTATCCTGGTGTAAGATGATGACGATCTGCTCTGATTAAAGATTTTTGTCTTTCGTATCTTTAACTATCTCAGAAGTATGAGAAAAGTTACCCTTGCTCCATCCATTGTTAGTAACATACGGGTTGGTAATATATGCACCCGTTTTTGTGTCTAAAATAACCACCCCCTTTTCTCCTACAGAGGTTTGATATCTCCCAACTGGTTCAGATCCTTCTTGTTTGAAACTAAAAGCGCCGAATAATACTGTTGCGATAAAAAGGCCGATCATAACTGATTTAATGTCAATTGAATACTTCATAAGATTTAAGTTTAATTTGTGCGATAAAACTAATATACAATAATTGACAGGAAATTTCCCATAGATAATTAAGTTTTACTCCGGCACGATCCGTTCTTATCATGAATAAAATATTGACTTTACAATTCTGCTTAAATTAAAATCAAAAGGATTTGTAATTAAATGAATAATCATTTAGTTTTGAGCGATTATTAGATTATGCGGATCAGAGATATTAATAAAGAGCAATTAGTAAAGGAAAAAGCTATAGAAATCATCGTAAAACACGGTTTGGAAGGCTTTACTATTAATAAACTTGCGAAAGCTTGTGGTGTTTCGGTAGGAACACCTTACGTTTATTACAAAGATAAGGACGACCTTATTTTAAAGATCGTGTTGGAAGAGGGGGCAAGAATGGAAGACGCAATAAATAAAGATTTCGATCCGGATGCTTCATTGGAAGACGGTTTGCGGATTCAATGGCGCAACCGTTTCGACTATATGATGAAAAACCCTCTGCTTGGGCAGTTTTTTGATCAGATCAGCAGTTCATCTTACCATCAGCAATTCCTTGAAATGTTCACAAGCAGTACAGGCGCATTCTTAAATAAGTTCAAAGAAAATATGGGGCGTTTTATTAGTAATACTGTAATGCGGGGTGAAATGGATGACTTGCCCATTGATGTTTACTGGTCAGTTGCATTTGGTCCGTTATATACTTTAATGCGCTTTCACCAACAAGGGAGAAGTATAACTGGTGCTTCATTTCAGATCAGTGAAGAGCTTATATGGGCCACTTTTAAACTTGCACTGAAGGCTTTGAAAAAATAGTTGTTCTACTAACAGACAGTATAAATATAAAAAATATGATAAATTCCTTTTTGATGATAGGCCAGTCAAATATGGCGGGGCGGGGATATTTGAATGATGTTAAGCAGATCTATGATGAAAAGATCAAAATGCTGGTGAACGGCCGCTGGCAAACGATGACAGAACCAATTAATTTTGACAGGCCCACATCTGGTATAGGACTTGCCGCATCATTTGCAGGTGCCTGGAGATTAAAAAATGATCAGGAAGAAATAGGTTTGATACCATGTGCTGACGGAGGTACGAGCCTGAATGATTGGGCAGTTGGGGGCGCACTCTTTGAAAACGCTGTATTTCAGGCAAAACTTGCCTTAAGGAACAGTAAATTATGTGGTATCTTATGGCATCAGGGAGAAAATGATAGTTTCGGTGGGCTTTCTGCTCTTTATTACGATAAGCTGAGTATTATCATTGATGCATTTCGCAGCGAGCTTGACGCACCAGATATTCCTTTTATTACAGGTGGTCTTGGCGACTTTTTAAGCGGTGGCAGATACGGTAAATATTTTACTGAATATAACCAGGTTAATTATGCCCTTCAGAAATTCGCTGAAACAAAGCCGGACTGTTATTTTGTAACAGCAAATGGATTAACAGCTAACGCAGACGGACTTCATTTTGATGCAGTATCGCAGCGCAGGTTTGGAATCCGGTATTTCGAATCATTTTTCGAAAAGAAAAATATTCTGGCACCACTTGCCAGCGAGAATGAGTTAATGGAGCTCATAGAGAACAGGCCTTTAACGAAAAAAGAACAAGGAACATTGTTAGAAATTGATTTTGCCTTTGGTAAAATTTCCTTAGGTGATCTGGAGAAAAAATTGGGCTTGCTGAACGACTAATCAAATTGATCTGTCCGGCGAAACTTAAAGGTAAAGATGTATTATTAAGCGTTCCTGATCTTTCTTTATGAAAATCAGGAGCAGATACTATCAGTTTCAGTTTTATCCTATCTAATTAATTATTTTAAAAGTCACATTTCCCTTCCGCCCATTATAACCATCGAAACCGTTACGACCATCCCGGCCATTTGAACCATTATTCCCATTCGGGTTTCCAACGCCTCCATTTCCACCTGCGCCACCTTTGCCGGCCTTGCCTCCGGCCCCACCTCTACCCGGAATGCTGGATGCTTGAATCAGGTTTAGATAGGGGGTAACACCGGGAGAATAATTAATAGTAATGTTTCCGCCGTTACCACCTGCATCGCCGTCCTGGCCGTTTCCGCCATCCTGGCCATTTCCACCATCGCCACCCTGACCAGTTACTATGTTGGTAGTAGTGGTAATTGTTCCATCACTATTAGTTTTTGTTTCTACACTAGTCGAAACTGTGCCAGGGGAGCCTTGAGTGCCCGAAGAACCGTCCGAGCCATTTAAACCGTCACTTCCATTTGCACTTTTACTTGAAATAGCAATCGAACCTCCATTTGTATTTATCCAATAATTATAGATTTGATTTGTAGTCTGATTTTGTATCTTAATTTTTAACAATTGAGCATTGATAACCGGCTCATAAAAAATATCTGCCATAACATTTAAATCATGCCCCGTTCTGCCCGATTGTGTATTGAACTGATAGTTGGCAACATAATCGAGTAAAACATTAAGCGTATCAGTTATAGCGGTGTTTTTAGCTAATAGAGTTATTAACTGTATTTTATTGTTTTTAATTTTAGTTGGATCATTATCAATTTTTAAATCATCCTTTGATTTTGAAATATGAACACCATTAAACAGAAAAACAAAATCTTTTAAATTTTTCCTGACCGGAGCCCATTTGTCAATAAACATCTTGTTATCAAAGTATTTTCGTATACCAAAATGGACATGGTCACCAGGTGCTTTAGAAAAATTCCCTGCGGTTAAAATATTGATGCTTGTTTCATAATTATATGGTATTTTCTGCATAAATAACCACTTTTCTTTCCCACCTAAAAACCATTTTTTTGCGTAAACATTAACCGTTAGTGAATCTCCTTTTTTATATATTTTTCTGTTTCCTTTAATTTTAATTTTCCCATTTGAATAATTGCCACTATCTACTTCTATTTTATATTTCGACCAATTATCAAGACCTTTTAAAAAACCTTTAGTTTGTGATTTTTGTGCCTTATCAGATAGGACTACAATACCTATAGGCAACGAATTGCCTTCTATACGTAATATATTTGGGTCATATTCAAGAAGATATTTTTGCGTTTCTGTTTTTGCGTTGCTAACAGGAGATTGAGCAATTGCTGGCAAACACCAAATTAAAGAGACAATGACTGTAATAAAAAATTTCATAGCTATTGATAAGACTAACTAGTTTCCGGTTAAAACTAAGATAAACAAATGATGAAAAAGTTTAATAGCCTGTTTAAATTTGCAATTCACTAAGAAACCTTTTTTAATCCATTGATTATAGGTAAGTTCTGAGGATTGTCCATATATTGAGAACCCCAGTCGTCCATTGTACCGATTACGGGTAATAATGAACTTCCCAGGTCTGTTAGAGAATATTCTACTTTTGGCGGAAGTTCGGCATAAACGACACGTGTAATTATACCAAATTCTTCCAATTCTTTAAGTTGCTGATGGAGTACCCTTCTGCTAGCCTTCTTATTTAATCTTTGTAGTTCGCTGGGTCTTCTAAAGCCACGACTAATGTTCAGTATCAGGCATGGTTTCCACTTACCGCCTATAATCTCCATAATCATTGCCATGCCGCAATCCAGGTCTTTGGGAATCTTTCTTTCGTACATATACTGCTGTTAGGTAATGCGATATAAAAGTAATTATTAATTCTAATATGGGGTATAGGGATAAATTCCGCCCTATATGATAATGAATTGCGTACTTGTTTAAGCGTATCTATCAGCACATCTTTGTATACGATCTGTTAGCAATGGAGGTAACGGATAGCTTAGAAATATGAACCAATCATTTCATTTTACAAACTTTTTAAAATCACTTTTTACGATTGCAGTTGTTGCGGGAATGGCAACAACAACCAACGCACAGCTACGGGTATCCGAACCGCTTGCTCAGCCGGGATATTACCAGATGAAATTGGGCGACTTTGAAATCATTGCTTTATCAGATGGAACAGTACCACAAGAACTGAACAAACTTTTACAAATCAGTTCGCAGAAACTGACTAAAGCATTGTCCTTTAATTATCAAACAGACCCTGTTGAAGCTTCCGTGAATGCCTATCTGATTAAGGCTGATCATAAATTGATACTTGTAGATGCGGGAACAGCCGAATTATACGGCCCATCACTTGGACATTTGAGTGAAAGTCTGAAAAGAGCCGGTTACTCTCCGGATCAGATAGATGCAGTATTAATTACCCATATCCATACCGATCATACTGGCGGGCTAATGGAAGGAAAGCAAATGGTTTTTCCAAATGCTACGATATATGTGAGTAAAGCAGAAGCTGATTTCTGGTTAAGTCCGGAAAACTATAAACAAGCCGCCGCAGGAATGAAAAAATACTTTGTTGAAGCAACAACTAAAGTTGGCCCCTATATGAATGCAGGCAAAGTGAAAACCTATACCTATGGCAGCGAGCTTTTTCCAGGAATAACTCCGATAGCCAGTCCTGGTCATACACCCGGGCACAGCTTTTATGCAGTGGAGAGTAAAGGACAAAAAATAGTTTTCTGGGGCGATATTATGCATTCAGCTGCTGTTCAGTTTCCAGATCCATCCATAACTATCATCTATGATGTAGATCCGAAGGCTGCTGCCGCTTCCCGAAAGAAAGCATTTTCAGAAGCCGCAAAAGATGGATACTGGGTTGCAGGAGATCATCTGTCATTCCCCGGGATTGGTCATGTACGTAATGAAAAAGATGGAATTGGATATAGATGGATCCCCATTAATTACAGCACTTATTCCAAAAGGTAGTGATTTTAATTGTCAACGGGGCAGTATTGGCCGCTTACAGAGCCACCTTCTAAATGTCTTTGGAAAAATGGATAACTTTCCCTGTTACAGGTTCGTTCATCAGCTTCTGAAAAATATCTATAAATTGTCCGATGTGTAAGCCATCAACTAGTGCATGATGCACATGGATAGACATTGGGATAGTACGAACTCCATTTTTTTCAGTCATTTTGCCGAAGGATATTTTTGGAGCACTGTCTTTAAAGGCAAACGAACGGGCATGGGATACTGAAGTAAAATCGATCCAGGGTAGTGCGGAAAACCGGATCAAGTCTTGCCGGCTGGTACGCTCCAGGTCATTACGCCCTCTGACACGTGTCATTTCCTTTAAGCCTGTTTCCATAAAATCACCAAAATTAGCGGCGTAATCATAAAACGCAAAACCAAAGGTGCCATCAGGTCTGTCAACGGTGGAGCCCCCGTTGATGACATCGTATAAAAACACCTCGTCATTCTCGATACGCAATCGGAATGCATCTACTTGCTGTGCTGCTGCCAATGATTTATGGAGATAATAAAGAAAGAAAGATGCGCAACTGGCTTTCGCATCCCGATAAGCTGCTGTACAATCAATGGAGATATTTACACCATAGTAAGGTTCCTCGAACTCTTTAAATAGCAAGAAATGTTCTTTTCTTGGCCAGGTTTCAATATCGATTTTCGTTTTCATACTCTTTAGCTTGTGTTGTTGCAATCATGGGCTAAATTAAGTATAAAATTGACATTCTAAATTAAATTACGGTATGGGAAGCAGGACTCAATCTTTCCATTACATCTTCATTTGTTTAACCAAATATTCGTATTTTTGAACAATTAGTATGAAAATACGATTTAACAATATGCATTTATAGCAATTGACTATTTATCTGGATTATAATAAAGAGTTTCAATGAATATACTAAGCAGAAACAATGTAGTAATAAAGGGGAATGGTACATCACCTATGATGTTTGCACATGGTTTTGGTTGCGATCAAAACATGTGGCGCTTTATTACACCGGCTTTTGAGGATTCTCATCAAATCATTTTATTCGATCATGTTGGAGCAGGGAAATCTGACCTGAAAGCATATCATCCGGCAAAATATAAGGACCTGGATGGTTACGCTCAGGATATAGTAGAAATTGCGGATGAGCTGAACTTAGAAAATATTATTTTTGTCGGGCACTCCGTTAGTGCCATGATGGGTATACTTTCAGCAGAAAAGGCACCCCACTTATTTAAAACATTAATTTTAGTATCTCCATCTGCTTCTTTTATTAATGACGGAGATTATATCGGAGGATTTAGTAAGGATGAGATTGAGGAACTTTTAGAGTCGTTAAATACAAATCATATGGGATGGTCAATGACAATGGCACCATTAATAATGGCCAATCCTGACAGGAGTGAGCTGGGTGAAGAATTAACGAATAGTTTTTGCCGTACCGATCCTACCATTGCTCAGCAATTTGCACGTGTAACTTTTCTCACTGACAGCCGAAGTATATTGAGTACATGTACTACACCCGCATTAATACTTCAATGTTCAGATGACATTATTGCACCTATCGAAGTTGGTGAGTATATTCATGAAAAAATGGTTGAAAGTAAGCTCGTGATTTTGGAAGCAACTGGTCATTGTCCACATTTGAGCGCTCCTGAGGAAACGATATCAGCCATAAAAGCTTATTTATAATATGTCCTCAGATCCAAAAAAAAATAACAGTTCAGACCTCGAGAATAATTTTGAGGACTTTCTTGAACATTCACTATCTGGTTATATCTCTACAAGCCCACGCGGCGACATTATCAGAATAAACTCCAAATTACTGGAATGGCTGGGTTATAATAAGGAAGATCTGATTGGTAAGCGCATGAGCAGTTTGCTGGCTATGGGGAGCAGAATTTTTTATGAAACCCATTTATCTCCTTTATTAAAATTACAAGGATCTTTTGAAGAAGTAGCTGCTGAATTATTATTAAAAGATGGCAAGAAGCTCCCTGTTCTTCTCAATGGATATATTAGAAACGATGAGCACAACAAGCCATTATTTATACGCTTAAATGTCTATCGGGCTACAGACAGAAAAGTTTATGAAGAAAATTTACGCCTCGCGGTTATTGATGCGGAAAAGACTCTATTAAAAGAACGTGAACTATCGACATTAAGAGAGCAATTTATTGCTGTTTTAGGTCATGATTTAAGAAATCCTTTAGGCGCTATAAAATCTGGTGCATCGCTTTTAGCCCGTTCTGCTTCATCCGACCGCGATAAAACAATTGTAGGTATGATTAAAAAAAGCAGCCTGCGTATGGAAGAATTGATAGCTAATGTGATGGATTTTGCCAGGGTGCGTTTAGGAGGGGGGCTGTCGCTGGATTTAAAAGATGTATTCATAGAACCAATTATTTTACATGTTACAGAGGAGCTGCGGATAACCTTTCCTGAAAGAATAGTAACTGTAGATTTCGAGGTCAAAAAAACTATAAATTGTGATGCAGACCGTATTTCACAATTGTTATCAAACCTGGTAGCAAATGCGCTTACACATGGATCACCACATGAACCAGTAAAAGTCATTGCCAAAATAGAGTTAGATTATTTCGAACTTACTGTTTCAAATGGAGGTAAGCCAATTCCGCAAGATGCAATCGAAACATTATTTGAGCCTTTTACAAGGGAGGCCAATACTCCAAGTCAGCAAGGACTGGGCTTAGGGCTGTATATCGCATCGCAAATTGCTCTCGCCCATGGTGGAAACCTAACGGCAACTTCCAATACTACTGAAACGTGCTTTACATTTCGTATGCCTGTCTATTTGTCTTAATCAGTAGATTTATCTAAAGTATATGTGATATTTACGATATTTCTGATTCCATTATCCAGATCAGTTGATGATTTATTTAAAAAAGTTAAAATCTCTTTTTGAGCATCGGTGACAAAATCTTCATTTTTCAGCAAATCAACTAATCCAATTATTTTCGCTAGAGAGTCTCTGATTTTATGGGATTGCGTCCATGCAATTTCCTGTAGTTGCATCGCCTGTCTTTGAACCTGAGAAATATTCTCTTTATAAGCGGTAATATCTCTATAAGAGCCAATAGATCTTATTGCATTTCCATCTTTATCCCGAAGAAATATGCCTCTATAATGGATAATAGCAACTTCTCTGTTTGCTTTAAGAAATCGGTATTCAGAATGCAGCACTTCTGTTTCTGGATTTTTTACCGCATCATTTAACTCTTTTAAAGCTTGTTCCCTATCGTCAGGAAAGATATTGTCAGACCATAATGTATTATTATATACATCCAGATTATAACCGAAAATTTCATTGAAACCTACACTCCAATAAGCTATATCATTTTGAATATCCCAATCGCAGATAGCTTCATCTGCTGCCTTAAGCATTAACTTATACCTGTCATTACTTAGCTTTAGTTCTTCATTTATATTGATTAACTCCGTGATATCAGTAGAATTTGTCACAATACCTGAAATAGCAGGGTCTTCAAGCATATTTCTTGCAGTAGTAGTTAACCATCGCCATTCATTATTACCATTCAGGAACCGAAAAGGTTGTATATGAACTCTTTCAACTTCAAGCAGAGAATTCATCTGTTCTACTACTCTTTCCCGGTCTTCGGGGTGTATATAATCATAAGCAGTTTTACCAATCATTTTATCAGGATATATTTTAAGCAAACTGATACAGCTCTCACTTAAAAACCTATATTTTCCATCCATATCAATTATAGATGTTAAGTCTGACCCTGCCTGTATGAGTGCTTTAAATCTTTTTTCACTCAGGAGCAGCGTTTCTTCTAATCTTTTCGCTGCTTGTTCATGTTGTAACTCTGAAGTTATATCAGTAGCAATTATAAGTTCAGCGGGCTTTCCATTTAATTCAAATAGATTACTCTTAATCTCTACAGCAATAACATCCCCGTTTTTTTTTAAGTGTTTATAGCGTTTGTTAGTGAAACGTTCTTTATGTCTGTGACCATTATCCATGGCAAGCTCAAATTGAGGAATAGTATCCTCTGGTCTTATTTCTTTAATCGTCATGCTTAGAAAATCTTCTCTGGAATAGCCATAATGGCGTATAGCTGCTTCATTGACTTCAAGAAAACGTAGAGTGTCAATATCATAAATCCACATTGGTTGTGGGCTAAGCTGGAAGATATCTTTATATGGGTTATTTTGGAAGTCCATAAATTATTGAATAGTATGTTTATAAAAATAAGCCTACAGGCTTAAGAAGATAATACCTGAATGTGCTTTGAATATTTAAATGTATAGCTGTACTAATAAGCTAATCAGTATCGGAAAAACTACTTGTTGTGTTCGTTAAATAAAAATAACTTTTTTATTAAGAAAGTTTAACTATTTTTAATTAATGTGAAATTAGTATTTTACTAAGTTATGATCAAAGTATTTAGCTTTTAAATAGGATGACTGATGTTTTCTGGTTATTTAACAATAGTAATATATTAAAATTTTTTAAATATTTAATAACAAACCAAAATCTATTATTTACGTAAGTTTATATAATGTAACACTAAAGAATTAAAGCGCTATATTGTTTCATATATAGCTCTTATCTCTGGAATGTTGCTTTTTTTGGCCTTAAATAACTTATTGTTGTTTGAAATCATAAACGATATCAAATAATTACAAGCTTTTGTTTAACTTTTTTAGGTTTTTGTTTAAGGGTGATTTTAATTAAAAATTAATTGTTTTGTGAATTATGCTTTCTTTCGCTGATTTAAATAATATTTTAAACAATAGCCCGGTGTCCATGGCTATTTTAGACTTAAACTGGAGATTTCAGGCTGTGTCTAATCAATGGCTGGTAATTAACGGGCTTGAAGGGATGCAGGTAATTGGCAAATTACATAGTGAATTATTCACTGTAGATAGCAACAAATGGCAGGATATTTTTGATAATTGTCTGCTTGGTAATGATTATCATGGAGAGACAAAGAGAATAAATCCTATTGATCAAACCGAGGTATTGATCAAATGGCAAATTAATCAGTGGACGGCAAGTTTATCAGGCTGTGGAGGATTTGTATTGTATTGTGAAAATATTACGGAAATAAAGAATAGTAAACATCAGGAGGCACAATTCCGAGTGTTTATGGACTATATACCTGGTCTTTGCTGGATTACTAACTCAGCTAATATTTTAACCTATGCAAATAAGCATTTTTTAGATATCCATCAGCTTCCGTCTACAGTGATCGGTAAAAACAAAAAGGATATTTTCGGTTATGATGTGGCAAAAGACGCGTTCGTAAATAACTCAGAAGTCCTGAAAACAAAGCAAAGTAAAGAATTTCAGCAAACTATTCGTGACCAGGAAGGTTTTCCTCAATACTTTATGACGTTCAAATTTCCCTTTTTAGATTCTTCGGGGAATATGAGTCTGGTAGGTGCTGTTGGTTTTAATATAACAAAGCATAAACAGTTGGAAGAGAACTTGTACCAGAGCGAAGAACAATTTCGCCAGGCATTTGAACACTCTTTGGTTGGGATGGCTTTGATCTCTCCTGAAGGATGCTGGAAGCGTGTTAATGCTAGTTTATGTCAAATAACGGGTTACACTGAAAAAGAATTGCAGTCTATGTGTATGCAGGATATTACCCATCCGGATGATTTACCGGAAAGTATTGCAAAACTTATTGATCTTGCTGATAACGTTACCGAAAGTGTTAAAGTTGAAAAGCGGTATATTCATAAAAACGGCGATATCATCTGGGTCGTCATTGCGGCAACGATGTTAAAGGATAGCCAGGGCAGGGCACTTCACTATGTATCACAAATTGAAGACATTACCAAAAGAAAAGAAATTGAAGGTGACCTGAGGCAAAGCGAAAAGAAATACCGCTCTATATTTGAAAATGTACAGGACGTATTTTATCAAGCTGATCAATCTGGTTTAGTGACTGAAATCAGTCCGTCAATTCTTCAATATTCTGGTTTTTCCAGGGAAGCTATTATTGGTCAGCCTGTTTCTGATTTTTACTATTATCCACAAGACAGAGAAAGGATTATCAATAGTTTGAAGAATGATGGAACAGTAATCGATTTTGAGGTTAGATTAATCACAGCAGATAAGGAATTAAGATATGTGTCTGTAAATGCCAGGTTAATCTTTGAAGATGGCCGGATTGTAGGCACCGAAGGAAGTATGAGGGATGTAACAGCCAGGAAGTTTCAGGAGAATGCATTGAAAGCATTAAATTTGGAGTTAACTGCATCGAATGAGCAGAAGAACAAGCTGCTTTCCATTATAGGTCATGATCTCAGAAATCCAATTTCAGGTAGCCTGGAGCTTTTAGAAATGACGCTGGCTGACCTTTATTTAATTTCAGTTGATGAAATTCACTTACACCTCTCTATGATCAGGCAGGAATTATCTAATGCAAATGAGCTTTTAGAAGGGTTGCTGATCTGGGCAAAGTCGCAATTTAATGCTATTGGTTTTCATCCTGTGGAAATTAATGATATTTCAAACCTTATAGAAAGATCAGTGCATAATGTTTTGCCAATGGCCAATAAGAAATCTATTCGGATAGCACACCATATAGAGCCAGGGATGGGCATCTATGCTGATAAAGAAATGCTGGAAACTATAGTAAGAAATTTACTCTCCAATGCTATCAAATTTTCACATACAGGAGGAGAAATAACTATCAAAGTATTGAAAAAAGGAAGTGATATGCTCTTTTCTGTAACTGATAATGGGATTGGGGTGCCGGCAGAGAAAGTTTTGGAACTCCTTAACAGCAAATCAAATTATACTACTTATGGTACAAACGGAGAAAAGGGCACAGGGCTTGGATTAAATCTTGTTGTTGATTTTGTATTGAGACATGGAGGGGAAATCTGGGTAAACAGTGAATTAGGGGTAGGGAGCGTATTTTATTTTACTATACCTTTTAGAGAATGAGATAAAAACGCTAACCAAATATAATTACTATAACGATTTGAAGTGAACCCCAAAAGTTGGACAAAAGCTTTTGGGTTCACTTCATATTCCTATCTTGTTGTCATTGAGATTTCACTTAGTTCATTATACAAATTAGTAGTCTTTATCATTTCATATCCTGCTTCCTTAGCCGCAGCAATAGGTTTTTGATACATGTATTGTAATTCTAATGGCTGGGACCGGTCAAAATCATATTTCATACTCGGAGAATAATCTTTTATTTTTTCAGTAAAAATAATCAGTTCATCTGCAAATGATAAAGGGAGTTCAATTCCATTTGCATTTGCTCCTTTAATAACTTCATGCATGATTGTTCTGCAATAGTCAAAATGATTGGTTATAATTTGAGCGGTTGTTGAATTTAATACAACTGAAAGACCATTAAAGGCCATATTCCACACTAATTTTTTCCACCTTAGCTGCAATAGATCCTGACAAGAAGAAGGTATATTTATGCTATTGAAAATTGAAGCCAGGTATTCAAGCATGGTATTTTCCCTCACACTATAATTGCCAAAATCAATATTACCGTAACCTTCATGTACGATCAATCCATTTTTTTCTTTGTGAATACCGACCAGGGCAGTGGCTCCTGCTATTTGTAAAAAAGGAAATTCAGCAGATAGGTCTTCCTCCATTCCCAAGCCGTTTTGTATAAGTACAACTACTGTGTTTTCATTAGTAATATGTGGTAGTACTTTTGGTAATATTGTTTTGTTCTGACCTGTTTTTAAGCAAACAAGGACAATATCTGAAACAGGCATATCGGATGCGTCGTTATAGGCATTTATTTCTGGCAGATGAATATTCCCATGCACTACGGACTGCAATGTTAATCCATTAGACTTTACATAGTCATAATCACTACGCAGTAAAAAGTGTACATCATGTCCCATTTGAGAAAGTAATATTCCATAATAACCTCCAATGGCTCCTGTACCTACTATTGATATCTTTAACTTTTTATTGATCATATCTTTATTTCTTAAGCCTTTTAATTCGCAACGAAAATATCAAAATGCTACATTTTAAACAATCAAAACTATTTGTATTTTTACTTCGAAAAAATTAAAGTATGGATGTTCATCAGCTCAGGAGTTTTAAAACTATTGTAGAAAAAGGTAATTTTCAAGATGCTGCAAATGACCTGAATTATTCATTATCTGCTATTAGTTATCAGATACAGCAGTTGGAAAATGAGCTTAAATTTCCATTGTTTGAAAAAATTGGCAGACGAATGTTTCCAACCGAACAATCTTTAAAGCTAATTCCGCACATTAAAAAGATTGAGGAAGAGCTGGAACAGATTAAACTCTTAAATTCAAGCAGTAATAAAATAGAAGGGAGTATTAATATTTCTGTCTCTGATAGTTTGCTGACTTATATCATTCAACCTGTGTTAAAAGAGTTCCTGGAAAGAGCTCCTGGTGTGCAAATGAAGTTAAAAGTGAAAAATTGTTATGAAACACAAAAAGATATTATAAAGAATAATATTGATTTAGGAATTCATTTTCAGGTTAATGGATATGATTCCCAAATTCAGGTTATCCCTCTTGCACAGTTTGATGTGGGCTTAATGGCTTCACCTGATTTTGCCAAAAAAGAGAGAAACTTTGATCTTAAAAACCAGGTTAAACATTGTCAGGTAATTAATAACGATCCTAATGGAGTTTATCAGGGGTATTTTGAGGATTACTTAAAGGATAAAAACATCAAAGTGGGGCAGAGTATTGAGCTGTGGAGCATAGAAGCGGTTAAAAAAAGTGTTATGAATAACCTTGGAATTGCCTGTCTTCCTCATTTTGTTGTAAAGGAAGAACTGTTTAGCAAAAAGATTGATGAGATTCCTATTAAAACTTTTAAACCTAAAATTACGATGATTGCAGCACACCATACGCATAAATGGATAAGTCCTGCTATGCTGTTATTTCTCGAAATCTTAAAGGTCAGGATGAAGGAATATGCTTGTCCTTAAGTGGGAATGTTCATGGGCCTCAATTTTTTTGGCTAGACTGTTTGTTCTTCCACTTCACGTTTTATGATTTTGATTAAAACACTCATATTCATTGAATCCTGATGTACCCTGGACATCAATACACCGCCTTCCAGCATTGCGAAAATCTTTAAGGCATACTCATCGGCATCCCAATCCTTTTGAAATTCCCCATCAATTATCCCCTTTTTAAGAATTGCAGCAATACCCAGTTGGGCTTCTTTCATAGCAATGTGTACCTTCTCTTTAATTACGGGGTTAGTATCGTCGGCCTCCGTTCCGAAATTTAGCATTGGGCATCCACCTTTAATAGGGTGATTGACCGGATCATGCAGGAAGTCAAGAAAGGCAAATAACTTTTCTTTAGCTGAATACTCTAAATTTATTACTGTCTCCATCTTTATAAAAAAATCATTTAAGTTGTAATCAACAACACTATATGCCAATTGTTCTTTACTTTCAAAATGTGTGTATAGACTGCCTTTCCCCATTTTTGTCGCCTCCATTATATCACTTATTGAGGTAGCAGCAACACCTTTAGTATTAAATACATGTGCTGTCTGATGTACAATGAACTGCTTTGTTATTTCCGATTTCGTTCTTACCATGATTGGCAAATTTACGACGAACATTTGTTCATTTGTGTTTTTTGTTTTATTTTAATTTGTAAACGAACGATCGTTCGTTTACATTTGTGCTTTTAATAGCCAAGTGTATGTATAACTCAAAAACATTTTTAACTCATTAATTTATGGAATTTACCTATTATGGACATTCTTGCTTTTCGGTCTTAGCAGGTGGAAAAAGACTCTTATTTGATCCTTTCATTTCAGGGAATGAACTCGCCGGGAACATCAATATAGAAGAGATCGTAGCGGATTACATTTTTGTTTCTCACGGCCATTTTGACCATATCCTTGATGTGACAGCGATAGCAACCCGTACAGGAGCAAAGGTTATAGGAAGCTGGGAGCTTTATAACTACTTTAATCAGCAAGGCTTAAAAAACACGCTGCCCTTAAATCCTGGTGGTAAGGTGTCGCTTGACTTTGGTGTAGTCAAGGCGGTGGCCGCACAGCATTCCAGTAGTTTTTCTGACGGTAGCTATGCCGGAACAGCAAGCGGATTTGTTATAACGAGCAATGACGGGAATTTTTATTATAGCGGCGATACTGCACTTACTTTAGATATGACATTGATCAAAAACTTCGCACAAATTGACTTTGCCATTTTCCCAATAGGTGATATGCTGACAATGGGTATAGATGATGCGATCCAGGCGGCTAAGTTTGTAGGGACAACAAAAGTAATGGGGGTACATTACGATACTTTCGGATTTATAAAAATTGATCAGCAAGCCGCGATCCGTCAATTCAGTGCTTCTTCCATAACATTACAATTGCCCAAAATCGGTGAAACTACAATTATTTAAAAATAAAACTGCAATAAGAAGTCAGCATAACAGCATTAAAAATGCCTGATTCAGTTATTGTTTTGTCTAACTCATCCAGTTAGGAATTGATCTTTTATCAGGCTCACTATACTTTCGGATTACAATTATATAAATAGAAACAAATTAATATTAACCATAAATAAAACACAAATGAAATCAGTCAAAATGTTATCTTTTATCCTGTTGATCCTGCTGGGCACCCATATAACCCGTGCTCAGGATAAGACTACTAATAAACCCACTATTATCTTTGTACACGGCGTATGGGCTGACGGCTCAAGTTTTGTTGATCAGATTACTGCGTTGCAAAGTAAAGGTTATAATGTCATCTCCGTACAAAATCCGGTGACTTCTCTGGATGACGATGTTGCAGCGACGAAAAGGGCTATAGCTATGGCACCTGGTAAAGTTATATTAGTTGGACATTCATGGGGCGGTTTTGTAATCACGCAAGCCGGTAATGATCCAAAAGTTTCCGGTCTTGTATATATTGCTGCTTTTGCCCCTGATTCCGGTGAAAGTGTTGCAACATTATCGTCAAAAGGCCCTGCTACTGATATAAGCAAGTATTTTATCCCTTCAGGGGAATTTATTTTCCTATCTAAAGAGGGAATGCAAAAGTCTTTTGCACAAGATCTGAGCATTAAATTACAAAATCTGATTTACGCGACACAAATCCCATTAAAACAATCAGCATTTAATGATAAAAGTATTAGCCCTGCATGGAAAGAAAAAGCAAGCTGGTACATTGTCACTAAACAAGACAAAGCTCTGAGTCCTGAATTGCAGCGTTTTATGTCTAAAAGAATTAAAGCCAGGACAGTCGAAATTGAATCTGGCCACGTTGCGATGTTCTCTCATTCTAAAGAAATTTTGGGTGTGATTGAGGAAGCAGCAAGCGCGCAATAGATCCAGTTAAATTATCAGGTAATTACAAACAGGTATAACGTCATGCTTGATGACGTTATACCTGTTTGTAATTGGTTCATTGTATTATTTACAATATTTCTTTATTAGTTTATCCAGACTCCCTTTTTTGATAGCGGCTTTAGCAAAAAAATTAAATACCGGCCCGGCTATTTTTTGAAACCCTACCATTCTGGAGTTACTTAAGTATACAAATAGCACTAAATCTGAAAATTTACGTGGAGTTCCTGCCGCATTTACTAAGCCATCTTTCGCAAGCCCTTTTAAAATAAACAGTGAATTCTCAAAGTTTTTATTGCCAGGATTAAGGGTTGTCGTTACCATACATTCCTCGTTAGAAACATTATGATAATAATGCTTTTCGTTCGGTGCTATAGATACAATATCTCCCTTCTTTAAACGGTGAATATCTTTACCTTTACCTACTTCCAGTGTCCCTTTCAAAACCTCAAATGTTTCTGAAAATAAAGTGTGGAAATGCCATGGAGTTTTTTCGCCCGGCAGGATATTTAATTCCAATACACTATTTTCATTGTTCTCTGCTGAACTGATCAGTTTAATGTATCCTTGAGTTTTCATAGCGATATTTTTGGTTTAGTTGCAAATAAGATTATCCCGGATACGGTACAAATGATGATAGCAATGATGTGTGGCATAGCTTGAATAACACCATTGTAGCTTTTGTTAAGGACAATAAACATATCCGACTGTAGCAACCTCAGGAGATAAGAAAAAGCGGGCTCCAAGAAAAATCATTCCCAGCCCAAGTAAAAGTGCAATTGTATAAGAAATTTTTAATGACATGATAATTTGTTTTAAATGTTAAATAATAACACAAAATTATCACGACAACTGCCGGCATTAATGCACCTGGGTTAACAAATCAAAATCGGGTAAAAATTCTTTTACGGATACGGCTAAGTGATTGTGGCTTAACCCCAACAAATGAAGCTATATGGTATTGGGAAATTCTTTGTTGTAAGTCTGCATGGGAATTTATAAAACGCGCATAGCGAAGTTCAGGAGTTTCAGTATAAAATGAATTGATATCTTTCAGTAGTTGTATAAAAACAGCTTCAATTGCTATCCTGCCAAAACGTTCCCCTTCACTAACGTTCGCATAGAGCAATTGCAGATCATCGTACGAAATAGCTAAGACAAGACTATCTTCTAAAGCCTGTATAATTTTTGAAGATGGTTTTTGGGGAAGAAAGCTTTCATAATTACATACATAATCATTTTCCTGAGAAAAGGCGTATGTTTTTTCCTCACCATCGTGATTAATGTAGTATCGCATTAATCCCTTTACAACAAATCCGACTTGTTTACAAATTCGTCCCTCTTCTAAAAAGAAATCTCCCTTTTTGTATATCTTTTCTTTAAACAAAGAAGTTACAATTTCTATTTCGGCCGGGGTTAGTGTTATTAGATTTTGTATACTATTAAGTAGGTTATTTATCATTCGGGTATCGTTCTGAAATTAGTCTCATGTCTATGGGTTTCGAACATCCGCAATCATTTAACAAGTTGTTTTAAAATCGGCACAATTTCCCGATTAGACTTTTCTGAGATGGGTAAACACTGATCAACGAACTTTTACTTGCCATTTCGAATTCTGAAAAATCGAAACCAGGTGCAACTGCGCAGCTTACCAGCGCAAAACCCAATTTTGATGGAATCTCTGCTGCAAACCAACAATCCGGTTCAATGAAAGCTTGTAAATTCCCAGTTTCCGAATCACTAAGTTCTATACATCTATAACCCCCGTCTGTATCTAAAACATGAATATTTACTGGCTGACCTGTATGAAAGTACCAAAACTCATCAGACTTTAAGCGATGAAAGCCGGAGAAATCATTACCTTCAAGCAAATAATATATTGATGTGCAAGCGCTTTTTAATTTACTTTCGTTAACACGATAAACTTCAGACTGAGATCTGAAAATTTCTTTATAATAACCACCTTCAGGATGTGGTTGAAGCCCAAGGTGGTCTATCCAGTAACTAGCGTTTTTCATATATTGAATCTTTATATTTAATTACCATCATTCTTGACAACTTGTTTACAATTATAAATAACGCATTCTTATTGAGAATAGATATTATTTCCCGACAATTTTCTTTCGATGTACAATTCCTCAATCTGTCAGATTACTGATAATGACCTGGAGTGTATCGCCGTGTTCCGTAAGTTCATACTGAACTGTTATGGGTTGTGTATCTAAAACGGTTCGTTTTACCTACAGATTTACTTCCAATTCCTTTAATTCTTTGCTCAACATTCTGTTAGAAATTCCATCTATATCATTCGAAATATCGGAGAATCTCCTTTTGCCATAACATAGATGTGATTATCGCTAATGCAGGTGGTGCAGTTACAAGAGCAGCTTTTGGCTCTGTAGCAGATATTGGCGAAGCAGACTACGACAAGACAATGGCAGGATCGGGCAACCATCTGACACAGATAAAACAGTGGTTCTGGCTTCTGATGATTCATTTGATCCTATTTCTTCAATGGGGATCGGCTTTGCTATGAGTTCTGCTTGTAATGGGGCACTGGCTATTATAAATCAGGATGATGATGCGAATAGCATTAACAATTATAATGAAGGTTTGAAAAAAATATACGATCATTATATCAGTACTAAATCTCAATATTACAAGGAAGAAAAGAGATGGCCTGATGCTGTGTTCTGGAAGAATAGAAAGGTTGGGGTATAGTTTCTGTATATAGTGGGCAGTTCCAGACCTTCTGCCACGAAAAATTAGTGAAGGTCTGGAATAAGATTCAGGGTGCCCTTTTGTAACTGAATTAATTACAGCGATCTACCCATTGCGATAGATCCCGTTTTTTTAATATTGCGGTGTACTTCAGTTGTTTGGCTGAAGGGCAAACGTTTGTTTGAAAATTAGATTGGGACATTTTGTCCGAGTACTCAACAGCAAAAACAGGCTTATTTAATTTGATATAACCAGAAAATTGATCTTGCCAGCCTTGTGCAAAAGCATCTTCTGTTAAGGCCCAGTCAAATTTAGAAGCATAATCTGCTGTTAATTCTTTGACATTTTTCTGGCCTATGGATAAGCCGTTGCTATGTGCCAGACTAATAAGATAATCTGCATACTTTTTTACATCAGCTATCTGAATGTTAAAACCTGGATCATTATCATAACTGTCCATATTGTCTGGTTCAATGCCATCAAATCCCTTCTTTAATATCATGTTTAATCTGGAGTTTAACCATGGTTTAAGCTTGTCTATTTGACGGATATCCAGCCATTTTTCTTTTGGCCATTCAGGATATTGTTTTCCAATAACTTCAGCAGGAATTAACGAAGCATCGTTACGGTCATTTTCAATAGTTCCAACAGAGAGATAAGCAATTACTTTCTTTCCTTTAGCGTGCAAAGCTGCTACTGTCTCCGCACTGGTAGTAAACGCATCAACATCCACTACGTCGGCTGAGAAATTTGCTGTGCTGTTAATATCATCAAGCTGCCAGTCAAAACTAACACCGGTAGTTGGTTGCCACCAGGATAACTTGTTTCCAGCAGGTTGAGAAGTATTAATCGCAGACGTATCATCGTTTTTGTCTTTTTTGCATGCCAAAGATGTTGTCATCAATGCGAATAATAATAAAATTGATTTTGGGTGATTCATTTGTGTATGTGTTGTGTTAGTTTGTTGCGAAATATTAGTGCTCTCCACTAAGTAAACGGACTTTCTGAACAAAACCCTATCTGCAATTCTATTTAAATTTGTGCTACACTGTGTTCTGGAAGAATAGAAAGGTTGGGGTATAGCTTACCTTAAGCCTTGAAGAAAATTACGCAAATAAATATGTTCGTATATTTATGAGTTACCTGTCAGTTTCAAAAAACTTAAAATTATGAAAAACCTTTATTTATACCTTGTACTCATTTTCTTTTCATCTCAAATGAATTTATTCGCTCAGAATATTAAAAATAAAAATAATTATACTTATCAAGTAAGAGAAGAAGAGGGCGACTTGAATAATGATGGTAAAATGGACAGAGTAATTGTAAAAATGGATACAATCAGTGAAACAAAGCCATTAATATTACAAATTTTCCTTTCCCATCCAAATGGAAAATTAACTTTAGCTGTATCTTCCACCAAAATAATTGAACCACAATATCCCAACGGAAAAAAAGGAAAACATAGTGAATACCAAATTCCAAATTTTTTTATTGAAAAGGGGATTTTAAGAATGTGGAGTGAAATTAAAGGAGGAAATATTACTTGCGATTTCAAATATCACAAAGGAAATTTTGAATTAATTCACGTAGATAAGTTTATTCAAAATACAGACAAAGGGTATATTGATGAATATACAATATTTACGCAAACTACATTTAACTTAATTACCGGGCTTAGAACCGAAGTTGATGACGTGTCAGGTTCAGGGAAAATATTAGATAGAAGGAAAAAGATAATTTTAATCAGACCCTTACCGAGAATACAGGATTTCAAATTTTCCGATAAAAAAAGATATTAAAATCCGCAGGCCAAAGTTATAGCTTATGCTCCCAAAAGTCAGCTCAACTTTTGGGAGCAGTGTATCTGACTATTTGTTGATATTGAGATTGGTATTTAACTCAGACTGAGGTATGTTGAACAAATAATATGGACTGTTTGGAATAAAGGCTGTTCCATCCGGGAACTTTAAAGTGGTGTGCTGTTTTGCAGCCACTAGCTTACTTGTGCCATCAGGAGTAATTACAGTGACTTTAATAGGCTGGCCATTCGCATCGTTATATGGAAGCCTCTGAACAGCCGACTGGGTCCTTAAAATATCTGATAAGGCAAATCCTTCTCCCCATAACTCTTTTCTCCTTTCGATCAGAATAGCATCTATTACCTCCTGCTGACTTTTACCAGTGAGGTTATACGGATTGGAATTTCTTGCCTTGCGCAGTTCGTTCAGATATTGCACCGCGCTGGTTAGATCCGCATTTCTTGCATAGCCCTCTGCCTGGATCAGGGTCATTTCAGAGGAGCGCATTAAAACAATATCACCTGTCTGGTCTGCCCGGAATTTAAATTTAGCATAACGCAGATAACCTTCCCGGCTTGGCAGCCCATCCCAGGAAAATAATTTTGTTCTGATGTCATTTTCGTCAAACAAGGTTTTAAAGTTAGGATCTGCCATGAAACTATAATAATAGGAAGAAGGAGAACTTACATCCAGAAAGTTAAAGGTATAACTGGCGGTATTCTGATCTGGTTTTTGTCCGTGTCCCCAGATCCATTCACTGTTGGTCAGCTCATTAAATCCGCTATAGTAATCAGACGTGCTCATATAGGCATATTTTTTTCTCGCCAGTCCCGCTTTTTCAGCTGCAAGAGCCCATTTACCGATGTTTAGATATGTTCTGGCCTGTAAACCATGTACCACATCAAGATTGATCTTGTATTTGGTTGCATCAGGTCTGTTATAGGCACCAAGAAGAGTTTCTGCCTGTGTAAGGTCTGATGTGATCAACTGGTAAATATCCTGTAAAGTGGATTTTGGTTTTCCTTCAGTATCGGCTGCGGTTGGAGTAGTATAAATAGGTACCGCTTTAGCCTGAGGATCTTTCAGATAGGAAAACTGATAGTATGTTGCCAGGTTTAAATAGCTGTTTGCTCTTAAAGCAAGAGCCTGACCTTTGATCTGGGCTTTCTTTTCTGCTGATCCGCTTGCCGCATCAATTTTGGTAATGATATTATTGCAGTTGTCAATCACTTTGTACAAAATTGTCCATATCGCATTTAATCTGGTTTGGTTATTGGCCCCTGTAAAAGGGTAGGCATCTCTGTAACCATATTTATTGGTAATGATAGCTACATCATCGCCCATCGCATCACTTGTTCTCAATATGGTCGTATAACCTGGATTTGCATAAGAAAAATATGTATCATTCATATAGGACCAGGTGCCATTAAGAACAGTCTCAATATTGTCTGCACTGGTATAAATTAAACTTTCAGGAACAGCATCTGTCGGAGCCGTAGTAAGCTCTTTTTTACAGCTGGCCAGAGCTAGTAAAAGTACAAAGACTAATAGAGGGGTAATTATATTGAGTTTCATGTTGTAAAATTAAGATCTGTTAAAAAGTTAAATTTATACCTGCCGAGAACGTACGGATGGCTGGATATCTGTAATAAGTAGCTCCCTGAACAGTTTGTTCAGGATCCATTCCTTTATGACCATAAAAGGTGAGCAGGTTTTCACCTGTCAGGAAAAATTTCAAATTGCTAATCCCTGCTTTTTCTGATACAGATTTAGGTAAACGATAGCCGAGGCTTACATTTTTTAAACGGGCATAGGTAGCACTATACAGGAAACGGGTAGAAGCCTGTGTCCATCCAAGGTTGTCTGTAGTTAAACGGGGAACATCTGTATTGGGATTTTCAGGCGTCCAGTGATTCAGCATTTCTGCCGACCATGATGCTCCCGGATTACTCCCGTTCTGCATTAATGAAATGTAGTCATTGTCCAGTATTTTGCCTCCGATACTATAAGAAAGCAGAGCCGAAAGTTCAAACTGTTTGTAGCTGAAGGTGTTTGTAATCCCGCCAGTAAGGGTGGGCAGGGAGCTATCCTGTACGTATTGTGTAGCTTTGCTATAATCATTCGTTGTTACTTTCTGTCCACTACTATTGGTTGTATACCAGAGCGGGTTACCATTAGCCGGGTCTACACCAGCCCACTCCCTTAAATAAAAGTCATAAATAGAGCCGCCAACACGCAGTAATTTATTTCCTGAAATAAGGTTATCCTGTGGCAAATCAGTGATTTTGTTTTTATAGTGAGTCGCATTTAAGCTGACTGACCACCTGAAATCAGGCGTGATTACCGGAATCGCATTGATCTGTAATTCGACCCCTGTATTTTTTAACGCACCAATATTCGCATCTATATAGGTAAATCCCGTTGAAGTTGCTTTTGGTCTTCTGAAAAGCAGATCTTTTGATCTTCTGTTAAAAAATTCAAAAGTACCGCTGATCCGGTCTTTAAAAATCCCAAAATCCACACCTGCATTAAAATTAAGATTGGTTTCCCATTTTAAATTTGGTGTTGCAAGGCGACTGGTAACCAACCCATTCTCGCCTAAGTTGTTATTCACATTATAAAGTGCTTCGTAAGCATAATAAACACCAATATTGTCATTTCCCTGCGCACCATAACTGGTTCTGAAAGTTAAATTACTCAGCCACGGTGTGTCCTTAAGAAAGTCTTCCTTTGATGCTCTCCATGAACCGCCAAGCGACCAGAATGTACCCCACCGGCTTTGAGGGGAGAATCTTGAAGATCCGTCAGATCTTACTGAAGCAGATACCAGGTATTTACTTTTGTAATCATATTCGGCCCTGCCAAAAAAACTCAGTAAGGTATAGTCTAAAGCATATCCGCCAAAACTATTCAGCTGTGAAGCTGCATCAGGCTCATATAATCCGGGAAGGACAAAACCCTGCCTGCTTCCGGACATAATCCGGGAGTTATATTTATAGATTTCCTGACCGCCCAGAACACTAAAGTGATGATCCTGATTAAAGGTCTTTTCATAAGTCAGGATATTATTCCAGGTGTAAGAATAAGTACGCCTGATCTGCCTGTCAATCGAACCCTTGATTTCTGCACTTTCACCCAATAAGGGATTGGTATAATCATTTTCATTCGTATTGGTATAATCACCGCTGTAAGTAGTTTTGAACTTTAATTCAGGCACGATCGTAGCTTCAAGGAAAGTCCTTGCAGATACGTTATCCTTAAATATTTCATTTTTGTCCAATCCAACAGTAGCAGCCAGATTACTTCTCGGAATTGCTGCATTGGGGCGGTAAGGACCAAAGTCAAATACCTTATTTCCTCCGCCGTCAAATTTATATGAACCATCGCCATTGCGTTCATAAACAGGATAGAAGCTTGGTATAACCCTGGAAAAATTAATTACATTGGCCGTATTGCTATCCTCAGATACAGGGTAATCCTGTTTTGAGTTTGATGCAGAAATATTCAGCCCGGCCTTTAGCCATTTTTTTGCCTGTGTTGTCAGGTTAACTCTCGCATTATAGCGTTTAAAGCCGGATCCTAAAGCAATTCCGCGATCGTTCAGGTAACCACCTGAAATATAATACTGGCTTTTTTCGCTGCCGCCGCTAAAACTCAGGTCGCCCTGTGTCCTTAGCGCAGTCTGTTCAACTGCTTTTTGCCAGTTGTCATTCCATAAAGGTACTGCTCCCGGTACTATTTTACCGTTCTGTCCTACAGGTTGAGGATATTTTGAACCATAAGGATTAATACCAAGATCTGTAAGTATATTTTCACTTGCAGTTGTACGCGCCTGCGCATCAGATAAACCATTGGTAAGCTGTTTGTTTTTCAGGGCAAGCCAATAACTTTCAAAATACTGGTCTGTACTCATTTGTTTATAGTCTTTTACCGCCCTGTTTGATATCCCTTCAGTAAAATTTGCGCTGATTTGTGTATCCGGAGAACTTTTTCCACTTTTGGTCGTAATAATAATCACTCCATTCGCGCCTCTGGATCCGTAAAGCGCACTGGAAGCCGCATCTTTCAGTATACTCACAGAAGAAATATCATTTATATTAATAGAGCTGATATCTCCTGAAAAAGGATTGCCATCCACTACATATAAAGGATCACTGGACGCATTGATAGAGCCAATACCCCTGATCCGGATCGTTGCCGTAGTTCCAGGCTGACCACTTTGGGATGTAGCCTGTACACCAGGTGCTATTCCCTGCAATGCACTACTGATATTGGAGACCTGCCTGTTTTCGAGCTGCTCACTTTTGATCTGTGAAACAGACCCAACGTAACTGGAGCGTTTGGCTGTACCATAGGCTATAACGACCACCTCATTTAATGAATTAGGGCTATTAGATAAAGTAACATTAAGAATATTCCCTATTGCAGGAAGTTCTTTTGTTTCATAACCTAAAAAGTTAAATATCAGCGTTTCCTGATCAGACGGAATATTCAGGCGATAACCTCCGGATTGATCAGTGGTTGTTCCGGAGTTTTTTCCTTTAATACGGATACTTACCCCCGAAAGAGGCAGACCGGTTTCGTTTTCAATTACTTTTCCAGCTATACTCCTTGTTTGCTGGGCATAACTGAACTGATGACTGAATAAAAATAGGAATAAGATGGACAGGCTTATTTTCATAAGAATATAGTTGTTGATTTTATGGGCCAGCGGCCCGGTTTGTGTTGTTAAATTAAAGGCATAGGAATTCCATCAGCACCAGAACAGATGCCGTTTAAAGGATTATATTAAAATTAAAGGAGGTTTAGCAGGTACATCAACTACTTGTACAACAAGCAATTTTTTTGAGTGCAATTGCAGAAAATGAGATAGGGGATGACGTCAAAAAATGTAGAGAATTCTTCATATAAATTAGTGTTAAATAGAGTATATATAAATCTTGTGAGCTATGATTGAGCAAATATATTAAAATACTACTATTTTAGTAGACTAATGTTTATTATCTTTAAAATTTGTTAAAAAGAACCTGATTTTTTTCAAAAGAAATATTTATTGTGTAATAATTGACTCAGGACTAATTGCTTTCTCAGTTTGCATCATATCAACATTCGCTCCTGGACAGCTTTTAATAGTTCTATGGCATTTTTTACACCAAATTTTTGCATCATATTATGGCGATGTGTTTCTACAGTTGCTGGACTTAAAAATAGAGTTTCTGCAATGTTGGATGTTGTTTTACCATCAGCTATCAATTGTAAAATTTGTTTTTCGCGTTTGGTAATTTTAGGCTGTTTCTTTAACTCGCCTACAGTTGGTTTTAAAATAATTTGTTGTACCGCTTTAGTAAAAGCCAACCCGCCGTTTAATGCGTCGGTAATGCACTGTTTAATTTCGTCAACAGGTGAGGTTTTAAGTATATACCCAGATGCACCATTTTGCAACATACTTAGTATTAGCGAACGTTCAGCATGGTTGCTTAAAACGATTACACATATTTTGGAATTAATTGATTTTATTTTTAAACAAAGCTCCATCCCATTGGTATCGGGCAGCGAAATATCCAGCAATACGACATCCACCTCGTTAACCTCTAAATAAGGCAGACTAGGTAAACCGTGGTCAAAAGTTTGGAGAACGGTAAGATCGGGATGATTTTTTAGCAAAGCTTTAACGCCTTCAGTTACAATCGGGTGGTCATCAACAATAATAATTTTAATCATATCAGTCTGCTTCAAGCTCTATATTTATAGTTGTTCCCTCATTTATTTCAGAAGAGATCTCTAAAATGCCACCCAAATACTGTACCCTGTTTTTGATGTTGGCCAGGCCCATTCCACTTTTTAAGTTATTGGCATCAACGTCAAACCCTTTACCATTGTCTTCTGCGGTAATATAAAAACGATTTTGACGTTGACTGCACTGCAAAACAATTTCTGTAGCATTTGCATGTTTAAGTATGTTAGTTAAGATTTCCTGCACAATTCGGTATATAATGGCTTGCTTTGGAAAAGGTATATCCGGGTTAATGTTGAGTGCTTCAAAATCTATTTCAAGATCAGGTCTCATCATACTATCACAAAATTCTTTTAAGGCAGTTTCCAAGCCAAAATTAATCAAGGTTTGGGGCATCATATTCCTTGCAATATTTCTCAATTCGGTGGCTGAGCTATCCAATTGACTGATAATTTTTTGTAGCTCAAAGCTATGGTTTTCCATCTCGTTGCCGCTCGCAAAACTTGATAAGTTTATTTTAACCCCAGCCAGCATTCCACCAAGTCCGTCGTGCAGATCAGTAGCCATTCGGTTTCGCTCTTTTTCTTCTGCATCTAACATGGCTTTGCTTAACGCTAGCTGCTGTTGTCGTTCTATTTCTAACAACTTCTGGCTGGCTAGATGGCGCTGGTTTTTAAGTAACAGCCAAATGGTTATAAATAAAATCAACAAAAATAAACCTATTATGCCTAAAAACCACGCCAATTGTTTATTGTTTTTCGCCGTTAACTCCGCATTTTTCTTTTGTATTTTTAACCTGGCTATTTGTTGTTGATTATCAGCTTCCCTGTACTTTTTTTCCATCTCAATAATATCGTTTTGGAATTTTGCCTCGTATAAACTATCGCTGAGATGAATGTACTTCTCAGACCATTTCAAAGCCTGACTAGTAAGACCTCCGTTAGTATACACCTTAGCCAGATCTTTGTAGTACATTTTCTTATCGGTGCTTAATATATACGGACTCTTAATTAAATCTTCCAATTGAGCACCAGCTTTTTTGAAGTCTTTTTTCAAGCTAAGGGTCTCATACCTGCCATACATTAGACGGTTTACCGAATGAACAGATCGCGGATCATTTAAACCCAGGGCAATTCCGTGTTCAAAATGTTCTAAACCTTTATCATATTGTTTAACCCTGTTGTAATAAATGCCTTGTACATAATCGAACTTATAAAATAGGTTAGATGCCGGATGCGGTTTTATGATTTCATATGCTCTATCTAAATTAATTTTTGCATTTGTTAATTGCTTTCGGTAAATGTCATTTTCGGCCGCGGCTACATAGGTTTCAACTAATATTTCCAGCCTGACAGGATTGTCAGTTGAAGCATGTTCAATATTTTTGATTGCTATATTTAAGTATTGAGCAGCCAGATCCCGTTGATTGGCATTCATAAAACCTATTCCTACAGATTTATTTACATTGCCAATTAAAAATAAGTTACCCGACTTTTTAGCATAAGGAAGTGCCTTGCCAATAAAATTTTTTGTGGCCTCATTTTCTTTGCCCTGTATTTGCTGAGAGGTACTGTAAGCATGCCAAATCAGACCTCGAATCATAAAAGCATCTTTACTAGTAAGCGCAGACATTTTTTTTTCAGCCTCCATTAATTTATTTTGTATTAATGGCATATTACCTGTTGTCAAAAGGCTCAAGCTTTCAAAGTACGGTACTGCGGCTTCTAAAAATAAGTTTTTCCCAGCCAGTTGTTTACCCGCAGCCAAATACCGTTTTATTTTTACCGTGTCGGCAATTAGCCTGCAATAGCTGGATAGCTGTAAATAACCAAATGCTTTAGCACTATCGTTTTTTAATTGGGCAACTTTCTTCTCATAGCGGACAATGTAAGCTGCGTCATCATCAAGGGAAAGTGTTGTTTGTGCACTGGCTATAAAGCACCAACAAAATACTAAAGTTAGTAACCATCTTTTCATAAACGTTTTTAATAATAAAGCAGGCAGGTTAGCTGGCAAATAGTTTATACACAGCAAACTTAAAATTTGATTAAAAGATGAGTCGCCCGGGTTACATAAAGGTAAAAACTACCCGCATAAAATTGGGGCTTTGTGTTAAAATACAGGAATACCATTAGAAAAAAATCCATTTATTCATTTATTGTATGAAGCATTAAGAATTAGTCTCTTTGGATTTACAAATTAAAAAATATCACGATGAGAAAATTTGGAATTATATGTTTAGCTATTATGTTATTTGGTATAGCATCTGCAAATGCACAAGGCATTTTAGATAAAATAGACCGTACGATTAATAAGGCTGATAGAGCGGGCAACACTGCAGATAGAGCAGGCAAGACAGGAGGTAAGTTCAGCAAGTTGTTTGGTAAAAAGAAAGGTGCGGAAGACGCTGGTGCTGAAACTAAAACTATTGTAAATATTAGCGGCGTTGATTTCGCTACCCTAAAAAGCATTAATGAGAAGATAGAGGGTACTAAGAGGGTAGCTAATTCAAAAATGAAATTCAGCACATCAGGCTCTACAATTAGTTTTCAGCACAGTGGTACAACTGCTGATTTGCTGAAAGCATTACAAAAAAACAACCCTGAGGTATTTAGCGAAAAAAATATTGAAGCCTTGGAAGATGGGCAAATATCAGTCCAGGTAAAGAAGTAGGTTGAAGGCCGAAAACGAACAATTATGAAAAAAATAAAATTAAACAGACGATTATCCATAACATTTTCACTACTGGTATTTATTTGCTTATCATCTTGTAGTAAACAAAATGCAGACAGAAGTGATGGCTCAGAAAAATACTTAACCTGCAAATTAAACGGCAAGGACTATAGTTTTAACACATCCGTTAATGCCAATGATAAACCCGCTGAAGACGAAGTTCATTTTGTCGTGATTGGCGGTTGGGAAAAGGAAGATAGGATAACTGGATTTGGTATTGACATGGTAATTCCCGAAGGAGTGAAAGAAAAAACCTATTCAGTAGCAGGTACATCTGCCCCGGAACTTAAGGGACAGTTTTATATACAAAATTATAAAGATGGAAAGCATATGGGCACTACAGTATATGAAGGCGGTAGAAGCCCGGGTACTCAATTTACGCTTACCATCACAAGCTTAACTGATTGGGGGGTAAAAGGCACTTTTTCAGGGAAGTTAGAACTGAGAGATGGCAATGAATTTATCACCGTAACTGAAGGAAAGTTTTCTGCTCCTTATAATGGAAATTAGCACAGCTCATGATAGCCACATCTATTATCCAGCCTATTGCATAGTTGTTTATACGCTTAATTACTAATGTACTTAAGCGTATAAACAATTGCTATATCATCAGCCTATATGGATTCCAGCTATAAATGAAACAACATCCTGCTACCCGCTTTATAATAAAGCTCTGCCAATGTTTTCTGATAACCTGAAATCATTTCTTCCCGTTTGATTTTCATGTCAATCAATTTAGATTCACGGCTATTGATCAGAAACAAGGTACTTTCACCCAGATCAAACTTAGAAGATTCACCATTCAACAATACTTCCTGGTTTGAAATGCTTCTCACCTGGACCGCAAGCTGTTCACCGTAGGCATTTAAATGATTGTAACTGGTCAGTACCGAATTCCTGATTTCACGATTGGATTGCTGCATATCATATGCTAATTCTTGCTGCTTGATCTTCACCTCTTTTAATTTGCCCCGCTCTGCACGAAGGAAAAGAGGGAGTGCAAATTCGAATCCGAGCTTATAATTACCCATCTTGAAATCGTAATTATCAGGAACGTAGCTGTTAAAACTTCTGCGTGCAGATAATAACGATCCGCTTACATTAAGTTTAGGTTTCAGCATTTCTTTTCTGTAAGAGCGCTCCACTGCGAGCTGTTCTCCTTTGATACGCAACTTGATCAGTTCAGGATGGCTCCCCGCTGCAAATTCCAGCAAAGTATCTAATACTTGCCTTTGAGGTTTATCCTGCAATTGTATGGACTGAAGCGGGCGGGCCTTCTCCGGCAATTCCAGTGGCTGCGCTTCATCACTCCATAAATGGTTAGATAAAGTAAGCCTCGCATTTAGCAGGTCTATTTTCATCTTTTCATACTGAATCATTCGGTCCTGCACAGTAATAGCTGCTTCAACCGAATCAATGCTAGCCTTATCGCCCAAACTTGTTTGCCTGCTGATTGCCTTAAATCTTGTCTGTGCAAGCTCCAGTCCTTCATTGATCAGTTGAAACTGATTATAAAAGAAATACCAGTTCCAGTAGTCCTTAACAATACTATACCAAATGGCATTGATCTGCTTTACACGTTCGGCTTCTGCATAGCTGACCATAATTTTTGCCTGCCTTAATGTATTTCTTCTGCTGTCTATCAACAAACCCTGCCCCAAAGGAATACTGAGGCCAATACCCGCCAAACCAGCTGTAGAAGTAGATGTTTCCGGGTTTACATAATCACCAACATTACGGTCGTATCCTATTTTAAGGTCCGCACCAGCAAGCCAAAGCGGTACTTTCAGTTCGCTCACCCAGCGATTATAATAGTTCTTATTGCCAAACATCTTCCTGTCGAAACCAGCCCTGATTCCAGGATCGAAATAGCCAAGCGATTGCATTACATTTGCGCGTGCAGATTCACTAAGCAGCGCTGCCTGTTTAACTATAGGGTGATTACGAAATACCATTACCTCCAGATCCTGTAACATAAATACATTGGCAGTATCAGTTTGCGATTGTGCAAAGGAGCTTAGCAAACCGGATAATGATATAATTAAGATGAATAACAACTTCATAAATGTCTCTATTTAACCTGATTACTTTTTGGTTCTCTCTCCAGACTTGGAGGAAAACCATTTAATTGTCGCCATATCTCGTACCAAACTGGTACAGAATTTAAAATGACCCTGCCAAATACCCCTGATCCCTGTCTAAGCTGAACCGGCCATGGCTCATCAGCCTGAGGAACCGGGACCATCTGCTTAACCAGTACACGGTAAGTACCATTTGCACTAATCATTCTATCTATTGAAAATACCCTGCCGGCAAATGTGCCCACAGCTACCGACGGCCAGCCAGAAAACTGTACCGAAGGCCATCCTACAAATTGTAAACGAACTTCACTACCTTCTTGCATTAGCGGCACATCCATTGCATTCACGTAAATTTCTGCCGCTACCAAAGGATTTTCAGGTTGCAATGTAGCTACCGATTCCCCTTCTTTAATCATCTCACCAATCCCGGCTTTCATGGTTTTAATCACGTAACCATCCTGAGGCGCACGGACGACATACAAACCTCTGCGAAAATCAATACTTGCAATCTCGTTGCGTAATTTTGCGATATCGCCCTGGGCGCTGGCCTCTCCCGATAGTGCAGTTCCCATATCAGATTGCGCCTTAGCCAGAGATTCCTGGTATTTAGCTCTGATGTTATCCAATTCGATCTGTGCATTAAGCATTGACTGTTTCGAACTGTTCAGCTTATTCTCCTGTGCAATAAGCTTCGCATTATCGTTCTGTACATTCAGACGACGGGTCTCGATATCAGTCAGAGAAAACAGGCCATCTTTAAACCCTTGTTCGTAACGCGCTAAACGGGATTGACTGACGCGATAGAACTGACGCAGTGCCTGTAGGTCGGCACTATCGCTTTGAACATAGTTCATGCTCTGTTTCACTTTATTTTCTGCGGCTACCAGCTGAAAGTTTAATCCGCGGCCAAGAGCGCCGATCTGATCTTCAGTAGCGCGCATTTTTTGTCTTGCAGCAGCTTCGCTTCCTTGCTTTGCTTTTAGCTGCTCCTTCAATCTAAGCGGAAGCTCAGTATCAAAGTAAGATTGACTAATCTCTGATATCAGCAATATGGTATCACCTTGCCGCACCTTTTGCCCTTCACTAACATGCCAGCGTTCTATTCGGCCTCCAATTTGATTTTGAATGGTCTGAGGCCTATCCTGGGGTCTTAAAGCGGTAACAGTACCCTTACCCGGAATAGTTTGCCGCCATGGCAGAAATAAAATACCAAGCGAAAGTAAAAATGCAACCAGCATGATCCTTTCCAAGACCAGTACCTTACGCATGCGCAGTAAAGACTGACTGGTCTTATCTCCAAGGTTTTCCCAATTGGCCTGGTGGTTTACCTGACGATGATTACCCATGGTTTACCTCCTGTCCGTCTTCCAGTTCCATATCGGTTACTACAGCCAGCTTTTCTGCACTGGTTACCATATCGAATATAGTACTCATACTGGTCATTAGTTTTTCTACCGCATAGCTGATCTGAACAACAATCACTTCGGCCGCCACAAACTGACCGAAGGTCATTTGCCTGTCGATGACAAAATAAGAGCCCATCAAAAGCAGGGCGCCCATCAGTACCGCCCGTATGACTATAGAACTGGTAAAAAATTTACGTAAAATCCTGAAGTGACCGGTACGCGCTTTCAGGTAGCTGGAAGTGATATCATCTGTCTTTTCCATTGCCTCCCTCATTCTGCTTTTGTTGCCACGATAATGATCCAGGTTTGCCGCTATATCTTCCAGGTAAGCTACCACCTCGTATTTATACCCGGATTCCTCTATACTGGTTCGCACGGCGTCTTTATAGTAAAGTGCAACGACAATAGCCAGTACCAGTGTAATAAAGATTCCGAAGGCCATATACACCGGGTGGTAAAATGAGAGTAAAATAGCACTGAAAAAAATCAGCACTGCTGAGGATATCATTTCTACGACTAATTTGGCAAGTCCCTTTTGGATCGTCAGAATATCAAAGAAACGGTTTACCAGTTCCGGTGGATATTCTCCGGATAATTCAGACTTTTTGATTCGTGGCAAACGGTAAGCAAACTCCAGAGCGGTTCTTGCGAATATCTTTTGCTCAACAAGTTCAACAAGGGTTAGCTGACCAATGAGCAGCAGACCACCGATTAATATTCCAATCAGCACTACCCCGATTAAAATATAGGTAGAACTATACATTGAACCATTGCTCAGCAAATTGAAGATTGCTGTTGTACCTAAGGGTAGGGTCAGTCCGAGCAACCCGATCAATACCGCGTAAAAAAATATGTAATTAATGGTAGATCGCTCAAAATGGAGTATTCCAACCAGGCGTTGCCAGGGCCTAAGCGCCGGCACATCATGTTTTTTGTTCATGATAGGCTTTAAAATTTAAGTGTCAGGGAAAATAGAAAGTAGTTACCCGTATTTTATACGCGTAGAAAGCATGCCGCATTTTCAGGCGGTTCAGTAAGTATTGCGATATGGGGCTCTGAGAGTTTGGCCAATAGATAGACCTTATTGTGGGCTTCCGTAGCTATGTAAATTTTTGACCAAAGCTGATCCGTTTCCGGCGATTCCAAATACCACATTTTTTTTGCGGATCTATCAGATTTCTCCTTCTTTGTATTCTTTTCTTCACCAGTTAGGGACTCATCTTCCATTGCCAGATAAAAAGCTGACCATTTACCAATGGAAACTGTTGCTTTAAGGCCAAAACCCAAAAACAACACCATACTGAATAAGAAAATCACAATTTTATGTCTAAAAACGGTTACCATCTGGCCGCAAATATATTATTGCAGAGATTACGCTAAACGAATTTCTTGATTTCGCGAAGCATTTGACGAAATCGTGACCACAACATTAGAACCCGATTAGAAAAGTGCGTTAAATACATTTATCACGCTATATCTTGAGATGGTTTATGTGGAATACCGAGAGAACATTATCCTGATTATAGTGTTAAGTATAGATGGCAAAACGGGGCTTAGTCTGGTTTAAAAACGATTTGAGGTTACACGATAATGAGGTGTTATTGAAGGCTCAAAAGGAATGTAGCGAATTGGTTTTCTGCTATTGCATTGAGGAAAAAGACTATCAACAGTCAGTTAATGGTTCTCGTAGAGCCGATATTATCCGGTTCAAATTTATGCAGCAATCCGTTATTAACCTGAGGGGAAATCTGCAGCATTTGGGCGGGCATTTAATTATCGGCGAAAAGTCGGCAATGATCACAATACCGCAGCTTGTTAAAGAATTTGAGGTTACTGATATTTATGCAGAACAGGAGTACGCACCCTTTGAACTGGATTTAGTTTCGGAAATTATGGATAGATTACCGGAAATTGAATTTCATTTCCTGTGGGGTAAGACACTATACCACAAAGATGATATTCCCTTTGAAATTTCTAAGATCCCCCTTACAAGCAAGGCTTATAGAATACCGGTTGCTAAAAAATCAAGCCCAAGAGAAACTATAAGCACACCAACCAGTTTAAATAGTGTAAAGAATATAAAAAATATAGAATTCCCTTCTTGCTCAGCTTATGGATTTAGTAAAAGCGAGTATGAGCAATCACACCCTTTTCTCGTAGGCGGGGAAGACGCAGCACTGGAACGATTGGAATATTACACCTTTAAATCTGAACTTCTCACAGGATACAGGTGGAGCAGGAATAAATCAGATGGATTGGATTATAGTTCAAAATTTTCCCCCTATCTGGCCCTGGGCTGTATTTCTCCCCGGCAAATATATAGCAGGGTAAAAGAATATGAAGAAAAGGTCAGGAAAAATCAAAGTACCTGGTGGCTGATTTTTGAATTGGTTTGGAGGGATTACTTTACATTTAAGGGAATGCGGATTGGGCCTTCAATTTTTTCAACTCAGGGTTTTAAAAATAAAAAGATTGTCTGGGAAAATGATCCCGGGAAATTTGAACGGTGGTGCCAGGGCAATACTGGTATTCCATTTATCGACGCACATATGCTCCAGCTAAATCAAACAGGGTATATGAGTAATCGCGGAAGGGTAAACTGTGCGAGCTACCTGGTGCATGATCTAAAAATAAACTGGACCTGGGGTGCCGCTTATTTCGAATCAAAACTAATCGATTACGATGTAAGCTCAAATTGGATGAACTGGCATATGCAGGCCTTTGAAATCTGGTATACCAATCCGGTACATCAATCCAATAAATATAAGGCGCAGGATTTTATCAGGCTGTGGATCCCGGAACTATCCAAACTGAACAACATCGAGGTATTAATTCCCTGGGAATTTGAGACCATTAATTACATTAAGCCAATTGAGGTATACCCAAAGTGGAATAGGGCAATCAATTTGATAAAAAAAATACCAATTTAACGGCAAAGTGGAACTAATAGTAATAAATAAACCATTTAATTTAAATGGTTTATTTATTACAAGCAGATAAGTCCAGGAAAAAAAATATTCGATTTATCTAACATCTATAGTGCTGTTAAACGCCTGATCTTTAGATGTTATAACAAAAGTTAATTTACTAGAAAGGGCTTTGCCAATATTAAACTTTCTAACCAATTTTGCCGAATCGTTATAAGTATTCGTGTAAAGCTGATTGTTGAATTCATCGAAAATCGTAATTTCAACCGGAGCCTTATTGGTATAATCTAAATTAAGGGTTACCACTCCATCTTTCTTTGTCAACACTGGTTTAAAGGTTTCTTTATTTGGGGCTGTAGAAAGCGAGGCTTTATTATTTTCAATGTTAATTTGATATTCAACCGATTTTAAATCCGTTTCTAATTTCATTATATAATTCCCATCAGGAAAATCAGTTAAGTCGTAAGTTTTGCTGGACCCGCTTAATTCATGACCTTTTTTCTCATATAGGATTTCATCATTCAGGCCATAAAAGGTTACTTTCATGTCTTGCGTCTGATTTATAGAAAGACGAATGGTTTTTCTTTCTACGCTGTTAACTTTTAATGAAAGGTCATCATTACTTGCATATGTATTTACACTAGTAAAAAGGATGGTAGCTATCAGGCCAATTTTGAGTAGATTTTTCATATCATTAATTTTAGAAGAGTTAGTAATTATTTGATGATGCTAAGTTATTGACAATGAGTTAGTATAATTGACTGCATATTTTCCGATAGTTATGCTATATTAACATTAACATGTATTTTTTCTTGTTAAAACTCATAATAAAGTATATTTTTGATTTGTTCAACTGAAAAAATATGAAAGCAATAAAACCTGGATACGAGGTAGTTGAGTCTTCTTTTGGAAGCTCTTTTTATTATTCTAAGTATTTAATGAATTCTAATAACAAAGCTCATGTATGGCATTACCACCAGGAAATCGAAATGGTTTTTGTAAATGGCGGAGCTGGAAAAAGACAAATTGGAAGCCATATATCTTACTATACCGATGGAGACTTAATATTAATTGGAAGCAATCTCCCGCATTGTGGCTTTACTGATTACAATACCGGGAACAAGAATGAAACAGTCATTCAGATGAAACCAGATTTTCTTGGAACAGGATTTCTGGGTTTACAAGAAACAAAATGTATACAAGAACTTTTTGATAAGGCCAGGGGAGGAATAGCTTTTGGAAATGAAACCAAAAAAGCAGTTGGCAAACAGATAGAGAAAATGGAAGGTTTATTACCTTTTGAAAGGCTATTAGCACTATTGGCCGTTTTAAAAGAACTTCAAAACGCTACCGATTATAGAATTTTAAATGCTTCCGGGTTTTCACTCGAAACACAGGTTCAGGATAACGATAGAATTAATATGGTCCTCAATTATGTTAAAGATAATTTCAAGACACCAATAAGTTTAGAAAATGTAGCTGCGATGGCAAGCATGACCGTGCCTTCTTTCTGTAGATATTTTAAGAAAATGACTAAAAAAACGTTTACTGCTTTTGTTAATGAGTACCGTGTTGTACATGCTTCAAAACTTTTAGCTGAAAAACCAACTAGTATCGCAAATATTTGTTATGAAAGTGGATTTAATAATTTCAGTCATTTCAACAAGTTATTTAAAGAATTTACTGGTAAAAATGCTTCACAATATAGAAAAGAACTAAATTCAGTAATTTATGAAACTGTTTAGTTTTCTTCGGTATTGATTTTTACATATACCACCATTTTACAATTTTTTTTACATAATAGGTTATCACGAAATGTAATAACCTATTTCACAATGCATCTTGCTGGAATTAGTGATTCTAATACCCAGGATTTTGTTTGAGCTGAGGGTTAACATTGAGAATATCTCTGCCAATAGGGAATATTTCTGTATGCTTATCTGCATCTGGTTTTTTATCCCACCAGGTCCCTGTGCTAAAAACTCCCCATCTGATCAGATCCGTTCTCCTGCGGTTCTCTCCGAAAAATTCCCTTCCCCATTCATCAAGCATCTCCTGATCAGTAAGCTGGCTGCCATCTGAGCGGTACAAACTAGGAGAACCTGCCGGAAAATTACGTTTCCTCACTTGATTCAGCAATCCTGCTGCGCCAGCTTTGTCACCTTTTCGGTATAAACATTCTGCCAGGGTATAATAAACCTCTGAAAGTCTTACCTCCGCATAGGCAGAAGTAATCCGATTAGGGTCCGGAGTTGGATAAAGGGGGTACTTCACAAAAAAGACTCCGGAATTATGGTCAGCATGATTCATATTAGACTGTTTATCTGTTATTTTCGTTCCAGGTTTTGCATCAAGAAACATACCCACCTGATCGCGGATAAACAGCGCGTACGGGCCTTTATTTCCACGTACCGTATCTTCTTTGGATACGCCATTGACATTACGTGTAAAAGGTAAATAACCATATAAAAACATACCTTCCCTTGTACTATTGCCTAGATTGCGGTACTTTTTCAGGCGCACGTCGTCTGGATAACGCTGGAATTTAACAAACGGCTTACCCAGTTCAAAACTATATTCTACGCTATCTACATCCCGTCCCGGTTGCATGGCATAACGGGGATTGGCCTGGCCAAAGTCGGTAAAACCACAGTACAATGGAGCTGCATCATAGGTCAGCGAATTAAAATACATACCGCCATCATACTGCCAATGGGTTCGTGCCAGTGTGCCCGGGAAACCATAAATCACTTCAGATGGCATCAATGCATTTGTATAGTCGAAAGGCGCATCCCATCTGTTATCAAGTGCATAACTACCATATTTACCGCTAATGATATCCCGGCATACCGCTTCGCATTCCGCAAACTTATCAGTACCAGTATAGACTTTTGCATTCAGATATAACCTTGCCAATAATGACGCCGCACCGGCTTTAGTCCATCGTCCGATGCCCTGATTGCTCAACTGAGCGCGTATAGGCAAGCCAGGTAAAGCCTCAGTTAGTTCTTTTTCAATATAGGCAAAGGTTTCCTGAGGTGTAGATTGAGGATTACCCTGTGTAGAATTCTTTACATCAGTAATAATTTCTATGTTCCGGTAAAAATCAAATGCTCTCAGGTAAAACCAAGCTCTAAGGGTGCGCAGTTCAGCTTTAAAATCTGTCAGCTCTTCGGTTTTCACGCCCAGCTTAACGGGATCAGTTATGCTCTCCATATCCTGTAGTGAATTGGTAGCTAGTACAATACCCTGGTAAAAATTGGTCCAGACCCCGCTTGTGAAGCCATCTACCGAGGTCCATGTATGATAATGCATACGCTGATATTCACCACCATTTTGCCAGTCACCCTGACGGTTATAAGTACCTATTTCATCTGTGCTATTCTCTGTGGCAGCATACAAATCATTACCCTGTATACTCCAGTATCCATGCTCAAAAGGGCGAAGGAAGTCACGTATAACATCGTCACGCCTGGTAAGAAACCCGGCGGCGTCAACTTTATCGTATACTTTTTCATCAAGCTTTGTGCAGCAATTAAATAGGATTGACAACAAGAAAGCACTGCTATATAATTTATATGTTTTCATAATCGAAGTTTAAAATGTGGCCTGTAGTCCAAAGATCACCTGTAAAGTAGAAGGATAATAACTCAATGTTCCGTTTCCATCGCCGTCAGTTCTCAGACCTGGCCTTAAGCCATTAACCTGTATCTGATCGGGATCTCCGCCTGTGTAGGCTGTAAAAGTATGTAGGTTCCTTGCCGCAGTATATACCCGTACAGATTTAAGATACCTGGATTTTAGAGGCTGTGTATAGCCAAGCGAAACGTTGTCTATCTTTAGGAACGCACCCGACTCCAGGAAATAATCTGAGGCAATAGAAGTGGTCGCGCTATTGGTTAGTTTTGAATATTTGCTATCCACATTATAAGCTGATTTAAGCACATTTGCATCCGACTGAGCCGAAGGTGTACCTAAATAAAAGGCAGGAGTATTGAAGATCTTATAGCCAAAAGATCCGCGTAAAAAGATATTCAGATCAAATCGCTTATACTGAAAGCTATTGTTAAATGATCCTGTTAACTTTGGCAAACCGTTGCCAACAAATTGCTTGTCATCACTTGATGCCTGATTCGCGGGTACAACTGAACCATCTTTTCTGTAAACCAGCAAGGCACCCGTTTCGTCCACACCAGCCGATCGTAGCATGTAAAACTCTCCAATCCTGTGACCCTCCTGTATACGCTGTATTGTTCCCGGCGAGCCTGGTGCAGGCAGTGAGCCTACATCCTGGAAGACGGCACCTTTGTATAACGCATTAGAAAACGAAAGGAACTTGTTATCATTAAAAGCTACGGCAACACTTGCAGTATAGCTGAAAGCATCACTCTTAATTATACTTCCATTAAGGGTGATCTCAACACCGCTATTTCGCATCGTACCTACATTAGTAAAGGTTTGTGACTGTGAATTCGGTGGCAGGGGTACATTATAATACCCAAGCAGGTCTTTATTAGTTCGTCTATAGTAATCAATTGAACCATTAAGCCTGCTGTTAAATAATGTAAAATCAATTCCAGCATTAAAATTCACCGACTTCTCCCAACTCAAGTCGGGGTTGATATTGGAAGATGGTCCATAAACCTGATAAGGTATGCCATTAAAAGGGAAATAGCCCGCGCCGCTGTACAACAACTGAGACAAATAATTTCCAAAATCCTGATTACCTGTCACACCATAATCAGCCCTTACTTTCAATTCATTTATCCAGGGCAGGCTTCCCTTCATGAAATCTTCTTCAGAAACGCGCCAGGCCCCTGAAACTGCCGGGAAATTACCCCATTTATGATTGTTTCCAAATTTAGTAGATCCCTCATGTCTTAAACTAACAGTTAAGATATAACGATTATCATAATCATAATTCAGCCTGCCAAAGAAAGCAATCAATTTAGAACTGTTTTGTGTAGAGCCGACTGCGGATTGTCCCTGCCCGGCAGCCCCGCCATTATAAAGTCCTGAACCCAGATTGTTCCAGAGGTAACTGTCAAATGGGAAATCATAATTTTGTGCAGAAAATTGCTTGTAATTATAAGCTGAAAAAGAGTAGCCGCCAAGTAATTTGAAATGATGCTTATTCAGGTTAAGATTATAGTTGCCTGTCCACTCCACATTCTTCTGGTCATTTTCTTCCTGACTCTGTTTAGCAAAGTTGGTTTGAGTAGTTTTATTAGCATGAACAATAGTTGAAAGGGTAGAGGGGCTGAAATTCATGCCTCTTGCCGAGCGGCTGATTTGTGAAATCGTTATCATTGAACTCAAACCCTTCAAAAGCTTTGCTTTTAATGAGGCATTGATATCCATTTCCTTAATATCGCCGTCTGACTTAATCAGCTTTCCATTCTCGACAGGATTATTGGAAAAGAAGCCGGTATTGATATAATTATACTTTCCTTGCTCATCATAAATGGGGTAGGTAGGGTTAAGTGTCAGCGCATTATTGAAGTTTCCCTCATCGGCATTACTTGTATTCATGTAACGCGGTGCAATATTCAATGTTCCGGTAAACATATCGTTGTCTGTGGTATGGCTGATACTCACCCTTGCACCATATTCTCTTTTATGAGCCCTGAGGTCAATACCATCCGCATTTCGATAGTCTGCCGAAGCAAAATAATTTGTTTTTTCAGAACCCCCCGACATTTGAATGGTATGTTTCTGGCTAAAGGCCGGTGAATTAGTTACAGCTTTCATCCAGTCAGTTCGTGCGCCATAATCCTGACCCAGCTTGTTTTGAACGCGGTTGGTGACAAATTCTTCAGGCGACAGGTTATGCAGCCGGTTGGTCACATAATCAAAACTTGCATAGCCGTCATAGAACATATGCGACTGCGAAGTTCCTTTTTTAGTCGTAACAATAATCACCCCGTTACTGCCACGCGTTCCATAGATAGCAGAGGCAGCACCACCTTTCAGTACATCTATACTTTCGATATCGTTCTGGTTGATATTATCAATATTCCCACCCGGAACACCATTCACAACATACAATGGACCCAAACCAGCATTGCGTGAAGAAGCTCCGCGAAGCTGGAGAGATGGGCTTGAATTTGGGTCACCGCTGGCAGTATTAGTAATAATTAATCCTGCAACTTTGCCCTGCAATGACATCAACGGGTTATTGGCAGAGACCGGTAACAGGTCTTTCCCGGATACGTGAGTAATTGCACTAGATACCTCTCGCTTGTCGAGCGTACCATAACCAACACTAACTACGACTACTTCACTAAGCTCATTGCTTGCCTGAGTAAGGGATACGTTCATTTCATTTCCTTCAGGCAAGTCTATCGTACGGGAAGTATAGCCAATAAAGGTAAAAGAAAGACGTGTTGCAGATGGAGGTACTTTGAGCGTAAATCTTCCCGCAGCATCAGTGAGCGTGCCCGCTGCGGTTCCTTTTACGGTAACGCTCACACCGGCTAAAGGTAGCTGATCTGTAGTACTCACCCTGCCGGTAATTGTTCGGTTCTGGGCGAATACAGTGGTCGATAGTAACATAAAAAGCACGATTGCGCTCAGATAGGGTACAAGTCTTTTTTTCATACAGAAATATTTGGTTGAAGCGTAGGTTCGCTGAAACGATGCAAGTAAGGCGGTTGAAGAGTTAATTACAAGCAGAACGGATGGTGGTCATCAAAAATCTAAGTTTTAAAACTTGTAATCGGCTAACAGTCATTAGTTTGAGAAATTATTTGAGTTGTAAAATCTAACTTTTATTCTTCATTTGAGGCGAGTTCAATGCTCATAATCTGCTGTTCAAAGTCATCGGCAGTCACCAATGCTTTTGATTTTGCGCGGAAACGATAAGTATAAACTGTATTAACAGTATATTGAAGAATAGAAGCGATCATTTCATTCTTGTTAATACCTAATCTCATCAGCGCAAATATTCGTAACTGTGCATTTAATGCACCTGTGGATTTCGGTCTGATCCGATCCTCTTCCCCAAACATTGAGTTTACCGAATTAACAAAATCAGGAAATAATTTGAGGAAAATTCTATCAAACGTAGCGAAAAATTCGTGCCGCTCTGACGGAATATCTACCTGGTCCAGAAGCCGGAGCAATTCATCAACACTACCCGATTTCGCTTTGCGCTGCGCATTAATTTTAAGTTTGTCCAGTTTCGCAATGTACCTTGACAACTCGCTGAAAAAATAGCCGATATACTCTTCTTTAATCCTCCCTGCTTCCCATAACTGCTGATTTTTTCCTGCAAGTACACGATTTGTTTCCCTGATTATCTGCTCTGCTGCCCTTACTTTTTTGAGTTGTATAAAAACGATAAAGCAAAGGAGCGTTACAATTATTGCAAATCCGGCAATGCAGCTAAAGTAAATCAGAAAAAGATGTCGTTCCTCTGCTGCCAGCCTGTCCCGTACTGCTGCTACCGTTGAAAGCATATGGGTCACTTGATAACGTTGCATACGTCCGCCAAATTTGTTCGCTTGCTGCAAAGCCTGTTGCAGAAAAAAGTAAGCTTCATCAATTTGCCCCTGTTCATACAAGGCCGTACCGAGATTAAGTAATGCCAACGCTCTATAGGTAGAAGTTTGAAGATCATTTATAGCTGCTGTAGCTAACAACCTGATTTTTTCCTGCCCCCTTCGATATTTACTCAACCCGGTTACAACCATGGCTTCTTCGTGCGAGCTAAGTTTGCGTTTAAAGAGGTTAAGAAAATAGTAAGAGGGGTTGCGCCCGTGTTTTGGTTGTTGCTGTGCTTCTAAAATAGCATGTTCAAAAGTTCCAGGCTCGCATAAGGATATAGCGGAATCCAGGTAGAGGTACTTTTTGCGCAGGTCATCAGGCGCATAAATCTTGTCGTCATTGTATTTTGCGAGATCAGAGTAGGCCCATGAATATAAAATGTAATAGGATTTCTTAACTGTGCTATCCAACAGGCGTGGATTTGTTTCCCGCAGGCAATCAAACGTTTCCTTGAACATTCCCGCAGTGATTAATGTCGTCCCCAATCGCAAACGATTCTCCGCCAGCTTTTTCTTATCGTGCATAGCAATGCTTAGCTGCATCAGCTTTCTTGCATAGAGGTAAGTAGAATCAAACTGGTAATCCCGAAATATCTCGTACAATGCTACTGCCGCTTTATATTCCTGCACACGATCCAGCTTCTTCGATAATTGATATGCCTTTCGGAGTTTTGATATTTTATATTCAGCTTTCTTGTCATAGCGCTCCTTTCCTGCAATTTCTGTTTTTAATACGGTCAATAAACTATCTGCCGGAGTTACAGAAAATACTTTAAAAGGAAAAATAAGGAGGATAAGGATCAATGAAATACACTGGCTCATAAAAAATGGTTAGATCGCAAATCTAAACGATAATTTTATACTGCCCTTAAGTTCAACTCGTAATAGGTAGCGCTGATCAGTTTAAAGGATTCAGAGCTTCTTTCAATTCGCATCTTTAGGTTAGGAATTACACCTCTGTAAAGTCTTTATGTAAAGTGGCCCCCAAAGTTTTTGTCCAACTTTGGGGGCCACTTCAAAATAATAGCTCTTTTTTTATAAATTAAAAATCAGCTTAGAATGTAAATCTTAAAGCCAGGCCAAACCTTCCGGCCTCACTACCAAGAAATGGATTGTCACCAACATATATACTTGGTCTCCAGTCAAACGCCAATGCCAAAGGCGCACCTCTGAATTTATAGTCTAAACCAACAACAGGAACTAAATAAAATGCAGTGTAGTTCTCATTAGAAAAGAATCTTTTTCTATCATAAATCTGCACTTTTGGTCCTCCACCAATGTACCAATCAAGTCCGCGTGCACCTTTAATAGGGGCATTGTATTGCAGAAAAGCCTGAAGTACAGTTGTGTTTCCACCAAATAAAACTTCTGCCTGCAAAGCTGTATTCCTGTTAAAATGTGTCCTCAATGACGGGCCTACCAAAGTTGTACCATCACCAAAGTCCAATCCCAGACCTAAGCCCGTCTTGTAATTTTGTGCTTTAACACTCATTGTGGCTACTGTTAATGCCAGACATCCTAAAATTGTAAATAATTTTTTCATAATCCTGATTGTATTATATTTTTAAATTCTTTGACTGCCTAACAACTTTGGTGCCGTGATGCTTTTCATTTATTGAGTCCTGGATGAAGTTTTATAGATTGAAAACCTGGTTTATAAACCAGCTGATGAAAGTTGTAAAATATGGACTTGCATTCTATTTATAACCAAATGGTTAGCTGTGCAAGACTACGGAACATACTTTTTCTGAAGACATAAAATTGCACAGAATAATTTTAAATTATCCAGGTAACATTATTTCCGGGCGAATCAATCTTTTTAAACCAGGTCTGGATATGAATGAAAATCAAGACAAGTTTAAGACCTGATTCAAATCACCTGTCAAAATCAAATCTTTTCAAAAATAATTTGGAATGCTAAATATTTTAGCATTAATTTTGTACATCTATTTGTGTTACTAATATAATGAGTAAATGGTAAGTGAGAGTAATATGAATACGAAACAAGAATTGATTAATAAGCTGCAAAAGGATATTCTTTTGTGGCAGGGCTTTAAACCGCAGGTACCTGGTGCAGCAGAGGCCATTGGTTTAGGAGAGATTGAATTAGCCTTTCCAAATGGGGTTTTCCCTAAAAAGGCGATTCATGAATTCATTAGTGTGCTACCGGAACAATCGGCTGCCAGTGATGGCTTTATTGGTGCAGTACTATCCATTTTGATGAAAGACGGAGCGGCTTGCGTTTGGATCAGTACCGCCCGAAAGTTATTTCCAGTTTCACTGCGGTTGTTCAATGTAGATCCCGAACGGATTATTTTTATTGATGTAACCAGAGAAAAAGATGCGCTATGGGTTGCAGAAGAAGCTATAAAATGCGACGGACTTGCAGCTGTAGTTGTGGAATTGAGTGAGCTGAGCCTAATTGAATCCAGAAGGTTGCAGTTAGCTGTGGAAGAAACTGGCGTAACAGGTTTTATTTTGCGTAAAGATGCCACAAAGCAAGCCAGTAATGTTGCAACAGCACGTTGGAAAATCACGCCAGTACCTAGTGAAACTGAAGAAGAGATGCCGGGGGTTGGCTTCCCCAGGTGGAAAGTAGAGCTGACTAAAGTTAGAAACGGTAATCCAGGAAATTGGATTTTAGAATGGGCCGGTGACCGGTTTGTTGAAGTGCAGGATCAACAAAAAACGTTATGGTATGATAAAGAAGAAAGACAAATTGGTTAAAAATGCAAAAACGTTACGTCTATATATGGTTCCGCCACTTGCTGGCCGACTGGCAGCTTATACGCCGCCCGGAACTTAAAGACGTACCTTTTGTTTTTGCATCTCCAGCTCATGGCCGAAACATGATTACCGCGGTCAGCCCTTTAGCATTAACACATGGAGTTGAAGTTGGTATGCGTGCAGCAGACGCTAAAGCGATTTGTCCAGATCTGGAATTATTGGATGATAAATCCGGAAGAGCTGCCAAGCTGTTAAAAGGAATTGGAGAATGGTGCGTACGGTATTCGCCAATAGTAATGATAGACGACTTTTCAGTTGAAGGATTAATCATGGATGTTAGTGGCTGCACACATCTTTGGGGTGGAGAGCGTGAATATCTGAAGGAAATTATAGCACGGTTAAAAAGCAAAGGCTATCATGCTCGGCTTGCCATGGCAGACACTATTGGTGCTGCCTGGGCAATAGCGCGTTTCGGCGCAATTACCCCACTTATCGCTTCAGGCGAGCACAAAGACGCTTTACTTCCTTTGCCGCCAGAAGCGCTGCGTTTACCAGAAATTATTTTGGCCAGGTTAAGTAAACTTGGGTTTTATCAGATCAAAACCTTTATTGGTATGCCTCGCTCGGTATTACGAAGGCGTTTCGGAGAAGGATTTCTGCAAAGAATGGGGCAGGCTTTGGGTACGGTCGATGAAGTCATTATACCCCTCCAGGTCCCTGTACCTTTTCAGGAACGTCTGCATTCCATGGAACCAATCAAAACGCGTAACGGAATTGAAATTGCAATTACGCGGTTGTTAGAGCGTTTATGCTTGAGCATGCAAAGTCAAGGAAAAGGTTTGCGGACTGGAATATTGACTTGTTACCGGATTGACGGTAAAGTTATCCAGATTGCTATAGGCACCAGTGGTGCTACTCATAATGTAGTTCATTTGTTTAAGCTTTTTCAACTTAAAGTTGAACAGATAAGGCCTGCTTTAGGTATTGAATTATTTGTGATGGAAGCTTCCAAAGTAGATGAAGTTACACCCGGGCAGGAAGTAATTTGGACAGGGAAAGCGGGGTTAAAAAACCAGAGTGTTATCCGTTTGCTAGACCGGGTGGCTAATAAAATTGGTGCTGGAGTGATTAGCCGCTATGTTCCTGCTACGCATTATTGGCCGGAGCGGTCTGCAAAAAGATCTTTATTGATTACTGAGTTGCCCGGCAGTGAGTGGCGCATAGATAAACCCCGTCCAACAGAGTTATTGAAACAGCCTCATCCGGTAGAGGTAATGGCAATCATACCCGATCATCCGCCAAAATTTTTCATTTATAAAGGGATGAAACATCTGGTTGTTAAGGCAGATGGACCAGAACGTATTGAACGGGAATGGTGGTTAGATGAGGGGGAGCACCGTGATTATTATCAGGTGGAAGATGAACATGGTCAGCGATATTGGCTGTTTCGTTCCGGTCATTATGGTGATCACCAGGAATATAAATGGTTTTTACATGGCTTTTTTGCCTAAAGATAAAGAAAGATGGAATACAGCGAATTACAAGTCACCTCTAATTTTAGTTTCCTCAGAGGAGCATCACATCCTCATGAAATGGTAAACCAGGCGGCAGCGTTTGGGTATCGAAAAATTGCAATCACAGACCGCAACACACTGGCAGGTATTGTTCGTGCACATGTAGCAGCGAAGGATAAAGAAATCAAAATCATTCCTGCCTGCCGGCTTGATTTACTTGATGGGCCAAGTTTATTGGCTTATCCAACAGATAGGGAAGGATACGGCAGACTTTCCGCTTTATTGACCAAAGGCAATCTCCGGGCAGAAAAGGGGCAATGCCATTTGCATAAAGCAGATGTTTATGAACATGCCAAAGGTATTCTTTTTACGGTAGTTATGCCAAATCAACTGAACCGTCACTTTAATTTTGAAGATTCTTTTATTCAGCATATCAATGAATATAAAGAGGCACTTAACAAGCAGTTATATCTTTCCGCTACACGCAGCTATTTAGGTAACGATGATAAACTGATCTTTCGCGTTGAACAACTCTCAAAGCGATATAACATCCCTGCTGTAGCTACAAACAATGTGCACTACCATGAGCCTTCACGTAGAGAATTGCAAGATATTCTTACTTGTGTCAGAGAAAAATGTACTATTCATGATGCCGGGTTCCGCCTGAATCAAAATGCAGAACGCTTTATGAAGCCAGTGGCAGAAATGTATAGGTTGTTCCGCAAATATCCTGATACGGTCCGCAATACCATGTTCATAGCTGAAGCATGTACATTTTCTCTCGATGAGTTGAAATATATTTATCCTGAAGAGATTAACCAAAGTGGTCGCAGTCCAATGGAAGAATTGGAGTATCTAACCTGGAAAGGTGCTCATGAATTTTACGGCGCATTGATCCCTGAGAAAGTCGTGAATATGGTAAACCACGAAATGGAATTTGTTAAAAAGATGGACTACGCTAACTATTTTCTCTTTGTAGAGGATATTGTGAGGGAAGCACGTAGTCGGAACATACTCTGCCAGGGCCGTGGTTCGGCAGCGAATTCTGCCATCTGTTTTTGTTTAGGAATCACTTCTGTTAACCCAATGAAGTTTGATTTGCTGTTTGAGCGCTTTATTTCTCCTGCCAGAAATGAGCCGCCAGATATTGATGTTGATTTTGAACATGAACGCCGGGAAGAAATCATGCAGTATGTATATAAAAAATACGGGCGGGACCGTGCTGCGATTGTTGCCACAGTTACCCAACTTCACCAGAAAGGAGCGCTTCGTGACGTAGGCAAGGCCATGGGCTTATCTGTAGATACCATCAATAGACTATCAAATTCAGTATGGAAATTAACTGATGAATGGTTTGAGGGTAAACGGTTAACTGAGCAAGGCTTGAACCCAAACGATCCGCATCTTAAGAAAACGCTGGAATTGACTTCGCAAATGATGGGTTTTCCAAGGCAGCTTGGGCAGCATACCGGCGGCTTTGTGGTCACCAATGGAAAGTTAACAGATCTCTGTCCAATCTTAAATGCCCGAATGGATGACCGTACAAATATTGAATGGAATAAGGATGATATTGATGCGCTGGGGTTTTTGAAAGTAGATGTTCTCGCATTGGGGATGTTAACTTGTATACGTAAGGCCTTTGATGAATGTAAGCAGCATTATGGATTGAATTTAACTCTGGCGAATGTTCCACAAGATGACCCGGGAGTTTACGATATGATCTGTCTTGCAGATACGCTGGGAGTTTTTCAGATTGAAAGCCGGGCACAAATGTCTATGCTTCCACGATTAAAACCAAGAGGATTTTATGACCTGGTGATTGAGGTGGCCATTGTCAGGCCGGGGCCTATCCAGGGCGACATGGTACATCCGTATTTGCGCAGACGTAATGGGGAGGAAGACGTTGAATATCCAATGCCCGAATTGGAAGAGATTTTAGGACGCACATTAGGTGTTCCATTGTTCCAGGAGCAGGCCATGAAGATTGCTATCGTTGCTGCGGGGTTTACACCAGCAGAAGCTGATGGCCTGAGGCGAAGTATGGCCACTTTTAAATCTATAGGACTGGTTAATCAGTATGAAAAACAGCTTGTTGCTGGCATGACAAAAAAGGGATATACAGAAGATTTTGCTAAAAGGATTTTTAAACAGCTTGAAGGTTTTGGTAGCTATGGTTTCCCCGAAAGCCATGCAGCAAGTTTTGCGCTGTTGGTTTATGTTTCCTGCTGGCTGAAACATTATTATCCTGATGCTTTTGCAACTGCATTACTCAACAGCATGCCAATGGGTTTTTATCAACCCGCACAAATCGTAATTGATGCGCAAAAGCATGGCGTAGAAGTTCGCCCACCAGATATTAATCGCTCTACCTGGGACAACCTGCTGGAAGAAAAATCCGGTAAATATTATGCAATTCGGCTGGGCTTTCGTCAAATCAAAGGAGTAGGACAGGAAGAGATGGATATTTTAGTAGATCGTCGTAGCGGTGGTTACAAAACTGTCACTGCTTTGCGAGATGCCGGGATAGCAATAAATACTTTAGAAAGGCTGGCTGATGCTGACGCGTTCCGTTCTATGGGGCTTGACCGGAGAAAAGCACTCTGGGAAGTAGCCGCTTTACAAGATATGCCAGTTGAAATATTTAAAGGACAGCCCTCTGAAAGTGTTTTGGAAACGCAGGTCGAATTACCCCTGATGACACAAGGCGAGCATGTGGTTGAGGATTATGCTAGTGTTGGCCTGTCGCTAAAGGCACATCCGGTTAGCTTCGTCCGGCCGCAGCTGGAAATGTTGCGTAGTATTACTACGCATGCAGCTACTCACGATGCTCAAAATGGGCAACTTATAAAAGTTGCAGGATTAGTACTTGTCCGACAGCGTCCAGGAACCGCTAAAGGAGTTTGCTTTATTACGATAGAAGATGAGACTGGCTTCACGAATCTTGTTGTGTTTCAGAAGCTTTTTGATCAGTACAGAAAGGAAATTTTGAATTCCAAATTATTGATGGTTGAAGGAAAATTGCAACGGGAAGGTTTAGTAGTACATGTCATCGTTACTAAGTGTTTTGATTTAACGAAGTTGCTAGGCAAGCTGGTACAAAGAGAGAATGATGACTTGCCGTTATTGACTTTAGCCCGCGCAGACGAAAAGAGCGCTCCTTATCCATCGCAAAATAAGAAGATGCAAACTCGCGAAGACGGTTCAAAAGAGGTGTTTTATGGAGGAAGAAATTTTAAATAGAATTAAAATCAAGTTTAAAACATAAAAAAGGAGCTTTTTTTATAATACCTTTATTTTATGAAAATAGCTTTAGCTTCCCCTCCATTTCCGGAAAATATCAATGATGGTTTACAGACACTTGAGAAGATGGTGATAGAGGCTGCTGATCTGAAAGCTGAAATTATCTGTTTCCCAGAATCTTATCTTCCAGGATATCCAGGGATGGGTTATTCAAAAGCAGACCAGACTAGCGAAAACCTGGAGACAGCATTAAACGAAGTGTGCAGAATTGCGGCTGAGAACTCAATTGCAATTATTGTTCCTATGGATTGGTATATCGATAAACAACTTGTCAACCTGGCTTATGTTGTTTCCGAAAAGGGTGAAATATTAGGTTATCAAACTAAAAATCAACTAGATCCTTCTGAGGACACTATCTGGGTGCCAGGTACAGAGAGATCTATATTTGAGATTAAAGATGTCAAATTTGGTATAACTATATGCCATGAAGGATTTCGTTATCCTGAATCAGTAAGATGGGCGGCACAAAACGGTGCCCGGATCGTTTTTCATCCTCACTTTTCTGGAAGTAATACGAATGGAGTGAAGCTAACGGAATGGGGCAATAAAAGCAACCCTTACTATGAAAAAGCAATGGTGATGAGAGCTTTAGAAAACACGATTTATTTTGCCAGCGTTAATTATTCATCCCTTTATCCTGAATCAGCCAGTTCATTAATTGACCCTGCTGGAAATTGTGTACTCCATGAAGTTTATGAAAGATCTGGTATTATTGTTGGAGAAATTGACCCTGATCAGGCAACTGGCCTATTAGCCAAAAGATTTAAAAACTCCCTATACAGTTAATACCTGGGTTGAGTTTTTTAAGATCCTATTTTATTCCTATTGGTTGTAATTCCTAGTGTTCCTCTTCTTCTTTGTTTGCAGCAATATTGAACTTATTCGGTATGGTGTTTGCTAAGAACCGCTTGTAAGGCGTTTACGTAGGTGTAATGAAATTTAGTTCAAGTGTGGGCTTTTATTATAAATAGGAATTAAAATATGTCAGATAGACCATTAAAAATGGTAAATACAGTAAATCGTTTTTTGCTCATGAAGATTGATAGAGAGGACGAATTACAGCAAATCGTCGAACTTGCAGCCAATATATGTAATGTACCGATAGCGATGATTACACTTATGGATGATCAGACTCAATATATCAAATTCAAAGTCGGTACTGATCCTATTGGAATTTCTTTTCATGAAAACTTTTGCAGGCATACTGTTGTACAAAAAGAACTGTTAATTATTCCCGATACACAGTTGGATGAGCGGGTGAAGAATAATTCATATGTAGTTCACCAACCGCACATCCGCTTTTATGCAGGATCGCCACTAACTACTCACGACGGCTTTAATATAGGTACATTGTGTGTTTACGATAGACAGCCTAAAACACTGACAATCATTGAGCAAAAGATGTTAAGCCGGCTTGCACGGCAAGTCACCCGCTTGTTGGAATTTGATGCCAGTCTCCAGTTATTGAAAGAACAATATGAATCTTCACGTGTAGAAGAAATTAAGCTCCGTTCTTTCTTTGAAAGTTCTGGTTGCTGCCATTTGCTGCTGGATACTCATCTGCGTGTGCTTTCCTTTAACAACACCATGGTCAATTTACTCAGGAACAACTATCAGCTAACAATTGCAGAAGGGATGGAGGTGAATGATTATATTGAACCTGGATTTGTTGAGGAGTTCATCAGGAATTGTAAACGCGCATTATTGGGAGAAAATGTCAATATTGAAACCATCATCAACTCGCCAAAAGGAAGTAACCCATGGCATCTTATTTTCGAGCCTGCTTTTGATTCTATGGGAGCCATTATAGGTGTTACTTATAGTGCAACAGACATTACACAAATGGTAAGGGATGAAAAAACGGTTATAGAACAAGGAGAATCTCTTCGTCAGATTGATCGTATTCTCTCCGCTAACTTACATCATCCTCTAGAAGTTATCAAAGGTACAATGGCTACTATGAAACAGCAAGGTTATCCAGATGATGTGATAGAGTTTAACCTGCTGGAAAAGGCTTGTGATGAACTTTTGGACAAAGGGAGCCTAATCATTTTATCAGAGGAACGAAATGGTGGGAATGTACCTTCATCATTAAACGCTTCCATCTATTAAGTTATCATTAGTTAAACTATATTTTTCGATGCCATATAATGAGTTAAAAAGACTGGAGGCGGTAAATCGATTTCTAAAAGTTCAGGTTGATAAACAGGAAGAATTTAAAGAAATCACCCAGTTGGCTGCAGATATTTGCGGCGTACCAAACGCGCTGATCACGCTAATAGGTCAGGATACAGAATATATCCTATTTAATGACAGGTTTATACCCAGCTCTGGCAGGGATGAATCCTTTTGTCATTTTGTAGTAGAAAGCGCAGCCATAATGGTTGTTCCAGATGCGCAATTAGATCCTGATCTTAAGAGTTACGCTGCGGTAAGAAGGGAGGCTGGTATCCGCTTTTATGCAGGCGCGCCGCTCACTACTAATGACGGACAAACACTGGGAAGTTTATGTGTTTTTGATCAAAAACCAGGGCAACTTACAGAAATCCAAAAAAAGATGTTGCAAAACCTAGCCAAACAGGTCATCCAGTTGCTAGATTTTGAAAGCAATCTCCATTTTCTAAAAGAACAATATTTGAATGCCAAAAAACTTGAATTGAAAATGAATTCATTTTTTGAAAGCACCACGAGCAACCACTTGTTGCTGGATAAAGATTTGAACATAATTTGCTGTAATAAAGCAGTTAAAGAATTGATCAAGAAGGCTTATGGAGTTGAAATGCATCCGGGCATGAATATCAAGCAGTTCATTGATGCTGATTATGTGGCAGACTTTATTAATAATTGTAGTATTACGTTATCAGGAGAAAGTATCAGACTGGAACTTTTACACAATTATGGAGTGTCCTCCAGTTGGTTTATAGAAAGTTATGATCCGGCTAGAAATAACGATGGTGAAATTATCGGTATATCTTATAATTCCATCGATATTTCCAAAAGAATAGCCTCTCAGCAGACCGCTTTAGCTCAGCAACGTAAACTCAACCATATTGCATTTATACAGTCTCACGAATTTCGCAGACCGGTAGCCACAATCAAAGGCATGCTTAATCTGATGGAAATGGATGGATACGATGAGAATTATCCATTGTTAAAAGTGATCAGAAATAGCGTAAACGAGATAGACGATAACATAGTTGAGATTGTAAATTTTACAGTTAAAAACGCTGAATACTAAACTATGCTATTGTCGGATTCTGATGAGTCATTTTATCCTTCCTCGTTTTAGCAATAGCATGGGCAATAAAGCCGATCGCAATTAAACTTCCCAGTACTGAAGGGAGAAACTGGCTATAGGGTTGATATTGTGGAAACACTGTTCCTGTAAAAGCGGAGAGAAGCCCACTAAATGCACTAACCATTTTTAGGATATGCTCATATAGCCAGAGTTTACCATAAACTTTTTTTGAGACCAGGTATCTGCCGAAGTCATAACCAACTGCCATCAGGAGATAGCTGACCGTGCTGTAAATAATGACAGGTGACCAGATCATACCGATTGCATTGAAGTACCAGATAAAGAAAGTAACCGAGGCCAGGGCCAGTAGTGCGATAAAGATATCCAGGGCCTTAGGTATGTTTGATCTGCAACGGGCTGCACGGAAGCCTGAGAGACCCATATAGCCGCTTAATACAGTAATGACCAAAAGGAAGCTGTTAAGTTTGAATACAAATACGCCGAGCAGGCCAGTAAAAATAACAATGCCCAGAAGTAGGAGGAATATCTTTCCGGAGATTCTGTGAACGCTACCTTGTTTCTTTTTGAATAGGATAAATATCCCGGTCAACAGGGCTAGCGAGCCTGCTGCGACATGAATGATGATGTTGCTTTGATGAAGGAGTTCCATTTGTTTTTTCTTCAAAGAAACCGTTCTGCCGGGCCAGTTCCGCCCCAGCTTATAAGCTGGGACTTATCAATTCTTGTTGTTCTGTTTCTGGTATTCAAGTGGTCCGATCCCGGTTTGTGTTTTGAAGATCCTGTTGAATGCTGATTTAGAACGGAAACCGCATTCGTAGGCTATTCCAAGGATGGAGAGATGAGAGAGATCAGGATCTAAAAGCTTTGTTTTTACTTCCTCCACCCGGTAGGTATTGACAAAAACAAAAAAGTTGTTTGCTGATTTTTGGTTGATAGCCTGTGAAAGCTGGTTTGGGTTTACGCCAATCTGTTGCGCCAGTATGGAAAGACTAAGGTCGTCCCTGAGATAAGGTTTTTCCTTTTCCATATGCCCAAGTAACCTTTGGTATAACTGTGCAGCAGAAATTTCATCAAGGCCGGTTTTTTTATAGGGGATGGGCTCTGCTGGTTTTTCGTCGGGCATTTCTTTTTTTGTTATGCTTTCCTGGGACATACCCATATAGCCAATGATAAATACATAAATAGAGAGAGCAGTACCAACATAGGTAAACAGGTTTTCAGTGTTGACAATCTGCTGTTGCCTGCCAAACCGGATTAACAGAAATAATAGAATAAATAGTACAAGTATCGAAATGACCAGCCATTTAAGCCAGTTTAAACTGATCCTTTCGGTGTAGGAATAATGATCTGGAAGATTTTTCCGGTAAGCCCGGAGGACTGCTAAGCCCATGAATGCATATATTCCCGGTATAACTGCCATTGGCAGGGTGAAAATATAAACGACGGTTACGGGGACATCGGATGAAAAGTGGGGATAGCCGTATCTGATCGATATTCCATTGGGATAAATAAAATTTGCTGCCATAGTGAGGGTAAGACAGACCGCCCAGGGAGCTATATAAACTATTTTTTTTTTGAAATCCGGCACTTTGCCAAAAGAAATGCTGCTGATGTATTGAAAGAGGGCCGGAGCGGTCAATAATGGGATTGAAAACGCTATGATCCCTGAAAAGCCAGTGGTAACAGTGCTTGCTGAAAGGTTGTCGAAATAAAAGAATAGCTGGACGCTTACCAGGATCAACCAGCTGATAAGCCATTTGTTAGCTAATTGATTAGTTGTTTTTTTGCGCAATAACAGGGCTAGAAAGAGACCCTGAACAGCGCCGGTAAATATGATATATCTTAGGATCATCAGGTCAGCATGAAAGTGAGCAGTATAAAATGACTATTACTTCCTTAATTTTTTAAAATTCTGAAAAGTTTCAATGACTTGTTCAGGTTTCTCATTTTCAAAGATCTGTGATTTGTAAACCCTGTCAAATGTTTCGGCAATTCCAGAGGCAACGATATGAGGAAGGTTTTCATTTTTAAGCATTTCAGTCAGACCTTCCATCTCATCGATCCTCCTGAAAAGATGCTGCGGGTAAGTTGGTGTGGTTTTTATAAGATCCTTATAAGTTCCAGGAAGGAATTCCTGAAGGCTGTCATTCAATTCGTCAAGAATACCAAAGTGTGCAGCCGCTGTCATGGTTTCAAAAAACAAGGCATTCATTCCTTTATTAATCATGGAGAACAGCAATTTATAGGCTGATGAAGCTTCAGTTTTTTCGCCTGCATCTTTGATGATGAAAATGTTTCTGAACAGATTTATAAAATCATTTCTGTGACTGCCGCTTACAATGAAAACGGCCTTATCCGGTATATCTTTTGAAGCCCCCATTACTGCTCCATTCACAAATGGAATATCCATTGGCAGCAATAATTTTTCAATGTACAAAGCCAAAGAAGCCGTGTTAGAGTTCAAGTCTGCATACAGTGGACGATTGGAGGAATTCTGTAGACATAACACGATATTTTCTGCAAGTTCCACGCTGCCTTTCGGACTTGTAAGGGAAAATATAATATCTGCATGTTCGATGGTATTCTGCAAGGAGCCAGTATCTTCAATTCCTGCATCCTGAATATTTATAAGTGTCTTTTCAGACCTTCCATCTCCAGCGGTAATTACTCTGAAATTATTTTTTATTAAAGCTTTTGCAATCTGAGTTCCCATATCTCCTGGGGAAAGAAGTGCAATTACTGGCTGAGACTGCATATATGATGATTTATTTACCTGAATATCTTACTGGCTTAAATTTAGTCCTTTTTTAATTTTTTAAACTATTTGATTGCCAGAAAAAGCAATTTAGCGATTGTAACTGACCAATCGCAACCGCTCTAAAAAAGTCTTTGTACCATCATTTACAAAAGTCCGGTTTTGCGGGGAGAGGTTACCTCATTATTTTTAACTCAATTCAAGTTTAAAGTTAATGAGCTTAGCTTCAGTATGCAGGCAGTTTTGAACAAAAGGATTGTCAATTTGTTCAAAAAAATCACCTTCATCAATATATTGCTCCCAGGCATGGTTAAAGTGTTGACTGTAAGATTTCATAACCTTTTTAAATATAAATAGTATATGTATTCATAGATGTCTGAATAGATGTACATCGTTAACAAAGTTAACCCCCGAATATAAGAATTTAAGTCGAATTGATCTTTTGGGGAAGCTTTAATGTCATATTTGAATTAATTATAATTATTAAGTTAATATTATAGTTATATGATTTATATATTAAATTCACTTATAGTCAATATGTTGACTATGATAGCTTGGAAAATATAGGTGTTTTAAGGTAGTAGTGGCATAGTGCTGTATGCCACAACCCCTATAGTACTGCTTCCGAACCTAATGATAATAAGGGGGTTGTATTAATGTTAATCACGTATCTTTAATAGAAAGTTTAGTTAGGTTATGTAAAAAAAATATATTTATGGTAGTATTTAGAAATGGCTCTGGCAGCGGTTTTTCACGGAGAAACGACAATGTTATTACCTATATGTTAAATGGACAATGGGTAAGCAGAATAATAGGATTACGTACATACAAGCCCATAAAGCCTGTTTTAGCAGTCTGGCAGGTTACAAAATTAGCGACTGATTTTCTTAAACCAGTCAGGGATTTTATAAAGACTGGGTTCGAACTAGAAACCAAAGTAACATTTTTAAATTATCATAATGTTGCGGCAGAGTATAATCGGTTAAATGCAATAACCGGAGCTAAATAACAGATCTATATCGGCCGGGTACTGCCTGAGTATTGCCTGAGTACTCGTTAGGGTAAGAGCGATGCTAAAGTAACGTGAGTCCATGGCAAGTCCAAGTCAAAACAACTAGTTGAAACAACATGGACTTGGCATGCTTACAGCCTGTTCTCAACCTGGTGTAACCCCGACCACCACTCAGGCACAACCAGACCATAACTAGTTGAAGATTAATGAAATTATAATTTTACCTTTGACTAACGCACGGACAACTGCGGACAATTGCAGACAGCTGCGGACAATTGCGGACATTGTCTACTCCTGATGATGCGCTTTAACGTTAATGATTTACATTTATGGAAAAGCAACTATTTATGGTAATTTTCAATGGTAAATTTTCAAAGGGAATCCTGGGCGATTTCATTTTTAAAGCAGCAGTTTGGCGTACAGGTTGTTTCAAAAGTTCTGTACTGGACATAATGAAACAATCAATGGAAACCGAAAAAGGCATCAGAGAACTTTCGTAAAAGTAGCAAGGCAGGAAAAATCAGGATCTTTCCTGCCTCTAAGAATTCCGCTGAAGCGTTGGCCGATCTCTTATCAAAGTAATCAGGGCGTTTAATAATGATAAATTGAACTATAAAATCAGGAAGTAATTAAGCAATCTTATGGAGCCATTATTGAATTGAGGTATAGGCTGCAATTGGTCAGGACAGGGGTAAGGGAAATAGGATTGAGGGAGAAAACCGGAAATAATGATGGGGAAAGGGTGGAAGAGTATCTGAAGGTAGTTTAATTCATAATTTTGCGTTATTGAAATAAATATTGATTAATAAATTAAATATTATCACTAACAGATACCGAAGGATAATGGGTAAGTTTGTATGCACTAAAAATTCAACTCAATATTATGGAACAGGCAATTAACAAACTTCAGGATTCGGTTGCAATATTGGCAGATAAAATGACATTATCAGTAGATACGGTTGCAGTATTAGCAGATACGGTTGCAGTATTAACAGATAAAATGGCATTATCAGTAGATACGGTTGCAGTGTTAGCAGAAAACATGGCAATTGGATTTCGAAAGAGTGATGATAATTTTTTGCTACTCAATCGAGATATGAAACTACTTAGTCAAAAAGTAGATGACAACTTTAACTCGCTTAATAAAAGGATAGATTTATTACAAGGGAATTCTGTTTCTACCATGGAATCATTGGAAAAAGGAATTAATGATGTAAAGTCAGAGCTTCAGAAAATATCTGTAGTCACGCGCTATGAAAACGAGTACTTCTATCTTGTTAATCCTAAAAACGGATTACCAAACTAAATTTTCTAAGAAAAAAGTTTAAAAGGCAGACAAAAACATCTTTGTCCGCCTTTTATTTAGGTTTTGAATACTGTTATTATAGCCTATTTTAATGCATAGGTATGGTAACCGCCATCCACAGTGATCTCTGTTCCTGTGATAAAACTTGCGGCATCAGAAGCCAGGAATAACACTGTTTTTGCAATCTCATCAGGATCACCAATCCGTTGCAGAGCTGTAGCGCTGGCTAAAGATTCTTTTGCTTCTGGGGGTAAGGCATTATCTAAACCAGGGGTTAGAATAGGTCCCGGGCTAACGATGTTTACACGGATTTTTCTTCCCGCCAGTTCATTTGCTGCAATCTGGGCAATTTTATTCAATGCTCCTTTGGTTGCAGAATATACGCTGGCTCCTAAATTTGCAGCTGAGGCAACCGATGAAGAAGTGAAAACTACCGCTGCTCCATCTGCCAGATGGGGAAGTAATTTTTGCAATGTGAAGAAATGCCCTTTAACATTGGTATTGAACTGTGCATCAAAATTTGCCTCAGTTACTTGTTCTATTGGCTCAAATGTCGCGATTCCCGCATTCAGGAAAAGGACATCTAATTTGTTCCCGCTTTCTGCAATTGCTTTTTCCAGGATCGAAATTTCTTCGGGTTTTGAAGTGTCCGATACTACAGTAAACAATTTCGGGTTGTTTATTTCTTCGGTTGCTTTTTGCAGATTGGCAGCATTTCTACCAGTAATCCAAACATTAGCGCCTGAGTTGATAAATGCTTTTGCTGTGGCCAGCCCTATTCCGGTAGTTCCACCTGTGATAACAACATTTTTATTTTTAAAGTCCATGATTAAATTTTTAAATATTTATAGTACAAAGTTAGAATAGGTGTGTTTATTTAGGTTACTTTGTAACGAAAAGTAACAGTAACATTAGGGTAACCAAGTAACTTATGACAGAAAATGAATGCCAATTAGGGCACAAAAAAGAGATCATGGCCGTCCACGATGCGATGGACGTATTGAGTGGAAAATGGAAAATCTCCATCATTTCCTCCATTTGCTATTATAACAAAAGAAGATTTTCTGACATTTTGAACGATGTACAGGGGATATCAAACAAAATGTTGAGTAAAGAATTAAAGGAACTGGAGATTAATAAACTGGTGAAGCGAACCGTATTAGATACCCAGCCTATATCTGTTCAATATCAATTATCAGAATATGGTATGACGTTAAAGACCATTATTAACAACCTGTCAGCATGGGGAATAGAACACCGTAAGGTAATTACTGGTAAGTAGAATTGAGTATAATTACAGCTGAGCTGGAAGTATGTATTGCAACGAAGTATTAGATTTGATCATGGTCAAATACTAAGCGAAAGGTTGAGCCAACTCCTAATTCACTTTCAGCAATGATTGTACCTTTGTGTTTTTCCATGATCCGTTTCACAATTGCCAAACCAACACCTGATCCCTCTATATCTTTAACATTGTCCATTCTGTTAAATAGCTCAAATATGCTCAGTAAATCATTTTGAGCTATTCCAATACCGTTGTCCTTGATGCTATAATGAACTTTATTTCCAACCAGCTCTCCAGAAATATGCACTTCCGGGGCACTGGAATGTTGTGAGTATTTCACAGCATTGCTAATAAGGTTAGAAAACACCTGTAATACCATAATAGGATCACCTTTTACATCTGGAATCTCACCCATCACAACTTTTAATTTTTTGTTACCGTAGATTAAATCAAGATCGTTAACAATATCAGTGATTAAGTTTTCTGTTTTAATAGGGTGAAAGCGCATCGCTGTACGTCCAATACGTGAATAATCAAGTACAGCATTTATCATTAAATTCATCTGGTCTGCCCGATCAGCTATTCTTTGTAGCATTTGCTGACCACGCTCCAAAATATTTTGATCCCTGATAAGCAGTTGGGCATAACTTTTAATTGATGCAATAGGGTTCTTCAAATCATGTGAAATAGTGTAACTAAAGCTTTCTAACTCCTGGTAGGCCAATTTAAGTCTTTCATTCAGAATACGTGCAGTTCCAGCTTTGTGGTTTAGCCCATAGTTCACTTCCTCTTTCAATTTGATAACAGACTTGATGTCTTCTATAGACCAGGATTCGGCAATACCAGTTATAGTTTCATTCCAGATTGCAAATGAGTTACGGGGAGAAATGTTAAGCAATTCATTGGCATTGGGAGGTACTGATTTATTTGGGTTACCCGCCCATTTCAAGTTCTGAACTTGTTCGGCTCTGAACCAGATTAAATAGTCTCCTAATTCTTTAGAGAGTGTTGAAATTAATATCCCGCTTGCGCTATCTTTATATTCGGATGCTTTGGGGTAAACTTTAGAGAGGTTATCGGTCTGATATAAGGTGTCTTTAACCTGGTCATTTACCCACAACATTAAATCCAGTAATTGTTTATCATCGGGGGTATTTCCTAATTTATAGATCTTTTTATTGTGTACGAGCACAGCACCACTACACTTAAGTATATCCAATATCGTTGTCTCTTCTGAAGCCAGTGCCTTTTCTATACTTTCGGTTTCCATCAGCTGTTTAATAATCTTTTCCAGGCTGTGATTGAATTCATTTTCTTTTCTCAACGTTTCTTCATTCTGTCTGAATTCGAGTGCGGACGAGGTGATCTGACCGATCAGTTTGGCATATTCTCTGGATTTAAAATCAATGAAACGGGGAGTATAATTATGACAAGCAATTAAGCCCCATAACTCATCTTTAAGTTTCAGGGAAATACTGAAGCTGGATGCTACCCCCATGTTTTTCAAGTACTGAATATGGATAGGGGACACTGCTCTTAATTGACTGTATGTCAGATCCAGATCTTCTGAATTATTTTTTGCCTTATTAATTCTGGCTGGCTCTGATTCGACATCAGCTATCAATCTGGTTAAGTTTAATTTATATAATTCGCGAGCTTGCCGGGGTATATCAGAAGCTGGATAGTGTAAACCGAGCCAGGGAGATAAAACCTGGTTCTTGGCTTCTGCTACAACTTCACCATGACCATCTTGTGCAAAACGATAGATCATTACCCTGTCAAAATCTATAACCTGTTTTACTTGCACAGCCGTATTTTCTAATAATTCTTCCATCTTACTGTAGGTAAGAATTTCAGCAATGGTATTCCCCATTAAACCTTGTACATCCAATTGGAAACTGGATGCCGATAATTCGAATTCCAGAATATATTTTTCGCCACTTAAAGAAATGATCAAATAATACTGGATTCCTGAAATCGTTATTGGAACTGGATTAATCCTTTGAAACCCTTTATTGGATTTCCCGATAGAAATCAGGTTTCTGATGAAATCTGGTTGATGATCGTGGTTTAATAGATCCTCTATATAACTAATTGATTTGCCTATTAATAAATCAGCTGCCTGAGAAATAAACTTATTGATATTATCACTGTGAAATTGAATGATCATGGTGTCATCAATGACAATCATAAAACCGTGAGATTGTATTTGTCCTGGTATATGAATAGGCTCAATATCACAATTAGTTAAATCAACTTGAAAACCAGACATATATTTTAATTATAAGGTGTAAATATGGACTATTTATAGCGGCTTTGTATTATTTATAAATTATGATTTGAAGTGGGGAAATGTGTTAGAGATAGTCTGTTTTTAAAAGCTTAAATCGTCTGACCATATATTTCCCGGGCAGCCTCTGTTAAAAGCCGGTTACTATGCAATATGTCATGGTGAAGGATTCAACAATTATGTTAGATACACATATGATCCAACACTTCTTAGTATAGATATTTTGATCTTGTAGCAGATGAAATCTAATATGTTGGTAAGGCTGTTCAGGCAATAGAGAAGAGAACTTTACAACATTCTGTTGAAAAGGGACTAAATCAATTATAGATGGTAAGTTAGAGTATGAGATGATAGTAAGGTATAAAAGTGGAATGTTTTTGATAAATAATAGGAATGAGATTCACATTTCCTGAGAATCTAAAGTGAGTATAATAGGTTGCTCGATTCTACCCGAATATCCGACACTGTGAGAAATCATTTCTAAGCGAGGGTTGCTGATAACATTGCTGATATTAGGAAAATAAGACCGCCAAAAGGGAATGATTTTCAAACAACTAAGGGCCTTTACGCAATGCTGAATTGGATAAATTTCACAAATCATAGAACCAGGTTAACTATTGAGATGATTCTTGATGATTACTATAATCACTTCCCATTTTCTCAAAGCAAAGTGATTATAGAGGAACGGCTTTTGTTGCAACATGGTTGGCTGTGATTCGAAAGAAAGCCCCAGGACCTCCGATCCTGGAACTTTATCTAAGTTAACGCTTTCATGTATCAAAGCGTTTGAAAGCTTAATTATTATGTTGTCCCTTATTATTTTTTCAGATGTACCCTGTAGACAAATTACTCTTCGCTCTGAGAAAGTGAAGAAACGCCTATTTTCCTAACAACCATTTTCTGTCCAAAGAAAATCTTGGAAAACATCCGGAAGCTCCAATTTAAGACCAGAAGTAAATTTTAAAGGCTGATTTTTATTAGTGATAGTTGTAAATACCGTTCATCATTGCCACGCCGCAAGTGGTTTCAAAAGCATTGCGTACGCTCTCCGGCGTTCGGGTTCCCCATATGTTCCACATCAAACCCTGGGAATTTCGAATAGACCACGCTTGAGCTGCATTAGCGTCAAGCCAGGGCCCGTAGTTACTTGCCGTACCGGTGTTTTTTACAAAGATTGTGGCCCAGCGTGCGAAAATACTTTTCATTCCCTGCGTGTCGGCAATACCATTTTCATCTTTCAAAATTCCTCCGGAATTGTCGCACATGCTGCTACGGGCATAATCCATTGCCTTTAAACCCATCGCCAGGTAGTTACTTGCCGGATAATAGGAACGTAAAAGATCACATGCACCAATAAAAGTACCCTGAGTGTAAGAAAGTGCTCCTTCTGTAATAGTTCCTGAAGTGTTGATGGCTCCTTTAACCTCGCCAGTAGATGAATCGTAAAGCTTGATGACCATCCAATCCATAATTTGCTTTGCTTTAGTCATATACGTAACATCACCGGTTGCCTGATATAAAAGCATCGCGCAAATTACGGCTGGAGCATTAACGCAGGTGTTTTTAGTCTGATTGTTAGTTGTCCACCAGAGTCCGCCACCCAAAGTCTGGGTATCCCAGGCACGGTTCCACATCATGTTAAAGTTGTTTTTTGCCATGTCTAGCATTCCGCCATCGTTGGTAATCTTGAATGCCCTTATGCACATTAATGCTCCCCAAACAATATCATCATTATAAATATTGTTAGTCCAAAGCAATCCGTACCCGTCTCTTACCCCATTATATAAATAAGAAATTTTATTTTTGAGATCTACACTTGGATTGATGTTGTAAGCGTCAATTAGGGTTTCTATAGCTTCTTGCTGCGTCCAGAAATCCATTCTGCCTGTATGGTTATCGTCTTTCCAATAATACGCTTTAAACGAGGGGCCATAGGTACCGTACTGATTGTAAAAATGATTGTTATATACCTGCATGGCCAGTAAAGCTTCGGCTTTTGTAGGGAGCGTGGCAGCAGCTTGGCTGGATAAATTAGATTTGTTATTAAGCGCGTTGAGTGCAGCCGGCTCCATGACGACTTTATCTTTTTTACAGCTTGTAAATACGGCACCTGCTCCTATGGCGATCATAGCCAGAAGTTTAATGTTCCTGTTCATTGTTTAGTTTTTAAAAGGTTTATAGATGGTTATTTTGTTTGTTCAGATGTACCAGTCTGCGTCTCTAATGTGTACTTGCAAGATTTTTCTTGTCGTTCTTAAACTTTATAATTGAAGATAACTAATATTTTAACTAAGGCAGGTTATTATTAAGTTTCAATGCTATTTTTCAAGATTGGAGTTGTTACATTTGGGCAAACAGTAAGATGTATAAGATTCTTAGTTTACTGTCCGCTAAAATGTAGCAGTTCCAAGGCCCACATTTTCTTTTTTGACATCAGAGGAAGAAACTATTTAAACACCGAGACTACATATTTAGAATCTCGTTACACTCTAAAAACTAAATACTAACCTTAGCTCAGAAATAATTATATTTACTATATGATTAATACATGGGAAATATTAAAATACGGAGAGAGGTTAATTTCTTCCATGGAAAATCCGCCATCTGCAAATGATTTGGCATACAATAGCAGAGCCACAACTGCATTTGACATGCTTTTTGTTCAAAATTCAAGCGGCAATTATGTACTAATTATTTATATGAGAATTAGAATAATATTTAGCGACAATGCTGAACCTTGGAAGTTTATTGATAAAGATTTGTTCGAGAAAGATTTTAAAGAGAAAATAAATAGAAAATGGGGTTTATATGGAAATGAGACTCTTTACAGATTGAATAGTAAAAAGATAATTTCCTTAGACTTCAGATTCACGTTCAGTAGGCAGGAGACATATTTTCAATACAATCATTGGACTTTAACTGTTAAAAAATTTAATAAGGGTATATGGAATCAAAGTTCTATAACTCCTAGTTTAAGAACTGGTAAGCTTGATTCTAATGATTTTGATTTTGTTAGAAAACAGCATAATAAACAACAAAGAGGAGCTGTTCACGAGTTTGGGCATATGTTAGGATTAGATGATGAATATAAACCAGGAGTCATTTGTTAATGACTTCGATTCTATAATGAATGTAGGAGAGATCATTAGATTAAGACATCGGTCTGTGTTTGTACAATGGATGCAAAAAGTATTAAGAGAAAAAAATATCAATTAAGATGAAGACAGTAATCACTTATATCATTGTTTTGTTTTTCACGGCTTCTTGTGTTCAAAAAGAGGAGAGCTCTATTTCAAATAAAAAAAATATGAATAGAATTTTTAATGATCAATGGAATCAAATTAAAAAGGCCAGGAATAAAGAAGAGGAAAAGGAGCTGATTTATAAATTTATGGAATTCCTCAAGACGAAGGATTATGCAATTAGTAATCCTACTTATATTTCAAGTAATGGGGATGTTAAACCCTTTTCCGAAATGTTCAACGATAAAAAAGCAGATCAATTGAAAAGCATTAATGTTGAAATAATAAATGATAATGCAGAAGGAAAGGATAAACATATTAAACTTATTAATTGGAAGCCGATTGATAACGAATCTGCTTTGATGTTTTTGCGTGAGTAGGAATATAGGTTATATTGGCTAAGTTACATATACTAAAAAATTATAATTTAAAATAACTTCTATTTATTGTATTATTGTTTTCAAATTGAGAAAATGTCGCTAAAACACGAAATAGATATTAAGCGTTTAAGTTGTGACTTAAATAAATATGTAGAAAGGCATAATAGAACTGCTTATTGCTGGGTATTTGAAGAGATCAGTAATAAAGCAAACTTCGTACCTAGGGCTATTGCAGTTGGACGTGATGAATGTGGATCATGGGCATTATCTTTTTATGAGACAGAGGAGCAGGCAAAACAAAGAATGAAAGACTTATTAGGTAATAAGTCTCAACTATATAAAAAACTGGGCACCCATATTGCAAATGGCCAATTAGAAAAAAAGGATGGAATATCTGATGATTCTAATTTACTTGGGCATTTTAATCACTTTGAATATGATGGTGTTGACTTAAAGGAAAAATTTATTATTATAGGTTATAGCTACAAATAATGGATAATCAAATAGGTATATCGATAGCTGCATTGCCTTATTCTTTTAAGAGTTTTGAGGGAGTATTATTATTTCATGAATATCCGACAACTGTAGTGTTCCAAGATATTGAAGGTGATCCAATTATAAGAGAATGGGTAGATTATTCTGAACAAACCAAGACAGACCGCTTTTTTTATTATCGAACGGATTTAACTTTGCTTAAAAAGTATATTTCTGGTAATTTGCCTCATAAGGATTTAATAAATCAAAGTAAAGATGGTTTCGTGATCTTCGAGGATGTAAAAGAGAATCAAAAATATTATAGCATTGCGTCGGTAAAAGCAATTCCAATTGACTATCTTCCTAATGCCGATTACTATTTTGATATTGATGAAGGAGTGCATCTTCAGAAAATAATAACACATTTTAATCTTGATAGTATATTACTGTCAGATATTGAACTATTTGAGGCCAAGGAAATCTCTATCGCCCAAAGCTCCGAAACATTGTATGTCCATTTTAAAAAAGGAAAAGGAATCGGTTTCGGTACTGCCAATACTGAAGTGTTAGCTAGAACATTACTAAAGTTCGATAAGTTTTATAAAGAAACCGCTTTGGATTTTAAATTAGGTACTCAGCGTGGGGATATTCAACTTAGTGCTAAAAAAAATGAGGAATATTTATCATGTACCACCACGGAGGTATATGGGAATATTGCAGCATCTTATGCAGTCTTAATTAGACCAGTTCATGCAACTCAATTTAATATGTTTGAAAAGTCGGACAGTGAGATTATATCTAGCCATATTTTTTCATTGATTAATAACAGTACCGATGTTGAAGATCTAAAAAAAGAATATAATCGTCATAGTGATTTTGTAATAAAATCTTATAAAGCATTTGTTGAGGAAATTTATACTTCTGAATTAAAAATAAGCTTAAGTTGGTTTAGCCCAGAAAGTGAAAGTGAGTTTAACGATGAGATCGATTATATAAAAGCTAATCGCATAAAAACAAATTTAGAAAATTTGTCTATTGAAGAAGAGGAGCAGTTCTCTATCAAAGGGAAATTTAGATCACTTAACTGTGATACTGCTCATTTTAGTTTTATCGGTACTAGTGGTGAAAAATTTACTGGTTTCATTGATGATCTAATTAAGGAGGGATCTGAGAGGATTAATTTTATTAGTATTTATGAGATCACTATATTAAGAAAGATCACCAAAGAAGCAGGTAAGCAAGAATCAAAAATTAAAGATATCTTATTGGCTTTTATAATTGAACAATAACTTTAGACTAGTGAATAGGCTTAAAATCATCATAGCTTTTATTTATCATCGATAATGTATATTTATTGTATAATTATAATGTTTACTGCGTGAACAATAAGTTTTTTGGCATGTTTGTTTAATAGAATGAAGATAAATTAATGGGGTTCATGGTTTTTCAAAGTATCAGATGTTTAATAAATAATACTAAAAATCATCATGGAGCACGTAGAATTAAAGCCTAGATCAAAGTGTATTTTTTGTGGGGCTAAGTTTTTACCTCAAATCCCATTTACACAGTTTTCTGGATACTGCCATCACTCTCTAATTCTAAGATTTTTTTAAAAAATTACTTTTTGTTTGTACTATTGAAGGTGATTTGCAGTGATTTTACTACCTCTATTATAATTTTGACTACACTATTGGAATAAAAACATTTAATTATTATATTTCTTAAAGATACAATCTTCCAATTCCTTGTATACATCCATTTCTGATCTAAGGTAGGATGATAGGGTTATTTTAAATTTATCTGCATTTATTGAGGTATTAATCCCACAAAAATTTCGAATATGATTGACCAAACTTTTAACATCTTGGTTTTTAATATCAGTAATTTGTTTATCATAATCAGTTTCATTGAAAACTTTGTTGTTTTCAGAGCAATAGCACGTTAATACTTCCTTATCAAAAAGATAGTTTTCAATTTCCCATCGTTTCATCATCCGGTGATTATCTGGGTTGTTTTGCAAATAAATATCTCGGTCTTCTAAGCTAGTTTTTTTACCCGAAGAAGAATCACGATCTTTGAAAACAAGAATTTCGATATCTGAAAATACTTTAGTCAAAATTGCGATAGCAATTTCACTTCGTTGATCTAATTCAGTATTTCCACCACTAGATATAAACAGAGTATCATGATATTTATCGTTAAAGATATTGTTGAAAACCTGAGCGTCCATTCCTTTTTCAGTTCCACTTAATCCTGGTTTGCCAATTCCTTCACAATAAACAAGTTGTTTTGGACTAACTAGTCCGGTGAGATCGTCTATTGCAGTTTCAAATATACGCGACCAGTTCGCCCTTGTGTTTTTCATTGGATATAATACCTGTGGTTCAGACGCCCACTTTATATCTTTTCCGAATTGTACAATTTGGCATTCATTCTTTAAATCATCTTGTAAAGCCCTTATAAATCCTATGCTATGGGTCGTTATCCAAATCTGGCAGTTTTGCCCAATGAGCTTATTGATTTCAATAAGTAGCTTCCGCTGTATAGAAGTGTTAATATGAAGTTCCGGTTCGTCTATGAGAAAAATGGAGTCATGGTAATCATCTTTTCTTAGATATAGGTCGAGTAAGATATCAACCACTTCCTTTTCTCCTGACGAGAGTACGTTAAATTCAAATGGTTTATCCTGATCCTTCTTTCTGAAATATATTGTTCCTTGGCCGGATTCGATATTTCCAATATTGTCAATCTGCAAATCCAAGCAAGTTGTCAAAGAGGCATTGAGGTCACCGATGATTTTCGCCTTAGCTTGAGAAGGTTTAACATCATTTTCCATCATATACTGGTTAAATGCAATATTTAGACGGCGATAATTCTGCTCCATTTTATCATCCAAATCGGATGCATACTGCGCCCCGTAGCTATTATTTTTAATGGCATCAACGGCTATCGCTTCTTTAACGTTTAGATTACTGTTATATCGATACGGGCTCCTAATTACAAACATAGTACCAACGGTTCCTGTTTGTGCTTTGGCAGTTCTAATATCTTGGTAATTTCCATCCGTGAATGTAATTTCAATATTCTTATAATCAAAATCATCAGAACCATGAAGAGAATGGTATTGTGGCCCTTTAGACCTATGAATCCCAATAGTATGATATGCATTTTGATGAAATAGCATACCGTCAAGAACACTACTCTTTCCACAGCCATTAGGTCCTATAAGAGCGATAATTCGTTTAGGGTTATCGCCTAGGTCGATAGTTAGATCATGAAATCTTTTGTATCCGTTTTTTAAATTTAGTTGTTTAATTCTCATGATATTTAAGCGAAATCAGTATTTGTATAACTGTCACGTTGATCACTATATTAATAACTATGAGCGAAAGACGATCCATATTAAATTGTTGGCGACTTTAAATTACTATATTTTTTGGTGTATTGATAAAAAGAATCATATTTATTTTGTTTAAGTATTTAATCAAAATAATAGAATAGTTCTTTCATAGAATGTTTCAAATCGACTATCTGCGAATTTTATTATGAGGTAATTTATTAAAAAGGAAAACTTTTCCTTACAAGCAGTTTCTTTTTTCGTAAGATCAGACTTCCAATGTGGATTAGCTCGCTGCTCTCGCTGATCCCTTTTGGGGGAGGCTTCAACCAAAAATTCTGTCGCTGCGCTCCTGGCAATTTTTTGTTTTTAATCTGGCCTCTGAGCTGAAGGGCTCAGGCCGATTTAAAACAAAAAATGCCACCCTATCGGGTAGCATTTTTGTTTGGCGGAGAGTGGGGGATTCGAACCCGCGGACCCTTTGACAAGTCAACAGTTTTCAAGACTGCCGCAATCGACCACTCTGCCAACTCTCCGCGACAAAAGTACAAATACGGCTTGATTTTGCAAACAATGATGTTGATTTTTTAACAATTAATTGATAACTGGTTAATGCTGAGGTAGAAAAGTTTATATAACCTTCTTTTAACCGCCTTTTTTGAACAAATTAAAGGGTTGTTTGATGATTCTGACGCTGCGTTTTGTCAGGTCCATACTGGCATTTAGCTCAAATCCGATCAAAAGTATCAGAGAATTTAGGTATAACCAGATCATAATAACAATCAATGTCCCAATAGATCCGTATACTTTATTATAAGATCCGAAGTGGTTAATATAAAATGAGAATCCCCAAATGGTTAAAAAGGCAAGGATAGTAGCAAGCCAGGAACCTGGACTGAAGAATCTCCATTTCTTAGTATTAGCGGGGCCGTACCGGTAAAGGATGGATATGGTCACGAAATACAGAATCCCAAGCAGTGCCCATCTGGATATGTCAATGATATATACAATAAAATGTCCTTTGATGTGTAACCCTTTATTAATATAATTCAGTGCAATTTCTCCAACGGTCATAGCTCCGATAGTAATAATCAGTGACACGGCAAGAACAAAGGTCAATATTAAAGCTATAAGCCGCTGTTTAAGCCATGTTCTGGTTTCAACGACTAATGACGACTTATTAAAGGCGTTCATCAGGCTGTGCATCCCATTGGTGGCAAAAAACACGGACAGTATAATACCGAAGGATAGTAATTTCCCGTTTTGTATCTTAATGATCTCTGATAAGGTAGCTTCAAAGGCTTTATAGGCCTGCGCAGGAAGGATAAGTTGTAATAAAACCATTAACTGATCCTGAAAGCCTATTCTCTTAGGGATAAAAGGGATCAGTGTAAACAGGAAGATAATTCCAGGGAAAATCGCCAGCATAAAGGTATAAGCCAGCGATGATGCTTTGTTCACTAAAGAGTCTTTGCCTAGTTCCCTAAAAAAAAATGAAGCCACTGTATAGAGTGGGATAGGGCTAAATCCTGGCAGTACATAAACTTTTGTCCAGTCTATAAACAAAGAATATAGCCTAATCCTTAAAAGTTGTCTGTGTACCCAATTCATTTATTCATAGTATTGTGCAATCCTCTCCAGAAAATAATCTGGTGGGGGGCACGGTTTCTTCTTGACCATATCGAAGAATACTAAGGTAGTAGCCCCGATATTGATCAATTCTTCTTTTTCATTAAATAATTCGTAATCAAATAACATGCGGACACCCGGAAGTTCCTTCATACAAGTTTTGATCGTAATCTCCTGGTCGTACAGTGCTGGTTTGATAAATTTACATTTAAGTTCCAGCAGTGGCAGCATAATACCTGTTTCTTCCATCTTGCCATAGGTCATTCCCAGGCTGCGCAGCATTTCTACTCTTCCAACTTCATAGTATTGGGCATAGTTTCCATTGTAAACATATCCCATCTGATCGGTCTCGCTATATCTTACCCTGATCTTTGTGCTGTGCGTATACATGAGGCCTATTTGAAAATATTACGTTTGTCTAAGGCTGCTCTGTATGCTTTGGCGTTAACTTCATGTTGTGCTTTGGTTTCTGCGAAAGCGTGGTATCCTGAGAAATCAGCTTTAGCACACATATAAATATAGTTGTTATGTTCGTGGTTTAAAACAGCATCGATCGCATTGATACTTGGCATCATAATCGGGCCTGGAGGTAAACCTGCATATTTATAAGTGTTGTACTTTGATTCTACGCGCAACAATGGGCCTGTTACTCTTTTTACGGTAAAGTCACCGTTGGCAAAAATTACGGTAGGGTCAGCTTGTAATAAAATCCCTTTGTTTAAGCGGTTAAGATATAAACCAGCAATAGATGGCATTTCTTTGTCATATAAAGCTTCTCCGTCAACGATGGATGCCAGGATGGTCACTTGTTGAGGGGTCAGATTTAAAGCAGCAGCTTTTTGCTTGCGTTCTGCTGTCCAGAATTTGGTATATTCCTTTTGCATTCTGTCAAAGAATTCTAAAGGAGTAGTATTCCAGTACATCTCATATGTATTCGGGATAAACATGGTATAGCTGTTATCAACTGTAAATCCATATTTTTCTACCAGCACTGCTGAATCTAATACTTTGATGAATGTTGCAGAGTCTGCTTCCAGGCTTTTAGCAAGGTAAGCTGCAAATTCTTCTTTTTTCCTGATGTTATGGAATTTCAACTTTACAGGATCCTGATTACCGGCTTTGATCAGGTTGATCAGGCTGCGGTTATTCATGCCTTTAGCTAATTTATAGCGTCCTGGTTTTAAACGCTCTGCCAGATCCATTTTAACTGCGGCCTGGCTGAAACTTCCAGCATCAAGCAACAGGTCTTTATCTTTGATTTCTTTATATAAGTCATCTATTTTAGAACCGGTTTTGATGTACAAGTATTGTTCTTTACCCGAAATGTTAGGGGCGAAGTATACTTTATACATTTTCAGGCCATAAAATGCACCCACAGCTAGCAGGATTAAAATGGCGGCCCATATAAATTTAGTGCTCTTTTTAATTTCTTTGGTCGTTTCAGTAGTCATAGAATTTGGAATTCTGATTTATGCGCTTATTTCTTGTTAGATAGGGTAATGTTTACCGGGGTTCCAATTTTAACTTTTCCAAGTGTATCTGAAAGTGCCGGGTCTTGTGCGGTAATAACGGCATTTGCAGTGTCCGTAATATTGCCTTCGTAAGTTATTGTTCCAAGTTTAAGGTTTGATCCTCTCAGAGAGAAGGCTGCTTCATCTTTAGTGAAACCTAAAAGCGCAGGGATTTCTACGTCTTCATTTCCTCTGCCGTCTCCTAATAACAGATCTATTTTAGATCCTTTAGGGATAACATCGCCCGGTTTGATACTTGAGCCGCCGAAGGAAACTTCTAATACGACATCTTTGCTCACGTCTGCTTTATAAACGGTGTCACCAACTTTTAAGCCAAAGCTTGCAATAATTGCTTGTGCTTCGATGAAAGATTTAAATTGAACGTCCGGAAATTTAACATTCGGAGCTTGCGCGGTATTAATAGTCAGATAAATTGTTCTGTTGTCTTTTACAAAAGTATTTGCTTCAGGGTCCTGGTCAATTACAGTTCCTGGAGGCAAGTCCATAATATATACTGAGTCTACCTCGTAACGCAGACCTAAAGCTTCTAATTTTGATACTGCCTGGTTAAAAGCCATGCCTTTTACAGCTGGTACATTTAATCCCTGGCCATGTTTGGTATAATAACGCAGACTGAAGAAAGCAATGAACAAGAGTATTGCCACAGTGGCGATGGCAGCGATAAGGTTGTTTCTGAATGATTTAGTTTGTAAGTAGGAGATGAATTTTGCCATTTATTTATTTTGTGTGCCTGTTATTTGGCTCAAATTTAGACTAAAAATATATTTTATCGGAATTTAAATGAGATCTGAATAAACTATTTTAATATTTTTGACCCATATCTTATCGTTTAATTTGATTAATCAGGAATATCCGTAATGAAATCTGAAAGCATAAAGGCTTCATAACGGCTATTAAAAAAATATATTTTATGAAGAAAGTAATAGCATTAATAACTGGAGGTACAACAGGAGAAAGGGTAATTTCTGTAAAAAGCGCCGCAACAATATCCCATAATCTTGATCCGGATAAGTTTGATGTTTACAAAATTATGCTGACGCAGCAGGGCTGGTTTTATGAACCAGTTGATTCGGTAAGAATAGAGGTAGACCGCAATGATTTTTCAGTGCTTTACAATGGAAGAAAAATCACTTTTGACGGGGTGTTTATTGCGATTCATGGTGCTCCGGGTGAGGATGGTAAGTTGCAGGGATACTTTGATATGCTGAATTTACCTTATACTACTTGTGACGCGCTGACTTCGGCAGTGACGATGAATAAAGGGTATACGAAATCAATTGTACAGGACATCCCGAATTTATTTGTGGCTAAGTCTGTACAGATCTTTAAAAATACACCTTATAACTTAGCTGATGTTAAAAGTTCACTTACCTTACCTTATTTTGTGAAACCAAACAATGGTGGCAGCAGTATCGGAATGAGTAAAGTGAAAAATCAGTATGACCTGCAAACGGCTATTGACAAGGCTTTTAAAGAAGACGATCAGATACTGATTGAAGAGTTTATTGAAGGACGTGAGTTTACGGTCGGTGTGGTAAAGTTAGATGGTAAAATCACTGTCCTTCCTTCTACTGAAGTAGAAACCGCTAAAGAGTTTTTTGATTTTGAGGCGAAGTATACGCCGGGTGTTGCTGTGGAAACTACACCGGCACCGATACGTCCGGAAACGAAAAAAAGAGTAGAGGAAATTGCAACAGCGATTTATGCGAAATTGAATTGCAGGGGAGTAGTGAGAATTGACTTTATTTTAGTGGGTGATGAGGGAGATTTCTACTTTATCGAGATCAATACCATTCCGGGGCAAACGGTAACGAGCTTTATTCCTCAGCAGGTAGCTGCATTTGGCATGAAACTAAATGATTTCTATACGAAACTGATTAAAGAGACTATTGGTTAAGCGGTTATAGATGTATATTCAGTATTTAACAGCGCATAATTTCAAGACAACTTTTTATAAAAAAGGAGAAGTGATTTATGAACCGGGTCAGCATCCGAAATATGCTTACTTTATTAAAAGTGGGGAGGTTCGGATGGCGACCGTTAACCAGGATGGAAGAGAGTTTATTCAAGGTGTTTTTAAACAAAAGCAGCTTTTTGGAGAACCTGCGCTTTTACTTGACCGCCCATATCTGGCTTATACGATCGCATCCCGTGATACCGAAGTTATTCAGCTGGATAAGCAGGCTTTCCTGAAAATGATTGAGGAAAACAGCGATTTTAGCATGGATTTGATCATGACCATGAGTAAAAGGTTATTTTACAAATCTATGATGCTGGAAGAACTGGCTAATGAGCAGGCGGAACATCGCCTGTTTACGCTGATCAATTACCTGTGTCAGGATCTTGAAAATGGCGCTGCATTGAACATAACAAGGCAAACATTGGCCGATATGAGTGGTTTGAGAGTGGAAACGGTGATCAGAACGATAAAAAAACTGGCTGCCAACGGGGTGATCAAACTAATTCGCGGGAAGATTGTTAAAACAGGATATGATGCAGATCATAAAATGGATGTTTTATAATGATTAGATTTGTCTAATTAATTATTACGAATAAAATTAACGTTATGGTCCCTATTACAAAGTTAGAAGCCGTCATCCAATGTAAATGCCCTCGTTGCAGACAGGGTGATATTTTTACTGGTAAAATGTATTCTTTTTCTTTCAAAGGACAGATCACTAATGAGTTTTGCCCGCATTGTAATCTTCGTTTCGAAAGAGAGCCTGGATATTTTTATGTGTCAATGTTTATTAGTTATGCAATGAATGTAGCAGAAATGATTAGTGCAAGTGTAGCTACTTATGTTTTGGGTTTAGCACTTGTTTATGATAACCTATGGTATTATGTAGGTATTTTGCTATTGACAGTATTTGTCTGTTCTCCGTTTAATTACCGCTATTCAAGGGTAATGCTTTTACATTGGTTAACCCCTGGGTTGGGTTATGTTCCTGGCAGTGGCGATGAACCAAAAAATGTCATTAAACCTGCTTAATTTTGTTATAACAGCATATAATTTTCCCTGTTATAAAAACATATAAACAGTTCCTGTTGCCTAAGCAGGGACTGTTATTTGTAAATACTCTTTTATTCCTTCCAATACTCCATATTTCTTCAGTTCTTTTTCCAATTATTGAAACTATCTTGTAAAGATATTTGCTTCATCTGGTAAGAATTTCGCATATTTAAAAAATGTGTTATAGTGTTTAGGTAATAAAATATTGAAAAAATTCACTTTCTATAAACAGTTTGATCAGATGGATTGCGGGCCTACCTGCCTCCGGATGATTGCTAAATATTTCGGTAAAAATATTAGTTTGCAACGTCTGCGTGCGGTTTCAGGGATTAATCGTGAAGGTGTTTCGCTGTTAGGTATCAGTAATGCTGCCGAGAAGATAGGTTTTCGCTCTACTGGTGCCCGGTTAACTTTAGAGGTACTGAAACAAATAGATCTTCCTGCTATTCTGCATTGGGATCAGGAGCATTTTGTAGTGCTTTATCAAATTAAAAAAGGACGGTTCATGATTGCTGATCCGGCAAAGGGGCTGATCCGGTATGATGAAAAGGAATTTTTACCCCATTGGCTGAGTTCGTTTAATAAGGATGCCGTTGAAGGGGTTGCTTTAATCTTATCGCCAACTCCGGATTTTTATACGGTGGAAGAGGATAAGAAAGATGGAATGGATATCCGTTACCTGCTTAAATATTTTTACCGGTATAAACAGCTGATTGGACAACTTTTTGCCGGCTTGCTGGTAGGAAGTGTGCTACAGATTATCCTTCCGTTTTTAACACAGTCGGTTGTAGATGTGGGGATCAATACCCGGAATCTTAATTTCATCTATATCATTCTGATTGCTCAGATTATGCTTTTTATCGGACGGATGAGCGTAGACTTTATACGTGCATGGATTTTACTGCATATCAGTACCCGGATCAATATTTCTATCTTAACTGATTTTCTGATCAAGCTGATGAAACTTCCGATGTCTTTCTTTGATACTAAGATGACCGGTGATATTTTGCAGCGTATGGATGACCAGAAGCGTATTGAAACTTTTCTGACCGGCCCTACATTGAGTATTATCTTTTCGATGTTCAACCTGATCGTATTTTCGGTTGTACTGGCTTATTATAACTTAACCGTTTTTGCTGTTTTTGCAATCAGTACAGCTTTATATACGGGCTGGGTTACGATCTTTTTAAAGAAAAGACGCGAACTTGATTTTAAACGTTTCGATATTTCTTCTAAGAATCAAAGTACAGTGGTACAGCTGATCAATGGGATGCAGGAAATTAAGCTGAACAACTGTGAGCAGGATAAGCGATGGGAGTGGGAGCGGATACAGTCGAGGTTGTTCCGTTTTAATGTGAAAAGTCTTGCGCTTGGTCAGTATCAGCAGGTAGGTGCATTCTTTATCAACGAAGGAAAAAATATTCTGATTACTTTTCTGGTTGCCAAACTGGTAATAGAGGGACAGCTGACGCTTGGGGCGATGATGGCCATTCAATATATAATCGGACAGCTTAACAGCCCTATTGAACAGATGATTGGCTTCTTGCAGCAGTTGCAGGATGCTAAAATTTCCCTGGAAAGGTTAAATGAGATCCGGGAATTGGAGGATGAAGAACCTGCTGACCAAACCTTTGTGATGGATTTGCCGGAAGATCATAGTATAACGCTGAAGAATGTAGATTTTACTTATCCGGGCGCTGGTAATGAGCCGGTATTGTCTTCGATTAACCTGAATATACCGATGGGTAAAACTACAGCTATAGTAGGGATGAGTGGTAGTGGAAAAACTACTATTCTTAAGCTGTTACTCCGTTTTTATGAAATTCAGCGTGGTGATATCCATGTAGGCAGCACACACCTCAGCCAAATGGGTTTTAGTTTCTGGCGAGGACAGTGCGGAGCGGTAACACAGGATGGTTTTATTTTCTCGGATTCTATAGCCCGGAATATTGCAGTTGGTGATCCGTATCCTGATCATGCTAAGCTTCAGCAGGCGTTGAAGGTAGCCAATATCACTGATTTTATACAGAGTCTGCCTTTAGGGTTAAACACCAAGATCGGTTCTGAGGGGAATGGGATAAGCCAGGGGCAGAAGCAACGTATATTAATTGCCCGGGCTGTTTATAAAGATCCGCGTTATCTGTTTTTTGACGAGGCAACAAATGCGCTTGATGCGAGAAACGAATCTGTAATCATGGATAATCTGGAAAGCTTTTTTAAAGGACGTACGGTAGTTGTGGTTGCCCATCGTTTAAGTACGGTTAAAAATGCGGACAATATAGTAGTGCTTGATAAGGGGAGGATTTTGGAAGAGGGAACACATGCTGAACTCACAGCGTTGAAAGGTGAATATTATCAGCTGGTCAAAAACCAGCTTGAACTTGGAAATTAGAGGATTAAATTACGCTTGAACAAAAATGCCGGAAGAATCTATATATCAACAGAATCATAGTGAAGAGGTGAATGAAATCATCACAGCAGTACCGTCATGGGTGCTCCGCCGCGGTATTACAGTCGTCTTTTTGGTTATCTTAAGTATAATCCTGCTTGCTGCTTTTATCCGGTATCCGGATGTAATCAGCACGAGTCTGAAAATCAATTCATTGAATGCGCCTAAGCCTGTTTATGCAAAACGGGCGGGTAAATTAACAGAGTTATTGTTGCCTGAAAAAAAGAGAGTAGAATTAGGGACGCCAATAGCTTTTCTGGAAAGTACGGGTTCTCACCGGGATGTACTTAAGCTTTCAGCGCAATTGAAATCACTGCGTGAAATGGTTTTGAGTGCTAAACCTTTGAGTTTGTATTTGTTGTCTCCAAATAGTAATCTGGGTGAATTACAGGCAGCTTATCAGAATTTTTACCAGCAATATGTACAGTATCTTTCTACGCAAAAGGGTGGGTATTATCAGGAAAAGCGTGTTTTCCTGGAAAGGGATCTCGGGTCTATCAAAGCGCTTAAAAGCCAGATTGTAACGCAGCAAAAGGTACAGCAAAAGGAGTATGCAAATATAGAACAGCAATATCTTTCTTATCAAAAGTTAATGGCTAAAAATGTCATTTCAAAAAGTGAGTTTCAAGAGCAGGAAAACAAATATTTGTCTGGTAAGTATCCTTTACAGCAAACTGAAACTGCGTTATTGAATAACACGGTAGCTTATGCAACTAAAGAAAAGGAAATACTGGATCTGGAGAATACGATTGCAGAGCAGCGGGCTAAGTTTTTACAGGCAATTAATAGTGTGATCAGTGATACAGAGGTTTGGATCAATCAGTATGTAGTGCTGGCACCGGTTGCTGGTACGCTTGGTTATGCGGGGGTTATTCAGCAGAATCAAACTGTAACACTGAATCAGGAGCTATTTGTAATTAATCCCGGAAATACTGACTTTTTTGGTGAAATACAGATCCCACAGAATAATATGGGAAAAATACGAATCGGGCAACGGACTTTAATTAAGATGCATAGTTATCCTTATGAGCAGTTTGGGATGATCAGGGGGAATATCAACTATATTTCGGATGCGGCGTTTAAAGACAGTGTTTTTATCGCCAAGGTTGGTTTTAAGACTTTTGAAAATAAAGACAATCTGCATAAAATAGTACTCAAAAACGGCATGTTGGGCAATGCAGAAATTATCACTGAAGAGAGTTCGTTGTTACAGCGGTTTTATAGGAATATTATTAAGGAATTAAACGGCCGGGAATAATTAACTGATAAGACGGATAAGCGGGCTGCATGCCGGTGAGCCGGCAGCATTAAACCTGTTTTGTTTTCCAGCTGCCTTTTTTAAATAAGATATAACCGGCAATGGCAATTCCTGTTTCTGCAACCGGGATGGCTATAAATACTCCGTCCGGGCCCATATTGAAATGTTTCGACAATATAAATGCGAGTGGAATCTGGAATAACCAGAAGCCGAAGAAGTTAATCAGGGTTGGAGTTGTTGTATCTCCTGCACCATTAAAGGTACTGGTCATGACCATTCCTACGCCGTAAAATAAGAATCCTGCACTCATCATATTCAGTCCTCTGGAAGCGACTTGCTGAATAAGTACATCGTCCGTAAAGAAGGAGATGAAATAATGTCCGGCTAAAAGGCAGAGTACCATAGCTATTCCCATATAAATAAGGATGTATTTAGTGGTTTGCCATACGGAGTCTTCTGCACGTTTCAGGTTTTTTGCACCAAGGTTTTGTCCTACAAGTGTTGCTGCCGCGCCGCTTAAGCCCCATGCAGGTAACATAAAAAACATCATGAGCCTTAAGGCGGTCTGGTAACCGGCTGAACCATGATCGCCGCCGGTAGTGGCTACGAGCTGTGCCAGGAAAATCCAGCTGCAAGAGGCAATGACGAATTGAAAGATAGCAGGGACTGCAATTTTCAGCAGGGCGATAATTTGTTTGAAATGAGGGATAAAATAGGTAAGTTTTATTTTTAACTGACCGTTTCCTTTTATCAATTGATATACCTGGTAACAAACACCCAGTCCTCTGCCTATGGTGGTCGCAATAGCGGCACCGGTTAACCCAAAAGCTGGAATAGGGCCGAAGCCATTAATTAATATTGGACATAGGATGATATTGGCCACATTGGCTACCCATAAACTTTTCATGGCAATAGCCGCATTTCCGGCACCTCTGAAAATTCCGTTAATCAGAAATAGCAGGACAATTATTGTGCTGCCGCACATCATAATCTGAATAAAAGGTGTGCCTGCGGTGGCTGTGTTTGCCGAAGCACCCATCAGCATCAGAATTTCACGGGCATAAATAAACCCGGCTATACTGAGTGCCAGGTTAAAGGCAACAGCAACCAGAATGGCCTGCATCCCTGCTTTTGCAGCGGCAACGGGATCTTTTTCTCCGATCCTTCTGGCTACTACTGCGGTGGCAGCCATACTCATTCCAACGGCAAGCGAATAGATAATGGCCAGTACAGATTCTGTTAAACCGACAGTTTGTATAGCTTCACTGCTATTGTGAAGGTGGCCCACAAAATAAAGATCAACCAGTGCGAAGACCGATTCCATGATCATCTCGAGCATCATCGGGATGGCGAGCAGCAAAACAGCTCTGCGCATACTGCCCTGGGTAAAGTCTAATTCTTTTCCCTGAACTGCTTGTTTGAGTAAGTCAAAGATTTTACTGGTCTGGCTGATTGAACTGTTTTGTGGTGTGGTCATATAATTATTATTCTATACTGAATAGGCTTTGATCATGTTTTCGCTTACTTTACAGCCTTTGCCTGTAGTAGTATCAATTAATACGTAATCAAACCATCCGTCTGAAGCTATTTTTCCTGTACGGACGTTTTCTATTTCAAATTGTACGCGGCAGCCTTTTTCATTGATTGTGAAGATCCCTGTTCTTATTTTAAGCAGATCCCCTAAAATTAACGGTCTTTTATAGTCTACATGGGCAGTTCTGACTACCCATCCGAAACCACTTTTCAGGAAGTCTTCCATCGGCATTTTATAGAATTTCTCCATCTGATCGTAACGGGCAGCCAGTACGTAGTCAAAGTATTTGCTGTTGTGTACATGGTTAAACATGTCTATATCGTCCGGTCTTACCTTCAACTCTGTCTCAAATATACTATATTCAGTCTTTTCCATCCTGCAAAAGTAAAGTTTGAGGGCTGCTTATTGAAATATTTTATCAGGATACGTGTTTATCCTGAAAACTTACACTATCTTTGCGCGTAATTAATTAATCAATATACACTTTAGTATAATTCAAGCAATGTATTTAAGTAAAGAAGTAAAAGCCGACATTTTCAAAACTCACGGCGAAGTAGAAACTAACACAGGATCTGCTGAAGGACAAGTAGCGTTATTCACTTACCGTATCGCGCACTTAACAGGACACTTAAAGAAAAACCGTAAGGATTTTTCTACTCAATTGTCTCTTCAAAAATTAGTAGGTAAACGCCGTGGTATTTTGGCTTACCTGTTTAAAAAAGATATCAATCGTTACCGTGCTATTATCAAAGCTTTAGGGCTGAGAGACATTATCAAACCATTAGGTTCGACAAGAGATAGCAAATAAGCGTTAAAATATCAAGAAAAGCCATTCTTAGGGATGGCTTTTTTAATTGAAATATAAAAATATAATATATATAAATCTGGTGTGTCGAAAGAGGAAAACACACCGCAACAATTTGTAAATGAATGTAATAAAAAAATCGTTCGATCTTGGAGATGGAAGAACCATCGAAATTGAAACAGGAAAATTAGCTAAACAGGCTGATGGATCCGTTGTGGTAAGAATGGGTGACACAATGTTATTAGCGACTGTAGTTTCTTCAGTAGGTGCTAAAGCTGGTGTTGACTTTTTGCCTTTATCTGTAGATTACCAGGAAAAATATGCGGCTGCTGGTCGTATTCCAGGTGGTTTCTTACGTCGTGAGGCAAGATTATCAGACTATGAGGTTTTAATCTCACGTTTGGTTGACCGTGCTTTACGCCCGATGTTCCCTGAAGATTATCACTCTGATACTCAGGTAATGATCACATTGATTTCTTCTGATAAAAATATAATGCCAGATTCATTGGCTGGTTTAGCTGCTTCAGCTGCCATCGCTGTTTCTGATATTCCTTTTAACGGACCAATCTCTGAAGTTCGTGTTGCTAAAATTGATGGTCAGTTAGTGATCAATCCTTATGTTAGCGATTTAGAACGTGCTACTTTAGAATTCTTAGTAGCTGGTACTGAAAATGACATCGTCATGGTTGAAGGTGAAGCTGATGAGATTTCTGAAGAAGAAATGGTTGAGGCTATCGAATTCGCACACAAAGCGATCGTTGTTCAGGTTAAAGTTCAAAAAGAACTTGCTGAAGCAGTAGGTAAAACTAAAAAACGTGAGTATTCACATGAAGACAGCAACCCGGAATTAAAAGAGCAGGTTTATGCTGCTACTTATGATCAGGTTTATGCTGTAGCCAAAAGCCAGACTTCTAAAGGTGAGCGTACGGAAAAATTTGCTGAGATTTCAGCGGCTTTCGTAGCAACGCTTGGTGAAGAGGTTGATGCAGTTACTGCTTTCTTAGCTAAAAAATATTTCCATGATGTACAATATGATGCTATCCGTAACCTTGTTTTAGACGAAGGTATGCGTTTAGATGGCCGTGATGTACGTACAGTACGTCCTATCTGGAGTGAGGTAAGTTATTTACCATCTGCTCACGGTTCGGCAGTATTTACACGTGGTGAAACCCAATCATTAACTACAGTTACTTTAGGTTCTAAAGATGATGAGCAAATGATTGATGGTGCTTTCGTCAATGGTTACAACAAATTCTTATTGCACTACAATTTCCCAGGTTTCTCTACAGGTGAAGTTCGCCCGAACAGAGGTGCTGGCCGTCGTGAAATTGGTCATGGTCATCTGGCTATGCGTTCTTTAAGAAAAGTATTACCAGGATTAGAAGAAAACCCATATACAATCCGTATCGTTTCTGATATTCTTGAATCTAACGGTTCTTCTTCAATGGCAACTGTTTGTGCTGGTACATTAGCATTAATGGATGCAGGTATTAAAATCAAAGCTCCGGTTTCGGGTATTGCAATGGGATTAATTACTGATGAGAAAACTGGTAAATATGCAATCCTTACTGACATCCTTGGTGATGAAGATCACTTAGGTGATATGGACTTCAAGGTTACTGGTACTGAAAAAGGTATCGTTGCTTGTCAAATGGATTTAAAAATCAATGGTTTGAAATGGGAAGTTTTAACTGCTGCCCTGAAACAAGCTAATGAGGCTCGTTTACATATCTTAAATGAGATGGCTAAAACTATCTCTGCTCCACGTGAAGATTACAAGGATCACGCTCCCCGTATTGTTTCTTTAAGTATTGACAAGGAATTCATAGGTGCTGTAATTGGCCCGGGCGGTAAAATTATTCAGGAAATGCAACGTGAAACTGGCGCATCTATCTCTATTGAAGAGGTTGGTAACAAAGGTATCGTTGAAATCTTCGCGGATAATAAAGCTGCAATTGATGCTGCTGTTAAACGTATTAATGCAATCGCTGCTAAACCAGACATAGGTGCTACTTATGATGGTAAAGTAAAATCTATCATGCCGTTTGGTGCTTTCGTTGAGATCATGCCAGGTAAAGATGGTTTACTTCACATTTCTGAGATTGCCTGGGAACGTTTAGAAACTATGGATGGTGTCCTTAAAGAAGGTGACAAAATCCAGGTTAAATTGTTAGATATCGATAAACAAGGTAAAATGAAACTTTCCAGAAAAGCTTTATTGCCTCGTCCACCGAAACCAGAAGGTGTAGAGACTAAGCCTGCTTAGTTTTATCATCCTATAAATAAAAAAACGCCTCACGAAATAATCGTGAGGCGTTTTTTTATGCTTTAATTTTTGGTTGTTCCTGAGCTATTCGTGCTTTAAAGAGTCTATTGGGGCAGCTTTGGCTACTTTAACGGATTGTATGCTAACAGTGATAATCGCTATGATTGATGATAAACTGATTGCGATAACAAAAGGCAACGCGTTTATCCCCACATTAAATTCATAGGCCGAAAGCCATTTGCTGATGATAATATAGGCCAGGGGAAATGCAATCAGGTTCGCAATAGCGACCAATTTAATGAAATCTTTGTTGAGCAAAGTTAAAATATTCAGGGTACTTGCGCCTAAAACTTTGCGGATACTGATTTCTTTTTTTCTTTGTTCTGCCATGAATAAGGCAAGACCCAATAAGCCCAGGCAGGAGATAAATATAGCGAAACCTCCAAACCAGTTGGATAGAATTCCTAATAGCCGCTCATCCTGGAATTTTTGCTCAAAATTATCACTTGCAAAAGTCCTGTCTACCGGGAAATTTGGATTGAGTGCTTTCACAACTTCATCAATTTGCGCTGCCGAGGTACTAATATTCTGCGCCGGATTTAACCTGGCAATGATAAATTCAACGTTTTCCATGTGATTTGTGATATACATCGGGGCGGCAGTTTTATATGGTGATTCCATGACAAAGTCTTTCATTACGCCGATGATGGTAAAAGGTTTACCCATTACATTGATGGTTTTCCCGATAGGATTTTTGAATCCTATTACTTTTACCGCTGCCTCATTGATGACAATATTCGTTGAGTCAGCTGTAAATTTGGATGAGAATTCCCTGCCAGCTACCATTTCCGAACCCATGGTTTGAGCAAAGTCTTCACCGGCAGCACGAGTATTGAATAAGATGTCTTCTTTGGGATTTTTACCTGGCCAGCTAACGCTAAAGGTATTATTGCCACTTATGTTTAAAGCGGTGCTGAAATAAGTGACCTGGGTAACTGAACCGGTTTTAATCAGTCTTTCTTTTAAAAGCGCCAGTTTCTCTTTGCCTGCAAGATTTCCCTGTATGGGAATTTGTACTAAACCCGCCTTGTTATAGCCAACTGGTTTATCTTTAATGTAATTAAGCTGCTGATAAATAACAGCTGTACAAATGATCAGACAAGCTGCAAATACAAATTGAAAGACTACTAAAATTTTTCTTACTGAAAGCGAAGAACTGCCGGCTGTATTGAACCCTTTTAATACTTTAACCGGTTCAAAAGAGGAGAGGTAGAATGCCGGATAGCTGCCTGCAACAAAACCAGTGAATGTAGTCAGACCAACCAGAACTGACCAGAATGTCCAGCTCTTATAGCTGATGATCAGTTCAATACCTAATAGTGAATTGAAATAGGGCAGGCTGACTTCCATTAAGGTAAAAGCCACCAGCATAGCCATGAAAGAAAGTAAAATAGATTCTATCATAAACTGACCTACTAAAGCACCTCTTGATGAACCGATTGCTTTTCTGACACCAACTTCTTTGGCCCTTTTTTCTGATCTGGCAGTGGAAAGGTTCATGAAGTTTACACAGGCAATTAAAAGAATACAAAAGGCCAGGATAAGAAATATCCGAAGCTGATCAATTTTACCTCCAACCGATTTACCGTTTTCAAAGTTATCGTATAAATGCCATTTCGATAGCGGGTGTAGTAATGCCTTGCTGGATGTGCCTTCCTGGTTGCGGCTATAGATATCTCTGATTTGAGAATTTGCCTGATCAAAATATGTATCTTTCTGTAATTGAACTACAGTCAGACACATATTGTTTCCCCAGTTGATGTCTTTTGCCCAGGGGTTTTGTTTAATGAAGAGTGTCCATGGCATGATATAGTCTAGCTGGATACTGCTATTTTTAGGGACATCCTGAATAACAGCTTCGACTTTTAAGACCTCAGTATTTTGCAGCTTTACCATTTTATTGATGGGATCTTCGTCGCCAAAGAGGTTTTTAGCCATGCTTTCTGTTAAAATAACTGAATTAATATTGGTTAAAAGTGTATTTGGATTCCCTTTGATAATTTTATAATCGAATATTTTCAGGAAGGATGGGTCTGTATAAACAGCTTTCTTTTTGAAAGTTTTTTCTCCATTGCTAATGACCTGCTCTTGCGGATAGGAAGAGTGAGAAGCGTAGGCCACACCTGTAATTTTACTTCTTACCTCGTCAGCCATGGCATTGGGTGTCCAGGCCCAGCTAAAGGTCTTTGTAGTGGTTTTAACGTTGTTATAGATGATATAAGTTTTTTCGAAATTAGTGAACTGCCGGTCGTAACTCCATTCATAGGCTACATAGAGCAGTAATATCATACAACTGGCCAGTCCGATGGCCAGGCCTCCTACATTAATTAAGGTATAGCCTTTATTTTTCCAAAGACTGCGTAAAGCTATTTTAAGGTCGAGTTTAAACATGTATTTAAGGTTAATATTCGTCTGAGGCCAAAAGCTAAACGTATGCCATTCCCTTGTAAAGTGTTTTTTGATGGGATAAACGATGTTTTTATATTGCTATAGGTTTCAAACTGCCCGAAAACGAACAGCGAGTGTGCGATTTCGTAATTATTGTGATGTTTTAGTAATTACATATTTCGTTGAATGTACCTTTTATCTCTATGAATTTGCGCTATAAACGGGTTATTTTTTTATATTTACTTTCTCAATAGCATTACAATTTAACCACATGAAACACCTGATTGCCCCCTCTGTACTCTCTGCTGATTTTGCCAATTTACAACGCGACATAGAAATGATTAATTCCAGCGATGCAGATTGGTTTCATGTAGATATTATGGATGGCGTATTTGTACCGAACATTTCTTTTGGTTTTCCAGTGATGGAAGCCTTGAAAAAACATGCAAAGAAACCTCTGGATGTCCATTTAATGATCGTTAATCCTGATCTTTATATTGAACAGTTTGCAGCGGCAGGAGCGCATAGTATTACGGTACATTATGAGGCTTGTGTACATCTGAACAGAACAATTCAGGCTATCCATAAAACAGGAGCGAAAGCTTGCGTGGCACTTAACCCGCATACGCCTGTAGAATTGCTGATTGATATCCTTCCGGTACTGGATATGGTATTGATCATGTCGGTAAACCCTGGTTTTGGCGGACAGCAGTTTATTCCCAATACACTGCTTAAAATCAGAAGGTTGAAAGCTATGGCTGCTACGGTAAATCCGGGATTACTGATTGAGGTAGACGGCGGCGTAGGTATCCATAACCTGGGCGATTTACTAGCTGCTGGTGCGGATGCTTTTGTAGCTGGAAATGCTATTTTCAGTGCTGAATCCCCTTTGGAAATGATCACCGCGATGAAGCGTGAATCAGCATCCTCTCTAAGCAGTATATAAAATCCATTCGTTTAGTAGTTATTTCAAAAAACCAAATATTATTTGGATAAAACAATTACATTTACAATAATTAATTAGCATATAAAATGAGACATAATTTTGGAGCAGGCCCCTGTATTTTACCTCAGGAAGTGTTTAGACAGGCGTCACAAGCCGTTTTAGATTTTAAGGATGGGTTATCGATTTTAGAGATTTCCCACCGTACACCAGAGTTCGAGGCCGTATTAGCTGAAGCTGTTAAGTTGGTTAAAGAGTTGTTAAATGTACCGGAAGGATACTCCGTTTTATTCTTACAAGGTGGTGCAAGTTTACAGTTTGCGATGGTTCCAATGAACCTGTTAAGCGAAGGACAGACAGCAACTTACCTGGAGACAGGTGTATGGGCTAACAAAGCTATTAAAGAAGTGAAAAACTTTGGTACTGCGAATGTAGTGGCATCATCGAAAGACGCTAACTTTAACTATGTGCCTAAAGGATATTCTATTCCTGAAGACAGCGCGTATTTCCATTGCACTTCGAATAACACGATTTATGGAACTGAAATGTTCAGCTTGCCTGAAACTAAAGTACCGGTGGTGTGCGATATGTCATCAGACATTATGAGCAGAGTGATCGACGTTTCACAATATGATCTGATCTATGCTGGTTCACAAAAAAATATTGGCCCTGCTGGTTCGGTTTTAGTCATTGTTAAGGATGAGATTTTAGGTAAAACAACCAATAAAATCCCTTCTATGTTAGATTATAAGGTACATATTGAAGGTGGTTCTATGTACAATACGCCTCCTGTTTTTGCAATCTATGTAGCGATGTTAAACCTGAGATGGTTAAAATCTAAGGGTGGTGTTGCTGAGATTGAAAAAGAAAACATTGCGAAAGCCAATGCTTTATATATGGAGATTGACAGAAATCCTTTATTTAAGGGGACTGCTGTCGTAGAAGACCGTTCAAGAATGAATATCTGTTTTGTAATGGAGGATCCTGAACTGGAGAAACCATTCCTGAAATTCGTGGAAGAGAATGATATCGAAGGTCTTAAAGGACATAGAAGTGTAGGTGGGTTCAGAGCTTCTATTTACAATGCGTTACCAATTACAAGTGTACACAGACTAGTGGAATTGATGCAGGTTTTTGCAGAGAAACACCAAAAATAAAATTTAATGATTAAGATACTTGCAAACGATGGGATCGATCCTATCGGAAAACGATTATTAGAAGAAGCCGGTTTTATTGTAGATACAGAAACTGTTGCTCAGGATAAACTGATTGAAGCATTGCAAAATTATGATGCAATTACAGTTAGAAGTGCAACGAAAGTCCGTAAGGATGTAATTGATGCTTGTCCAAATTTAAAGTTGATTGGAAGAGGTGGAGTAGGGATGGACAATATTGATGTGGATTATGCACGTGAACAAGGTCGCGCGGTAGTGAATACGCCTGCTGCTTCCTCTTTATCAGTTGCAGAACTGGTATTTGCACATTTATTCACTGGTATCCGTTTTTTACAGGATGCTAACCGTAAAATGCCTGTTGAAGGGGCTACGGGTTTCAATAAACTGAAAAAGGATTATGCAAAAGGTACTGAGCTTAGAGGTAAAACTTTAGGGATCATTGGCTTTGGCAGAATTGGAAGAGAGACGGCTACTTTAGCTTTAGGCTTAGGTATGAATGTACTGGCTTATGATCTTTATCCTTTTGATGGTAAACTGACTTTAAAGTTTCAGGGTGATTTAAGCCTTGATATTCCTGTTAAAACAGTAAGTCTGGAAGAAGTGATTAAAAACAGTGATTTCATCACTTTACATACGCCTTTTGCTGACCGTCCTATATTAGGTGCTGCTGAGTTTGATTTAATGAAACCAGGAGTTGGTGTAGTAAATTGTTCAAGAGGTGGTACAATTGATGAGCAGGCACTGATTAATGCGTTAGATGGTGCTAAAGTTGCTTTTGCAGGTTTAGATGTGTTTGACAATGAGCCTACTCCTCTGGAGGCGATTTTAAAACATCCTAAGATCTCGTTAACACCGCATATTGGGGCTGCAACGAATGAAGCACAGGAGCGTATTGGGGAAGAATTGGCTTCATTGATTATTGCACATTTTAAAAAATAACTATTAAAACAGTAAAATAAGTTAAATGGTTTGGGGATTTGATTATATTCGCCCCAAACCAAATAACACCTGTTTCATGCCTTTAGTAAAGCCTTTTTCAGCGCTTATCCCTGCTGCACATTTGCAGTCTTCTGTGGTCACACGGCCGCTTGAGTATTATAGTACAGGTGAGGCCAAATTAATCGCCTCTGAAAACAATTATAGCTTTCTTCATTTAATTAGTCCGGCGTTGGATCATGCTTATTTGCGTGATATGAACCAGGATCTGATCTTCCGCAAGATTTCTGAAAACTTCGATTCTTTTCTAAGTGGTAATGTACTGGTTCCAGTTAACCGTCCTTGTTATTATATTTATCAGGTTACCTGCAATGGGTTTACCCAGAAAGGTTTATGGACTTTAAGTGATGTACAGAGTTATCTGGATGGCAGTATTAAAAAGCATGAGCTGACGGTAGAGCGGAGGGAAAAACAGCTGGCTGATTATCTGCACCATACCGGGCTGGACGCGAACCCGGTCTTAATTACTTATCATCCGGTAAAGGCTATAGACGAAGTGATTGCAAAGTATATGCAGGAGCTTCCGGTAATTGATTTTACATTTACTGATCTGACCGGACATAAAGTCTGGCTGATTGATGATGAGGATGCTATTGATTTAATTACGAGTGAGATCGCAGAGATAGCTACTGTATATATTGCGGATGGTCATCATCGTGCGGCAGCAATGTCAAAAATGGATTATTTCTCCACGGTATTTATGAACACGGATGAAATTAAGGTCTTGCAGTTTAACAGGCTGGTCAGAGATCTGAATGGTTTAACGGCAACGGATTTTCTATCCAGGTTGGGTGATGCTTTTACGGTAGAAAAATCGCAGGAGCCGGTAGATCCGGATCAGTTACATACGATTGGAATGTATTTGGATAAACAGTGGTATTTTTTATCTCCAAAACCTAATGCTTATGATGCGAACGATCCTGTAGAGTTACTGGACGTGAGTATTTTACAGAATCAGCTGTTAGGCCCGATATTAGGGATTGATGATCCGCGTACCAATGCCAGGGTGACTTTTGAAGGAGGAATTACACCTTTAGCAGCGTTACAGCAAATGGTGGATAACGGTCTTTATGCAGTGGTATTTACTTTGTTTGCAGTTTCGGTAGAACAGATTATCAATGTAGCAGATGCGAATAAGACCATGCCTCCAAAGTCTACGTGGATAGAGCCAAAGTTCCTGGTCGGCATGCTGACTAATTATTGTATTTAAGCTTTTTTACGGAGTTTACTGTAAAAGAAAAGGCCGCCGGTAATGATAATCAGGATTAAAAACAAAATGGAATACGTTTCTGTGTTTTTTTCTGCTGCAATAACGGCTGTTTTTTTCTTCAGTTCTTCATTCTGATCTTGCAATTTTTTAATGGCTTGCATATAGCTTTCAATGCGCTTTGCATTATTGCCGGCATTGGTTTGTACTTGCTGTACTTCCTGATCCTTGTAGTTCATTAATACTTTAAGTTCCCTGAATATATTGTTGTCATTCAGTATGATACCTCGTAATATTTCATTAGAATTTTTGAGGTCATTTTTAGTCTGCAAACCGAAAATACCAGTTCTAGCACTAAGGCTTAAATCGTATTGTCCGAATTTGGCACTCCGCTCTGCGAGTAAGGCATTTATTTTTAAACGTTGCACCTGATAGGCAGAGGTGTCACTTTGTACGGCTAAGGCGTTAATAGTAGTGCTTAAACAGATAAATAGGAGGAGAGGTCTGATCATAAAGTATTATTTTGATGTATAAAGCAAAATCTATGCCTTATTAGGGATGAAACTGGATGCGGACAATATCACCGAGGTGTAGTCCGAGTAATCCGCTTGCTTTACCTTTGTTAATAGCAATTTCCAAATGGTTGCTGATTCCAAAGAGGCATAATTTCTCTCCTTCGGAAACTTCGTTATAGTGCCAGCTGAGCTGGGTAATGGTTTCGCTTTTCCGGAAATAGAGGGTGAAGTCTCTGTTACGCTGTATTTTAGTAAATAGTTCTTTGGTAATATTGGTAATTACGTTGCAGAAAGTGTCAATGTAAATGACGCTCCCTCTGATCATATCTTGTTCGATAACCGGATTCAACAGCATCTTTTCTTCAATGCTTGCTGTTGGTAAACCGATGTCTTTCAGCTTTCCGCCTTTGGCAAGGTGAATGGCTGCTTTAACAAAAATATCAACGAGCGGGAAGTGCAGGTACTTCAAATCCTGCATAATATTCAGCTCTACAATCTCATCTGGTTTGCCGTCGAATAGTAAAGAAAAAATCCCGTTATCAGCGCCGACAAAATAATGATCGTGATATTTTAACCCGATATATTTTGTATTTTCACTGAACACAGAATCTATACCTATCAGGTGCACAGTACCTTTAGGGAAATAGTGGTAAACATTCTTTAAAACAAAGGCTGCGTAAGAGATATTGAAGGATGGAACTTCATGGGTAATATCAACAATAGTAGCTGTAGGCAAGATCGTCAGGATACTGCCTTTGAGGGCAGCCTGATAAAAATCTTTGGATCCTAAATCTGTTGTTAAAGTGATAATGGCCATTAAAAATTGAATATTTATTCTTATTCTTGCGTATGCGGTAAAGCGCTACAAATATTCAACTTTTATATCAAAATATACACTCCTATCTAAAAAACAATATTTTGAACGAACTAAAACTAACATTAGAAACAGTAGATCCGGTACAATTCTGGGGTGCGAACAACGAGCATTATGAGTTGATCAAACACGCATTTCCTAAACTGAAAGTTGTTGCCAGAGGCAATGAGGTGAAGGTGTTAGGTGATGAAGGTGAGCAAAAACTCTTTGAAAAAAAGTTTGGTAAATTGATTGGTCACCTGGAGCAATATGGCTCTTTAAGCCCGGGTGATATTGAATCAATTTTAGCGTTTAAATATAACGCAGATGCTTATGGTGCTGATGCTGCACCAGAAAAAGTGAATGGTGGTGGCGGTGGAGAAGTCATTGTATTCGGGAATAGCGGTATGATGATCAAAGCCCGGACGGCCAATCAACGCAGAATGGTTGACAGTATCGTGAAAAACGATGTGCTTTTTGCTATCGGCCCTGCGGGGACGGGAAAAACGTACACGGCGGTAGCGCTTGCTGTGAGAGCATTGAAAAATAAAGAGATTAAAAGAATTATTTTAACCAGACCGGCTGTAGAGGCCGGGGAGAGCTTAGGTTTTCTGCCTGGTGATTTAAAGGAGAAAGTAGATCCTTATCTTCGTCCGCTGTATGATGCGCTTGATGATATGATTCCGGCAGAGAAGCTAAAGTTGTATTTAGAGAACAGAACGATCGAAATTGCACCGCTGGCGTTTATGCGTGGCCGTACTTTGGATAATTGTTTTGTAATTTTGGACGAAGCACAGAATTCAACGGATTTACAGTTAAAAATGTTCCTGACAAGGATGGGGCCTTCTGCGAAATTCATCGTTACTGGTGATGTGACGCAGATCGATTTGCCTAAGAAACAAATGTCGGGTTTACATAATGCTTTGCGTATCCTGGATGATATTCCGGGTATTGAAATCATCTACCTGACCGGGGAAGATGTGGTCAGGCATAAGCTGGTGAAAAGGATTTTGAAGGCGTACGGAGATATACAGTAATTTATAAACAATAATTGATGTGATCCATCAACAACATGAAAGCAATAAAAGAAACAAATTTTAATTTTCCTAAACAGAGTAGTTTTTACAAGGGTAAGGTGCGTGATGTATATACTATTGATCATCGTTTGATGGCCATGGTAGTGACTGACAGGATTTCTGCATTTGATGTGGTTTTGCCTGAGGCTATTCCTTTTAAGGGTCAGGTGTTAAATCAGATCGGTGCTAAATTTTTAAAGGCAACGGCAGATATCGTTCAGAATTGGGTGATTGCTGTACCGGATGAAATGGTAACGATTGGCCGCATTTGTGAGCCTTTTAAGGTAGAAATGGTGATCAGGGGTTATCTTGCCGGCCATGCGTGGAGGGAATATAGTGCGGGTAAAAGAAGTGTGTGCGGTGTAGCGCTTCCGGATGGTCTGAAGGAGAATGACAAGTTGCCTCAGCCGATTATTACGCCTACAACAAAAGCGTCTGTTGGGCATGATGAGGATATCTCGAGAGAAGATATTTTAGCGAAGGGTATTGTTTCTATTGTTGATTATGATCAGTTGGAGAATTATACTTATGCTTTGTATAAGAGGGGAACTGAAATGGCTGCTGAGCGTGGTTTGATCCTGGTGGATACGAAGTATGAGTTTGGTAAGGTTGGTGAGGATATTTACCTGATTGATGAGATTCATACGCCGGATTCTTCGCGTTATTTTTATGCGGAGGGCTATGAGGCGCGTCAGGCGGAAAATACTCCTCAGAAACAGCTTTCTAAGGAGTTTGTACGCAAGTGGTTAATTGAGAATGGTTTTCAGGGTAAGGATGGACAGGAAATTCCTGTAATGACTCCTGAGATTATTGCTTCTATTTCTGAGCGTTATATTGAGTTGTATGAGCAGATTACTGGTGATAAATTTGTAAAGAATGAGCAGGATGATATTCTGAACAGGATTGAGCAGAATGTTTTAGGTAGCCTGTTATCAAATTAAATGCTTAATTTTTTATATTAAAAAAGGGGGATGTTATGAAATTTTCAGTAGATAAACACGAAAAGTATGTCGCTATCAGGTTGGATGAAAACAGACTGACTGCTGATAATACGCCCGGATTAAAATCTGAGTTCATTTTATTGAATGCTGAGGGCTATTGTAATATCGTTCTGGACTTATCGATGGTGAGTGATTGTGATGATTCACAGGATCTTAGCTGTCTTTTGGTTGGGGACAGGCTTTGCAAGAAGGCAAATGGGTTATTCCTGGTAACGGGGGTAACGGAGTGTATTGCCAAATTATTGGAAATGTCGTCTATTGACCAGTCATTAAACATCGTGGGCAACCTGGATGAGGCGGAAGATTTGATCTTCATGGAAGAGATAGAGAAGGAATTACTAGGGAGCTTTGATCAGGAAAATTAATGAAGTTTGAGGTTACCATTTTAGGAAGTAGTTCTGCTACTCCTGTTTTTAATAGAAATCCGTCAGCACAGCTTTTAAATTGTAAGGATAAGTTTTATTTGATTGATTGTGGTGAGGGTACTCAGCAGCAGTTAATCAGGTTTGGTTTTAAGGCGAGTAAGATTGATGTGGCTTTTATCAGTCATCTTCATGGTGATCATTATTTTGGTTTGATTGGTCTGCTTTCAACGATGAATTTAAATGGCCGGATTAAGCCTTTCCAGATTTTTGCTCCGGCAGCTTTGATGGAGATACTGGAGATTCAGTTCAGGTATTCTGAAACGAATTTAAGGTTCGAGATTGAGTTTTGTCCGATTGTAGCGGATGTATCGAGAGTGATTTTCCAGAATCAGGATTTAACGGTTGAAACAATTGTGCTGAATCACAGGATCCCGTGTACGGGGTTCAGGTTTACGGAGAAAAAGAGGTTACGTAAGGTTTTAGTGGATAAGCTGGAGGCTGCAAATATTTCTCCGGATTATTATCAGTTGTTGAAGAAGGGTTTGGATTTGACTTTGCCGGGTGGTGAAGTGATTTTGAATGCTGATTATACGATTGATTCGGATACGCCGAAAAGTTATTGTTATTGTTCGGATACAATGGCGGATGGGAGTTATCTGGAGAGTATCCGGGGGTGCACAATGTTGTATCATGAGGCAACGTTTATGGACGATTTGCTGGAAAGGGCAAATGTGACGCATCATACGACGGCTTTACAGGCTGGGTTGGTGGCGAAGGAGGTTGGTGCTGGTAAGTTGATTATTGGACATTTTTCTTCAAGATATAAGGCGTTATTGCCGTTGCTGGAGGAGGCGCAGAGTGTTTTTGAAAATACTGCGTTGGCTTTGGAAGGGGTTACATTCACCGTTTAAATTATTAGAAAAAAAAGGAAGGGTAGCATGTCCTGACGGAATTCATGAAGAATGAATCATTGTCAGGACATGCTACGCCTTCCTTTTTTTTTACCACTAAAATAAGTAAAGGTTCATTCCAATTTGGGCATGATGCAGATTGGGGTAAAAAAAAAGATAGGAGACGCTTGTTTGTTGCAAAAAACAGGAGACGCTTGTTTGGTGGAGAAAACAGGAGACGCTTGTTTGGTGGAGAAAACAGGAGAAACTTGTTTGTTGCAGAAAACAGGAGATACTTGTTTGATGGAGAAAACAGGAGAAACTTGTTTGGTGGAGAAAACAGGAGAAACTTGTTTGATGGAGAAAACAGGAGAAACTTGTTTGATGGAGAAAACAGGAGAAACTTGTTTGGTGGAGAAAACGGGAGACGCTTGTTTGTTGGAGAAAACAGGAGAAACTTGTTTGTTGCAGAAAACAGGAGGTACTTGTTTGATGGAGAAAACAGGAGACGCTTGTTGATGCAGAAAATAGGGGAAACTTGTTTGGTGCGGAAAAACAATCTGACTGATATTTGGTTACGGTATAATGCGATATGATTCTGCTTATAAAAATTCTTCGGTTCCAAATGTTCGTGTTTTGCGATGGGTTTCAAGACTTTCTTTTTTGATGGATGAGCAGTTCAGGATTCCGGGGACAAAGTACAGGTTTGGGCTTGATCCGCTGCTGAATTTAATCCCTTTTGCTGGTGATATTGTTGGGTTTGCTGTTTCGGGTGGTTTGGTACTGGCTATGGCCAGTAAAGGACTCACGAGCAAGATTGTTGTGCTGATGTGTATCAATATTTTATTGGATACGACAATTGGGGCAATTCCGGGGGTTGGACAGGTTTGGGATTTTTTCTTTAAGTCAAATACCAGGAATATGCGCTTGATGGAGGAGTATTATGAGCAGGGTAAGCATCAGGGCAGCGGAAAGAGTACAATTGTATTGGCGCTGGTTATTTTGTTCTTGATCTTTGTTGTTTTGGTTAGTATTTTATGGGTACTGACGGCCTGGGTAATCAGCAAGTTTTAAGTACGGAGTCGTAGCCTGCGTATTCATAAAATTCATTAGTTTTAGTCAACGTATATGCTTAACTATAATCAACAGTTACCGGTTTATTCTTTGAAGCCAGACGAGGTAGGGAATAACAGACATTTCAGGATGTATAATTTTAATGGGACTTTACCTGATCATGAGGATTTTTTGATACCGCATCGAAAGGATCATTATCTGCTGGTGTTTATGAAACGTGGCGGAAGCAGTTTATGGATTGATATGACACCTTATTCGCTGAAGGATAATACTTTTTATTTTACGGGACCTAATCAAATTATTGTAAAGGATGGTTTCCAGGAGTTGTGGAGTACGGGTATTGCCTTTACGTCTGAGTTTTTGTCTCTTCAGGGAAATACTGCTTTAAGTTTGTTACCGTTGATTCAAAATCCTCAGAATGGACACGAGCTTTTGCTTACGGAGGCTGATGTTCTTTTTGTGGAGGATATGATTGCTAAACTGAATGTGGAGTATCAAAGCCCTGGTGAGTGGCAGCAAAGTATGTTAGGTGCTTATATGACGGTGTTGATTACTTATTTGAGCCGCTTGTATGTGGAGCAGTTTAAGGATAATGGCGTTGCTGAAGATAGGTTATTATTGAAGAGTTTTCAGTTGAAGCTCAATGAGCGCTTCCGGGAGTTGAGGGAGGTAAGTGAATATGCTTCTTTGTTGAATATTTCTGCGGGACATTTGAGCGAGGTTGTCAAGAGTCAAAGTGGCAAGCCTGCGATTAAACATATTCATGAACGACAGGTACTGGAAGCGAGACGCTTGCTTTTTCATACGAATAATTCGTTGAAGGAGATTGCTTTTGATCTTGGTTTTTCGGATGCTTCTTATTTTAATCGCTTTTTTAAAAGGGAATGTAATATTACACCGGTTGAGTATCGTACGGCTACCCGCAAAATGTACCATGATTACTGATGGATGTGCTACATCGGGAGGCTATAGGCGTTGTAGATTTGTTATATAATATAATTGATTATGAAAAAAGTATTGATAACAGGAGCAAACAAAAGCATTGGCTTTGAAACGGCAAGACAATTATTACAGCAGGGGTATTATGTATATCTGGGCAGCAGAGATATTGAAAAGGGTGAACAGGCGGTTAGCCAGCTGCGCTCTGAGGGCTTAAGTGAGGTGGAGGCCATAGAGATTGATGTGAATGATATTGCTTCGATACAGGCCGCGCGTGAAGCGTTGGGAAAGAAGGTTAGTGTGCTGGACGTATTGATTAATAATGCAGGTGTGGGTGGTGCGATGCCACAGACACCACTGGAAACTGATGTTGCGGTGTTTAGGGAGGTATTTGAAACTAATTTTTTTGGGGTGATAGGGGTTACGCAGGCGTTTGTTGATTTGATGATGGAGTCTGAGGAACCAAGAATTGTTAATGTTACCTCGGGTTTAGGTTCACTTGCGCTGCATAATGATCCTGAATGGAAGTATTATAGTGTTAAGCCGGCCAGTTATGTAGCGTCTAAGGCTGCGCTTAATGCTTATACGATTGTGCTGGCTTATGATCAGCGTTTTACGTCATTTAAGATCAATGCGGTTGACCCTGGGTATACTGCTACGGATTTTAATCATCATAGTGGCCCCGGAACGGTAGAGGATGCTGCTGCGAGAGTAGTGAAAGCTGCAATGATTGGGAAGGATGGCCCAACGGGCCAGTTCTTTAGTGATGACAATGCGCCGGAAACAGGTGTTAGCCCGTGGTAAAGTTTAGGGTTAGCTATTCGCCATGTTTAATGGTTTTTTTCTAAGGCATCTTAAGATTTTTTTTAAGCTCCCAACAATTAACCTAACCAGAAAATACGAGGGGAAATTAAATAAAAAAGGGAAAGGCGCTTTGCTGACATTGTTCATTCTTCATGAACGCCGACAGCAAAGCGCCTTTCCCTTTTTATTTACTACTTATCTTTTTTCGATCCTCCTCCGCCGAACACTGAGAAGTGTACGTAACGTTTTGGATTAGCTTTTAAATCGATAATCAGGTTATCTAAGTTTTTAGAGGCGTTGTTCAGGTTATCATACATCTGAGTGTCGTTAACGAGCAGGCCTAAACTTCCTTTACCGTCATTAACTTTAGTTACGATGCCCTGAAGGTCAGCTACAGCTTTATTTGCATTGTCAATAGTTTGCTTGAAGTTTGCTGCTGCAACCTGATCAGTGATTTTATTGATGTTGTTCAGGATAGCGTTGATTTTCTCGTTGTTGTTTTTAAGGTTTCCTGAAATTGATTCGGCATTTGCTAAAATAGCAGCGATTCTTTTGCTTTCAGTTCCTACTAATCCATCTACTTTCTTAGAGGTTCCTTCTAAGGATGCAAGGGTACCAGCAATGCTATTGAAACTCTTGTTGACGTTTTTCTGGAAATCAGGATTCAGGATAGAGTTCACGCTGGTCAGGATAGAATCCATTTTACCGATAATAAGTTCTGCTTTCTTTTGTACGGGCTGAACGGTCTCCATCAGGTTTTTCTCTACGTTAGAGTTTAGGGTGTCACCGTCCTGAGCGAAGTCTTTACCAGTACCTAAAGCCATTACGATTGCCTTGCTTCCCAATAGATCGGTGCTTTCTAATCTGGCTATGGTTGATTTTGGAATGTCGTATTTTCCTTTTATTTTCAGGGTAGCCAAAATAGACCCGTCAGGTTGTAAGATAAGTTTATCTACCCGACCAATCTGAAAGCCATTAATTAATACGGGTTTTGATATAGCCAAACCGTCAACACGAGAGTATCTGGCATATAGTAGTGTTTCGCTCGAAAATAACGAGTTACCCTTAAGGAAGTTATATCCGATAATTAATGAGGCGATAGAAAAGGCTGCTAATATGCCTACTTTGGTTTCGTTAGTTATTTTCACTTATAGTCTTTTTACTTAATTTACTTCTGTTTCTTGTTTGTAGGTCTTCACAGCTTTGAAGATTGCATTCACAATCTCCGATTGTCCGTTCGCTGAGTTTATATAATCTTCTTCGGATGGATTGGATATAAACCCAATCTCAGTTAGTACGGCTGGCATACCACATCTTTGTAAGATTAAAATTCCCTGCTCTTTAACACCTCTGTTAAATCTCTTGTTGTCGCGGGTGTAATTGTTCTGCATTAGACGCGCTAATTTCAGACTTTTGTCCCTGTATATATTTTTAAACAAAGATAGTATAATAAATGTTTCAGGATCCTTTGGATCGTAACCATCATAATTTTTTTTATAATCCTTTTCTAAGCTAATATCGGCATTTTCCCTGAGTGCTCCGTCTTGCTCGTTTAAGCGGTGACTACCGGCCACAAATGTTTCGGCACCACTGGTGGTTTTGTTTTTTACGTAACCGTATTTAGGTATTCTTTTTCCTTTTCTGGTGGTATAACCGGTTACAACTCTCCGGTCTGGCATGGAATTACAGTGAATAGAGATAAATAAATCAGCTTTTGCTGCGGTCGCAATTTCTGGTCTGCGGTATAAGGAAACGTCAACGTCTGTTTTTCTGGTGTAAACGATCTTTACACCTGGCATATCTTCTTCAAACTTCCGGCCCAATTTTAAGGCGACTTGCAGTGTTACGTTTTTTTCTAATGAATAGCTTCCGGCTGCACCTGGTTTATCACCACCGTGACCAGCATCGATAACTATAGTCTTTACTTTATAGCCCTGAGACAGGGCAGCTGTTGAACTGATCAATAAAAAAATGGCGCATAAGAATATATTCCTTTTTAATCTCATTTAATCTTTTTGTTTAATGGCTCCGGATCTGTTTAAATTATAAACTTAAACAGGTATAATTATCCCTTAATTGTAGCTTATTTGCGCACAAAGATAGTATAATATAATTTTTAGTACAGAATTGGTGCCCATTGTTTCAAATTGTTTTACAGCATGGCGGATGATCCACTGTATGACCGGTATATATGTTCGGATTTGCAGGGCCGGTTTTAATTATTTATGCACCATAATTTATTGGTAATCCGACGTTTAGAGGGGTGTTAGGAAATATTTTTAATCAAAATGGCATTTGCCCCCGGCAATGCTATATTTTTCGCTAATTTTGGACGTTTTGGGTTAAAAGGCTGTTTTAAACATAGATATTAATTTGTTTAAGCACAATTTTTGGCTGCAAGAGCGTTAATTGTTTTGGGAAGGTAATGGCTTTCTTTGCAACAGTTGAGCTGTTTCATTCAAAAATGGATATTAAACAATTTTAATCTATAAATTTAGACAGACTTTAACTACAGTTGCACTTATTACATTCACACAAGAATTTGAAATTTTTACGAACTATCCTCTTACTGAATTCTATCTTTTTACTGGTATCAGCCGGTCATTCTGCTTTTGCCTTTGAAAGTTTTTCTACACGACAAATATTGCAACAGCAGGACACCACCAAAAAAGCGATTAATAAAGTTATACCTACTACAAATACTACTGCTAAAAGTCCACTGAAATTGCCACAGGACACAGCGAAAAAAGACACTTCCAAGGTTAAGGTTGGTGGTGCTGCCGGTGCCAAGGGTGGCGTGGTAAAACAGGGGGATTCTAAAATAGAGTATTCAGCAGTCGATTCTACAAAATATAGTAAGGATAATAGTATTATCTACTTGTACGGAAAGGCAAGGGTTATTTATCAATCCTTCGAGCTTGATGCGGATTATATTACTTATAATTCTAAAACGAATACTGTTTTTGCCAGTGGAAGAAAAGATTCAAAAGGTAAGTATTTGGGTAAGCCTATTTTTAAGATGGAAAAACAGGGTTCCTCTATAGCAGATTCACTTTTCTACAATACGAAATCTGGAAAGGGTACTGTGTTTAATACTTTCACTGAACAGGAGGGGGGATTCTTTTCTGGTGGTCAGAGTAAGAGGCAACCGGACAATGAGATTCACCTGAAAGGGATGACTTATAGTACCTGTAATTTACCGCATCCCCACTTTGGAATCTTTATTACGAAGGGTATCGTAACGGATAAACAAATTATTACAGGGCCTGTATATCTTAAAATTGAAGATATACCGCTGCCTTTAGGTTTGCCGTTTGCTTTTTTTCCAAAACCTAATAAAAGGAATTCAGGTATTATTATGCCCAATGTTGGGGACGATTATACCAGGGGGTTCTTTTTCAGGGATGGTGGATATTATCTGAATCTGAATGATTACTGGGATGCTAAGATTCTGGGTACATTATATACCAGGGGTTCTTATGGAATGTCGGTAACTTCAAATTATGTGAAGCGCTATAAGTATAATGGAAGTATCAAAGTAGATTATAATAGTAATCGTTATGGTCTGGAAGGTACGCCGGCTTATTCGCCACGTAAGGATTATAGTATTCAGTGGGTACATTCACAGAACGCGAACGCGCATCCTGGAACAAACTTTGGGGCGAGTGTGAATATCAAGACCAGTGGTTACAACTTAAATACTGCTGGTGGAACGAGTTATGATTTCAGACAGATTACTGAAAATGCATTATCTTCCAGTATAAGTTACGGCAGGACATTTGCAGATGGAAAGGTTACCTTTTCAGCAGCGGCAAGACATAATCAGAATACACAATCTAAAACGGTAGACGTTACTTTACCGGATATTGCATTAGGCGTACAGACTTTTCCGCTTTTTAAACAAAAGGGTGTAGGGGAACAGAAGTGGTATAATAAGATTACTGTAGGTTACTCTATGGTAGCTTCCAATTCTATTTCTACTTCTGATAGTTTACTTTTTACCAAAAAGGCTTTGGATAGGTTAAAAAATGGGTTCAGTCACACGGTTCCGGTAAGTATCAACTTTACAGCTTTAAAGTATTTCAACTTTTCAGCGGGTGGAACTTATTTAGAGAAATGGCAGTTCCAGTCTATCCGCCAAACTGCAATCCGCGGGACTTTATTAAATGGGGTTGTACAGCCGGATCAGATCGTCAGAGATACAATTCAGGGTTTTAACCGCTCTGGTGAATATAGTATTAATATGGGCTTGTCTACCAAGATCTATAATACATTGCAGTTTAAGAAAATGGGTAATTTAAAGGCTTTGCGTTTAGTGATGACACCGAATGCGAACTTTAGTTACCGCCCTGATTTTTCTGATCCTTCGAAAGGAAATTACAAGACTTTACTTTATCAGGATGGTACGCCTGTTTATGATCCTTTTTATGGAAGAAATAAGCGCTATTCTATTCATGAGGGTACGCTGTATGGCGGACCGGGAGAAGGAAGAAATGCGAGTATCAGTTTTGGTTTGGATAACACTTTAGAGGCGAAAGTATTGTCGAAAAAGGATACGACGGGTACGGGTATGAGAAAAGTACCGATTATTCAGGGTTTGGGATTTAATGGGTCTTATAACTTTCTTGCACCAGCATTTAAGCTTTCTGAGTTGAGTTTTAGTGGACGTTCACAGTTTACGGATAAATTCGGAATTACTTACGATGGGTCATTTAACCCTTATGCGGTAGCGGATTCAACGATTAATGGGGTTTATCAAACTAAAAAACTGGTGGACAGGTATACGCTTCCAAGGTTAACAAGATTTAGTGTTTCGTTTGGTTATAGCTTAAATGCAGAAGCTTTCCGCAAGCGCAATGAGAGTCTGGACAAGACAACAAAAAAAGCGCAGCAGACTGGAATGACGCCGGAGCAGGCTGCACAGTTAGCTGAAGTAAGCAAGGATCCTAATGCATTTGTGGATTTTAAAATTCCATGGAACTTTACTTTCTCTTACCGTTTTGACTACTCCAGACAGGCAACTGGTTTGTTACCGACAGCAACAAATACGCTAAACTTTAATGGGGATTTTAACGTTACCCCTAAGTGGAAAGTACAGTTTACTTCTGGTTATGATTTTAAAAGTGCGGGTTTGTCACCTACTTCATTTGCGATATACAGAGATTTACATTGCTGGGATATGAGTATCAACTGGATTCCTATTGGCCCTTATAGAAGTTATAATTTGACAATTAAGGTAAAAGCTTCAATTTTACAGGATTTGAAGTTGAGCAAGCAACAAGCTTATTATACACGTTTTTAACGAATTTTTATGTTAGCTGAGATTATTACGATTGGCGATGAAATATTAATCGGCCAGATTGTGGATACAAATTCTGCATGGATGGCCAAACAACTGAATGCTGCGGGCATTAAAGTGAAACAAATAACCTCGGTGTCTGATGATGCTGAGCATATTATAGAGGCGCTGGGACAGGCAGAGCAAAGAGCGAAGATCATTTTAATTACTGGTGGATTAGGCCCGACCAAGGACGATATTACCAAATATACACTGGCGAAATACTTTAATATGGGTATGCGCCGTGATGCTGGTGTACTGGCCCAGGTGGAAGAGATTTTCAGACGTTTTAACCGGCCGATGATTGAATCAAATATCAAACAGGCTGATGTGCCTGATGGTTGTACGGTAATCCCAAATAAAAATGGAACGGCTCCTTGTATGTGGTTTGAGCGTGAGGGGACAATCTTTGTTTCTATGCCAGGTGTGCCTTTCGAAATGATGTATTTAATGGATGAAGAAATCCTGCCAAGATTGAAGCAGGCTTTTGAATTGCCTTTTATTTATCACAAAACAATCCTTACTGCAAATTTAGGGGAGTCTTTTCTGGCACAGCAGATTGAGGAAATTGAAGATAGTTTACCTCCTTCTATTAAGCTTGCTTATTTACCGAAACTCGGACAGGTAAGACTAAGGTTAAGTACATCTGGTACTGATGAGGCTCAGTTGAAGCAGGAGGTAGAGGTTTATGCGCAGCGGATTATTGCAAAGATCAAGCCTTATATTGTTGCTGAAGATGATATTGCCATTGAGAAGGCTATTCTTGATCTTATGGACAAAAGAGGATTGACGCTTTCTACTGCGGAGAGTTGTACGGGTGGATATATTGCGCAGTTAATTACGCAGCATCCGGGCTGTTCTTCTGTTTATGCGGGCGGCGCAGTTGTTTATTCTTATGAATTAAAGCAATCTGTTTTAGGTGTAAAAGCGGATACACTGGCAAAATATGGTGCGGTTAGTGAACAAACTGTAAAAGAAATGGCTGCTGGTGCAATTACTCATTTTAATACGGACTATAGTGTAGCGGTAAGCGGTATCGCCGGACCTGATGGCGGAACCGTTGATAAACCAGTCGGAACTGTCTGGATAGCAGTGGCAAACAAGAATGGGGTAGTAGCTAAGTTATTTACTTTTGGAAGTAAAAGGGCACAGAATATTGAGCGTTCAGCTATAGCTGCATTAACAATGATTTTGAATCTGCTGAAAGAAGATAACAATTAACTGCAAAAAAGCCTTACTTTTGCATCCGATAGGAAATACCAAATTTACTGTAAACTAAATGGCACAATACGAATTATTATTACCTAAAATGGGAGAAAGTGTTGCAGAAGCAACCGTCATCAAATGGTTAAAACAACCTGGTGATATGATCAGTTTGGATGATACCCTGTTAGAAATCGCAACGGATAAAGTGGACTCAGAAGTTCCGTCACCAGTGGCTGGAAAACTGATCCAACAATTATATAAGGAAGATGATGTTGTTCAGGTTGGCGCTGTAATTGCAATAATCGAGACGGATGCTGCTGAAAGTAAAGCTGCTGAAAAGCAGGAGCAGCCAGTGGTAGCTGAACAGGCTCCTGCGGCTGAGCCGGTAGTCAACATTCCGGGAACTGAACAGTTGAATGATACACCGGTAAATTCTGCGCAGCATAGCAGTGAACCGGATCGCTTTTATTCTCCTTTAGTAAAAAGCATAGCTGCTCAGGAGCAGATTAGCGTAGCTGAGCTTGATGATATTGCTGGTAGTGGTGCTGATGGCCGCTTAACTAAGGATGATCTGTTAAATTATATTCAGAATGGGCGTAAGAGTACGGGAGCCGTATTGGCTAACCGTGCAACAAGCCAGCCCGCTGCTGTTAAGGAAGTACCAGTTAATAATGTCGCTTCACCAGCACCTGTTGCAAAATCTAATAGCGCACAGCCGGTAGTGAGTGTTAGCGGGGCTGATGAAATCATTGAAATGGATCGCATGGGTAAAATCATTGCGGATCATATGGTGATGAGTAAGCAGACTTCTGCTCACGTAACTTCATTTGTAGAGGCCGATGTGACGAACATGGTGCTTTGGAGAGATAAGGTGAAGAAAAACTTCGAGAAGAGAGAAAACGAAAAGATTACTTTTACGCCAATCTTTATTGAAGCGGTAACTAAAGCAATTAAAGATTTCCCAATGATCAATGTTTCTGTAAATGGAACTAAGATCATTAAGAAAAAAGATATTAATATTGGTATGGCTGCTGCTTTACCTAGTGGTAACTTAATCGTTCCTGTAATTAAAAATGCAGATCAGCTGAACCTTGTTGGATTGACTAAATCTGTAAATGATCTGGCAAACCGTGCAAGGGGTTCTAAATTGAAACCTGATGAAACGCAGGGGGGTACTTTTACGCTGACTAACGTAGGTTCATTCGGAAACGTAATGGGAACACCTATTATCAATCAGCCTCAGGTAGCTATTCTTGCAGTAGGGGCTATTAAAAAGAAACCAGCAGTTTTAGAGACTGAATACGGAGATGTTATTGCAATCCGCCATATGATGTTCCTCTCGTTGTCTTATGACCATAGAGTGGTTAATGGTGCGCTTGGTGGTACTTTTGTTCGCCGCGTTGCAGATTACCTGGAAAACTGGGATATCAACAGAGAAATTTAATTCCTGAACCTGGAAAATAATTAAAAAGGGGTATCCGGTTTTAACCGGATACCCCTTTGTCGTAATTTACATCTGGTCTCAGACCTCACTCAGCCTGAAGTATTTTCCACCGCTATAAAGTTCCGGATCTACTACCCGATCTTTTAAATTGAAACTGGGCGTATATTCTTCAAAATCCTGTAGTTTTTTAATTTCTTCAATGCGCTGTTTTCCGGCAACAGTATTTTCAATTAGTTTCAGGAGCTGGGTATCATCTTTTTCAAAGTCAGCAGGTGTGATTGCCTTTTCAGCGAGCAGCTGTTTGATTATTTCCGTCAATTTCTCGTTGGCATAAAGGTGTTCTTTTTTTGCGAAATAGTCCTTGTTCAAAATTTCAAATTTGCTTTTAAACCATTGTGCTTCTGCTATCGAGGTCACCATGATTCTTCCTTCATGAATGGAGATTGCTGAAATAAAGTCTTTAACTTTTTCTTTGTTAATAAACCCGGCATAAAACAGGTCTCTCAAAGCATAATCAACCCGGTCTGCACAAAGATTAGGTAGGGGCTGCTCCAGAATATTAAAGTCTTGATCTGTCAGTTCTGAAAGTGTGTATCCATATTTGCTCAGAATTTCCGGGATCTCAGAGTCATTTAAAATTCTCTGATAGATTTCTTCGTGGTAATCTTCTCCGGCATGTTCAAATACATAGTCAATAACGTGAGAAAATGCTGTGTGTGAAATATCATGAAGTAATCCTGCTGCTTGTTCCATTTCAGTTCCACCCAGTAGCTTAATCAGTAACATGACCCCGATAGAATGTTCATGCCTGGTCAACGTTAGTTTTGGGTTAACCAAAAATATTCCACCACCCTGATGTATTCCCTTAAGCCTTTCAAAAGGCCTGGAGTTAATTAATTCATTGATAAGGGGAGAAATACTGAATTTGCCGTATAAATTGTCTTCTATTATATCCATAAGCATCTGCTGTTATCTTCTAAAATATCTGCCTGCAATTTACGTAAATGGAAGTATATTTGAATAACCTAAACCCCAATAGAACTATGAGTGATCCGATTAATACTACTGTTGTCAATGAAACAGTAGCCCACAATGTTTATTTTGAAGGTAAAGTTCAAAGCCTTGGACTGGAAACTGAGAAAGGTAAAGCTACACTTGGAGTGATGAAGAAAGGAACCTATGTTTTTTCAACTTCTTCACCAGAAAAGATGATCGTGATCTCTGGTAGTATGAAAGTAAAGTTAACTGATGAGTATCAGGTTTATAACGCGCAGGAAGAATTTGATGTTGTTTCAGGTACCTCTTTTGAGGTGATTTGCGATCAGGATGTAGCTTATTTGTGCTATTACGGATAATCTTCGGTGTAATTGCTGCGGGCTATGTTTGCTTACTATGAACAATGCATTAAGTTTTGCTGAACGCATAAAAAATTAACTTAAATCACTGATCTTTAGTTTATCTATTCATTAATAAATAACCTATAAAAAAAAGATCTATGAAAAACTTTAAAATTTTATTCGCATTGCTAACCTTTGGTATGCTGTTTTCATCTTTTACGAAAGACAGTAATTCTTCATTAGCTTTAGTAAACACGCTACAGGCAACAACAGTTAGCATTGCTGGTCATACTACAAAGCAAGCAGCGGTAACAGTTCCGCAAAAAGCTTATACGGTTGCTGATTATGTAGCTAAAAATGGAAAAGCACCTCAGGGATATGTAGGAGGGACAGTGTTCCAGAACCGTGAAGGCTTATTACCACAAGGAGTAGCTTACAAGGAATATGATGTCAATCCAAAAGTAAACGGACAAAACAGGGGAACAGAAAGAATTATCCTGGGCAATGACGGAAGCCGCTACTATACCAATGATCACTACGCATCATTTACCTCATTTTAATAGGTAACATTAACGAAAAAGCCTTTCAGTCAATCCTGAAAGGCTTTTTCGTTTGTTAACTCCAGAGAGTTTTTTGTGTATGGATTTAGTGGACAAGTGCCTCTTCTCCGGCAATCACTTCTATCTGCTTATCTGTGTAAGTGAATCTTCCGGTATGGGCTATAAAAACATCCTTTTGTACCAGTAAATCTTTATTTGCTAACAGTGATTTCAGGCTTACACTACCAATCACATACTTAAAGTCATTCCTTGAAAAACGTTCTACAATGTTTTCAATCTTCAGTTTTTCAACGGTATATTCATGTGTATATCTCAGGTAAACTTCGATATTTACATTGTCTGTATGAATCAGCCCGTTTTGCTGATGAAACTTTTTGTACTCATATCTGTAGCCATATCTTAAGGCTGCAATATCAGATAAAACTGCCGCGCCAGTTGGATGTCCACCAGCACCTTTTCCGAAAAAGAACTGTTTGTCTGCAAAAGCAGCCTGTACAGTAACTCCATTGTATTCATTTTCTACGTTATATAAAAAATCATCAGATTTCACAAACTTAGGCAATACATAAGTTACCACTTGCTTGGTACTGATTTTACGCGCCGTAGGTACCAGTTTAATCTTGTAATTCTTTTCTCTTGCATATTGAATATCCTGCTCTGATAAGTTCTGGATACCAACATTCAGGATTTTATCCGGATCAATAAATAAGCCGTAAGCATGAGCAGTCGCAATGGCCAGTTTAAACTTAGGGTCATAACCACCAACATCCATAATCGGATCAGTTTCTGCAAAACCAAGTTCCTGTGCTTGTTTCAAAGCAACATCATATGGCATATTCTCGTTGAATATTTTAGATAAAATATAGTTCGATGAACCATTGAAGATCCCGCTTATTCCATGCAGCAGTTCATTGTCATAATACTCTTCCAGGTTTCTGATAATTGGAATACTGCCACATACTGCGCCTTCATAAAGTAAGGAAGCCCCGTATTTAGCTTGTAATTCTACTAATTCTTCTAAATGATTGGCAATCATTTTTTTATTGGCAGAGACTACATGTTTTCCACTGGTCAATGCTTTTTTTGCAATAGCAAACGCTGCGTCTGCATCATCTATTAATTCTACAATCGTGTTAATCTCCGGATTATTTAAAATCTCATCATGATCGGTAGTAAATAGCCCGGCATCCAGACTACGTTTCTTATCCGGATTTTTGATGGCTATTTTAATAATTTCCAGATTTAAATCCTGGCCACGGATGATGTCATGTAGGCCCTGTCCCACAACTCCAAAACCGAATATTCCAATTTTAAGTTTCTTACTCATTTATGCTGTTTTATGCAGTTTAACAATTTTTTTATTGACACTTTCTTTGAGGAAATTGCCGATGATATTAGTTAGTATGTCTGTTTCAATTAAAAATCCATCATGGCCATAGGCCGAATTAATGCTGTGAAATTCTGCACCCTGAATGTGTTTAGCCAGATATTCCTGTTCTACTAAAGGAAAAAGGAAGTCATTTTCAATTCCAATCACCAGTGTATTAGACTTGATGGCTTTTAAAGCCTCAATAACACTTGTCCTTCCTCTGCCTACATTGTGGCTATCCATCGCTTTACTTAGGTACCAATAGCTATAGGCATTATATCTTTTGCAAAGTTTTTCTCCCTGGTAATTCTGATAAGAGGAAGCCCGGAAGCCATCAGTTTTTTCATTGACACTTTCCAGTTGTGTCGCATTATAGGCTTCATAAGTCCGGTAAGAAAGCAGGGCGATGCTTCTCGCTGCCTTTAAGCCTTTTATCCCGCCATCAGGTTGTTGTGCATAAAAACTACGGTCCGTACTGATCGCCAGACGCTGACTCTCATTGAAAGCGATTCCCCATGGGGAGTGGTAAGCATTGGTCGCTACAAGAATCAGGTTCTCTATTTTGTTGCTTTCCATAATTGCCCATTCGCTTGCCTGCTGGCCACCTAAAGATCCACCAATTAATACGCGGATCTTTTGAATGCCTAAATGTTCAGCCAGCAGCTGATGTCCGTGAACCAAGTCCCTGATGGTAAACTCAGGAAATGATAAGTAATAAGGGGTTCCCGTCACCGGGTTAATGCTCAGTGGGTTTGTGCTTCCATAATGTGAACCAATAACGGTAGCACAAATGATAAAATGCTCTTCTGGATTAAATAGGTTTTTCTCTCCAAAAAGCCCCTTCCACCAGTCCAGTACATCTGCATTGGCGGTTAATGCGTGACATGCCCAGATCACATTATCTTTGCTGGCATTTAGCTTTCCAAAAGTCTGATAGCTAATTTGTACCCCGCGCAATTTTTTGCCGTTCTCCAGCTTAAATTGTTTTGGGTAATTATATAGGTGTGTTGATGACATTTTATTTCTATCTTTTTTAAGCTTAAAGCTATTTTCCTGATGATAATTTTTCAAAAGCTTTTTCGAAATCAGCTTTGATATCATCGATATGTTCAATTCCTACAGATACTCTTAGTAATTGAGGTGTAATCCCGGCAGCTGCTTGTTCGGCATCGCTTAATTGCTGATGCGTAGTTGCTGAAGGTTGTATGATCAGTGTTTTTGCATCACCTACGTTAGCCAGATGACTAACCAGTTGCAGCTCATTCACAAATTGCACGGCTTGTTCTTTGCCGCCATGCAGTTCAAAGGAGAGTACAGCACCAAATCCGTTCTTCAGATATTTCTTTGCATTCTGATGATATGGGCTGCTTTCTAGGCCGGGATAAAATACTTTACTCACGGCTTCATGGTTTTCCAGCCAGGTTGCCAGCGCTAATGCATTGTCAACGTGTCTTTGAACGCGTAATGATAAAGTTTCCAGTCCCTGGATTAAAAGAAACGAGTTGAATGGTGAAATAGCAGGGCCGAAATCTCTTAAACCCTCTACTCTTGCACGGATAATAAACTGAATATTTCCAAAGTCACTTCCAATTCCAAATACATCATTAAAGACCAGACCGTGGTAACCTTCAGAAGGGGAGGTGAACTGTTTGAATTTGCCATTTCCCCAGTTATAGTTTCCGCCATCTATAATTACACCACCGATACTTGTTCCGTGTCCGCCAATCCATTTGGTAGCAGATTGTACTACAATGTGAGCACCATGTTCCAGGGGTTTGAATAAGTAACCGGCAGCACCGAATGTATTGTCTACGATTAAAGGCAGGTCATATTTTTGAGCAATCAGCGAAAGCTTTTCGAAATCAGGAATACTGAAGGATGGGTTGCCAATGCTTTCCAGGTAGATTGCTTTCGTGTTTTTATCGATTTTAGCTTCAAAATCTTGTGTGTCATCAGTTGCAGCAAATCTTACTTCTATGCCCAGGCGTTTAAAAGCAACTTTAAATTGATTATAACTACCTCCATAAAGATGTGGAGAAGAAACAAAGTTATCACCGGCTTCCAGGATATTGTTTAAGGCAATAAACTGAGCGGCCTGTCCTGAGGCAACTGCAAGTCCTGCAACACCCCCTTCAAGTGCAGCTACACGTTTCTCGAAAACGTCTGTAGTAGGATTCATTAAGCGGGTATAAATGTTACCGAATTCTTTTAATGCAAATAGGTTTGCACCATGTTCGGCACTTTTAAATCCATAAGAAGTAGTTTGATAAATAGGTACCGCTCTTGAACCTGTTGTTGGGTCAATTTCCTGACCTGCATGAAGTTGTAATGTTTCGAATCTATAATTTGCTGACATGATTTCGCTGATTTAGAATGTTAAAATGGATTTTTACAGATAGATACGGGATTTGAGTTGATTGCAAAATCCGTATAAGGGATTGCATACCTCTGAAAAGAGGCCTTCCGGTTGAACTAATACTAATTTTACGTGGAAGATTGTTTTTAGCCGATGCAACAACACATACATGCAATGGTTTGCAGATACTGGATCGTGTAAGAAACGGAGTCGCCTGATTGCGATGGTTGGTGGTTAGTTTTCATTTTGTCTTAATTTATCTTTCCAGAAAGCACTATGCAAACTGGTCAGGAATTGGCACCTTCTCCATTTGGGAGGGTTGCCAGTGGGTCACGGAGCCTGTCTCTCGCCACTTCTTTATAAATCAAACCCAGATTGCGGGTTGACTTGAATAGCTTTCGCTATATAGTTACAAATGTAGCGTATTTGTGTAAACTTCCAAAATAATATTCTGAAAAATAATTAATATCCTGTTTTTTAGTTATTTAAATTAGGTTTTTATGTTTGATGCATGGCTTTAGTTAAACTAAAGCCTGCTCCAGATCAGCAATCAGGTCGTCGATATGCTCCAGTCCAACGGATATCCGAATTAAATTCTGTGGTGTTTTAGTGTCGGGGCCTTCTACAGATGCTCTGTGTTCAATCAGGCTCTCCACGCCTCCAAGGCTTGTGGCCTGTGCAAATAATTTCACCTTATTGACTACTTTTTTTGCATTTGCAGCATCACCTTTAACTAATATAGATAACATCCCGCCAAAAGCACTCATTTGCTTTTTTGCGACTTCATGCTGCGGATGTGAAGGCAGCCCTGGATAATAAACGGCTTCAATTTTTGGGTGTGCAGCGAGGTGTTTTGCGAGCGCCATACCATTCTCTGCATGTCCGCGCATTCTATAAGGTAATGTTTTGATACTTCTTAAGAGTAAAAAACAATCAAAAGGAGAGGGTACTGCGCCTCCGATCTGCTGAATATTCCTGATTTTATCCCAGAATTCATTTTTAGTGGCTGTGATCAGCATACCACCCAATACATCACTGTGACCACCGATGTATTTAGTAGAGGAGTGCATCACGATATCTGCACCCGATAGAATAGGGTTTTGAAAACATGGAGAAGCAAATGTACTGTCGCAGGCAAAAATAAGCTTATGTTTTTTAGCTATGGTTGAAATCAGTTTCAGATCTGTGATTTTTAACAAAGGATTTGAAGGGGTTTCTACCCAGATCATGACGGTATTACTTTTGATATAACTTTCCAGTGTAGCTGTGGTAGTGAGGTCAATAAAATCTATGGTCAGTATACCGGCAAAGATAGATTGTAATTGTTTTTTAAATCCCCAGTACATATCATCGGGTGCGATAATATGGCTGCCGGGGGGTAAGGCCTGAAAAAGGGTCATTCCGGCTGTATTTCCGGAAGAGAAAGCACACGCATCTGCACCTTTTTCCAGATCAGCCATTACTTTTTCCAATGCGGAACGATTCGGATTACTGACACGGCTGTACATATGTCCACCAGGGTAGCCACCTTGTTCATCTCTGAAAAATGTGGTGGAAAGGCTAATAGGAGGGGTTACGTCCCCTGTGGTACTGCGAGTTAAATTTCCGGCGTGTATAGCAATTGTTTCAGTCTGCATAGAATTTAGGTTTTCGGGTTTTTTTGGCAGGATTTATGTAAGCTGTTTTCGAAAATACAAGATATGAAAAGAATATTAGTTATAGCAGCCATTTTATGTAGTTCATTGATGGTTTTACAGGGCTGTTCACCAAAAGGTGCAACTGCTGGTGCTAGTTTAAAAAGAGGAAATGTATCTGGAACATGGGTACTGAATGATGTTACTTTCGACGGTGTACCTGCAATGAATGTAAAATCTCTTTTTAATGAAGCTTCCTACAAATGTTTTATTGGTAGTACCTGGAAATTAACTAACAGCGGAAACGGTTCTTATTTACTTCCTGGAACTGCTGATTGTCCAACAAAAACACAAACTATTTTCTGGTCAGTAAGTACCGCAGACCAAACTTTCCAGTTTAAGAAATTATATGAAGGTGATAAAGCTAAAAATGTAACTGAAGGCTATAGATTAATCCTTTCTGAGGCAACGGGAGATCGTCTGGTCTTAAAATCGCCTGTAGATTATGGAAAAAATCCAGCTTATATTATCTTGAACTTTACCAAAGCGATGAAATAGATCTTTTATCAAACATTACACCTTTGAGCTGCCTTTTTTAAAAAAGAGGCAGCTTTTTTTATGCTGCTGTTTCTAGCTTTTACATAAAGCTGACAGCTTAAAAGTATTGTTACGCCTTGTTATGTCGATTTTATCTTACTTTTGACGTATAAATCAATCAAAGATGGATACGACTGCAAAGCTTACTTTTATACTGGACAATGCTGATTTATCTCAGGAACTGAGAGGGATAGCATTAAAAGTTCAGCAAAAAGAAAGGATCACTTTCGATGAAGGTGTTTATTTATATGAACATGCTGAATTAGGGTTTTTAGGCGTTTTAGCTAATTACATAAGGGAACAAAAGCATGGTGACAAGACTTACTTCAACCGGAATTTTCATATCGAACCTACTAATGTTTGTATATATACCTGCAATTTCTGCTCTTATTCGCGTTTAATCAAGAATAAAGAAGATGGTTGGGAAATGAGTGTAGACGGGATGATGGATATCCTGAAGAAATATGATAATGAGCCGGTAACTGAAGTACACGTTACAGGTGGGGTAGTGCCAAAGCAAAATCTGGAATTCTATGCTGATTTCTTTAGAAGTGTGAAAGCACATCGTCCGTCACTGCATATTAAAGCATTAACGCCGGTTGAGTGTTATTATATTTTCAAAAAAGCTAAACTCAGCCATTATGATGGCTTGAAATATTTCAAAGAGGCCGGCCTGGATTCAATGCCGGGTGGCGGAGCGGAAATCTTTCATCCGGAAGTCAGAGAAAAGATTGCAAATGATAAATGTACTGCTGAACAATGGCTTGATATTCATGAGCAGGCACATAAACTGGGTTTAAAAACGAATGCGACTATGTTATATGGTCATATTGAAGAATTTAAGCACCGGGTTGACCATATGGAGCGTTTGCGCCAGTTGCAGGATAAAACAGGCGGTTTCCAGGCATTTATTCCGCTTAAGTTCAGAAATCAGAATAACCAGATGGAACATGTTCCTGAGGTTTCTGTGGTAGAAGATTTAAGGAATTATGCGATTGCGCGTATCTACCTTGATAACTTTGATCATATCAAAGCTTATTGGGCAATGATCAGCCGTCAGACTGCCCAGTTATCTTTAAACTTTGGTGTAGATGATATCGATGGTACACTGGATGACACGACAAAGATTTATTCGATGGCAGGTGCTGAAGAGCAGACGCCAGGAATGAGTACACGTGAACTGGCTAACCTGATTAAACAGGTGAACCGTCAGCCGATAGAAAGGGATACCTTTTATAATGTAGTTACAGATTATACAGATTTTGTTTTTGAGGAAGATGTTAAGCCTCAGTACTATAAGCTCCCTGTTATTAATTAATGGATAAGGAAATATATATCATCCGTCATGGAGAGACGGAGCTGAATAAACAAGGAATTATACAGGGCAGAGGAATAGACAGCGATTTAAACGCTACCGGAAGAGCTCAGGCTGCTGCATTTTATGAGTTGTACAAAGACGTACCTTTTGATAAAGTTTACACTTCTGTACTTAAACGTACACAACAAACTGTTCAGCAGTTTATTGATGCGGGGCTTCCCTGGGAGAAACATACGGAACTGGATGAGCTGGCCTGGGGAGAGTTTGAAGGACAACATACCAGTGAACTGGTGATCGGAGCTTTCAAAGATATCACTGAAAAGTGGCAGGCAGGAGATTATGATGCGCATTTTACCGGAGGCGAAAGCCCGGCAGATGTAGCGATAAGATTAAAGGAGATTGTGGAAGTTATCAAATCCAGAACTGATGAAAAGTTAATCCTGATTTGTATGCACGGGCGTTCTTTGCGCCTGCTCATGTGTTTGTTAACAAACAAGCCACTTTCCGAAATGTATGACTTTCCGCATCAGAACACAGGTCTTTACAGACTTGATTTAACGGGGGATACCTTTACGGTTCTTACCCAAAACAATACCGACCATTTAAACGTATAAAATTGAATAAGATCAGAATTTCTGCCGTTGCCTATACCAATACCAAGCCATTTATCTACGGAATCAATCATTCCGATGTATTAAACCAAATAGATTTAAGTTTAGATATCCCTTCAGATTGTGCCGCCAAGTTAATTGATGGTACTGTTGATGTGGGTTTAATCCCGGTTGCAGCAATTCCGCAGGTACCGAATGCAAATATTATCTCTGATTATTGTATCGGGTCTGTAGGTGCTGTAAATTCTGTATTTATATTCAGTAATGTTCCGGTGAGTGAAATCCGGACTTTGCGTTTGGATAGCCATTCCAGGACTTCAAATAACTTAGCAAAAGTATTGCTGAAATTCCATTTTAAGCAGGAAGTAAGTTATACAACAGACGTTAATGCACAAACTGATGCGCTGGTTTTAATAGGCGACCGTACTTTCGGTAAAAAAGATGATTACGCTTTTGTTTATGATATGGGAGAGGAGTGGATGAACTTCACCGGGCTTCCTTTTGTATACGCAGCCTGGGTTGCCAATAAAGTTATTCCTGAAGCCTTTATAAATGAGTTTAATACGGCTTTGAAGCAAGGACTGGATGCCAGAAAAGAATTGTTGAAAACACTTCCTGTAAATCCTGTTTTTGATCTGGATGATTACCTGATGCATAAGCTGGATTTTGAACTGACGGATAAGAAAAGAGAAGCTTTATCGCTGTTTTTATCTTATATAGAACAGTTGTAGGTTAGATTAGTGGTGATTCTTCTTCCTTATTTTTCAAAAAAAAACCTAAAGCTAATCCTTAGATAGTATATTTACATTTTTGTAACGTAACATATATTTTGGCTAAAGATAAGACGAAAGAAACACCATTAATGCAACAGCACAGTGCGATCAAGGCAAAGTATCCTGGTGCATTATTATTGTTTAGGGTTGGGGATTTTTATGAGACATTTGGCGAGGATGCCATTAAAACCTCTCAGATACTGGGGATTGTTTTAACAAGGAGGGCAAACGGGACTGCTGCTTATATTGAGCTCGCAGGTTTTCCTCATCATTCGCTGGATACTTACCTCTCTAAATTGGTCCGTGCAGGTCAGCGGGTAGCAATTTGTGATCAGCTGGAAGATCCCAAAACAACTAAAACTATTGTAAAACGCGGAGTTACTGAACTGGTGACGCCCGGAGTGGCTTATAATGATAATATTCTTAGCCAGAAATCCAATAACTATTTAGGCGCGGTATACTTTGATAAGGCAATGATTGGCGTCTCATTTCTGGATATTTCCACAGGTGAGTTCCATGTTGCACAAGGTAATGCGGAGTATATAGATAAACTTTTACAAGGTTTTAAGCCTACTGAGGTTATCTTTCAAAAAAGTAAACGTCAGGAATTCTTCGAATTGTTCGGTGATAAATTTTATACTTTCCCGATGGATGACTGGGCTTTTACCACTGATTATGCCAATGAAACTTTAAACAAACATTTTGAGGTTAGTTCTTTAAAGGGTTTTGGTGTAGATAAAATTCAGACTGGTATTATTGCTGCGGGGATTGTATTGCATTACCTGAATGAAACCGAACACCGGAATTTAAAGCATATTACCGCTATTTCCCGTCTGGAAGAGGATAATTATATGTGGCTGGACCGTTTTACGGTCCGCAATCTTGAACTGGTCAGTTCTGCCAATGAAAATGCAATGACGCTTTTCAATGTGCTGGATCAGACTTCTACACCTATGGGGGCCAGGATGCTTCACAAATGGATTGTGATGCCTTTGAAGGAATTAAAACCAATTCAGGAGCGTCTGGGGACCGTTGAATTTATGGTGGCTCATGAAGGATTGATTGAAGAATTCTTAACACATATTAAATTAATTGGTGACCTGGAAAGATTGATCTCTAAGGTTGGTTTGCAGAAATGCGGACCAAGGGAGTTGAGTCAGCTTAAAAAGGCATTGTACCATATTGAAGAAATAAAGGATACGGCTTTAACTTCAGATAATCCATACCTGATTCAGCTTGCAGAGCAACTGGACCCTTGTGTGAGTATCCGTGAAAAACTGCAAAGAGAACTTCAGGAAGACCCTCCTGCTTTATTAATCAAAGGAAATGTAATTGCTGACGGAATTGATGAAGAGCTGGACAGGCTGCGTCAGATTTCATCGGGCGGAAAAGATTTCCTGGTAGAAATTCAGAAACGTGAGGCTGCAAAAACAGGCATTCCTTCGCTGAAGATCTCATTTAATAACGTTTTCGGCTATTATCTGGAAGTCACGCATACCCATAAAGATAAGGTACCTGCGGAATGGAGCCGTAAACAGACCCTTGTGAATGCAGAAAGATATATCACTCCGGAGCTTAAAGAATACGAAGAGCAGATTTTAGGTGCGGAAGATAAGATACAGCAGATCGAAGTGAGGCTTTATGAAGCATTAATGCAACAGGTAGCTGCTTATATCAGGCCGGTTCAGTTGAATGCATTCCTGGTTGCACAACTCGACGTTTTGCTATGTTTTGCACAGTTAGCGATCAAAAATCATTACGTTAAACCGGAAATGAATGTTTCTAAAGTACTTGATATCAAAGGTGGAAGACACCCGGTGATTGAAAAACGCTTACCGGTAGGGGAAGAGTATATTACGAATGATGTTTATCTGGATAACGATACGCAGCAGATTATTATCATTACAGGGCCCAACATGTCGGGTAAGTCTGCGATTTTAAGACAGACTGGTATCATTGTATTAATGGCCCAGATGGGCTGTTTTGTTCCTGCTAAAGCTGCTCATATTGGTCTGGTTGATAAAATCTTTACCAGGGTAGGTGCTTCTGATAACCTTTCTTCAGGAGAGAGTACATTCATGGTAGAAATGAATGAGACTGCCAGTATCCTGAATAATATTTCTGACAGAAGTTTAATCTTACTGGATGAAATTGGCAGGGGTACGAGTACTTATGATGGTATTTCAATTGCCTGGGCGATTGCAGAGTTTTTACACACGCATCCTTCGGCAAGGCCTAAAACATTATTTGCTACGCATTATCATGAGTTGAATGAGCTGGCCGGAACGATGAACCGGATCAGGAATTTCAATGTATCTATTAAAGAAGTTGGCAACAAGATTATCTTTTTGCGTAAACTGATTCCTGGTGGTAGTGAGCATAGTTTTGGTATCCATGTGGCTAAAATAGCGGGTATGCCTCCTAAGCTGATTAACAGGGCCAATGAGATCCTTAAAAAGCTGGAAATAGACAGAACTGAAGGGCAGAGTATTAAAGATAGTTTTAAAAAGGTTCAGAACCAGGCTTACCAGTTGCATATGTTTGCTGTTGATGATCCGGTTCTGGTACAAATAAGAGATATGCTGAACAATCTTGATGTGAATGTACTGACGCCTGTAGAGGCTTTACTGAAACTGGATGAGATTCAGCGATTAATTAAACAATAAAAATAAGGCTTATGACTTTACGCAGTATCCGCGCCTCTCATTTGATCATACTGTTGGCCGCAATGGCTTTTCTTTCTTCCTGTGGAAGCAGAAGATCAACAGTTTATAAAGAAAGCAGAGGTGCCAAAGCTGCTGAAGCCATGGCGAATGTAAAAAGTAAGCAACTGTACCGTTTCATTACGGATTGGACAGGCGTGAGGTACAGGCTTGGTGGATTAGATAAAAGAGGGATAGATTGTTCAGGATTTGCCTTACTTTTGAATAAGGAGATTTATGGATTAAATTTACCCAGACGGTCTAAAGATCAGGCCGACGTGATTAAAGAAAAAAATGTTTCGCAGCTCAAAGAGGGAGATCTGATCTTTTTCTCTTTCGGGGGCAATGGAATAGACCATGTGGGCGTTTATCTTAATCACGGGTTCTTTGTACATGCTTCTACTACACGTGGTGTGATTGTAGATGATTTAAGCCTGCCTGCTTACCAGCGTGTGCTGGTCAAAGCAGGGCCTGTAAAAGATTAAAAAGACAAATATATAATAGATGGAAGGCAAGAAGTACGAGATATCATTTTGGAATAAGTATAAGAAATTCGCTACTACTGAAATATTAATGTATCTTATTATGATAATTGGTATAGGATTAGGTATTATTTTTCTTATTTGAAAATTAGTTTTCCCTGCCAGGGATTTAAATCGTATCATTGACTACACCATCTGACCATTAAAAAATTAAAAATACTGATGAAATTAAATCTAATCCGTCCTCTTGCTTTTTTTGATTTGGAAACCACAGGAATTAACGTTGGTTCTGATCGTATCGTTGAAATTGCAATTTTGAAAGCCATGCCAGATGGATCTGAGCTGGTAAAAACATTACGCGTCCACCCGGATATGCCGATCCCTTTGCAATCTTCACTGATTCATGGAATTTACGACAAGGATATTGCTGATGCGCCTAAGTTTAATGAAGTAGCAGCAGAAATTGCTGAGTTTATAGGTGATGCGGATCTTGCAGGTTACAATTCTAATCGTTTTGATATTCCTGTTTTACTGGAAGAATTTTTACGTGCGGGTGTAGATTTTGACATGACCGGAAGAAGATTTGTAGATGTACAGAATGTGTTTCACCAGATGGAGCAGCGTACTTTGCGTGCAGCTTACAAATTCTACTGTGATCAGGATATTATCAATGCACACTCAGCAGAAGCAGATATAAAAGCAACTTACCATGTTTTGCTTGCACAGCTTGACCGATATGAAAATGTAGATTTTGAAGATAAACAAGGTAATATCTCTCAGCCGGTTAAAAATGATGTAGAGGCACTTCATGCTTTTACAAACATGAACAAGCCTGTTGACTTTGCAGGCAGAATGGTGTTCAATGAAAATGGGGAAGAGGTGTTTAATTTCGGAAAGCATAAAAATAAAACTGTAGAGCAGGTATTTGATACTGAGCCAAGTTATTATGCGTGGATGAAACAGGGAGATTTTCCTTTATACACTAAAAAGAAACTGGAAGAGATCTGGACACGCTGGAATAAGAAAAAGGAATTGAGCAGAGCGGCAAAAATGCCGGCAACGCCAAAACCAGCAGAAGCGGCAGGTAATCCTGTAAAACCTAAACCTGCGGCGGCACAACCAAGGCCTCAACAGGCAGCAGGACAACCAAGACAACCCGCTCCACAACCTAAAAAAGAAAAACCAGCAGTTAATGTTACTCCGGACATGCTGGAACAGTTAAAAATGAAATTCGGTAAATAGCCAGCAAAACCTGCATATGATGAATATGCAGGTTTTTTATAAAAGGGAAAATAAAATATATACTAATGAAAAAAATAACAATGCTCAGTCTCTTCAGTATGATAGGTCTGAGCGTTTTTGCGCAACAGGGTTTGCCGGTTCCTGCGGGTATTCAACAGGCTTACAACAAAGGAACAAGAGCTGTGAATGGGAAACCAGGATTAAAATACTGGCAGAATACAGCAGATTACGATCTGAAAGTAGATTTTGATCCTGTGTCGGGATTACTAAAGGGTACAGTTGATGTCATTTATAAGAATCAAAGTCCTGATACGTTGAAAGAGGTTTGGTTTAAGTTGTATCCAAATTTATATAAGCAGGGTAGTCCGCGTGCAAGTAAGGTTGCGGACAGAGATCTGGGCGAAGGAGTTAAAATTGGTTCCATGTCTATTAATGATAAAACAGTTGCTGCCGATGCACTTCAAATTGACGGAACAAATATGCATACTTCCATTGCTGCACTGGCTCCGGGAAGAAGTATAAAAGTTAAAATCGCTTATCAATATACGTTGAACAGAGGTTCTCATAACAGGACTGGTATGGTAGATGAAGGTTCTTATTTTGTAGCCTATTTCTTCCCGCGTATTACAGTTTATGACGATATAGATGGGTGGAACAAGTATCCTTATCTTGGAGATGCGGAGTTCTACAATGACTTTTGTACTTTCAAAGCTGCGGTAACGGTGCCTAAAAACTATGTGATCTGGGCAACGGGAGATCTGATGAATGCTAAAAGTGTGTTTCAGAAGAAAATTGCTGATAAGCTAGCCTTAGCTGAGCAGGCAGACAGCGTAGTCAATGTAATCAATGAGAATGACCTGGCCACGCAGACTATAACTAAAAACCAGGATTTTAATACCTGGAAATTTGAGGCGAAAAATGTAACTGACTTTGTTTTTGCAACCAGTAACCATTATTTGTGGAAGTCAACGAGTTTAGTGGTTGATCCGAAAACCAATAGAAGGACACGTGTAGATGCAGCGTTTAATCCAGGTCACAAAGATTATTATGAAGTAATAGATTTTGCGCGTAAATCTGTACATGCAATGAGTTATGAGTTCCCGAAATGGCCATATCCTTATGCGCATGAAACGATCTTTGACGGGCTTGATCAGATGGAATATCCAATGATGGTAAATGATAACCCTGTTGAAAAGCGCGAGAATTCAATTACGCTGACTATCCATGAGATTTTTCATACGATGTTCCCTTTTTACATGGGAACCAATGAAACAAAATATGGCTGGATGGACGAAGGATGGGCAACAATAGGAGAATGGTTAATTTCTCCGATGATAGACTCCACTATGGTAGATGAATATGGTATACAACCTACAGCATTTACCTCTGGTACAAAAAATGATACGCCTATTATGACCCTTACGCCAGATCTGGTGGGTTCAGGTTCTTTTACCAATTCTTATCCTAAGCCTGCTTTAGGTTATCTGTTTGTAAAGGATTATCTGGGTGATGAATTGTTTACCAAAGCATTGCATAATTATATTGAACAATGGAACGGTAAACACCCGATGCCATTTGATTTCTTTTACAGCATGAACGAAGGTTCTGGTAAAAATATGGATTGGTTCTGGAACAGATGGTTTTTTGGCGAAGGGGATATCGATCTGGGGATTACTGGTGCAGATAAAACTGCTGACGGTTATGTTTTCAAAATAGAGAATAAAAGTCTTAAACCACTTCCTGTTGACCTGACTTTAACTTATGATGATGGTTCTACTGAAAAAGCGCATTGGAATATCGGTGTCTGGGAGAAACCTGAATTGAATATTTCTCTTCCATTCAAGACCAGTAAAAAAATAAAGAAAGCTGTGCTTGGAAGTACTTATGTACCGGATAAAAACGACTATAATAACATAATATTTGTTAAATAAGCTCATTTGAGCTCAATCCTTAACTTTCATCAGGAATCTGCCTGATGAAATCAATATTGCGGGTTAAGCCTTTAAACTTAGTCCGCTTTACTGCCGAATTCTTAAAGATCTGTTTAAATACATCTTCGGTAATGTCCAGCCAGTCTTCTTTTTTCATCGTCAGTAAATTTTCATTAGGCTTGAATTGTGGTTCGGTATGAGGAACTGAAAATCTGTTCCAGGGACAAACATCCTGACAAATATCACAGCCAAACATCCAGTTCTCCATTTTATTGTCAAAGCTTTTAGGGATTTCCTCTCTGAGCTCGATCGTAAGATAAGAGATACATTTAGTCGCATCGATGATAAAAGGAGATAAGATCGCATCTGTTGGGCAGGCGTCGATACATTTGGTACAGGTACCACAATGGTCAGTGGCAAAAGGTTGATCATAAACCAGGTCGAGGTCAATGATCAATTCTGCCAGAAAGAAGAATGAGCCGCTTTTTTTACTGATGATATTGCTGTTTTTACCAATCCAGCCGATACCCGCACGTTTCGCCCAGGCTCTGTCCAGTACGGGTGCAGAATCCACGAAAGCTCTTCCGCTTACTTCACCTATGTTTTCCTGAATAAAATTGAGCAATAAGAATAACTTATCTTTAATTACAGTGTGATAGTCTGCTCCATAGGCATATTTAGAGATTTTCGGTGCATCGGGATCTGTTTGCTGCTCCTGGGGAAAATAATTTAGAGTCAGAGAGATCACAGATTTTGCATCGTCTACCAATAACGTAGGATTCAACCTCTTGTCAAAGTGATTTTCCATATAGCTCATTTGTCCGTGACGATTGTCTTTGAGCCATTTTTCTAATCTTGGAGCTTCTTCTTCGAGGAAACCTGCTTTAGCAATACCGCATTGCATAAAGCCCAGTCTGAGAGCTTCATCTTTAATGAGTTGACTATATTTTGCAGGATTGTTGTACATTTTTCACCGCAAAGGTACGCTTCTGTTGCCTATAAAAAAATTGATGTATAGTGTTAGTATGCATGGAAGAACTGCTTTTTGTGTCAGATGGCCCTATGAAATGAGCTTTTTAAGCCATAAGTTGGTGCAATAAAAATACAAAAAGGAGAAAGCCGAAAATCCTTAAAAGAGTAGGTTTAAATTAAAGTTTTTGATACTTTTTGATAAATAAAAGTATTATTGATTATGGCTAATTCCTGGTATGCTTATTTAGGTGGAGATGTAACTTTGATATCAAGTTACAGAAGAACAAGTGTAGTGCCAACCTTTAAAAAAGATGGTAATACACTATCAGCAGTTTATTTACCTGATGCTGAAGATGAAGAGGGCAATGTAACCAGTGTTTATCCTGCTTATATTCCTTCCAGTGCATTGGATTATATTGCAGAAGCACTGATAACCGGACGATCACAGTCCTCAGATAGTCAACCTTATGTTTGTTTAAGATAAATTTGGCGCTGAAAAAAGATAGTTGGAAAATAGCGTGTCCTGCTTTAGAGGAAACTTTTAAGTCTTTTCTTTGTTATCCATGTATCAAACTAAACTAATTGAATTTAACTTAACACTGTCAATTATGGAAAATACAGAATCTGATTTCAAAGAAAATCCAGAAAATAATCCCAGAGAAGTAGAGACTGATTATCCAAAACATCAGGATGACCCGGGACCATCACCGCAGGCTGTAAACGAAGATAACGATAAAGGAGCAGGACCAGTAATCAAATGGGGTGTGCCCATTATTATACTGATCCTGCTCATTTATTGGTTGTTTTTACGTAAATAATTTTTTGTTACTTAAGTAATTTGACTTCATACAAATCAGTACGACGGTCTTTCAATATTTTAACTGTACCAAAATGGTGCAATTCATCTAGTAAATGCAGGTCTACGTCTACAACAAGCATCATTTCGGTGTTTGGCGTAGTTTCTGCCTTTACCGCGTTTGTTGGAAAAGCGAAATCTGATGGGGTAAATACCGCAGACTGCGCAAATTGTATATCCATGTTATTTACCTTCGGCAGGTTACCTACGCAACCTGCTATAGCCACATAACACTCATTTTCTATTGCTCTGGCTTGCGCGCATCTTCTAACCCTGGTATAGCCATTTTGCGTATCAGTCAGGAAAGGGACAAACAGGATCTGCATTCCCTGGTCAGCATAAATTCTGCTTAATTCCGGGAATTCAACGTCATAACAGATCAGGATACCTATTTTACCACAATCTGTATCAAATACCTGGATCTTATCACCACCCACCATACCGTAGTATTTAAGTTCGTTTGGCGTAATATGAATCTTTCTGTATTCCTCAGTTTTTCCACTTCTATGGCACAGATAAGTCGCATTATACAACTTATTGTTCTCTAAAATTGGCATACTGCCCGAAATAACATTCACATTATAAGAAACTGCGTAACTCTGGATTTTCTCTACGATTTCCGGAGTAAGCTCAGCCAGCTTGCGCATAGCTTCCATTTCTGGCAAATGATTATAAGGTTGTAATAATGGGGTATTAAAAAGTTCGGGGAACATGATAAAATCAGATTTGTAACCACTTACAGCGTCTACAAAAAACTCCACCTGTTCATAAAAGGCATCCATATCCGGGAAAAGCCTCATTTGCCACTGCACTAATCCAATTCTGATTGTTTTAGCCGAACGTGCTGAAGCATCTACACCTTGATAATAAATATTGTTCCATTCAATTAATGTGGCGAATTCTTTGGATTCATGATCTCCCGGAAGATAATTCTTTAATACTTTTCTGACGTGAAAGTCATTGGATATCTGAAAAGTAAGGGTAGGATCATAGATCTCTTTAGCTTTAACTTTATCAATATACTGTCTTGGGCTCAATTGATCTGCATGTTCATGGTAACCTGGTATACGGCCGCCAGCAATGATACTTTTTAAATTAAGGCTTTCACAAAGCTCTTTTCTTGCTTCATATAACCTGCGGCCTAATCTCAACCCTCTGTATTCGGGAGAAACAAAGATCTCGATTCCGTATAAGGTATCTCCATTAGGATCATGCGTAGAAAAAGTATAGCCACCCGTAATCATTTGATAGGTATGTTTATCACCATACTGATCATAGTCTACGATTAATGCCAGTGAACAGGCTACTACTTTGTCATCTACAGCTATGCAGAGCTGACCTTCAGGAAATAGTTTAAGTAATTTGGCGATGGTTTGTTTGCTCCAGATTTGTCCGCCGAGGGTATCGTATGCCTGTAACATTGACTCTTTCAGGTCATCATAATCTTCCAGGGTCAGTTTTCTTGTTTCAATATTCATGTGTGCGTTATTTTATAGCCAGTTATTGCTTATAAATAGTCATTAAAACTAGCGGTAAACAATAACTGGCATGAAAGGTATTTAATATAGCTGTTGCTACACATAAATGATGCCTCAAAAATATTTTTCTTAAAATAATTTACCAGACTGTGCCTGATATTGTCTTTTAAGGTGTTTGTAAGCCGCTTCTGTAACTTCTCTTCCGCGGGAAGTACGCATCATATAACCTTCCTGAATCAGGAAAGGCTCATATACTTCTTCTATTGTTCCTTCATCTTCACCAACAGCAGTAGCAATGGTTTTTAAACCAACCGGGCCGCCTTTAAATTTATCAATAATCGTCAGCAGGATCTTGTTGTCCATTTCATCCAGTCCGTGTTCGTCCACATTTAAAGCTGTTAAAGCGTATTTGGCAATAGTGGTGTCAATGGTGCCATTTCCTTTGATCTGTGCAAAATCTCTCGTCCTTCTCAGCAAAGCATTCGCAATCCTTGGTGTACCGCGGCTTCGTCGTGCAATTTCATAAGCACCTTCTTCTGTAATCGGGGTTTTAAGGATTTCTGAAGAACGCAGTACGATTGTAGTCAGTAATTTAGCGTCATAATAAGCCAGTCTGGAATTGATACCAAATCTTGCTCTTAAAGGTGCAGTTAACAAACCCGAACGGGTAGTGGCACCAACCAATGTAAACGGATTTAATGTAATCTGAACAGAACGGGCATTAGGCCCGCTTTCCAGCATAATATCAATTTTGAAGTCTTCCATAGCAGAATACAAGTATTCTTCTACCAGAGGGCTTAAACGGTGTATTTCGTCAATAAAAAGGATATCTCCGGTTTCCAGGTTGGTCAGAAGTCCTGCCAGATCACCCGGTTTATCCAGTACCGGGCCGGAAGTCACCTTAATACCAACACCCATTTCATTGGCGATAATATAAGAAAGCGTAGTTTTTCCTAATCCCGGGGGGCCGTGAAGTAATACATGGTCTAAAGGTTCGCCCCGCAGTTTAGCTGCTTTAACGAAAATCTTCAGATTCTCCATGATTTTTTCCTGACCGGTAAAATCTTCAAAAGCCTGGGGACGCAGCACTTTTTCTATATCCCTTTCTATGGGAGATAAGCTTTCTGAAGAGGGATCAAGGTTTTCGTTCATGTGGTAAAGTTAAGATAAAAACTTAGCTGCTGGTTTCGCCTCTTTGACGCCCGCACTGTAATCATAAAATCCTTCTCCGGATTTTACTCCTTTTTTGCCTGCCATCACCATATTCACTAACAGCGGACATGGTGCATATTTGGCGTTGCCAAATCCTTTATGTAATACATTCATAATAGCCAGGCAGACATCAAGACCTATAAAATCTGCTAATTGCAGCGGCCCCATTGGGTGAGCCATACCCAATTTCATCACGGTATCGATCTCTGAAACGCCGGCAACACCTTCAAATAAAGTGTAGATAGCTTCATTGATCATGGGCATTAAAATACGGTTGGCTACGAATCCAGGATAATCGTTTACTTCAACAGGAGCTTTACCTAGTTTTTCTGATAAGCTCATTACCAATGCAGTAGTTTCGTCAGAAGTAGCGTACCCGCGAATCACTTCTACCAATTTCATCACTGGTACAGGGTTCATAAAATGCATGCCAATTACCTTTTCTCCCCTGGTGGTTACTGAGGCAATATGGGTAATTGAAATAGAAGAGGTATTGCTTGCTAATATAGCTTCTGGTTTTGCATAGGCATCAAGATCTCTGAAGATTTTTAACTTAAGCTCAAGATTTTCCGTAGCGGCTTCAACGATCAGATCAGCCTCGGCAACGCCCGGTTTTAAGTCTGTGAAAGTGGTTATGTTTTTTAATGTTCTGGCTTTATCTTCTTCAGTTATTGTCCCTTTATTTACTTGTCTGTCAAGGTTTTTGCTAACTGTATCTAATCCTTTGTTTAATGCCTCCTGGTTAATGTCAACCAGGTTTACCTGGTAGCCAAATTGTGCAAAAGTATGTGCGATACCATTTCCCATGGTACCAGATCCGATTACTGCTATTTTAGTCATTTTTTATGTTTAAGGTGCTAGTCTGTTAATTGTCCATACGCCGTTAACGCTGGTATAAGTGATCCGGTCGTGTAAACGGCTCGGGCGCCCCTGCCAGAACTCTATGTGTGCCGGCTTCAATACATAACCTCCCCAGTGTTCAGGACGCGGAACTTCTGTTTCCTGATAGGTTGCAGTCAATTCTTTTACCCGCTCTTCTAAAATTTCCCTGTCTGGGATAACGGTGCTTTGTGGTGATGCGCTGGCTCCGATCTGGCTGCCTTTTGGGCGGGAGTGAAAATAAGCTGTAGAAGCTTCTGCTGTAGCCTTGGTTACTATACCTTCAATTCTGACTTGTCTTTCCAGTTCCGGCCAGAAAAACTGCATGGCAGCCTGTGGATTTTCCTGAAGGTCTTTACCTTTTTTACTGTTATAATTGGTAAAAAAAACAAAACCATCTTCATCAAATCCTTTTAAAAGGAGAATTCTGGAAGAAGGTTTGCCGGATAAGTCGGCTGTAGCCAAAGTCATTACATTGGGCTCATACAATTTAGCGTCTAACGCGTCTTTGAACCATTTTGCGAATTGTGCAATCGGATTTTTGTCGATATCGGCCTCTGAAAGTTCAGCAGCGCGGTAATCTTGTCTTAGGTTTTGAATATTTTCTTTGGTCAACTCCATTTGACAAAAATAGTCTTTAGTTTTTTTAAAATTATAAGTAATTTTCCGAAATGATAAGTCGATTAACACCCTCAGCCGGTAAACTTCTTGTTTCCGAACCTTTTTTAAATGATCCTAATTTCACCCGGTCGGTAGTGTTTCTGACCGAACACAGTGAACTGGGGACGCTTGGTTTTGTAATTAACCAGCCAAGCCTTCTTTTATTAGGAGAGTTGATTGAGGATATCGGCGGACCGGCTTTTCCGGTATGCTATGGTGGCCCGGTAGCTACAGATACAATCCACTTTATCCACCGCTGTCCTAAAAAGATCTCAGGCGGAGAGGAGATTGCCAAAGGGATTTTCTGGGGAGGGAACTTCGAGAGCTTCAGAGCCTTAATGGGTAAAGGAGAGCTGACTAAAGATGAGGTGAAAGTTTTTGTTGGCTATTCGGGCTGGGAGGGGCCTCAGCTTAAAGCAGAGATGGAAGAGAATACCTGGATTGTTTCCGATCAGTATGATGCTGACATGATATTTTCTGCTGATGAAGAGCAGCTGTGGAAAGAAGTAATTATCCATTTAGGGCCTAAATATGCGCATATCAGTAATTTTCCTAAAAACCCTAATTTGAACTGATCCGGTAATCATTACTATAAAGGCATAAAAAAATGCCCTGCTATAATTAGCAGGGCATTTTTTGTAGAGTTTAAGACTCTAACTCAGCAGCAGATTCTTCTACTTTTTTTCTCAATTCATCTTTATATTCCTGCATTTTAACAGCTAATGTGCTATCAGCAGTAGATAAAATCTGTACGGCAAGCAAACCTGCATTTTTAGCTGCATTTAATGCTACAGTAGCTACAGGAATCCCATTTGGCATCTGTAAAATAGATAAAATCGAATCCCAGCCATCAATACTATTAGAACTCTTTACAGGGACACCAATAACTGGTAAAACAGTAATTGATGCAACCATACCTGGTAAATGCGCAGCACCGCCAGCACCAGCGATAATAACCTTAATTCCTCTTGAAGCAGCTTCTTTCGCATAGCTGAACATTCTATCCGGTGTACGGTGTGCCGAAACAACCGTCATTTCAAACTCTACTCCAAATTCCTTTAAAATATCAGCAGCATCGTTCATGATATTTAAATCAGACTTGCTGCCCATAATTATGCCTACTTGTGCGCTCATTAAGATATTACTTTTAGTGTTTCTTTGATTAAATTTGCCTTTTCAATAGCAGCTTCCCTGTTTTGGTCCACAATAGTGATGTGGCCCATCTTGCGGAAAGGCTTTGTATATTTTTTACCGTAAAGGTGTACATAAACACCATCGATAGCCATTATTTTCTCTAAACCCTGGTATTTTGCAACACCGTCATGCCCTTTTTCGCCCAATACATTTAGCATCACTGCATTATTGATTGCACGGGTATCGCCCAAAGGCAAGTTAAACACCGAACGTAAGTGCTGATCAAATTGTGATACATAATTACCTTCTATAGTGTGGTGTCCACTATTGTGAGGTCTTGGCGCCAGTTCATTGACTAATATCTGTCCATCTTTGGTAATAAACATTTCTACTGCCAGCAGGCCAGTTATATTTAAAGCTGCGGCAATGTTTTTAGCAATTGTTTCTGCTCTTTCCTGAACGTGTTCAGGGTAAGTAGAAGGAGAGATTAAAAATTCTACAAGATTTGCTTCTGCATTGAATTCCATTTCTACCATAGGGAAGGTCTTCACCTCGCCATTAGAATTTCTGGACACAATAACAGCGATTTCTTTTTCGAAATCTACCAGTTCTTCAATTAAGCAAGGACTGTCAAATGCATTGTCCAGATCTGCGATGTTATTAATCCGCATCACACCTTTACCATCATAACCATCTTTGCGCTGTTTAAGCATGTATGGGAATGGAAAACTTGAATTTAATAAGTCTTCTTTGGTATTAGCCAGCTGAAAAGGAGCTGTAGGAATATCATTTTCTTTGAAAAATTGTTTCTGAATACCTTTATCCTGGATTAAACGGATAACTCTGGCTTGTGGAAATACCATTTTGCCTTCTTTCTCCAGTTGCTCTAAAGCCTCGATATTTACCTTTTCAATTTCGATAGTAATCACATCTGCTTTTTTACCGAATTTATATACTGTATCGAAGTCAGTGATAGATCCGCATTCAAAGTAGTTTGCAAGATGTTTGCAGGGAGCTTCATGATCAGGATCCAAAACCAGCGTAGTCAGGTTGTAATTAATAGCTTCCTGAATTAACATCCGCCCTAATTGTCCACCACCCAGAATTCCTAATTTTAACTCACTTATTTGTTTTGCCATGTCAATATGAAAATATATGCTTTTACGCCTGTTTAAAATTTACCTGATAATTTGTTTATGCTTCTTTTTAGCTGCAACTTCGTCAAATTCAATTTAGGTAGGAAAGCTATCAAAATTGAATTTAACTTTGTTTCACTGAAAAATAAGCTGTAAACAATTTTATCATATAAAATTAAACAGGCTTTATTTTGCACAAAAATAACAATATAAACGGATTTGATGGAGGCTGATGCTATAATAATTGGGGCGGGCGCATGCGGATTGATGTGTGCAGTACAAGCTGGATACCTTGGTAAGAAGGTGATTATACTGGAAAAAGGAAGTAAGGCGGGAGCCAAAATATTAATCTCCGGAGGCGGTAGGTGCAACTATACCAATATGTTCGCTACCGACGAACAATTTATTTCGGGAAATAAACACTTTAGTAAATCGGCCTTTACACAGTGGACGGTCGCAGATACCATCAGCTTTTTTGAAACTTACGGGATTGATGGGAAAGAAAAAACGTTAGGACAATTGTTCCCTGAGGATAAGAATGCAAAAGACATTGTAGAGGTATTTACAACGCTGTGTTCAGACTTTGGACAGGAGATCAAATGCAATGCCGATGTAACTGACATTATACAAAACGACGGTTCTTATAGTATCACTTATCAGCAATCTGGTAAAACATATACTTTGAATACTCCGAAACTTGTCATTGCTACAGGTGGATTACCAATTCCAAAGATGGGTGCAACAGATTTTGCACTCCGTTTTGCCCGTAAAAACGGGTTAAAGATTATTGATACTGCGCCAGCACTGGTTCCACTGACAATTACAGGAAAAGAGGAAGAATGGTACGCACAACTTTCTGGAAATTCAGTTTTTTGCGAAGTCAGCAATGATAAAATCTCTTTCGAGGAGAATATTCTGTTTACCCACTGGGGATTAAGCGGGCCTGCAATCTTGCAGATCTCCTCTTACTGGCAACCAGGAGAAAGTATAAATATTAACCTTTTACCGCGGGAAGATATCACTGCACTGCTTGAAGAAGAAAGAAAATACCATGGAAAGACATTATTGTCTACCTTACTGAACAGATATTATGCGAAAAAATTTACTGATGCCCTGCATAAATACCTTCCAGTTGACAAAGCTGTAGCCTCTTTAACAAAAACTGAACTGGAATTAATCCATCAGACCATTCATTTGTTTAAAGTGAAGCCTGCGGGTGATAAGGGCTATGACAAGGCAGAAGTAATGCGTGGTGGAATTGATACCAACGAGTTATCTTCTAAAACGCTTGAATGTAAAAAAATGCCAGGCCTTTATTTTGGCGGGGAATGTGTAGATGTTACCGGCTGGCTTGGCGGATATAATTTTCAATGGGCATGGGCTTGTGGCTTTGTGATTGCACAGGGGATATAGCGCATTTTTTATGAACGAAACAGAAGTATTAAAACAATATTGGGGATTTAATTCATTCAGGCCTTTACAGCAGGATATTATCCAGGCTGTATTGGAAGGAAAGGATGTGATGGCACTTTTACCAACAGGAGGCGGGAAATCTTTATGTTTCCAGGTGCCTGCGCTAGTAAAAGAAGGGATTTGTATTGTGGTTTCGCCACTGATTGCCCTGATGAAAGATCAGGTAGAAAATTTAAAAGCAAAAGGGGTCAATGCCGTAGCTATCTACGCTGGAATGGGTAAAAGAGAAATAGATATTTTGCTGGATAACTGTATTTATGGCCCTGTTAAATTTCTTTACCTGTCACCGGAACGTTTATTAGCTGATCTGGTGAGAACCAGGATTTCTTATATGAATGTTAACCTGATTGCGATAGATGAAGCGCATTGTATTTCACAGTGGGGTTATGATTTCAGGCCATCTTATATGCAGATTACCGCATTGAGAGAAATCCATCCGGAAGTTCCTTTTATCGCGTTAACGGCAACTGCTACAGCTTTTGTAAGGGAAGATATCGTAGATAAATTAACGCTCAGAGACCCACAGATCTTTGTACAGAGCTTTGCGCGTAAAAACCTGAGTTATGTAGTTTTTGGACTGGAAGATAAGCACAAAAAGCTGATTGATATTGTGACAAACGTAAAAGGGAGCGGGCTGGTTTATGTACGAAACAGGCGCGAAACTTCAGAAATTGCTCTTTTTTTGAAGAGAAATCAGATTGCTGCCGATTTTTATCATGCAGGAATAGAAAAAGATGAACGTTCCAAAAAGCAGGAAGCCTGGAAGCAGAATAAGATCAGGGTCATGGTGGCAACCAATGCTTTTGGGATGGGAATAGATAAACCTGACGTCCGTTTTGTAGTTCATCTGGATCTCCCTGAAAGTCTGGAAGCTTATTATCAGGAAGCGGGTCGCGGTGGCAGGGACGGAAAAAGGGCTTATGCGGTTTTGCTGGCTAATGCCTCAGATCAGTTGGCCTTAAAAGCAAAATACACAGATAGTTTTCCATCTGTAGAAGAAATCAAGAAGACCTATCATTATTTAGGAACTTACTTTCAGCTGGCTTATGGAGCAGGAGCAGGGGTCAGCTTTAGCTTTGATCTGGCGGATTTCTGCAAGCGTTTTAAGCTGGGTGTAATCAAGACTATGGGCGCATTGAAATTTCTGGAGCATGATGGTTATATCACGCTTTCAGAAAATATATTTTTACCTTCCCGGGTTTTATTTACCGCGGGAAATGAAGATGTTTATCGTTTCCAGATTGAGAACTCTGGCTATGATCCTTTGATTAAAACGATATTGAGGTCTTATGGTGGAATGTTTGACCATTATGCTAATATTAGTGAAAGCGATATTGCGACAAAGTTGAAGACCTCTTTTAACAGTGTGGTGCGGCAACTGAATAATTTGCAGGATCAGGGCTTAATCTCTTATCTTCCGCAAACAGATCAGCCTCAAATGCAGTTTGTAGTAGCGAGAGTAGATTTATTACATCTGGATACGGATGTAAAATATATAGAATTGAGAAAAAAGATACAATCTGAACAGATCCGCGCAGTATTGGCTTATGCAGATACATTTGTTTGCAGAAGTATCCAGTTATTATCTTATTTTGATGAACCTAATGCTGATCAGTGCGGGGTATGCGATGTTTGTTTAGCGCAGAAAAGGAATGAAGACCTTGCAGAACTGGACGATAAGATAGATTTTGAAATTGCAACGCTGGTTCAAACGGAACCTCAGACACTTGATGCGCTGATTAATCAGATCAGAACGGGCACAGATCAGGATAAGCTAAACCGCATTCGCGAGCTATTGGATGCAGGTAAAATTAAAACAGACGGCAAAAACTATTACCTTTGACAAACCTTGAAAAATTATGATGAAGAAATTATTCCTATTTAGCTTAGCTCTACCGTTACTTTTTACAGCATGTAAAACTAAATGTGTAGAAGATTCGGGTCTGCACTCCAGTAAAGAATTTACAGTGAAGCCTTACAATGAAATTGTAGTAAGCGGGCCTATCAAATTACTGATGCGCCAGGATAGTAGTTTTAAAGTGAATATACAGGCAGATTCTAATGTTATCGGGCTTATTAAAGCTGAAGTGAATAAAAATGGATTGGTTATTGAACTTGATCCGAAAAAATATTGCGGAAAAGATTCTATTATCGTGAGTGCCGGAATTGGAGAGCTTAAAACGCTTGAAGCAAAAGGAGCCAGCCATATTTATACTTCATCCCGTATCAATGTAAATGACCTTGATGTTAAATCATCTGGTGCAACAACGATCAACCTGGAATTGAATGCTGGTAAGCTCACTACCACTACTGATGGTGAGGCGCATATCAACCTGATCGGACAGGCAGGTGTACACCAGGTAAAGAGTAAAGGGGTAATACAAATGAACGCATTTGATTTTATTACAGGTATTTACAGCCTTGATGTTGAAGGAGTAGGTAAGCTGAATATTAATGTACTGAATGAGCTTAAAGCGAAAACTTCGGGCGCTACGACAATCTATTATAAAGGAAATCCTAAAAAAGTAGATGAAAATAAATCTGGCGTCGCTAAACTGGAAAAAGTAAACTAGTACACCGTACGATCCTAATATTTATTAATGAAAGTAGAATTATTTATCCCCTGTTTTGTCGATCAGTTATATCCTGAAACAGCTTTTAGTACTGTTAAACTTTTAGAAAAGGCAGGTTGTGAGGTGAGTTATAATCCTGGACAAACCTGCTGCGGGCAACCAGCTTACAATGCTGGTTATTGGGAAGAGGCAAAAGATACCGGTACAAAGTTTTTGAACGACTTTTCAGGCGCTAATTATATCGTAGCTCCTTCTGCTTCGTGCGTTGGAATGGTGAAAAATGGGTTTAACGATCTTTTTACCAATTCTAATGTCCATAATAAATGCAGAACACTGCAAGGAAATATTTTTGAACTTTCTGATTTCCTGATTAATGTACTTAAAAAGGATTACTTTGGCGCAGAGCTGGAAGGTAAAGCTGTTTATCATGATTCATGTAGCGGTTTAAGAGAGTGTAAAATCAAAGAAGAACCACGTTTACTGCTGGAAAAAGTTCATGGACTGGAAATGATGGAAATGAAAGATACCGACATGTGCTGTGGCTTTGGCGGTACCTTTGCCGTTAAATTTGATGCGATTTCTACTGCTATGGCAGAACAGAAAGTAAACAACGCCCTTGATCAGGATGCAGATTATATTATTTCTACTGATTTATCATGCCTGATGCACTTGCAGGGCTATATCGATAAAAATCAACTCCCTATTAAAACCATGCATCTTGCCGACGTACTAGCAAACGGATGGCTTGAATATTAATTCTTTTAAGCTGCAAATCGTCAGATTTGCAGCTTAAAAGAAACTTTACAAAGAAGTAATCAGCCTTGCAAGGTTGCGGTAAAAAGGTTTCACATCGATGAGTGTACCTATCCCGATAATAGCTGCATGATCGTAGCCATGGTATATACCCAGGTGATTCCAGACTCCCTTTTGCAACATCGCATTGGCATTATATTCTCTGATGATTCCATTGGAAGGGCCATTTTCTCCATAAACGTTTACAATTCCGTCATTAGGCCACCACTTGCTGTCAAAATTGGTTTTTCCAGGCTCATTGCTTAAATAGTTGCCCATGGACAAGGCGAGAGGATATAAAACAGGAAAAGTGAATGGACTGGGATATTCACGGCCGGTCAGAATTCCAGGGCTTGTGCAGCTGGTGGTCACAGAAAAATAGTAAACATCTTTGGAATCAAGATCAATCTGATTCCGCTCCTGAGAGAGTGCAGGTGATAAATCATAAGGCGCACTGTCTTTGGTTGTCCATAACCGGCTTTGTTTGACCTGGTCATAGTAAGTGAAAAAGTTAGTTGTCTTAGGGTTTCTTTCCAATCCCCACTGATCCAGATCAAAGTCATAAAGGCTATTGCTTCCAAATCCACCTGCTAATGAAGCTACGCTATTTAAAGCATCCAGCATAAAAGTGGAACTGCCTACTCCAAAAATATTGGTTAATGAAGTGCCATTGTGCGGAGTGCTTATAGAAACGGCAGATTTTATCCATCCTCTTTTATTTCCGGCAAATAAGGAGCTTGATCCGGCATCGCCTTGTTCCTGGGTATCGCCTTTTTCTAATAAAGTGATTAGTTTTCTGATCGTTGTCCCGCCCATACTATGACCTATCAGGCTGATTGGATGTTTTTCATCCCATTGCGGATAAACTCCTTTATAGCGACGCGTTACCTGCTGTTTATGGCCAAATTTACTGCTGTGTAGCATGCCATAGTCAGGAGTGCCTCCTTTAATGTAGTAATAGAGTTCTATGGCGCGATCCCAATTACTGCTTATTGGCCCAACCGAAGCAGCATAGGCTACATAGCCCTGGTTATTCAGGTCTTTTACTACATCGGTAAGCCCACCCCAGTAATGAAATGCGCTAAAGGCTTCATCAGGACCGAATCCAAGGAACCCATGTACAAAGATGACAGGTACCTGCGTATTTGCTGATAAGGCTAACGAAGCTGGCAAATTGATAGCTTTTGCCATCGGGGTGGTGGATAACTCTTTAACCTGCTCTTTTTCTGTTAAATTTGATGAGGCTGAAGTGGGTTGTTCCTGTGTTTTTTTACAGGATACGGCAATCAGCAAAAACATGCCGGCTGCGGTCATTGTTAATAATCCGTTTTTCATACATTGATTTGGTTAGTAAATGTTATTTGTCGTTTTTCATACTGAATCTACTGAAAATTAAAGAGTTATTGTCTTTGGTGCATCGTTTCAGCTTTAACTTTTTTTAACATTTCAAAACTATATTTAGCACTGTTTTTGCAGAACCAAGGCAGATATGAGACGACTATTTATGGTGATCATCAGCCTGATTATATTTTCGATCCGGGTGGATGCACAACCTGAAAAATCAGGAACAATACTATTTGAAAGTACTTTTGACCCGGCAGTGCTGACTGCCGCAAATGGCATAAAACTCAGTAGTGAGGCTATTGCAAGGATGCCAAAAAGTTCGGTAAACAATTTTGAATTGAAGTTTGATCAGCTCCATGCCAGTTATAAGCAGCAGGAGAGTTCCAATAGCAGCACGCAAAGGGGAGGGCGTTATAATGGGCTGGGTGTTTTTGGTGGTGGCTTTAGCAGGGATTATTATTATGATTTCCAGTCGAACCGGCTGATTCAGGCTTTTGATTTAAATGACACGCTTTTTTTGATGCAGGATAAAATGGGTTTACTGCCGGAAATGAAGTTTGGAACCGGACAGATTGTACCTGTAATTGAATATATTAAAGCTGATGAAGTGAAACAGATACTAGGATTTAACTGCCACAAAGTGATTGCCAGAACTACGGTTAAGCATAAAATTATGGGGGTGGAAAAAGAAATCACTGAAGAGCTTACCTTGTGGTATACCAATGAGTTAGGTTTTGATTTTTCTCCAAATCCAGTATTGTGGACAGCAGGTGCAGTGCTTGCCATTGAAAGTAAAGGAACGCATATCCAGGCTAAAAGTATTCAATATAAAGATATCAGGGCCGAAGATATTGATTTACCAAAGACTGGTGTCCTGATTAGTCAGGAACAACTCCATATCAAATTAGATTTGCGCAGAAAACTGACACGTCTTTCCAGAAATGGATCATGGAATTGATAACTTTCAACACTCACTTGTAATTTACAAAGATGAATTGATTTTGATCAAATAAATCGCAATACTCTTCCTGCTAGTGAATTGCAAAAAAACGTTTACAAAGTTTAACTAATTTAATTGGTTTTTCAGTAAATAATCAGTCATAATTATTACTCTCTTTTCCACCAGTGTTGATAACATTTAGAATCTGTCTAAGCAGAATTTTGCATTTTTGAGCTCCGCTAAAATAGGTCGGCAAGAGGGCTGATTTACATAAAAACCTTCAAAAATGAGCACAAAAAGAATAATCAAATTCGAAAAAGACGATTGCAGTCCATGCAATATGGTTTCAGAATATCTTGATAGAAAAGGTGTTATCTATGAAACTATTAATCCTTTCAACCAGCCAGAACTGGCCATGCAGTTCCGGGTGCGTTCAGTACCTACAGTAATTTTATTAGAACAAGAGCAGGAGTTGTCCCGCGTAATAGGTTTTAAGCCGGATGAATTGTCTGTGCTGGTAGCAGTTTAAATTTCAACTCAATACAATGCCGATGACCTGGATTTATTATGATAGTAAAACGGGTAATGTGGAGCGATTTGTAAACCGTTTGAAGTTACACCGTGACTGGACAATTCAAAAGATAGATGAGGCATTTAAGCCCTTACATGAAGGACACCTGATTACGTATACGACAGGATTCGGAGAAGTTCCGGTTTCTACTTTACGTTTTCTGGATGAAAACAGCAGTATGATCAAATCTGTCTCTTCCAGTGGAAACAAAAACTGGGGTCCCAATTACGCTAAGGCAGCTACGAGAATTTCAGATCAGTTTAAATTACCCATCCTGATGCAGTTTGAGCTTTCAGGAACAATGGCAGATATCCAAAAATTTATAGAAAAAATAGAGGGCTAAATGATATGGTAACGAAAAAGTGGATCTTATTAAATAATGAGATCATGATTAAAAATGATGACGAGTTCAGCCTTCATAAAGATAAAGAAGCTGTTCGTTCCTATTTTTTGGATTATGTAAACAAAAACACAGTCTTCTTTTATACTTTGAAAGAGAAGATAGATTACCTGATAGAGCAGGAATATTACGTTGATTTTTATCAATGGTATACTTTTGAACAAATGGAAGAGGTTTATGACCTGGTCTATGCGAAAAAATTCAGGTTCCAGTCTTTCATGAGTGCATTTAAATTCTTTCAGAGTTATGCCCTGAGAGATGACAGCGGAGAGAAATTCCTGGAGCGCTATGAAGACCGCGTTGTTGCGGTATCTCTGTTTTTAGCAAGAGGAGACGTTGCTGAAGCTAAATCTTATGCAGAAATGCTGATTAATCAGGAGTATCAGCCGGCAACACCAACATTTTTGAATTCAGGCAAGAAACGCTCCGGTGAATTGGTTTCCTGTTTTCTGGATGAAATAGGTGATAACCTGAATGGTATCGGTTATGCTATAGATTCTGCGATGAAATTATCTTCAATTGGTGGCGGCGTATCCTTCAATTTATCGAAGATCCGTGCCAGAGGAGAATCCATTAAAGACGTTGAAGGTCGTGCAGGAGGTGTCTTGCCGATTATGAAAATACTGGAAGATACTTTCTCTTATGCCAATCAATTAGGACAGCGTCCGGGAGCAGGAGCAGTTTATCTGAATGTTTTCCACACAGATATTGAAGAGTTCCTGGATTGTAAAAAGATCAATGTCGATGAAAAAGTAAGGATTAAATCACTATCAATTGGTGTGGTTGTTCCGGACAAATTCATGGAACTTGCTGAAAAAGACGAAGCCTGTTACTTATTCCATCCGCATACGGTATTGAAACAATACGGTAAATATCTGGATGAGATGGATATGGATGAAATGTACGAAGAGCTCGTAACCAATCCGCTGGTTAAAAAGAAAAAGATTAACGCACGTCACCTGATGGTGAAAATTGCGCAAACCCAAAAAGAAAGTGGTTATCCTTACCTGTTCTTTAAAGGAAATGCAAACAGGGGGCATGCCCTGAAAGATCTTGGAAATGTTAAATTCTCCAATCTGTGTACCGAAATCATGCAGATCTCTGAGGTTTCGGATATAGAGATTTACGGTAAAGAAGATAAAATCCGCTATGGTATTTCCTGTAACCTGGGTTCTTTGAATATTGCGACGGTAATGGACAACAAAAGGATTAAAGAGGCTGTTAAAACAGCTATGAGATCACTTACTGTAGTTTCAGATCTGACCAATATCGCTATGGTACCTTCTGTACAGAAAGCGAATAAAGAACTGCATAGTGTTGGTTTGGGTGCGATGAACTTACATGGCTTCCTGGCTAAAAACTTCATTATGTATGAAAGTAAAGAGGCACTTGATTTCTGTAATGTCTTTTTTATGATGGTTAATTTTTACTCTATCCAGAGCTCCATGGAGATTGCGAAAGAGAAAAATGAAACTTTTGTAGGATTTGAAGCTTCGGAATATGCAAATGGAAACTACTTTGCTTCTTATGTTGCTCAGGATATTGTTCCTTTGAATGCTAAAATTGCAGCTTTATTTGAAGGGATGGCTATTCCTTCGGCAGCAGACTGGACTGATTTAATGAATCAGGTGAAGCAGCATGGTTTATACCACGCTTACAGGCTTGCTATAGCTCCTAATCAATCTACTTCGTACATTATGAATGCAACGGCATCAGTAATGCCTGTAGTGGACGTAATTGAGGTCAGAGAGTATGGTGACAGTACAACTTATTATCCTATGCCTTATCTGGATAATGATAACTATTTCTTCTACAAGTCAGCTTATGATATGGATCAGAAGAACGTGCTGCGGTTAATCTCAGTTATTCAAAAACATGTGGATCAGGGGATTTCAACTATTCTGCATACCAATACCAAAGATAGTACGCGTGATATTGCAAAGTATTATATCTATGCACATAAAATGGGACTGAAGTCTCTGTACTATACCCGTACCCGTAAGGCTTCGATTGACGAATGTGTTTCTTGTTCCGTATAATCAGGTTTTTAATTAATTTATAAGATTTAAATCAGACACCAATGAGTCACTATAAAGCAGTAAACTGGAATACACCGGAAAATGATTACGCCGGCATGTTCTGGGAGCAGAACCTGCGTCAGTTCTGGATAGATACAGAATATATCCCTTCCAAAGATATCGATAGCTGGAAGTCTTTAAGTCCTGAGATTCAGGAGGCTTATAAAAAAGCATTAGGCGGTTTAACCCTGCTGGATACAATTCAGAGTCATACTGGTATGCCGAAACTACTGGATCATATCGATGGCTTACAGAATAAAGCGGTATTATCTTTCATGTGTATGATGGAAGCTATTCACGCGAAATCATACTCTACCATTTTTACTACGGTAAATAGTACGGCAGAGATTAACGAGTTATTCGAATGGGTAGAACACAACAAGCTCCTTCAATTTAAAGCAGCTACGATTGATAAATATTACAGAAATCTGGATGCGGCTAAAGTAAGCAATGAAGTATTATTTATGGGGCTTGCAGCATCAGTGTTACTGGAATCATTTTTGTTTTACAGCGGATTTTTCATGCCGTTATGGCTTGCCGGACAGGGGCAGATGGTTGCAAGTGCAGATATTATCAAAAAAATTGTTGCTGATGAATCCATTCATGGTGTGTTTGTTGGATTGCTTGCTCAGGATGTATACAAAAAGTTACCAGACCCTGAAAAGTGTAAAGCAGAGCTGGTTGACCTACTCATGGAGTTGTATGAAAATGAGTTGAAATACACAGATGAATTATACACTGAGGTTGGTTTAACTGCTGATGTAAAGGAATACGTTCGCTACAATGCAAACAAGGCAATGATGAACCTTGGATTTGAAGAGTTATTTGAGATCAAAGCAGTTAACTCTATAGTTTTAAATGGATTGAATGGTGAGACTACACAGCATGATTTCTTTTCTAAGAAATCTACAAACTATGAGAAAAGTACAGAAATTCTTTATTTAAGAGATGAAGATTTTCAAATGGATACAGATCCTGTTTTTTAAAACAGGATAAGCCTGACCCCGTTTTCAGTGCCAGCTTTTTCTATACACGATAGTTGGTTCCTTATTTCGGGGTTGGGCTTTTTTTTTGCCTCTACTTTTGATAATTACATATTATCTTGTCTTTCAGTTAATTGTGTGTTTTTGATTTAAATGTGTTTTGACTGGATGATTACTGTTGTTGCTTAAATAGCGCTAAAATTCTATTCCTGTTTAAATCTATTTACCTTATATTTGTTGGACAGATTAATTAATGCGCTCTACACTCTTTTTACTTCTTTTTCTTCTATCAGCCGCTGCTTATAGCCAGGTAATTACTGTTAACAGAGATTTACCTTATTTAAGCCTTGGCAAGTCTGTAAGTTATTTTATTGACGTTAATAGCCGGTTAACTATAGATCAGGTTGCAGAGAAGGCTAAAAGGGGTGAGTTTCTAAGATCAGATGCCGATATACTTAATTTTGGAAATTCTTCTTCCGCATTCTGGATAAAAGTCTCCTACCTGAATCAGACCCGTTATAAAGCATTTCTGGTACTCGATGTATCCAGCATAGAATCCATAGACTTTTATAAGCGTACTTCCTCAGGTTTATTTACTAAAATCCATACGGGCAGTCTTGCTCCGGAAAACCCTGAATTAATAGCAGCTAATAATTATATTTTTACTTTACCTGATGGGAACCATAGTTCTGTATTACAGGACGTTTATATGAGGCTTAAGACGGATAATATTCTCCTGGTTCCTTTAAAGATAGCGGTATCAGAACGATTGGTCGAAGGTCTTAATTCAACTGAACGTATCGAGTCGATTTATATCGGAATTCTGACTGCTCTGTTCTTCTTTAATATTTTTGTGTTTATCAGGTCAAACGACAGAGCCTATTTTTATTATAGTGTTTATATCCTTTCGTTATTTGTGTATATGGTCTGCTACTTCAGGGGCTACAGTTATTATCTGGGATATGATTTCAGAGTATTTATTAATACTTATCCCTATTTATTTCTTGGATTGGGCAGTGTTGCCGGTATCGCGTTTTCAAGCAGTTTTCTGAATCTGAAGGTTTTACTGCCACAGTCAAAACAGGTGATCAGGCTGCTTATTGGTAGCTGGATTTTTACCATGGTCCTGTGTTTGTTAGGGTATAAATCTTATTGCTCTATGCTGGTGCAGATTTTAACAGCTACATCGTCTCTGGTCATCTGGCTGCTAGGTGTTGTCGTTTATTATAAAGGTTACAAGCCGGCTCTGTATTATATAATCGCCTGGGCATTTGTTTGTTTAACTTCAGTATGGGTTGTACTGAGCTTATCTAATGTGTTTATTTATAGTGAAGTATCATTTAAGTTTGCTCCATTGGGATTTATTTTTGAACTGCTTTTATTGTCTCTTGCAATGGGAGACCGTTTAAAGGACCTGACAGCTGCAAAACTAGTTATTCAGTCCGAAAAAATGAGAATTCAGGAGGAGAACCTTTATCTGATCAGTACCCAGAATGAGCGGCTGGAAAAGATAGTAGAGTCAAGAACAAAGTCGCTGCGGAAAATGGTGAAGTCTCTGGAGGAAGCGAACACAGATAAAAGCAGGCTTTTTTCAATTATAGCCCATGATCTTCGAAGCCCTTTCAGTAGTCTGATTAGTTTGTATTCTCTGAATGATCTGGATTTGTTGTCACTCGAAGAAGTAAAAATGCTGCTGAATGATAGTCGTCAAAGCTTCGATCATATCCATAATACATTGAATAATCTTTTATATTGGGCCCAAAGTCAGTTAAAAGGTATTAATACCGCTCCATCCCGCTTTAGTATGCGGATTTTAACCAATGATCTGATGCTGGTTTATCAGCCACTTATTAAAAAGAAGAATATCACGACAGAGGTGGTAATAACTGATGAGCAGGATGTTTATGCTGATCTGAATCAGATTAACCTGGTGATGCGTAATCTCATTGATAATGCAATTAAATTTACTCCATTAGGCGGTCATATTCGTTTAAAAATGTGGGGAAACGAGAACTTTATGTATATAGATGTTTGTAATCCGGTAGCGGGTGTTCTGAATATAGATCAGCTGGCTGAAGACTCGCATTTACAGCCTTCGTACGGTACATCTAATGAACGCGGAGTAGGACTTGGGTTGCAATTGTGCCGTGACTTTGTAGAGAAGAATAATGGATTGCTGAAGGCAAGTAAAGAGGAGGGTTGCGTGGTACTTCGTTTCAGTTTACCCAAATTCAAAGCGGGTATTACTCCTGATTCAAACAAATAATCTCTTACTAATTTAATCATACTTAGTCCTTTTTTCTTAGATTAGCCAAAGACATAAAAAGCATGATTTATATGAAAACAATATTATATTTTGTGGTTTTTAGTGACAAAATATAATATTGTTGTTAATTGTAATTGTTTGTTTTTCTTTTAATTAGTGCTGTGCTGTTAAAGTTATAGTAAATATGGAAGAATAAATGATGACTATGGTGACCTTAAAAACAGGTGAAATACAAAATAATATTCTGAATAGTATTTGTCGATGCTGTATTACAGTTAGTTATGGTTCTGATATGAACTAATACTCTTGTCTTTTGTAAGCAGCTGAAAAATCCGACCGCATCGTCTTAAAACGTGCGACTACGGTAGCGATAAATGTCTCATCAAGCATTTGGAATATTTCGTTTGCTCCTCCTCCGGTCAGGTCAAGTTCAGACAATTTGTAGCTCTGTTCAAAAGTTCCCTGTTCAAATTTTACAATATATTTTTGGTTCATATTGAACAAAGTTATCTTACATTCAGGATGCGGCAGTTCGGCGATTACTCTCATAAAAGAATTAAATTAGTGTATTAAAATCCGGTGAAGTTGCAGCTAAAAAGAAACACAACCAAATAATTCGGTTAAATTTTAAAACGGCGCTGAGAATATTACCAACCCTTTACATCGATATGCAGGTGATTGTTTAATTTTAGAGTCTCATTAAACAGCATTAAAATTTAAAAGAAACCAGAATAATGGCAGAAGATCTACTGATTATAAAAACAGAAAGTAAAGAAGAACAGTACCAATCATTGATTCCGCAAATTCAAGCTTTAATAAGCGGAGAAGATGACTTGATTGCTAACCTTGCTAACATCAGTGCAGCACTGAAAGAGCAGTTCGGGTGGCTATGGGTTGGCTTTTACCTGGTTAAAGGAGAGGAGCTGGTTTTAGGTCCGTTTCAAGGCCCGGTAGCCTGTACAAGAATAAAATCCGGTAAAGGTGTGTGTGGAAGATCATGGCAGGAAGCTAAAACATTCATTGTAGAGGATGTAGATAAATTCCCGGGACATATTGCATGCAGCTCAGCTTCAAGATCAGAGATTGTATTACCCATTGTTATAGATGGGGATGTATTTGGTGTATTGGATGCAGATAGTGCTGAACTGGCTCAATTTGACGAAATAGATGAATTGTACCTGAACCAGATAATCAGCTTTATTAAGGCCTGATGAATTGTCATTTAAATGTAACAAAGATTTAATTAGTGTAGAATCATTCTAAATAGTATATCTTTGTGCTACCAAAGCAGCAAATTCATACTGTTCAGTAATATTTATTAAATCCTGGTTGCCCGTACAAAAGAGTACGGGTAATACAGGTACAAATCATAGCATTCTCCAATAATAAAACTGCTAATCTTTTACCTATGTCAGCTCACCTTAATAAACCCGATTTTAAAGAAATAGCAGGTCAGTTAAGTTGCCCAAGCGGGGATACAGGGATAAAAACTGCTGAAACGATGGCTGTTAATAATGGCCATATGATTGCGCTTACTATCGCAGCGCTGGATCCGAAATCCAATGACGTACTTTTAGAAATAGGGCCTGGAAATGGCTCGCATGTTATTTCGCTCTTAGCAGCGACCAAACATTTACTCTATTATGGGGTAGATATCTCAACATTGATGGTCCAGGAAGCCATCAGAATCAATAGCGAAGCTGTATCTTCAGGAAGAGCCGATTTCTCTTTATCAGATGGGATGCAACTAAACTTTGCAGCCGGCTTTTTTACTAAAGTATTTACTATAAATACGCTCTATTTCTGGAAAGATCCAAAAGCTTATGTCACTGAAATACGAAGAGTACTTAGGCCAGGTGGTCTGTTTAGCCTGACTTTTGCTCCGCGTGAATTCATGGAGAAACTGCCATTTACTCCGTATGGCTTTCGTTTATACAGCAGGGAAGAAGCTGAAGAATTATTGATTAGTAATGGTTTTGAGATTGAAGAAGTGCATTTTCACAAAGAAATGGTCAGGAGCAATGCTGCCGGTATGGAAGTAGAGCGTGACATTATCATTATCAATGCAATCAGATCTGCTGATTAACCATTAAAAGATAATCTGTTTCCAAAAGGATCAATCACTTCCATATAGTCCACCTGATCATTCCAGGATTGTTTTTCCAGGCCCGGTCTGTTGAACTTATAATCCTTTGCCAGCAGCAATTGATGAAAGTCTTTCAGGTTTTCAAAATCAGCAATATAAGCTCTTGCGCCAGGGGTGCAATCTCCATGATGCTCAGTTAAATGTAGTAAAATACCCTGCATTGAAACCTGCATATAAATAGGGGTACCTGTCTCTTTATGTTCCCAGTCAATCTTAAAGCCGAGCCAGTTTATGTAAAATTCTATTGCTTTATCGTAATCGAATATTCTGAAAATGGGGATAATCGTTGCCATTTTTATTGGTGTTTAATCTGTTTCATAGCAGAGGAAGCTTTTACGGCCTCCTGCTGCATTTATTTGTTAAATATAGGGTTGTAATTGGTTAAAGAAAAAAGTGTCTTTAGCGGTCAGATGTTGCGTTTTCAGCTAAGCGTTTTCTACACAATCTGGTGAAGTTTTACATATTGCAGCAACATAATTGTTTTTCCATCTTTAATTTCTCCATTGGCTACCATAGCCATTGCCTGATCAATGGAAAGTTCCAGCACTTCGATATTTTCCTGCTCATGCGCCAATCCACCACCTTCATGTATTTTCATGTCCTTAGTGTAAGCTGCAATAAAGAAATATAAGATTTCTGTCACTGAACCCGGTGACATATAGGCTTCAAATATTTTACGTACTTCAGTTACCTGATAGCCTGTTTCTTCTTCTGTTTCTCTTTTGATACAATCCTCAGCATTGTCTTTATCTAATAATCCGGCGCAGGCCTCAATCAGTAATCCGGATTCATTTCCATTGATATAAGTAGGCAATCTGAATTGCCTGGTCAGGATAACAGTTTGTTGTTCTTTGTTATACAATAAAATTACTGCGCCATTTCCACGATCGTATGCTTCTCTGTCCTGCGTCTGTACTGTACCGTCTTTCAATGAATATTGGTAAGTTATCTTTTTAAGCGTATACCAGTTATCAGAAAGTAGTTCTGTGTTTATTATCTTTATGTTATCAATCATTATATATCCTGTTATAAGCGCAAATTAGACAGAAATGGCCATATTTTGTTAATTTTCAGGAAATAATATTGACAGCTTTTAACATTGCTTTTATCGCACTCCCAGATTACCACTTTTCCAAACCCAGCAATTTTTTGCCCAGAGGGGTAAGTTCTGCAACTGGATTTTTCTTTTCACGTTCCAATGGATCACCCGGAAAAGCATAACCCTGCATTGCTTCTCTATTTTCCCAGCTGCCAATTCTCCATTGCCTCAAATCTTCATCCTCTTCCTGAGCAGGCATCATAGCAATATATTGAGCAACTCTTACTTGATCTGTACTTGTATTTGCTCTGATGCCATGAGGTTGTGAACTATTAAAAATGAGTAAATCTCCTGCTTCCAGTTTGATCTTTTCCAGTTTAAATCCTGTCGTATCTGGTTTGTAATGGTCGCGGTCTGCCGGCTGGGTCAATTTCCAGGTATCATAAGTGCGGAATAGTTCAGGAATACATTGAAAGCCTCCCATATTTTCATCTGTCTGGTCAGCTAAAGCCAATACACCCTGTACATTTTGAGGTTTTGTTTCCGGATCATAATCCCAGTGAATAAAACCTTTATACTCAAAACCCGGACGCAATGGGAAATTCAGATTTGCCCTGTCTATAGTTACCCATAACTTTTCCGTTCCCCAGATGTCGGCAAAAGCCTGGTGGACCTTTGGATACATTCTGTTATCCCATAACAGCTGGTGGTTATAGATTTCTACCATGCCAGTATTGTTTAATTCTGACATCTGCATTTGTGCATTAGGTTTTTTATACCAGCTCTCTATCACATCCGGATCTTTTCCTTCATATGCCCATAGATAATCCGCAGTCTTTTTAACCTGATCCCGAGGAACCGCATTTTTGATCACTACATATCCATTTGTAATCCAGAAATCCCAATCTTGCTCAGTCAGCAAGCGTAAGGTTTTATCCTGACTACGATCATTCAAGCGGATCCCGCTGGATTTTGCAGTAGAAGGGTTCCCAGGTATATCCTGATGCGCCATTGTATTCATTGTTTGATTTTCCATTTGATCTCTGTTTGTTAATTCAAAATTACCCGGATCCAAAGCACCGTTTCTTCTTTGTAATGATCAATATTTGCTCTGTATTGATTTAATAGGTATGTTTAAGAATCAAAAGATGATAATAGCGCATTTATTTCGATAAAAAACAAAGACATCAAATGAATGAAATACAACTGGAGAAAATAAATTTTGACGTAGGTAAGTCTTTCAAGTATTTCTCTCCGAGACTAAGAAATACGTTCTTCTGGCATTTCCATGCTGAATATGAACTTGTTTATGTGGAAGCCGATGCTGGTATCCGTCATGTTGGCTCTCACATCTCTGGTTATACGCAAAGTGACCTCGTTTTTATTGGAAGAAATCTTCCGCATCTTAATTTTGATTACAGGTTGAGGAATGATTATCATCAAATCGTAGTTCAGCTAAGAACAGATTTCCTGGGTTCAGCTATAAGTACTTCACCAGAGTTTTCGGCAATTGATCAATTGTTTAAGAAAGCAGCTTTAGGCATTGCCTTCCATAGAGAGACAAAAACTATTGCAGTTAATAAGCTAAAAGAACTGGCAGCGCTTGATTCTTTTCAGCAACTGATCGGATTAGTTGAAATCTTTCAGCTCCTGGCGCATTCAACAGAAACCGAAATATTAAATGATGAAAAGATGAGTATATCTTTCTTTTTGAAAGATAAAATAAGGATGGGAGCCATCTATGAATATATTGATATGCATTATAATCAAAAACCAGATGTCAATATTGTCGCTTCAAAAGTAAATCTGACCACTGCTGCATTTTGCCGTTATTTTAAAAAACAAACCAATATGACCTTTACAGATTTTGTGAATCAATACCGGATTGATCTGGCTAAGAATCTGTTAATGCAGGATAAAAATGTAACTGAAACCTGTTATGCAGTAGGTTTTGAAAGCTTATCTTATTTCAATAAGTTATTTAATAAAATTGTTGGACAGAACCCTTCTGCCTTTAAAAAGAACTGGTTCCAGTCTTTTTCTTCTTAAGTAACCAGTTGTCTCCTGCTAAAATTACCTTTTGTCAAAACGATAACGCAGGTCGTCAATTAGTTTTCTGTAAAAGTTTATAGCATACGTTCTTCGTGAAGATTTATAAAATCAAATCACAGCTAAAAAAGAAATATGAAAATTTTACAGTATTGCCTGATCATTATTGGACTGGGCTTAAGTTTGAAAGCCAGCGCCCAAACAGGGATTTCTGGGACGATTAAGGCAGATTACGTTCCTTTCTCTAATTACATAAGAGCAGACAGTGTTAAAACTGGTTCGACCAGTAATTTTAAACGAATGCAGTTAGGGTTCAGCATTCCTCTTTCTGTCAAAACCGATTCCTCAGGACGACCAAAAATGTGGGCTGTAAACGTAAGTGGATCTTATGCTAAAATGGAAAACCGGGATTACGGGACAAAATTATTTCCTACAGAACTATTAAATGCCCAGGTTGGATTAGTCCACATGCGCCCGATCAGCAGAACATGGTCAATTATGGCGATGGCTTCTGTAGGTGTTTATACCGACATGGAGAAAGTAACCGGTGATGATATCCTGGTGCAAGGAGGAGTACTGTTTATTAAAAACTTCAATCCCCGTCTGGCTTTAGGCTTTGGGCCGGTTGTTTCCAATACTTTTGGTGTTCCTATGGTCTTACCTGGTATCTACTTTAACTGGCTTACTGCCGGACGCTACCGTTTACATGTCAATTTCCCAGAGAATATAGAGTTCGGTGCACAGTTGAGCCCTTCTTTTGAACTTAAATCGGTTGTTGAGCTTAGTGGAATGACTGCTGAAGTAAACAGGGACGATAAATCCATGCTATTAGGTTATCTGCAAATTGTAGCGGGTTTGAGGCCGGAATTTAAGCTGGGGAAATCAGTGACACTACAATTGACAGCGGGCACGACATTAACCCGGCAATTTTCTACGACAAGCAGAAAACTGAAGGACTTCTTTAAAGCAAAAGAACAGAAAGATCCGAGTTTCTCTACCACTGCTTATGGAGCAGTTGCACTCAAATGGAACCTGAGTAAAATCAAGAAATAAGAGGTATAAAAAAACCTCTTGAAAAGAGGTGTTTAACTGTGGTCTATAGGGAATCAGTTTATCTGCTAAGCAATTTCGTATAGACCACCTCTTTTAACAGGTCTTCACGGCGATTTCTGGAAATAGGAAGTTCATTGCCATTGATGAATATCCTGCCACCAGAAACTGAATCAATGTGGCTTATATTAATCAGGTAGGACTTATGAATTCTGAAAAAGTTATCGCTGGGTAAGGTCTCCTCCAGTGAGATCATCGTTTGGTGGATGATCAGTTCACGATCTTTAAAATGGAGTTTGGCATAATTCTGCATTCCTTCGATATATAAGATATCTACCCAGGATATCTTCTGGAAGCTATCACCCTGACGTACATATAAAAAAGTATCAATTGATTGCGGATGTTTAGGTGTTATATTCATTAAATGATGTTGTCTGGCCTTTAGCGCGGCTTGATAGAATCTTTTGAAAGTGATAGGTTTCAGCAGATAATCTACAATTGAAAGTCGGTAACCTTCTAGCGCGTGCTCAGAATAAGCGGTAGTCAGGATAGTTAATGGAGGATGTTCCAAAGATTCCAGAAACTCGAGTCCGGAAAGGTAAGGCATATTGATATCAAGAAACAGCAAATCGATATTTCCCTGCTGTAAATAATTTGCTGCTTCCATAGCATTGGCACATGTGCCGGCAACTTGTAGAAAATCCAGTCTACTGCAAAAATCCATGATACTTTCTCTTGCGACAGGTTCGTCGTCAATCACCAGGCATTGTAAAGGAGCTTCATATGTAGGGTTATGTGACATATTTATTTCTTTTGGGATAGTTGGATAGTCAATGCGACTTTGAATGTATTAATTGTTTTATCTATACTCAGCTGATGCTGCTGCGGATATAAGAGGATAAGTCTTTTTCTTACATTTTCAAGGCCAAGTCCATGACTATTGCCTTGTCTGGGTTGTTGCACAGAAGCCGAATTCTCTAACGTAAAAATCAGTTCGTTACCCTGTTGGCTCAGCATTAAGGTTACATATCCTTTTTCCATAGGCAAGCGCGATACGTGCTTAAATGCGTTCTCGACAAAAGGAACCAACAAAAGAGGAACAATGTTCCTCTTTCCGTCTTTGATGTTCCAAACGCAATCTACCTTTAATTCATCTCCCCAGCGGATTTTCTCCACAGCCACCAGATCTTTCAGGTATTGTACTTCACGTTCCAATAGCACAGTTTCTCTGTTACATTCATAAAGCTGATATCTTAATATATCAGAAAATTTGACTAGCAGGACAGAAGCTAATTCCACATTTTTCTGCATCAGGATATGAATGTGGTTTAATACATTGAACATTAAATGCGGATTAATCTGATCCTGAAGTATCCTTAATTGTGCTTCGAGATGGGCTTGTTGTAAGCGTGCATGATTTTTTTCTATTTTTCCATGTTCCTGATAAAAGCGTATACCACAGGCGGTGGCGTTGATCAGTATAGCTGAAGGAATAGCGCTCCCTAATTTCAGCCAGAAGTCGCTGTAAGCAAGCATTCTTCCAACAGTATCATACTTTGTTCCATGTAAGAATAACCAGTAACATCCTACTGCTGCACCTGCAAATACTGAAGAGAGAAAGAGTGTTATAAAAAAACATTGAATGGCGAAAACTTTCATTTTTCCGGTTGCCATTGCCTTTGGCAGTAAAAAGTCACTTAAAGTATGAGCTGATATGATAGAGCTGATCATAATCACAAATGAGACAGAGGTCGCTAAGATCAGCGGGTAATCCCGGATCATTTGTGTCCAGAAAGCAATTTCCAGGATGATCCAGAAGGTGGCTACGATGAGCCAGTGTTTATTGAAAATACGGATTTTCATGGAGTTGTTATTGCGTTTTTAGCTTATAAATTAAAAAAGCTTACAGGAGCATAAGATGGCTCCTGAAGCTTTTCTGTATTTTTCAAATGGCCTAAATTAGTAAGAATTTTTAGAAGATCATGAAGCCAATGCTTGCCTGGAAGGTGAGCGGGCGGGATTTGAAATCGCTGCTCATTTTTGTTAACGAACCCTGAGCACTTAAATCAATAGTGATTTTACCCAGATCAACACCAACACCGGCAACATAACCAATATTTGATTTATCGAATTTCTTAAAGGACTCTTTGACCTCCTGTAAGATACGGGCTTTATCATTTAATATATAAGAATAAACACCACCTCCGAACACTCTGAGGTTCAGGTTCTCCGATTTTAATATTTTATAACCGATCGTTACAGGAACATCAATGCTATTCCATGAGCTTTTTCCGTTACCCAGTGTATTGGATTCTACTTTAGAAGATTTGTGCGAATACAGGAGTTCTCCTTGTACATACAATTTAGAGATGTCCACTCTTGTAAAAGCGCCAGCAGAATAACCGGCTGAATATTTGTTTTTTAGATCGCCATAATTGAGACTTAAATCGGTGAAATTTGCTCCTCCTTTTAAACCAATGTGAATAGGGGTAGCATTTTGTGATTTTGCCTGAGTAGAAATTAAAGCAAGTGCAACCATAGGGATTAGAAATAGACTTCTTTTGTTGAATTGAATTTTCATATTTATATATTTTCAACAAAAAAACAGAATCCCCACAGGGTTTAAGAAACAATTTGACCAATTGCAGTCAGGTAATGACAGCAGGTTGTTCCTGAGTGGTGTTCAGCAAATGAGAATTTATAGGAACCGTGATTTAGGGCCCGTTAATTCATGAAGATTCTCTGTGATTCTTTCAATTTTCCAGTCCCACCATTTAAGCTCTAAAAGTTCCTCTATCTTTTCCTCAGAAAATCGCTTTCTGATTTCTTTTCCAGGATTTCCTCCTACAACGGTATAAGGAGGTACGTCTTTGGTTACTGTAGTATTGGTGGCGATAATTGCACCATCTCCTATATGGACTCCGGGCATTATCGTTGCATTTGAACCAATCCAGACATCATTTCCAACAATGGTGTCTCCTTTAAAAGGGAGTTCTTCCATCTTGGGTGTAACTTTTTCCCAGCCATTGCCAAAAATATTAAAAGGATAAGCTGTGATCCCGTCCATTTTATGGTTAGCACCATTCATAATAAAGGTTACACCAGAAGCAATCATGCAGAACTTTCCGATAATCAGTTTATCTCCAATGAAATCAAAATGATACTTTACATTCCTTTCGAAATTATAAACATCCTTAAAATCATCATAATAGGTATAATCGCCAACAATTATATTAGGGCTGGTGATGATGTTCTTCAAAAAACAGAGTCTGTTATAGTGGCTTATTGGGTATTTCTCGTCTTTATCAGGTCCTTTCATCATTATATATTTTTCTTGCAGTTTAGTCCGAACTGAACTGCGGAGCGTTTGCAATCACGCTAAATTAATAGAAAAACTAATTAAATAAAAATCCTGACCTTTATCATTTCATAACCCCGTATATAAAATACATGTTTTCAGATAAATTGTACCAGCATTTGCTGGATAATGCAGCTACCCAGGTTAAATTAACAGCTACAGATACTGCACTATGCAAGCAGTACTTTGAACCTGTACTGTTTGCGAAGAATACAATTATCGAACAGGAGAACACAGTCCCAAAATACCTTTATTATGTGGTCTCGGGTTTTATCAGGCTATTTTATTACAATGAACAGGGAGATCAAGTCACCACGCATCTTAATTGTCCCCCTGGATTTATTACTGCTTACACACACTTTAATAATTGTACCAAATCTGCTGAGCACGTAGAATGTATTACTGATTGTGAATTGTTAAGAATTACCAAAGCCAACCTGGATATTATTTGTGAACAGAGCCCGGTTTTTAAAGATTACAGTATCCTTGTTTTCCAGATGGCGCTTGCCTATAATGAAACCCGTGCCCGTGAATTAGCCAGTTTAACAGCAGAACAGCGGTATGAAAAATTGATAGCTAATTATCCTGCTATTATTCACCATGTTCCTTTACGCTATATTGCTTCTTTTTTGGGAATGAAACCCGAAAGCCTGAGTCGTATCCGCAGAAAGATCGGGAGTTGATATTCTAATTAACTAACAAATGTCAAGTGTAAGCCGCCAGGTCTGTGCACAAATTTGTATTCTTAACAGATAAGAATATGATACATCAAAATTTGGCATTAGTTACAGGGGCAAACGGACATCTGGGGAATAACCTGATGAGATTACTCCTGAATAAAGGGATTCCGGTAAGAGGCTCTGTCCGTGATTTAAAAAACAACAGTTCTTTTGCTGAGCTGGATTGCGAAATGGTACAGGCGGATATCACTGATAAACAATCTTTAATATTGGCTATGCGTGACGTAGCGGTTGTTTATGCCGTTGGAGCAGCCTTTAAGTTATGGGCGAAAGATCCGGTTAAGGAAATTTATGAAGTTAATCTTCAAGGCACCAGGAATTTGATTGAAGCAGCAGCAGCGGCAGGAGTGAAGAGAATCGTTTATGTGAGTTCTATTGCCGCTTTAAACTATACATACTTACCCACTAAAGAAAGTAACGGGCAAAATCCAGATCGCAGAGATATGTATTATAACTCTAAAAACGATGGGGAGAAGTTAGCTTTCGAGCTTGCAAAGCAATATAATATAGCGTTGGTTGCAGTATTACCTTCTGCGATGATCGGGAGTGCAGCATTTGGGAAGCTGAGTGTTTCTTATCAGATCATCAAACTGATTCTGACTAAAGAAATTCCAATTGAAACCAGGATTGCCTTAAATTGGGTGGATGTAAAAGATGTAGCTGAAGGTTGTTACCTGGCGGCGATTAAAGGCAGGAGTGGAGAACGCTATATCCTGGCCAATGAAAAATGTATTTCTATCAAGCAGACTACTCAGGTTGCACAAGAACTTTTTCCGGAATTGAAAATTAAGCTTCCCGTTGAAGTACCTAAACCTATATTGTATCTGGCCGCGTGGTTGATGGAAACAGGAAGTAAACTGACTGGAAAAGCCCCATTGTTAACCACAAAAGACATCGCTATGTTCTCTGGTTTACAGCAGGATTTCGATATTTCAAAAGCAAAAACAGAACTGGGTTTTAACCCTAAAGATCCGGTTCAAACGGTTAAAGAGGCGATGTTATACCTGATGACACATCAAAACAGATTCATGAATGTTTAAAATAGTTGTGATGCTAATTCAAATCACCGTATTCAAGGTATAAAACTTTGGGATTTGAAAACCTGAAAGCTTCATGTGTCTGCTTTCTGGTTCCGGTATGTGTTGTCCATGAAAATGGTTTGCGCAAATCCTTTTCCGGAAATTCTATAGTGATATAAAGATTATCGGCCAGCGCTTTTAAGTTCTTTTTATCATGAATTTGTACCGCTATGTTTTCGTCGAAATCTGGTCTGGCGCTAATTCTATGTACTAAGAATTGTTCTTGCGCATTACCAAAAAGAAGATACCCGAGGTTTTTAGGTTTTTTACACTTTTTATCAAACTGCTTATAATAAATGAGCTGACTGATCTTCACGGTGATATTTTCCAGAAACTTTTTTCCACCTCTTTCAAAATGACCGCGATAGATATTGGCCTTGAAAGTTTTAGTGTGGTTAATCATTTCCGGAAGAACAAAAGTTTCAGGTTCAATAGTGTAGATCGGTTCATCAGGATGATTCTTTTTGTCCAGTATATATTTTGCATGATCCTCTTTTGATAATTCCAGAACGGATATAATTTGATAATCATGCGGACTATGGAACATCGGCAGGTGAGAAGCATAGATTGTTTGAGTTCCCATCAGCATCATGCCATGAGTGGATGGTTTATCCGGATAATGGACAGTTTGTGCAACTGCAAGCGTTGACAGATAAAGAAACAAAGTGGTAAAAATCAACTTCATGATTGCTCAATTTGATATCAGGCCATAAAATTAGCTAAAAATACAATGGGATGTAAGTTTAACATCCCATTGTATTTTTTAAAGTTTCTTTTCTGCGGGTATGAAATCAGAATTTAATTGTTCACTAATTTCATTGCCCCTTCACTGTAGCGTTCGCCACTCACAGGAAAACGTGTAATGAGTTCATCAATAGCTTTTAAATCAGCCGCTAATAAGTTAACATCAACAGCACCTGCATTTTCTTCCAGATATTTTCTTTTTTTAGTACCAGGAATAGGAATGATATTTTCACCCTGTGCAAGTACCCATGCGAGTGCAAGTTGTGCCGGAGTACAATTTTTATCCTGTGCTATCGCAGCGAATCCACTAATCAACTTTGCGTTATTATCCAGGTTTTCCTGCTGATAACGTGGTAATGATCTCCGGAAGTCATTGTCTGCAAGTGAATTTATGTCTAATGTGTTGGTCACCAGACCTCTTGCCAGTGGTGAGTAAGGGATCAAAGAGATGCCTAATTCTCTGACTGTGCTGAGTATCTCAGTTTCCACATCTCTGGTCAGTAAGGAATATTCACTTTGCAGTGCAGCAATAGGGTGCACTGCATGTGCTTTTCGGATAGAAGCCGGAGAAGCCTCACTTAATCCGAGGTAACGTACTTTTCCTTCTTTTACCAGTTCGGCCATTGCACCTACGGTTTCTTCGATCGGGATATTGGGATCAACACGATGTACATAATATAAATCTATAGTATCAATTTTTAATCTTTTCAGACTTTTTTCCACTGCAATTTTCATCCATGCCGGTGAACCGTCAAAATAAGTTCCGTTTGTATTGCTGGGACCAGCAACATCGTCCTGAAAGCGGAACCCGAATTTTGTCGCAATAAATATCTTATCTCTGTTAGTTGTTAATACTTTGGAGATCAGCTCTTCATTTATTCCATTACCATATACATCTGCCGTATCCCAAAAGTTCACCCCAAGATCAAGGGCTTTATGTAAAGTTGCAATACTTTCAGTATCATCACCAGGCCCGTATGCAAAACTCATTCCCATACAGCCAAGTCCTACAGTCGATAGTTTTTCTTTAGTTGTTCCTAGATTTCTATATTTCATAATGATCAGATTTGATAGCACAAAGTTAGGGTGCAGATCAGGCAGCGGGTTATACTATTCAAACAGATGATTATAATAATCAAACTGCGTTATGAATTGATCAAACTACGGCGTGCCGTACTTCAATCGGGGATATGCCGGTGTTTTTTTTGAAAAAATTGGTAAAATAAGCCGGGTATTCAAATCCAAGACCATAAGCAATTTCTGAAATATTCCAGTCTGTATGCTGAAGCAAAGCTCTGGCCTCCCTGGTTATTCTCGCTGCAATATGATCTGTTGTCGTTTTTCCTGTGTGTTCCTTTACAGAACGGTTCAAATGGTTCACATGAATAGAAAGACTCTTTGCATAGTCATTCGCGGTTCTTAGTTTTAATGACAAATGATGTGTATCGATAGGGAACTGTCTTTCCAGAAGCTCCATAAACAAAGCGGTAATCCTTGAAGACGCATTGATATGTTTCTCAAAACTCTCCGTTGGATTCATTTTCATGGCTTCATGAATAATCAGGTGGAGGTAATTCCGCAATAGACTATATCTGTGTAAATAATCTGAAGTGATTTCTTTGGTCATCTTTATAAACAGATCTGATATTTCCTTCTGCTGGATCTCGTCCAGAAAAAACACAGGATTACTGCCAATGCTGAATAAAGGAGAGTCCTGTAAAGACTCTTTGTGCTCTCCTGTCTGTATAAAGGCCTCAGTAAAGAGGCAGAACCAGCCTTCTTGCAAGGTTGATTCTGCTTCCCACGAATAAGGAATTATAGGATTGGAAAATAACAGGGCTGGCCTGTCTATATAAATCCATTTATCGGCATAATGAATTTTGCCAGTGCCAATGATTAAAGATACTTTATAAAAATCCCTTCGGCTGTAGGGGGTAACCGGCGAACAATTTGCTCTGGAGAATACGTTAAAATGACCAGTTCCTGCATTGTCCATCGTTAGCCCTAATGGGTTTGCTGAAGGTACACGTGTATAGAACTCCTGAACACTCTCAATTGATTTCATCTGTCTAATTTATAAAAATCAAACGGAAATATTCAATTAATTTTTATTCCTGATTGGTCATCAAACTAAATTTATTGATCTTTTGCTTTTGGAGAATGTCCACAATTTTCTTGATGGCCGGATATTCTTCATCCGCATCTCCTTTGATACTGACACGCATTGCGGTAGTATGTAATTCTGCAACTGCTTTTCTGGAATGAAGTACCCAGTCTGACAGTTGGTTATTTGCCGAATCGGCAGGAATTCCCGTTTCCAGCCCTGAGGACTTTCTTTTAGCTGCATCCATTCCAATAAACTTCTTCAAGCTTTGAACAGGAACGCCAAAAGAACTGATCACACTGAATCTCTTTTTCTCTTCCTGACTGAAGTCAATATGATATTGCGCTCCCATTTTTTCTAACATGGAGATTTTTACATCCTGTCCGGCGGCTTCGAAGAATACTTTTCCTTTACCGATGGTCAGTATAGCAATATCTGTTTCCGGAACTTTTAATTTATAAGTGGAGGAGGGGATTTTTACGTCTAATGGATCAGGTTGCTTAGCGACCGCGGTTAAGATGAAAAAAGTAAGCAATAAAAAGGAAACATCAGTCATGGCGGTCATATCGACTGTTAAAGCGTTGCGCTTGACTTTAATTCTAGGCATAATTCAATTAATATAAGGGTTCTGTAATCCGAAAAGAGTGGGAGATTATTTATGTTTTTCACCTAATTGATAGATCTTCGCTATCCATTGTGCTCTTTGTTTTTCGACTGAGGTTTTCATGATCCCGATATAGGTAACTGCAACCGGTTTGATACCACAAAATTCCAAAGTGCTTTTCTTTAATTGGTTTACGCTGGGATTTCCGTAAAATATCCAGTAATACCAGGCGGGCTGATCTATGGTTGTAATAATCCGGGCAGTTTTTCCAGTCAGTAATTTATCCCACCAAACAGAGTTTTCTCTGTATTGATATGCGATACCTGGCAGAAATAACCGGTCAATAAAACCTTTCATGATTGCAGGTAAACCTCCCCACCATACGGGGTGGACCCAAACCAGGTGATCTGCTTTTTTAATCTTTTCCAGGCTGGCGAGCAAATCTGGTTCTAAATCCATCCTTTTCGAATAGCCATATTGCAGGTTAGGATTGAAATTCAGTTCGCCAATATGGATAAGCTCCGCTTGTGCACCAGACTTGAGTGCACCTTGCTGATAGGCGTTTGCTAAAGCATAATTAAAACTTTCTTTATTGGGATGCCCGTTGATAATCAGAATATTCTTCTTCATTTTGTCCTGTGTTTTATAATCAGGGCAAAGGTATCGGGCTGTTTATCCTAACTACTGGACATTTGTCTAAAAAACAATCTCTTTTCTTAAACGGCTAAGATGTCTTGGAGTAATTCCAAGGTAGGAAGCAAGGTACTGTAACGGGATTTGCTGCACATAAGCCGGCTGATTTTCCAGCAGGTCCATGTACCGCTTTTTTGCTTTCTCCTTTTGGAAAAGAAATAAGCGTTTCTCCAGTTCTATATACTGCTGCTCTGCAATAATTTTGAAGAAGGTGACCCAGTTTAAGCTGGACTTTGATAGTTGATCTATGGCTGCCTTTTTTATAATCAATAATTCACAGGGAGCTACTGCCTGTATGTTTTCCAAAGTAGGAAGTGAAGTAATAAATGACGAATAGGCGGTCATTAAAGTATTAGGGAAGGTAATGCAATAAGTGATTTCTTCTCCCGATTCAGGGGTGAAAAAAGAACGTAATATCCCGCTTTTAATGAAGGCGACTTCTTTGCATGACTTTCCTTCGCTGATAAAAAATTCCCCCTTCTGAAGATTTCTTATTGTGCCAAGATGAAGGAAGTCTTCGATTTCAGCAGTTGTTAATATCCCGAAGTTTTTTAAAAAATCACTAATCATAATTTATGTGCCTGTTCTTCCTTTTGATGAAGGCCGAAAGTAGCCATATTTTATGGGTTAAACCAGTAGTGTTTTGTAGGGGTTGTGGTATAGGTTGAATACTAGTTCAATGTATACCACAACCCCTACAGTACTATACCAGGACTGTCAAATTTCTTATACTGAAATTGAGTGGTAGATTACAGCGGCAGGTTACATTACAGACATCAGGACCATTAATCTTTCTAAGAACTGTTTTAGGCTGGCATGACTGATTAATACCTGGTTCTGAACAGTTTTCTGGCTGACGCCTAACTTTTCGCTGATTTCCCTGGTTGTCATTTCTTCCATGAATTTCATTCTGAATATTTCTCCGCGTTTTTCAGGTTGCATAGCTAGCCAGACTGCTATATAGTCTCTGATTTCTTTCTCGTTGAGCAGGGCATCTGCTTCTAAGCTGGAAAGTGCCATGTCTTCTAAAGGTTCTTCAAACTCGGGGAGGGTCTGATCTTTTTTATACAAAATGTAAACCTGGTAGCGGGCGGCAATGATCAGATAGGCATAAATATTTTCAATGTTTTTTCTTTCTTTCTTTAACCAGAGATCCATGAAAACTGATTGAACAAGCTCTTCGACCTGTTGCATGCTTTTTAATCTTTTGAAGCACTCATTGTAGAGTTTTTTCCAATATCTCTCATAAATCTCATCGAAAGCAGCCTTGTCGCCGGCCGTCATTGATGCGACTAATTGAGCATCATTCCAGGAGCTGTAAGTGACATGTTTTAGTAACATTAATTTAGCATGTTTTAGTTGTAAGTGTATGAATCAAAGTTAAATACTTCACTTAATTATGTAAAATAATTTGGAGGTTAATTGTGTTTCTTTTTTGCTAAAAGCATTTAAATTTTTCAGGTGGTAACTTGGAGGGGGCTATTTTTTTTACAAAAAACAGGAAGTATTCCTGTGGTCTCTAAAAATATTCCTTGTAGCTCTAAAAGTATTCCCTAAGGCTATGAAATAAGTAAGTAATTCTTGGTTTTAGCAGGTGGGAAATCGAAACTTCTGACCCTGTTGAAGAAGGTGAGATATTTGTAAATTAAGGATATAATTTATGGAGGTGAGTGATTAAGGGAAAAACCGAAAACCTTAAAGAGAGTAGGTGTTAATTAAAGTTTTTTGATCTCTTGTTGATGGATAAAAGGATTGTAAATTATGGCGAGATCCTGGTGCGCTTATAATGGGGTTGGGGATGATCTTTTACTTTCCAGTTATAATAAGTCATTATCTAAACCCACTTGTATAAATGGAAGTAGAGTATGTGCTATTTATGGTAAGCTTCCGCTTTAAAATTAATACAAATTAAATCTTTTTGATTAAATTTATTTCTTTTACTAAAACCATTTAATAATATCAGAAGATTAATGCCGGGAAAATATCTAACGTGCTTAGAGCTTATCATTGATGATTCCTCTTTAAACATGTGGCTTCTGTAATAAATATTTTATTCCTGTAAGTTTTAAAAATCTAACTGTTTACATGGAATATTTTTGCTGAAAAAGATCGAAATGATGCGCTATTAATGTTAAATGGCCTAAAAAATAAATTTATCATTTCAACTACCATGTTACCACTACAAAATGGTGGTAACATGGTCTTAGCACCCTGCTAATCACTGTTTTCCTAAATCGATAAATTATTTAAAATCACGTTGAAAATTCAATAGTTCCTGTAATAAGAAAGAATATTTCTTAGTCGAAATATAAAACAATCATTTAACATGTTTTAAAGGCTGTTCTTCAATAATTGAAGTTATATTTTCAATTTAATTCTATTTTAAAGAGATAATTTTCTTTGTTCCAAATAGTTTTTGCTTAAATTAGCTTCATACAAGATAAAAGACCATTAGATTTTGAGTGTGCATAAGGACAATGCCATACCTCAAAAATATAATCATGCGAGAAACTGAATCATTAACGCTAATAGCAAATAGACAAGCAAGTATACGTAGCCTGTATGATAAGCATGCAAGTATGTTATTAGGCTATATTTTTGAAATTGTAAAGAACCAAAAACTGGCGGAGGAATACCTTGTGAAAGTATTTTGTGATATTGCACAACACTTTAATGAAATAGACTGGGATGATACTAATAACTGGTGTCAGCTGAAAAGGCTTGCGCAAAATAAGTTAAACCAGTTAATGGATTCCGGGAGAGTAGCCAGTGATCTTAAAAATATGGGTTTACAGAATCCGGGAAGTCATGAATCTCATACCAGATATCCTGATTACTTTACAGAAGAACAATATCATATATTCTATAGTGTTTATTATTATGGGAAATCGGTTGAAGCGATTTCAAAAGAATTAAATAAAACAGAGGAATCAATCAGGAAGACTTTAAAAGAGGCTTTCGCTATAATGAGGAAAAGTTGTGAAAATTAACGAATACATCGAAAGCGGAATACTTGAAGCGTATGTATTAGGTTCCACTTCAGAAGCGGAAACCCGGGAACTGTTATTCCTGAAAGCAAAGTATCCGCAAATTCAGGAAGCCTTGCAGCATCTGGAAATGGATATGGAACGCGTGGCCCAGCAAATGTCTATTCCTCCTCCTCCGGATCTCTGGTCAAAAATTGAGAGTCATCTTAATGAACTGGCAGAGGTACCCGATTTCGACGCGATACCCATCAGAAGACCACCAAACCGCAAAGGGGGGAATCACCGTAAAAGTGGACAATTTATTGAAGTAGATGCTTCTTCCAGTCATATGCGTGTGCATAAAATATGGAGATGGCTGTTCATTGGTGTTTTTATTCTTGGAAAAATATTTCTTGGCTTCGCGATTTACTTTTACCTGGAAAACCGTCAGCTAAAGCAAGAGGTCATCAAACTGAAGGCACAATTGGAAAAATACGAAAATACTAAATACAATCAACAACCCTGATCAATACCTTATACTAAACTAACTGAAGTGGCCTGTTAATGTTGAGTTAACAGGCCACTTCAGTTAGTTACCGGATTTCACTCTATTTTGTTCTACTTCAGAACTGTTTGATCTTTCCCTAACAGCCTTTATGCTACTGCTTCCAAAATTATAAGAAAAAGTTAACCTGAATATTCTGCTTTCCTGTTTTTGGGAAAGATTATAATCCTGAAAAGGAATTGAACTTTTAACCACTATTTTCCTGGTATTAAACAGGTCGCTGGCAGATAATTTAACAGTCGCCTTTTTGTCGGCAAATGATTTGCTGATACCCAGATCTGCACCATAGATTGGCCTGGCGATATAGGTTCCAAAAACCTGTGCAGATTGATAATTTGCTGAGAGCTCAGCATTCATGGTGTGATTCAGCGTAAAATTATGGGTTGTATTCATCATGAATGTTAGTTTGCCATTTTTAAATGGGGCACCCAGCAAATCAGGAGAACTAAAACGGCTGTAATAAAGTGTGGCATCATTGTTCGTATGCCACCAACTTGTAATTGCTAAAGGCCTGTTTATATTCATGCTCACCGTACTTCTTTCAGCAAGATTTTGTTCGAAAATCAACAATGTTTTTTTAACCGTATCGGTTAAAAGCGTTGTCGTCATTACATCCTTTGTATGAATATATCCGAAGGTAACATTTGTTGTTTTTTTATATCCATAAGAAAGCTCGAATGAATTCGCATACTCTGGTCTCAGCTGAGGATTGCCTTTGGAAAAAGTATACAAATCAGTAAAATATATAAATGGATTTAACGATTGATAATCAGGTCTGTTGATTCTGCTACTATAAGAGAAGCTAATTTCATGATCTTTTGATAAACTCTGCTGAATAGATAAGCTTGGAAATAAATCAAGGTAATTCCTTTTAACTATGTTTTGAAGCGTAACCGAGTTCCCTTCCGAATGTGTTAGCTCAGCGCGCAGACCAAATTGTAGCGTTGTGGACTTAAACTCTCTATGGAGATTTGCATAAACAGCATTGACCTGCTCTTTATAAGTAAATCTATTACTTTGTGTCAGGTCGTTAACCCAATCAGCACCATCAAAATTCTCAGATCTGAAATCATTGTCCGTACTCACGTAGCTGCTTTTTATACCCGTTTCCACTTTCATTTTAGGATTAACAGGATAAACATAATCTACTTTACCTGCTAATATTTTCACGCGTGAAGGTGTCCCGTTTCTGAAAATAAAGGGCAATTTCGTAAGCTCACCAGCAGCATTGTAGAAATTATTAGTATAAATAACACTATTGTCGTTATTGAAACGTGAATAGTCTATATCAGCATTTAACTCTTGTCCGGCAGTATCCAATACTGCCTTATAATTCAGGTTATAAGTTTGACTGGTGTACTTAATTTTACCTGCGTTTGTTGCAGTCACTGTAGAATCAATTACAGGAGGACGGCTACTAACTAAGGTGTTGATATTGTTATTGGCATCGGTACGGTTAGCGTAACCACTCATGGCAAATCCAATTATATTTTTGTCACCCAGGTAATAATCAATACCAGCTTTATAACTATTGTTTTTACGGAGATATAAATCGCGGCCCTGCTGATCAAAATATGTCGTTTCATTAAATGAAGAGGTGCTGCGGTTGATATTCATGTCCTCATACTCTTTATTGCCCGAAAAATTATAATTACCAAATAAGTTTATATTTTTACTCCGGTGGTTTAAGGTAACACCAGCATTAGACTTGTAGTAACTACCATAACCACCACCTGCGGTCAGGGTACCGTTAGTTCCATAATTTGTATTCTTTTTCAATTTGATATTGATCAGTCCGCCAGTGCCGGCTGCATCATATTTAGCCGAAGGATTAGTCATGAACTCAATAGTCTGAATGGAATTTGCATCCGTGGTGCGTAATAAGCTGGCCAATTGTGCTGCCGATAAAAAAGTGAGTTTACCATCAATCATCACATTGACGCCTGGTTTGCCTCTCAGGCTAATATTCCCGTCATTATCTATCGAAACTCCTGGAGCTTTCGATAGTATTTCCAGTGCGGTACTGCCAGCAGCTAAAGTACTATTCGCTACATTCATGATTAATAGATTACTTTTCCGCTCTATTAAAGGTTTCTGACCAACAATGCTAACCGTATTGAGCTGTTTAGTTTCTGGTAAAATGACGATTTGCGGAATACTCAGCAGTTGCTGTTCAGGATTAAGCGTAAAAGGGCCATTCAGCTTTTTAACATACCCCACCCATTCTACAGCAATGAAATAAATACCCTCTGATAGATTCACAAACTTAAACTCTCCCTTTTCTGTTGTAATCGCTGATTTAACTTGTATAGTATCTGCTGCCCTGAACAGGCTTACCACAGCATACATCACAGGTATCTGCTTTTCATCTATTATATGACCATTCATCTGACCAGTTGTTTGTGCCTCAGTCGAAATGATTCTTAAAAAACAAAGGAGCAACAACGTAATTATTTTCTTCATGATGAGCGTTAATTGTGATTTAGAGTAGCTATTTATATTTCGAAACTATGTTTTTTCGCTAATAAGAAAATTTATTTAACAATTTTTAACAAAGGTTAACGAAATTTAACAATATGAAACAGCACATTTGAATTAATAGTATAATTTGCTTCCAAATGAATAAAATAATTCTAATTCTGGCTATCATTTCTTTAAGTGTAAAAATAATTTATGCGCAAAACTTACACGAAGCCGGAGGTGTTGTGGTCGGTGAACATCAGGCAACTTTACCTTATGTTAGCCTGAAGGTCGGTAACCAGATCGCTACAATGACGAATGCTGATGGCGAATTTTTATTAAAGTATGCTGATGCAATACGAAAAGACTCATTGACCATCTCTTATATAGGTTATAAAACCCTTAAGCTCTCTATATCAGGAGTACATAAAGATATGAAGATACAATTGACTCCCTCAGTTGTCAGTTTAAAAGAAATCGTGATCAGACCAGTTAGTGCCGAATCCATTATACGCCAGGCCATAAAAAACATTCCTGAAAATTACGATACCAGGCCATTTGAAATGAAAGGGTTTTACAGGGAAACAGGAAAAGTTGATACCAGCTATATTTCTTTTGCAGAAGCCTCTTTGAATATTTTAAGTGAAGGCTATAAAGAAAATAGCGGAAAAGATAAAATTGTAATTAATAAAGAACGTAATCTCAAAAAGTTAGGGGAGAAGGAAGTTAATAATCCATTAAACATGACAATAAATGGCGCACCCTACACAATCATCGCTAATGATATGGCAAAAAATCCAGTACATATATTAGGCAGGGACTATTTTAAGAAATACAAATTTGAAATAGCTGGTTCAGTAGCTATAGATGGGGAAGAAGCTTATGTGATAAAGTTTGATCAGCAGGATGACCTTAAAGAAGCTTTATATAAAGGCAAGATGGTGATTTTGAAAAGCAGTTATGCAATAGTATCTTCTGATTTTGCACTAAGTCCTAAAGGAATAGCTTATGCTAAGGCAGATATTTCATTTATTGCGAGGCCTGTCTACAGTCTGATGGGTTACAGTTTCCGAAAACTTAATGAAGAATTTAGTGAGCAGTATGTCAAAATTAATGATAAATGGTATCCTTACTTCTATAAAATAGCTTCCGTACATCACTTAAAAGCTAAATACAAACACCTGGAAGGTACACTGTCTGTGAATGCAGAATTATTTATTTCAAAGGTTAATATACCGCCGCAGGGCAATTACGAGAAGATTATGTCCAGAGGTTACGTTTTTAAAAATTACGTCACCACCTATAAAGATGACTATTGGGGAGATTACAATTTTATTAAACCAACAAATTCCCTGAAAGAACTTGCAGAGAAACTTCAGGCCAATTGAGTTTTTTCATCTTTATTTAAATAGTATACTAGTTTAGTAGATTATGTTTTTATATTTGGTAACAGGATGTATCTATTCATCCTGTTAATGCTCTTTTCCTTTCTGGAATCTGTTTTTGCTGACTGTTGACTTTCTTCTGTGATTAGAAAAAGAAACAATCAATAGCCCTTTGAAATGAAAAATCTAAAACCGTTAATTATATAAAACATGGCAGGACAAGTTAAAAACACACAACAAACAGCATTAAATGATGTTGCAGCGAGGCCACTAGCGATTGCAACCCGTACCGTACCCCAGGCACCCTGGATTACACCAAGATGGTTACCACACTTGCTGAGCTGGAATCCTGTCGAATCAGGTATTTACAGAGTCAACAAGGTGAAAGAAGGAGAGTCTGTAGATGTGGATTGCTCCAACAGAGATGAGCGCGTATTGCCTAATACCTTTGTTGATTATGTAGAACAACCTCGTGAATATCTTTTAAGTGCTGTAAATACGGTACTTGACGTACATACAAGGGTTTCTGATTTGTACAGCAAGCCTTATAACCAGATCAGCGAACAGTTAAGGTTAACTATCGAAGCGATTAAAGAAAGACAGGAAAGTGAGCTGATCAATAACAAAGAATACGGTCTGCTGCATAGTATTGTTCCTTCGCAGCGCATTGTTACCCGCAGTGGTGCACCAACTCCGGACGATCTGGATGAGCTGATTACCAAAGTATGGAAAGAACCAGGGTTTTTCTTGCTTCATCCGCTTGCTATTGCTGCATTTGGCCGTGAATGTACCCGCAGAGGGGTTCCACCACCCACAGTTTCTTTATTTGGCTCACAATTTATTACCTGGAGAGGGATTCCGCTTATCCCTTCTGATAAAGTGCCGATTGAAAACAACAAAACGAAAATCTTGCTGATCCGTACAGGAGAAAGCCGTCAGGGGGTAGTTGGACTTTACCAGCCAGATCTGCCGGGAGAACAATCACCAGGATTATCAGTACGTTTTATGGGGATCAATGAAAAAGCAATTGCCTCATACCTGGTTTCTTTATACTGCTCATTAGCAGTTTTAGTAGATGATGCGATCGCAGTACTGGAAGAAGTGGAAATCAATAAATATCACGAATACAAATATTAAGCTATGAGTAATGCAATTAATGATCCGCAGGGATTACCAGATGTGCATGCCTTAGAAAAGCTGGCGAATGCGTATTTTTCTGCATTACCGGGAAACTACAATGCAGCAGATGTGCCTTCAGCAGAGCTTCTTCCGCATAGCAATAATCAGATTCAGGAAAACAGCACATTTACCCATTCGCCTTCGGCTATTTACCAGGGGAATGCAATTGATCTTTCTGATCCGCAAACCAGTCTGCCGGATTCTAACGGATTAGGACTTGGACATGTTCCAAAGTCTACCGCCGGGAGTGGGGGGCCTTCAGGGAATTTTAATACCGCTAAACAGGCTAACAATCCATTTAATATCAGTTCACTGTTACCTTTTGAAGCAGATCAGCCCTATGAAAAGGAATTGCAGAAAGTATTGGCATCGGTTAGTTCCTATAGTCCTTCATCACAATTACCTTTTAATCCTTCCGCTATTTTAAGTGAGAACTCTTATTATTTTTCTTCAGGAATTCAATTTGTCACCTCAGCTGATACCCAGAATAGCGGACGTTATGGAAATGGGGTGATTACCGGAAAATCTCAGCCCTCATTTAATGTTAATCTCATCAGAAATGATTTTCCCATTCTTTCAGAACAGGTGAATGGTAAACCACTGATCTGGCTTGATAACGCGGCTACTACACAAAAACCACAGCAGGTCATTGACCGGCTGAACTATTTTTACGCCCACGAAAACTCTAACATTCATCGTGCAGCGCATGAACTTGCTGCCCGTTCGACGGATGCCTATGAAGGGGCAAGACAAAAAGTACAGCGCTTTATCAATGCGCGTTCTCCAAATGAGATTGTATTTGTCCGCGGAACAACCGAAGCGATTAACCTGGTTGCCAATAGCTGGGGAGATGAATATTTGCAGCAAGGCGATGAAATTATCCTGACGCACCTGGAGCATCATGCGAATATTGTTCCATGGCAGTTACTGGCTAAAAAGAAAGGATTAAAGATCAGGGTTATCCCGGTAGATGATGATGGGCAGCTATTGCTGGATGAATATGCAAAACTACTTAATCCAAGGACGAAACTGGTTTCCTTTACTTTGGTTTCCAATGCATTGGGGACAATAACCCCGGCAAAACAGATTGTAGCTATGGCACATGCTGCCGGAGCTAAAGTGCTTGCAGATGGAGCGCAGTCAGTTTCTCATATCCGTACAGATGTTCAGGCGCTGGATGCCGACTGGTTTGTATTTTCAGGACATAAAGTTTTTGGCCCTACCGGTATTGGGATCTTGTATGGGAAAGAAGATTTACTGAATAGTACCCAACCTTATCAGGGTGGGGGCAATATGATTCAGGATGTCACTTTTGAACATACTCAATTTCACCAGGCTCCTGCACGTTTTGAAGCCGGGACAGGGAATATTGCGGATGCTGTAGGTTTAGGCGCTGCTATTGACTATGTACAAAAAATTGGTATTGACAATATTTATCAATATGAACATTACCTGCTGGACTATGCCAGTCACAAACTAGCACAAATCCCGGGACTAAGACCGATTGGAACGGCACCGGATAAAACGAGTGTATTGTCATTTGTGCTCGATGGCTTTACCACTGCCGAAGTTGGCGAAGCATTAAGCCGTGAAGGTATTGCTGTTCGTTCTGGTCACCATTGTGCACAACCTATTTTGAGAAGATTTGGACTGGAAGCTACAGTCAGACCTTCCTTAGCATTTTACAATACCTGTGCTGAGGTCGATACCTTAGTGGCAGTAGTTGGCGGATTAAAATCTGCTAAACAAATCTACTTTCATTAATTTAATGTTTAACTTAAAAACCTTTTTAGCATGTCTAAGAAGGTTTTTATCGTCAAAAATTAGCAATTAGCATGAATAATTCAGCAACAGATTTAATACAGTAAGCCAGATGAGATCCAAGTATGATTTTTTTTATTTAGCTGCGTTTTTATCATTAGTATCCTGTAAAAATAACGGTGATCAACAGGGATCAAAAGAGCAAGGTCGGCAGGTGAAAAAAGTGTCTTTGCTTCAAATGAAATCTTTTCCTGAAAACGGAGCCGCTATGTGCAGGCCAACAGGATTTAAGAGTGCAGACAGTGTATTATTTATGCAGGGTGGCGGAAAGGAATTTCGGCAAACAGTTTTTCATAGGCCAGTTTCCGGAATCAAAATACAACCAGGAATGCAGTTTATTAACGGGGGTGAATTTAGTATGGGAGGGGTAAATCCTGTCGGAATGGACGGAGGCGGTCATGAAGTAATGAATGATGCCAGGCCAGTTCACCGGGTGATTGTCAACGCTTTTTATATGGACACAGCGCCAGTAACTAATCAGCAATTCGCAGAATTTGTGAGAGCAACTGGTTATATTACTGTGGCGGAGCAAAAACCAACAAGAGAAGAATTTCCTAATGTTCCACCAGAAAATCTGGTAGCGGGCTCCCTTGTATTTACTCCGCCCAAAGCGTCCGTCTCTTTAAATAATTATTTACAGTGGTGGTCATATTTGAAAGGTGCAGATTGGAGACATCCTGAAGGTGGAAATAGTAATATAAATGGCAAAGCTAATTATCCCGTAGTTCAGGTGTGTTGGGAAGATGCCGCTGCTTATGCTAAATGGGCGGGCAAAAGGCTACCTACAGAAGCAGAGTGGGAATATGCTGCAAGGGGTGGTCTTTCTGGAGAACTTTATGCCTGGGGAAATGAGCTGAAACCTAAAGGCAAATGGATGGCTAATATATTTGAAGGAGAGTTTCCTGATAAGGATACTGCTGCTGATGGTTATGCAGGTATAGCTCCCGTTAAAAGCTTCCCTTCCAATGGTTACGGGTTGTATGATATGGCTGGAAATGTCTGGGAATGGTGTAATGATTGGTATAGGGCTGATTACTACATTTCTTTATCTGATCATAGGGCTACTGTAAACCCTTTGGGCCCTGCTACTTCTTATGATCCTGACGAACCTCAGGCAAAAAAGAAAGTACAACGCGGGGGATCATTCTTATGTACAGAACAGTATTGCACACGTTATATGGTAGGGACAAGAGGAAAAGGAGATTACAGGTCTGCTTCCAATCATATCGGTTTTAGATGTGTGAAGGATGTAAAAGCAAATAGAATTTAACTCTAAAAAAAGCTGCTTGTTATTCAACAAGCAGCTTTTTTATCAGTCATAACCTATAAAAACTAAGGATTACCGGCAGTAGTGCCAACAGGAAGTTTTAAGCCGTCTATGCCGGTTACTACTTCCTCTTCTTCATGTTTTCCTTTTTTCTTTTTCTTATTGCCACCACGCAGCACTTCTTCTAAATATTGATCATATTGAGTCTGCTGTTCACCTTTTAAAATGTTTCTTACATTTTTAGTGGTTTCATTCTGCATCCTGTAAAACTTAGAAATATCATCTTCAGTATACATACCTGTCTGTTGTTTCTTAGTCAGGGCAGCCTGCTCTTTAAACAAATCAAGCATATAATTGTAAATTATATTTTTCTGAGTTGGGTTCATCTTAATCTTTTTGTCCATGGCCTCTATACTTTTAGCGGTCATTTCTGATGGAGTAGGTGGTGCTTTCTGCGCTTTAGCGAAAAAAATCATTCCCATAACCATACCCAGAGTCAAAACACATGTTTTCATTTTTCTTGCTTTATTAATCGATGCAATTTATAAAATATTTAGGGAGGAATGCAATGAGATCTTATAAGCTATTAATTTTTAGCTGATAATAATATAAATTTAAGCAGTGTATTAGATTATTAGCAATAAAATAATAAATTTATAAAGAAACAATTAATGTTTCACAAATAACCTCTTTCGAAGATGGCAATAATACGTTGCAAAGGATTTTGTGTGTTATTGTTCGTTTTTAGTTCCCCAAATTAAATTATCAAATGAGATTAAAAAAATGTTTACTAATTGCTTTCCTTCTTCCACTTGTAGCTATGGCACAAAAAGGAGGTACTACTTACCCTGTAAAAGATCTTCACGTCAAGTGGACCTTTAAAGAACATCAGAATAGCAACAAACAATCCCTTTCCTTGCTGACCTTTGTAAACAAAGCAGCACAGCCTTTTCCAGCGGCTAACTGGAGTCTCTATTTCAACTCTATGAAAGAAATAGAAGTGAAGACTTCTGATCAGCTGATCATTGAACAGGTTAATGGTGATCTTTTTCGTATCCGGCCGGGTAAAGGTTTTAAAACCATCAACAAAGGTGACTCTGTAGTCCTTGACATTGTTGCCCTTGATGAAATTGTCAATTTTGCTGATGCGCCGGGAGGTTTGTACATCGTATGGGACAATCAGCCGGATAAAGGCATTAAGATTGAGCATTATGACGTAGAACCTGTTGAAAAGTATCTTAAGAATGCCGTTTCTCCTTTAGATACTTATAACAGGAACAGCAAATTTATCCCAAAGGATAAAAGGGCCTTAATCAAGCTTTTGCCTACACCAGTATTTTATGAAGCTCGCCCCGGAAACTTTTCCGTAAATGCAGCAACCGCAATTTTCAGCGATCCGGCATTTAAAAATGAAGCTGGTTATCTGTCAGATGAGCTGTTCAACCTGTTTAAAATTAAGCCTGTAAATGGTTCTGGTACTTTAAAAGAGAGAAGCATTCAACTGGTTAAGAACAACTTACCAGAAGGTGGATACCAGCTGGAAATTACAGCGCAGGGCATCACTTTATCGGCGGGTAATGCAGAAGGCATCTTTTACGGTTTACAATCACTAAAATCTTTGCTTTTGGCTAATAGCCCGGCTAAAGGTGCAAAAAGTGTTTTGGTAAACGCTGTAGTAATTAAAGATGCACCACGTTTCAAGTACAGAGGCTTGATGCTTGATGTGGCACGTAACTTTCATCCTAAGAAAGAAATATTGCGTATCCTTGATTTAATGGCGCTGTATAAACTGAATGTGTTTCATTTTCATATCACTGACGATGAAGCCTGGAGAATTGCTATTCCCGGTCTTCCGGAATTAACAGAAATAGGGGCAAAAAGAGGACATTCACTGACAAATGAAAAGTCTCTTCAACCTACCTATAGCTCCGGCCCGGATACTACGGAAACTTTGAATAAAGCATTTTACAGCAGGGCTGATTTCGTAGAGATCTTAAAATATGCTGCAAAAAGACACATACAGGTAATTCCTGAAATAGAATCTCCTGGCCATGCCAGAGCCGCGATCAAAGCAATGGATACGCGTTACAGCAGATTTATGGCCAAAGGAAAACGTGCTGAAGCTGAGCAATATCTGTTGCGTGATATCAATGATAAATCTGTTTACAGTTCTGCCCAGTATTGGAATGACAATATTGTTTGTGTAGCATTACCTTCCGTTTATACCTTTCTGAATAAGGTTACTGAATCGCTACAGGACATGTACCGTGAAGCTAATGTTCCTTTAAAGACTATTCATTTTGGTGGAGACGAAGTCCCTCAGGGTGTCTGGGAAAAATCACCATTGTGCCTTGAACTGGTGAAACAGGCAAAAATGAAATCTACAGATGACTTATGGAGCTATTATGTTTCAAAATTACAAAGCATACTTAAACCTAAAGGAATTGTACTTTCCGGCTGGGAAGAATTTGGCATGATGAAGACCTATTTAGACGGGAAAAAATTGATGGTTCCTAATCCTTTATTTGCGAACGATCCGGTACAGCTTGATGTCTGGAACAATGTAATTGGCGGGGGTACAGAAGATTTGCCCTACCGCTTAGCCAATGGCGGCTATAAAGTAGTGCTCACCTGTTCCAGCAATTTCTATCTGGATATGGCTTATAACCGTTCACTAACTGAGCCAGGTCATTACTGGGCTGGTTTTGTGAATATGGAAAAACTCTTTTCTTTTATACCTTATGACTATTACAAAAATGCAAAAGAGAATAATAAAGGGGAACCGGTTTCTAAATCTGTATTTATTGGGAAGGATCGTTTAACTGATTATGGAAAATCCAATATTCTGGGTTTAAAAGCGGCCTTATGGACAGAGAAAATTAGAAATACAGAGTTACTTGAATTTATGCTGTTACCAAGATTAGTTGGTTTTGCGGAAAGAGCATGGGCAGCAGATCCAGCCTGGGCTTTAGAAAAAGATCCTGCTAAATCTGAAGCTGCTTATGAGGATAGTTATGCAGACTTTAAGACCAGGGTTGGTTTGATCGAATTCCCAAAATTAGATGAAGGCGGCTGGAACTATCGTATTCCACCCGTAGGCGTAAAAGTCACTGATGGAGAGGTCGCTGGTAATACAGAATTCCCTGGTTTTAATATTTACTATACTACCAATGGAAAAGAACCTTCTGCTAAAGATAAATTATATACCAGTCCAATAAAGGAAAAAGGGGTGATCAAACTCAGAGCCTTTAATGCTAAAGGAAGAGGTGGAAATACAACTACCGTTCAAAATTAATCATATCTTTTTTAGAAGCGCCGTATTATCAAATGATGATACGGCGCTTCTTTTTATACAATTATTGTAAATTTTGGCCAATTCCAGAACAGTATGGCATAAAATGCGTTTGTATATAAAATTGATATACCCAATGGAAAAATTAGTAAAAACACAATTAGCCTACTTTAATACCAATACTACCAAAGCTGTTAGCTTCAGAATCGAACAATTAAACAAACTATATCAATTGCTGGTTAGCAATGAAGCCTTATTGGAAGAGGCTATATATAAAGATTACGGTAAATCTACTTTTGAAACCTTTCAAACCGAATTTGCCACGGTTTACGAAGAAATCAAAATTGCAATCAGAGACCTTGAACAATGGTCAGCAATTAAACCTGTGGCTACTGATGCCAGAAATGCACCTGCTAAAAGTTATCAGGTTCCAGAACCTTTAGGCGTGAGCCTGGTCATTGGCCCATGGAATTATCCTTACCAGCTTTCCTTAGCACCTGTTGTTGCTGCAATTGCTGCGGGGTGTACCGTGATCCTGAAGCCTAGTGAGCTGACTGTAAATTGCAGCGCAATTATGGCTAAATTGATCAATGAGAATTTTGAAGAACAATATTTTCATGTGGTTGAGGGCGGTATTGATGAAACAACTGCTTTACTAGATCAAAAATTTGATATTATATTTTTCACCGGAAGTGTTCCTGTCGGCAGGATTGTTTACCAGGCAGCAGCTAAGAACCTGACTCCGGTTGTCCTTGAATTGGGGGGTAAAAGCCCGGTGATTATTATGCCGGACAGCGATCTTGATGTTACTGTTAGAAGATTGGTATGGGCAAAATATCTGAATTCAGGACAAACTTGTATTGCGCCTGATTATGTGTATGTACATCAAAGTATTGAAGAAGAGTTCTTACAAAAAGTTGCCAGAGAGATTGAAAAAGCTGATTACAAATTGGAGAATGGCAATTTCGTGAAAATCATTAATGAGCGTAATGCAGAACGTGTATCAGGATTGATTAATTCCGATAAGGTTTATGTTGGTGGTAATTTTAACGTGGATGAACGTTTTATTGAACCGACAGTTTTACGTGGGGTGACCTGGGATGATCAGGTGATGAAAGACGAAATCTTCGGGCCAATCATGGCTGTTTTAACCTTTGATGATCTGGATACTGTGATCAGAGAAATTAAGGACAGACCGAAACCTTTAGCGTTATATGTATTTACGAAAGATGAAAGCATTCAGAAAAAGGTGCTTGGAGAAATTTCTTTCGGTGGAGGTTGTATCAATGAGGCGATTATGCATATCTCGAATGGAAATCTTCCTTTCGGAGGGGTAGGTGCAAGCGGCCTGGGTAATTATCATGGAGAAGCAGGTTTCAGAGCCTTTTCACATTATAAAGGGATACTTGAAAAAGAATTCACCGAGGATTCAGCTATTAAATATTCTCCGCATACTGAAGAAAAACTGCAAAAAATGAAAGCAGCGGCTAAATAGTAAGAGAATTTATATCGTATATTTAAAAGCCACTATGGATGTAATTATATCCATAGTGGCTTTTATCGTCATAGCTTAAAAACTAATTTATCAAATGAACAAACCCCGTTTTAAAATTGCGCTTCTTCTCTTTTCAGTTGTTGTATATAACCAGGTATCCAAAGCACAGATTCCGGCCGGAAAAGTGGATTCTCTGGTAGAAAATTCGATGAAGAAATTTAATGTAACTGGTGTCTCGATTGGAATTGTAAAGGATGGTAAGATTGTATATACTAAAGGTTATGGTGTTAAATCTATTATTACCAAAGAAAAGGTAGATGGAAATACCCAGTTTGCCATTGCCTCTAATACTAAAGCTTTTACCACAGCAGCCCTTTCCATATTAGTAGAGGAAAGAAAGTTGTACTGGGAAACTAAAGTTAAGGATATTTTGCCCGGATTTAAAATGTACAACGATTATGTAACAGAGAATTTTACTATCCAGGATTTACTGACTCATCGGAGTGGTTTAGGTCTTGGGGCGGGGGATCTCATGTTTTTTCCCAATGGATCTGACTTTACGATTAAGGATGTATTGTCAGGTTTTCAATATTTTAAACCTGTTTCCGATTTCAGAACGCGGTTTGATTACGATAATCTTTTGTATTATGTAGCAGGAGAGGTCATTGCAAAGATTAGCGGGATGAGCTGGGAAGACTTTGTTCAAAACCGTATCCTTATACCTTTGAAGATGGAGCATAGTTACGCTTCTTTAGCATTGATGAAAGATAAAAGTCATCTGGCTATGCCACATGCAGATAAATTTGGAAAGCTTAAACAGATAGAGAATTTTGGAGACCAGATCAATGGAGCTCCGGGGGGAATTTATGCAACTTCCGCTGATCTGTGTAAATGGATGCTGATGCAGCTGAATAAAGGAAAATATGGGGCTCAATTGGAGCAGCATCTTTTTTCAAAAGACAGTCAGCAACAAATGTGGACTATCCATACTGTAACCGGTTTTAATGACGATCCGCGTTATCAAACTCATTTTGGGGGATACGGCCTTGGATGGTTTTTAAATGATATGAAGGGCAACTTTCATGTTTCTCATACCGGAGGATTACCCGGAATGCTTTCTTCAGTCAGCTTGTTTCCTGACCTTAACCTTGGTATAGTTGTATTAACTAATTCAGATGGTGGAAATTATTTATTCTCAGCAGTTAGTAAAACTATTGAAGACAGTTATATGGGATTGGATGATAATCATTGGATTGATAAAATTTACAGTGATGTAGAAAGTAATAAAATGCATGAAGATGGGGTCACCAATGATGTTTGGAAAAAGGTAATTGCTTCCAGTCAGAAAAAGATTGATCCGGCGGCTTATATTGGAGTTTATACTGATAAATGGTTTGGCAAGGCAGAAGTTTCGCTGAAAGGCAAACAGCTTTGGTTTAAATCTTACCGGTCACCTAAACTTTCCGGGCCGATGTCTTTTTATAACGCTAATTCTTTTGCCATTAAATGGGAGTATCCCGACCTGAATGCAGATGCTTTCGCAATCTTCAGCCTGGATGAAGAAGGGAAAGCACAAAGCATTAAAATGAGAGGGATTTCTCCAGGCATTGATTTCAGTTATGATTTTCAGGATCTAGATTTTCAAAGGTTGTAGATATATTTTTTCTATCATCTGCAATGCTCTTTTGGCTTGCAGATGCAATTCATGGTAATTTCTGTTGAGCACAATTTCTTTTGTAATCAGTTTAGAGCCTATACCGACTGCACATACACCGGCCTGGAACCATTCTTCCAGGTTTTCTTCTGCTATTTCTACACCTCCGGTAGGAATGAACAGCTGGTCTTTGAATAATTCTCTGATGGACGAAATAAAACCCGGGCCAAGAATATTTGCAGGGAACAACTTAATCACAGGTGCGTTAAATTGCTGTGCGGTATAAATTTCTGTGGGCGTCATACAGCCCGGTATCCAAAGTATATTGTGCTGATCACATAATCCTGCAACTGCCGGATTGACAATCGGAGATACAATAAAATCAGCCCCAACGGTAATGAAATCGGCGGCTTCTTTTGCTGATTTAATAGTGCCTGTCCCTAAATACAAGCCGGGCATTTCTGTAACCTGTAAGGCTTTTAATTGCTTGAAATTGTGAAGTGCATGCTGACCACGGTTCGTATATTCTACAATTCTAATCCCTGCTCTGTACAAGGTTCTTAAGATGTCAATGCTTGTTTCGGCACTGTCTTCGTAAAATAAAGGAAGTAATTTACCCGCTAAAAGGGTATCGATAATAGGTTGTTTCATAGGAGTTGATTTAAACGTGAGGTGATTTGATCCGCATTCATAGCTGTGGAATCACCGGGTGTAAATAATTTATAATAAGCAGCAGCGGTTGCAAATTCTACAATTTCCTGTGCAGAATGATTTTGATGAAAGCCATAAATCAGGCCTGCCATATAACAATCTCCACTACCTACCTTATTGATTACTTTTTTGGCGTTATATTCCCGGGAGCTATGCAGGTTGTTATCGGTATACAGCGTGGTATAGTATTGAATTCCTTCGCCCCGGTCAAACCTGAAAGTATTGGCAACGGCTTCACATGCCGGGAAATAATGTTGTATAGCTTTGGAAGTTTTCTCTGCCTGCTGTAAACAGAATTCTTTGTGTTTGAGCATAAAGTTGCCGGCTTTTGGTATACCCAGCATTAATTCTGCTGCCCATATATTACCCATGATCAGGCGGCAATGAACAGCAAGATTTTTCATAATCGCTACAGGAGGTTTCCCGTATTTCCAAAGCTTTTCTCTGTAGTTCAGATCGAGGGAAATACTGATGCCTAACTTTTCTGCCATAAGTAATGCTTCTTTACAGACTTCAGCAACTTCTTCATTAATGGCCGGACAAATTGCCGAGAAATGAAACCAGCCAATCCCTTCAAAAACCTGTTCCCAGTTTATAGTGTTTTTTCTAAGCCCGGCAAAAGAAGAATGTTTACGGTCATAAATGACTTCTGCGTTTTTCATGTCTGTACCCATAGCCAGATAGTAAAGTCCGGTCCGGTCACCTTCATAGCAAAAACGAGTGGTATCTATTCGTTTTTCTTCCAGATAAGTCTTGATTTGCCTGCTCATTTCATTTTCTGGTAGTGCCGTTAAATAGGCCGAAGGGATATTCCATAGGGCAAGCGCAGTAGCAACATTCAGTTCTGCACCTCCAATATAAGCGGGTACATGATTTGAATTTAGCCAATTGCCTTTAGGGTCAGGGCATATTCTTAACAACAATTCTCCAAAACACAGGACTTTTTTTAACATAGTTATCTGTTTTTTACTGGTATTTTTATGCTGCTGCCAGCGTATTAATTTATCTGCGTTTTGCTGCCCTGACTAAACACACCGATCTTGAATTGATCTGCTGAGGCAGGGGCAGATCCTGCCCATTCAAGGTTAAGTTTTTTCAAATCAGTATATTCAGGTTTGATTTGATAGATATGGTTTCCTAAAACCTGCTGGTAAAAAGATTCTACTTTTCCGGATTTATAGAAATTGCAATGGTCAACAACAATATTATCCCATCTGTATTCCTGGAAGAAAATTGCTCTGCCTCCCTGGCCGGAAGACGAGAAATTACTATTGAGGATAGAAACCTGTTGTGCACCAATTAATTTTACTGCTGATCCCTGTTCTCTGTTTTCGACTTCATTAAAAGTACAGTGATCAATTTTTACGAATGGGCCTAAAGTGCTTTCATCATTTCCTCCCCGGTAAATATTAATTGCTGTACCCATTAAATTTGTAAAGACACAATTGGTGATCAATGTATATTCCGCATTATAGATCCCTTTATCATCTTTCTCTGCCGAAAGGTCAATCCCGCTACCGGAGAGGTGATGAAAGATAGAATTTCTGACGATCAGACTATCGGCAAGCGTACTCTTTGAACCTGAAAAACCACTGTTTGTGCTTTCATTGTAGGCGAAAAACTCGCAATCATCTATGGTTAGTTTATAAGGTTTATTCATCGGTTTATCTGTAGATCTGATGCCGGCATCTGCATTAGCGAAACTTTCATAATTACCCTTAAAGGCGATACCTTTTACAGTCAGATTACCACCATTCTCCAAAGTAATAAATGCAGGCAGAGATTTGAAGGAGGCATTTACAAAAATGGGCCTGCTCTTTAAACTTTTTGCTGCCATCAGTACAAGGGTTTTAGTAATGATCAGTTCTTCTTTTAATGGATAAAAGCCAGTCTCAGTGAATACGATCGTGTCACCAGCCAATGCCTCTTTAAGTGTTACGGCCAGTAACGGGCTCTGAGAAGCTTTTAAGAAAGTACTTTTTGGTTTTCTCCATGCTTTCTTTGTTTCCGGATGATACCAGGCAGCACCAGTTTTTTCTGGTGTAATGACTTTTAGGTTTTTCAGGTCTGCGCCATATAATCTGCTATACGGTAGTGTTATACCGTTGATTTTATAGGAATCTGTTTTAGCTTTAACAAAACCATCCGGTACTTTCCGTTGATAAGTATCAGCAGGTGTTTTTTGATCAGAATTAACCAGGCCATTCTCAGAAAAGATAATTCCCTGATCATTATTGGCATCTGTATAAATTTCTTCTCTTGAAGTAGCGATCAGGTTCTTTTTGAACTGTACATTTTCCGGTGCCAGCGTTCGTTCTGCATCTTTACCGGCACCAAAAAGGATATTTGAACAATCCACGAATGTATTTCGTTCGATCCATGCATCCTTGACCTGATAGTACCGGTTGATCAATGAGTTGGGAACACCATTCAATACAGAAAGGGGAGCCCTGAAATTTGTGCCCTGTAATTGATAGAAAACATTATTAAATACTTTTTGACGCGGATTGATTACTCTTACTCCACCAGTGAAAGGTTTATTATTCCCCATAAAGAAATTCCCTTCTACTACATTATCCGATCCATGTCTCAATACCAGTCCACCTTCGCATTCAAAAAAAGTATTAAAGCAGACCCGGTTTTCACCAGATTTGATGGATACGATTTCTACCTCTCCATTACAACGCTCAAAGAAATTGTGCGCTATTGTAGTTCTGGAGGCCATTAATGAATAACGTGATACGCCAATTCTGATGGTTTCGCCTCCATTAGCGCCCAGTCTGGATCTGCCTTTGAAGTAATTACTGTCTATCAAATGATCATTTTGCTGACTGCGTTCATCATTAAGCTCTGCTATGATTACAGGGCCAAGGTTTAACTTATCAACAAAAGTAGAATGATCTATCCGGTTGTTTTTTCCATAAAATGTAACCCATGTATCAGATCTGAACCTTTCCGGCTGACTATAGTTTTCAATAACGGTCCCCGTAACTCTGCAATGATTAGCTAACAGCGTTTCGCTGGTTCTAAAGGAGATAACCTCTCTTTTGGGTGTATATCCGTTTTTGAAATGTAAATCTTTAACCACCAGGTATTCACCACTTAATTGTAAATAGGACTGTCCGGTGAAAATAACGCCTCCGGGTGTTTCGGGCATAATGATTACAGGTTGCGCTGCCGTACCTTTTCCGTTGAGTTGCATTGCTGCATTTGACCATTCTTTATCTTTTAATAAGATAACATCGCCTGGCCCGGCTTTTGAAACTGCCGTCTTCAGTTCCAGGGGATTGTTAACGACAATAGAATTGTTAATTCTGATAGGATTGTCAACCGTTATACGGCTGTTAATCACAATAGACTTATCAAATACAATATTTTTTGTATAACCTTTTAAACTGCAAATGATTAATAAGGATAAGATTAGATTTTTCATAAGCTATTTAGATACGAGTATGTCAAACTTAATAGTTGAAACAGCAACCGGGCTCCCGATAACTACACTTTTCGCGCTTAACAATTGATTGGTAAAAGTTCCATCGGGTTTCGGTACGCGAACCCAAATTAAATAGGCGCTGGTAGTATTGAAAACATTCGCTGCCTGGTTTGCAGTAGCTGCATCGAACTTCGCAGTACTGCTTCCCGGGGCTGTAATTCCTTCAAAGAATTGATCATCCAATTCGATAATAGTATTCGCATTGTAAGCCGCATAAACTCTGTCAGCTTCTACAGACCCGGGGATCAGTACCCGGAATTTAGTCACTTTAAGGCTCGCTGGATCAGGCTCCCAAATCTGTGTATTGCATTTGTAATTCTTAGTAATGGTTGTTGCACTTGCCGGGCTGTATAAACTAAAAACCATTGCAGTGGTACAGTAAGTGACGAAATCTACTTTTTGCTCCTGACCGCTAACTGTGCAGCTGCCCAGTAAACTACCTGTTTCACCGTTGAAAAAACTGCTTGCTGATGGTGCTGATGCCGTTCCATGTGCCATCATCGTCAGGTCTTTATACAAAACATATGATTTGATAGGGATGTTGATCAAAGCCTCAGCTTTAAGCCCAAAACTATCAGTAATTACTATTTTGATTTTACCGGCATTTTTGCGGTAAGTATATTGATAACTCAATTCATATGTTTTTTCGTTTTTGGTCAGTGCGATCTGATCTGCTTTTTCAAATGCCCCTTTCGAATCATCGTAAAACTCAATCAGCTTTAATCCATTTTCTGAATTTGCTTTTCCTTTAATCAAAACTTTGCCCGTTTCATCAGGAAGTATACTGGCCGGAATATCTGTCAGGGTGGGCATAGGTGGAGTAAAGGCGGTCATCTTAATCAGCCCTTCAAAAGAAGAATTGTCAATATGTTTAACCATTACCTTAATCCCAGTAACCTTAGTCAGTTTCGCAGCAGAGAAACTTTTGGCAGGAATAGAGAAACGATAAAGGTTCCTGTTTTCCTGTGCTGGGGTATCTCTGTAAATCAGGGAATCCGTTTTGTCGCTGCGCATCAGATAAAAATAGATCAGCCTGATGCCAACCGTAGAATTCAATTCTCCATTCAGTATCGTATCAGGGCCTGTCTGGCCGATTGCTGTGTTGAAAGTAAACGCTTTTGCTGTCAATACATCTGGTGTATTGACAGCAGTTTTATCCTTTTTACAGCTATTGAGCAAGATAAAACCTGCTGCAATCATCGTTATTAAATAAAAGTTCTTCATCATTAATAGCTATTAATAACCAGGATTTTGAGTGATTTTGAGCTGATCGTTGGCATCCAGCTCGCGCTGCGGGATCGGCAGCAGTAATTTTTCAGGCGTCAGGTTAGCTTGTAATTCGGCCAGCGTAAAGGCTGGTCTATAATTTTTATAATGCGAATCAAACTCTACAGCAAAATGATTTTTAATTACTGCGATGGCCTGATCAGTTCTTACCAGATCAAAGAAACGCTGGTTCTCAAAAGCAAATTCCAACCGTCTCTCATTTAATAAAGCAGCCAGAAACTGAGCTTCATTGGTAATTGCATTAGGATTTGCCGGATCAGCAGGATATTTATAAAAACCAGTTTTAAAGTCTCCGGTAGTATAAGCTGCTGCACCAGCCCTTGACCTGACCTGATTAATTAATTCCAGGCTTGTGTTCCCAAAACCTAAAGCTTCGGCTTTCATCAATAACACATCTGCATATCTGAGTACAGGGAAATCGTTTTCTGCATCAAATTTCACCAAAACAGGGGAGATGAATTTCTTCACATAAAGCTTGGATGCGTATTTGGCCATAGTCACTGCTTTACGACTGTCAGCCGCTCCCGAAGCAGGGGTTTTATAAGTTAAATCCAGATCATTGGTGGGGAAATTATAACCGCTTCCATCACCGTTCACCACAGCACTGCCACTTGAAGTAGGTGCAAAATTATTAGCCATCAGGTTACCCAGTCCCAAACCACCAGCTTTAAATCTGACGGCGAACAAGATTTCCTTGTTCATCTCATTGTTAATGGAAAATACATCTGCAAAAGAAGGCAGCAGGCCATAACCACTGTTATTGATCACTTCGTCCAGTAGCGGCAGAGCTTCAGCGCCGCGATGTAATGTCAAATATACTTTGGCCAATAAAGCTCTGGCAGCCCAGGTATTGGCTCTGCCCGCATCTGCATTGGCAGAAGGAGTGAAGGCCGTTTGTGGCAATAAGTTTTTTGCTGCGACAAGGTCTGCTTCAATCATTTGATAACATTCTGCAAGCGGAACTCTGCTGACCTGCTTGGATTGTTCGGGATCTACCGGATCAGTGACCAGAAATACACCTCCATACAACCTGACCAAATTGAAATAATGATAAGCACGTAAAAACAAAGCTTCACCTGCCAGCTGATTCCTTTGCCCGGGAGTCATTTTTGCTGTCCCTTCGCCTACAGTAGTTTTTCCGGCCGCATAAACAACCCCAAGGCTTCTCAGGACATAATTAACAGACCTGATGTTTTTATAAGTTACCAGCCAGTATTGATAAACCTTATCGTGAGAAGAATTCAAAGTGAACATATCCAGATCATTGAATTCAAAATTGATGGCTGCCGAACTGTTTGCGACCCCTTGTTTAGAATTATCAGTCCTTAAATCGGTCAGCATCCACTCAAATTCCAATGGCTTTTGCATCCCGTTATAACTTCCTGTTAAAGCTGTTTTAGTCTGGTCATATGTTTTATAAAAACTATCAACCCCAACATTGGAAATAGGATCAATATCAATAACTTTTTTGCAGGATACTATGCTTAAACACAGCACCAAACCTGCGGTTATATAGTGGAGATTTCTCATCTTATGTCTTTTTAAATTAAAAATTAACATCTATACCAAAAGTGAAAGTGCGTGAAATTGGAAAAGCACCACGCTGATAACCATCTACCAAAGGAGAAGAATATTGCGAGGAAGTCGTTCTTGCTTCCGGGTTTATACCCCGGTAGGAACTTCCGGTCAGATAAAACAAATTATCAGCAGAGCTATAGACCCTGACACTGCTTACACCCAGTTTCTTAATAATTTTAGCAGGGATCGTATAACCCAGGATCACATTTCTTAAAGCAGCGTAAGAACCACTTTCAATCACGTAATCTGTGAGCAGCCAGTTTTCACCATTGGTATAATAAGGCGTTTTTCCATCACCGGGATGTGCAGCGCTAATCCATCTGTTCTGATTGAATTTCTCATTGTACCTTCTGGATTCATTGTAATTGGCATCTCCATTGATAATTTTCCCGCCTTGTACACCCTGAATCATGATATTCAGATCAAAGCCCTTATACTTAAATGAATTGTTGATTCCCCAGGTAAAATCCGGGAAGGGACTTCCAATGGTTGTCCGGTCATTTACATCAATTTTACCATCCCCATTCACGTCTGCAAACTTTAAACCTCCCGGGGCGTAATATTTAGACAGGGTAGAGGTTTGCCCACCAGCTTTGGCTGCATCAATTTGAGCCTGTGAAGTCCAGATACCGTCAGTTTTATAACCAAAGAACTGAATAGCAGGCTGTCCGACAATAGCCGCATAGATTTCATTCCGCTCTCCGTAATTATATTGAAAAGGTTCTCCACCAAGCTCCAGTAAACGATTTCTATTCGCGGAAAAGTTAAGTGAAGTAGACCATTGAAAATGATCAGTTTTGATATTTACTGAATTGAATTCAACTTCAATACCCTGGTTTTTAACCTTACCTGAGTTATCAAAGTATTCAAAAGAGCCACTAAAAGATTGAGTAGATCTTTTGTACAGTAACTTATCCGTATTGGAATTATAGTACTCGATGGTCAGCCCAAAACGGTCTTGCATAAAGCCAAGGTCCAGACCAGTATTAAATTCAAAAGTACGTTCCCATGTGATATCAGGATTGGCCAGTACATCTGAATTTGGTGATAAACCAAGGTTTACAGAGCCAGTACCGCTTCCGAAAGAGTAATTCCCCGGGTATAACAGGTTTTGAAAAGCAAAACTCTGGATCTTATTATTTCCGGTAGCGCCATAACTTGCTCTGAGTTTCATGTTGCTGATCCAGGAAAGATTCTTCATGAAATCCTCTTTTCCAATTCCCCAGCCCGCCGAAATCGCAGGAAAAGTGCCTTGTTTTTGTCCCTCGGCAAAATAAGAGCTCCCATCCATCCTGAAACTGGCAGCTAGCAAGTATTTATTCTTATAGTCGTAAGTTAAACGGCCAAGGTAAGAAACCAGGCCAATCTGGTCTTTAAGTGTATTCGTTAAAGCCTGATCAATCTGACCAGCCTGATTTAAAGTTTCAAAGGTCTCTGTAGGAAAATTTCTTCCCACCATATTGGTTTCTTTGATCTTGGTTTGCTGTGTCGTAAAACCCAATAAGCCTGTAAAACTGTGATTACCCCTGGTTACATTATAATTCAGGGTGTTTTCCAATAATAGATCCATATAGTTTCTCGTATAAAGCGTAGCTTCATTTACGTCACCATCTTTTCTGGCATTTGACCTGGTTAGTGTTGTATTTTCCTGCTGCGAATAATAGCCGCCAATGGAACTTTTAAAGATCAGGTTTGGCAGGAACCTGATACTGATATCTCCACCACCCAGCATCCGGTAAGTTTGTTGATCCCGCGTTTCTCTGGCTGCAATAGAAAGCGGTGTATTGTTACTTGTAGCGAAAGGTTCTACAGGGCCGGCACTAGTCCAGTTACTGCCATCGGGCATTGTTCCGGAATATTGTAACCCGTTAAAATGTCTGGCTTGTACAAAATCACCCGGAAGGACACTTGCCCAGGCTGCATTCTGATGAACATAGGCTGCGGTAAAATCGCTGTGATTAACCGGGAGGAAAGAACCGAAACGGAAATAGTCAGTAAAGTTTACGGAAGGTCTTTGCGTTTTTACATAAGAAGGATTGAAGTTAATACTGAAACTCACTTTTTTGCTCAACGTACCATCCAGTTTAGTCTTCAGGTTAAACTTACTGTTGTCACTATACTTTAATACGGCTTCATCTTTCTGGCCGCTCGCTGACACATAGTATCTCAGGTCTTTTTTACCACCAGAAATACTTAGTTGAATATTAGAAATGGCTGCATTTTGTAAAGCCTCCTGCTGCCAGTCGGTAGGGCCGCCGCTAATCTCATTCTCAATGACATAAGCTGCTCTTTCCGGATCAGTGATCAGGTTTTTCATATTGGCCGGAACTGTAGGGTCATCTGCACGCAATGCGGCCTCTGCATAAAGCATTTTGGTATAATCTGTAATGCTCATGATCGGATTCAGTTTATATGGCTTTTTAAAACCATAATAACTCTTCAAACTATATCTTGGCTTATCAGAACTTCCGCTTTTTGTGGTGATTAAAATCACTCCATTAGCCGCTCGTGATCCATAAATTGCACCAGAAGCCGCATCTTTAAGCACTTCAATACTTTCCACATCCTGAGGATCAACGAAAGACAACCCATCAGGTACAGGATAGCCATCTACTACGACCAGAGGCTGGGAGCCTGCACTGATTGAACTAAATCCGCGCACCCTTACGGTAGGGGCAGCACCTGCTTCTGAACTGACATTTTGTATGGTTACACCTGCAATTTTTCCAATCAGCGCATTGTCTAAACGTGCAGTTGGAATTTCATCAAGGTTATCATTTTTCAACTTGCTTACTGCACCGGTAACCGAAGATTTCTTTTGTGTACCATAACCGATTACAACCACTTCGTTCATTGTATTGGGGATTTCCCTTAAAGTGATCGTAATTGTTTCTGCTGTTTTAACTGCAAAAGCTTGTGGTTCATAGCCCATGTAATTGATCAGTAGTAATTTACCCGGTTCGGCTTTGATTTTAAACTCTCCTTTAGTATCGGTGACGACACCTTGTTTCGTGTCTTTCACCATGATCGAGGCGCCTGGCAGAGCTTCCCCTTTTTGATCCTTCACAGTACCCTGAATGGATACCTTTGTCTGAGAATAGGCCGGTTTTAAGCATAAAAAACACGACAATATCATGACTAGTAAACTGTTAAAGTAAACTTTTGAATTCATAATAATTTATATTTGGTTATAGGTTGTACCTGCTCCGTAAAATCTCCTTTACCGCAGGAAACAGCTTGTTTTGCTCAGGTCAGCTGCCAGGTTTTTTTTAATGCAGGAGGCCAGCCCCTCCTGCATGAATGGTGAATCAGGAGAAATTCAAACCACCATTAATGTCAATATTGGTACCCGTTACATAACTGGATTGATCAGAAGCTAAATAAACAACCAGATCAGCTACTTCAGTGGCCTTTCCCTCTCTTTTCAATAAGGTAGAGTTTGCCACATTGGTTCTTACTTCGGGTTTGGTGAAAGTATCGTGAAAAGCAGTCGCAATCATTCCCGGTAAAACTGCATTTACTCTTATGTTTTTCGGGCCCAGCTCTTTAGCCAGTGCACGGGTATAAGTCATCACTCCACCTTTAGCTGTGGCATAAGCACTTGCACCAGGGCCACCGCCATCTCTGCCGGCAAGCGAAGAAAGGTTTATAATTGAAGCACCAGAACCCATAAAAGGAATAGTTGCTTTGCTCACCAGATATACACTTTTTAAATTTAAGTCCATCACTGCATCCCAAAAATCCTCGTCCAGTTCCAGCGTAGGTTTCCTTGCTACCATTCCGCCAGCCACATTAACCAGGATATGGATTTCGTCTCCGAAAGCTGCCCTGGCCTGCTCAATTAATTCAGTAACCTCGGCAGATTTGGTTACATCACCTTTGACAATGATTCCTTCTCCGCCCGCTGACTGAATCAGTTTTAATGTTTCTTCTGCATTCGCCAGGTTATCAAAATAATTGATCACTACTTTCGCTCCTTCACGGGCAAGCTGGCAGGAAACTGCTCTGCCAATGTCTCTTGAACCACCGGTAACTACGGCTACTTTGTTTTTTAATCTCATATGATTTGTTTATGAATGAATGATTCTTTTTGAGGTAATATATTTTATGCAGATCCAGGTGACCGGTACCAGCATTGCGGCCAGTACGAAAAAGGATACATAACTTGTTTTGGTCATTACAGGAACTAACCAGGTAGTTAAAAGTGTCCCGGCTACAGCTGCTGTACCGCCCATTCCTGCGACTGTTCCTACGTTTTTACCATTGAAATAGTCACTTGGCAAAGTTTGCAGGTTTCCGATCAGGAACTGGAAACCAAACAGGGTCAGACCTATCAGTACCATTGCTAAACCCGGTTCTGTTTTCAGGTCATCCAGCTTATAGACAATAGCAACTAAAGACAGCAGCATGAAAACACAACCTACAGCTACAGAATTTTTTCTTGCTTTTACGGCATTCACACCTTTTTTTACCTGCCAGGAAGAATGATAGCCCCCGAGCAAACTGCCGATAGCAGCAAATAAATAGGGGAGCCAGGTAAAAGCACCAATTTGTTTGATATCAAATAGAAACTGCTCCTTTAAAAAAGTAGGCAGCCACGTTACAAATAACCACCATACCGGGTCAATAAAGAACCTGGCCATGATAATGCCCCATGTATTTCTAAACTTTAACAATTCCTTCCAGCTGAGTACCGGAGTTTCATCTACTTGTGTTTGGGCTTCAGTATTCACATCCAGAATATAGTTTCTTTCCTTTTCTGTAAGCCATGGATGTTTATCCGGGGTCGCCTTATTGATAATCAACCAGGGAATTACCCAGATCAGTCCCAATCCGGCAATGAAGACAAAAGTCATTTTCCAGCCAAAAACGATATACAGAAAAGCAATAGCCGGAGCGGATATGACAGAGCCTAAAGACGCGCCTGCACCAAAAATTCCCTGTGCGATAGCCCTTTCCTTAACCGGAAACCATTCTGCATTACTTTTTGTGGCACCCGGCCAGTTTCCCGCTTCTGAAAAACCCAGCATAAAGCGAAAGATATTGAATGACAATAAGGATTTAGCGAATGAATGCAGCGCTATGGAAACACTCCACCCAATAATGGAAATGGTCATGCCCAATCTTGTACCTACCGCATCCATCAGTTTTCCGGTAAAAGTCTGTCCCAATGCGTAGGCAATCATGAAGAATGTCGTAATCAGGGCCAGTGCATTTTTATTGTCTGCCGCTGCAATGCCGAATTCTTTGTAAATATAAGGCCACATAATATTGATGGCACTTCTGTCGATGTAATTGATCACTGTAGCCAGCGAAATCAATGCGATAATGTACCACCTTAGTCCTTTTATCTTCATGAGGTTATATTTGGTTTTCGTTGATTAATCTGCCAGATGGCAGTTCGTATTATAAGCCCAGACTTTTCAGAAATTCCATAATCTTTGCATTGACCATTGAATTGTCTGCTGGCTGAAACTTACCATGCAAGCCCCCTTTTACAGTGATGAATTCATTTTTAACACCCAGTTCATCAAGCCTGGCTTTTAAGGCAACGGACTGTTCATAGGGTACAATCGGATCGGCATCACCATGTACGATAAATACCGGCGGACTTGTTTTTTTAACCTGGAACAGTGGGGAAACAGATTTGGCAAAGTCCTGATCCAATGCTTTAGCTCCTAACCAGCTGGTTGCAGATTTACTGGTCTTTAATTTTCCGTAACCCCAATCCCAGACATCGGTAATCCCATATTTATCAATGATTGCTGCAACCTTGATGTGCTCAGTGTTTTTACAGTTCCCATCAAACAAATGATCATTTTCCAGCAGTCCGCCCATCAGTGCCAGATGACCGCCGGATGAAGCCCCCATGATGACAATTTTATTCACGTCAATATGTAATTGCTGCGCATGGCTGATTAAATAAATCAGTGCACACCTGGTATCTTCTACTGCTGCCGGAGCAGTTGCCTTAGCAGTGAGACGGTACTCGATATTAGCCACTGCATATCCCTTTTTAAAGAAAGCACTAAAGCCACCTTGTGATTCTTTTGTCCCTTTATTCCAGCCACCACCATGGATGTTAATGACCAGTGGGGAAGGTGATCCCTGGGGGGGCGGCAGATATAAATCCAATTTCCCTTCCCAGTCACCCACCTGTGTATAAACCACATTCAGCTGTTCACTGAATCCGGCGGGATAACTTACTTTTTTAACTTGTGTGGTATCTTGTGCCACTGCAAGATGGGTTGTCCATAACAGCCCGGCAATCAGTATAATTCTTTTCATCCTATACCTTGTTAAGCCTATAAAAAATCTTCGCGGTGCGGAGAGAATACATCTATCAATATGCCTTCTTCCAGACAAACACAGCCGTGCATTTCGTGTGGAGGTGCATAAAACCCATCACCTTTTTTAAGGATCTTTTTCTTCTCCCCAATACTCATTTCAAAGACCCCGCTATCTACATAAGTCACTTGTGCATGGTGATGCTGGTGTAATTGCCCGATTGCTTCTGCCTCAAATTTTGCCTTAACCAGCATAATCTGATCATTGTAACCAAAAACCTGTCTTTTAACCCCGTTTCCGAGATCCTGCCAAGGCGTTTCTTCTTCTATTTGAAATAAATTGCTCTGTAACATGTTGATTAGTTTAGTTTTATAAAGTTTTCTTTGTTTTTAAAGTTGATCTGGTATTGATATAGTTTTCCCTTCACCTTAAAGGAAACTGAAATCTGTTCCGGCCCGGCAGTTATGATTTTTAAATCACTTACACTACCCGAAGCACCAGAAGTGGTTTCGTCCACTGTATTTGTGCTGCCATGCGTTTCAGTCACTGTAAAAAATGTTTGTGTTTTACTGCCTTTTGAAGAAAGCATAAAAGCTTTGCTCTCCAATAAATTCTGATCCGGATCGTTTGCGCCAAGCGTCAGCAATTTCAGGTTTACAGCTGACTGTGTGGCGAAATTAATCGTATAGAAACGTTTATTGTTTAATAAGGTCAGGTAACCAGTCTTTTCGGGAACGGCCTGCTCAGCATTTAACCAGATGTGCTGATAACCGTATTGCGTGCCCAAAGCTTTAAGCTGATCCGTAAAGGACTTAATTTGGACAGAAGAATCTGTCAGATGTCCTTTATACCAAAATGGGAGGTCATATTGATGAACTTTATCGGCATCTACCCTGAAAACATCAATCACCAAAGATTTTTGAAGCGCTTCCACTTTTAATAAAGCGGTGGTTCTGGTCATTTTTACACCCGGATACGCATTGTTTTCTGCCGCACTGATTACCTTCAGGTTCGCATCATCTTTGAAATAAAGAATTTCTGCCGCAGTTTGCTGCGCGCGATCCGCATTCCCTTTAAAATTCGAGGTTTCATCAACTGTCAGCGTATTATGCGCAACAGTTTGTTTGGCCCACGACTTATTCTCAGGCAGGTAATCCCCACCTTTTTTAGATTCTATGTTGATGAAACGCGCAGAGCCATAGTCAGGAAATACTTCCACATTGTTATCATCATACAATAAGTTAAGCCTGTCAAAGTGCCCGTGACCCATTCCCTGCGAAGTGGCTTTAATTAATACAGCCTGCTGATCCTCATTTGTTCCGGCCCTTAATATTCCAATGCCACCATCTTTACCACTTGCACCATCTGTAATCAGCATCGTTTGGTAAACAAAAGGTTTAGTTTTTCCTGCGGCTACATCGGCAGCAATTTTTAACCCGGCATCAGAAACAATTACCAGTCCTTGTTTATTAACTATATCCAGCAGTTCTGGTTGTGGCTTAATATCTGCGTAAGCGATATCAACTCCGTAAACGAGTTCAGCAGATTCATAAGTTTTTCCTTTTACTGCATCATTAAATGGAAAAAAGGTGCCATCCGTGTAAGTGAGCTGAAGAGAGGTTTCAATTGCTTTATCCAGTAACTGGTCGCGGTATTGAAAGATTTTCAGTGCCGGCTGATAATTGTTAATCGTTTTTGCAAATATCAAAAAAGGAAGAAGCGCATAACGTTGATAATAAGGCCCCTCTGTATAATAGCCCCCGGGAGAAAACAACTGGTCGATCTGCGCAAGATAACCAGCCTTACCATCCTTAGCTGTTCCTTTCAATGCCATTTCTACATAATCAGGCCTGTTGATCACATAACCAGTCATCCCAACGGCAGCTACAGCCCAGGTGGCATGGTTATGGATTTTATTAAAGGTTTCTGCACAATCTTCCGTGAAAAATTTAACTGTTGGTATAAACAAGCCTGTTTCTATTTGTTGACGTTGCGCCGGTGCAATCGCCTCATAAACCAAATCATAACCTTGTATAGTATAGACTTGCCAGACAAAATCATTCAGGCTCTGCCAGAAGATCCTGCCGCCCTGATGGCCTTCTTTCCTTTTAGGGTGAAGCGGCCATTTCTGATATTCTGAAGCATATTTTAATAACAAAGCTTCTACATAGGCTGCATATTTTTTGTCTCCTGACATTTGATAGGCAATTCCGCAATTCAGGATATTGATATAATTCTTTTTATGCTGTTCGTGGGTAGCGCCGCCTCCTGCATCCTTAGGTACAGGTACGTCAACCGGCTCTTTAATGGCTTTGTCTGCATCTGATTTTATCTTCTTGTACGATTTGCCAAGCAGGGGATAGGTTGAAATTCCTTTTCTTAATGCCGTTATATTAGCTTTGGTCAGCATGATAGAAGGATGTTGCTGCGCATGAACAGATAGCCCGGAAATCAGGCAAATCAATCCCATTACCAACTTTTTCAAGTAGTTCATCATATCATTATAAATAATAAATTTTAAGGCTTATGCCATTTCCTGAGCGTAGTTTTAAACGTTGTCCTGTATGATTTTTTGTGCAGCAAACCCAGCTTTACTTAACTGGAACATATCATTTAAATGTGCCGCTACTGCATTTTCTGCGGCATCGATATCCTGATTTTCGATTGCTTTTAAGATTTTTCTATGTTCCTCAATCGCCAGTTTACCTCTGTTATCTCCGCAGATTTTATTCTCTACAATACTTTTAATCAGATCGGGGATTAAAATCAGGATCATAGATTCGATCACAGAATTTTTAGAGGCCTTCGCAATCCGGATATGGAAGATCATATCTTCCTCTACCGCATTCTGATTGGCATTGACTTTAGCTTCATAATCCAGCAGTGCTTCTTTTAAACTTTCCAGATCTTTTTCCGTTCTTCTTTCAGCAGCTAATTTGACCGCATCCAGTTCCAGGTAATACCTGGCTTCCAGCAATGCATTAAAATCTTCTTTATTGAATTTGATGATATCGGTGATGATACTGTCCAGGACTTTAATACTCAGGCCAGCTACATAAGTTCCGCTTTGTGGATTTGTTTTTAACAGGCCATAGAACTCTAATTTCAGAATAGCTTCACGCACATAGCTACGGCCTACACCAAACTTTTCAGCGAGTATTCTTTCGGCAGGTAAGCGGTCACCAGGTTGCAGTTGTCCGGAGGTAATCAGCTGTTTAAGCTGTCCGATTATTTTATCTACAGGAGTTTCAAGTTCGATAGACCTGATGGTTTCTATAAATGACTTCATAAGGATATATTTGGTTTACCAATTATTGGTTCACCAAATCTATAAAATATAATCAGTAATCAAAAATTATTTAAGTATCAGCGCTATGTTGTTGATAATCAGTATTAATTAATTATTATATAAATAATTACCTGAGTGGGGTGATGAAATCTTTGAGAAAAATGCTGATATTTCATATTGTAAATTGATAGTCCACCTAATTGTTTTATAATGCCTCTTTTGTATCACTCATTTTTCCACCTGCTTTTTATTGGTATCATTGCGTTGTTTCCGGTTGTGAATCCGATTGGGTCTTCTTTCATTATCAGCCCCTTTTTTACCGGGCTCAACTCTGCCGAAAAGAGAAAAGCAGTAGGGAAAATTACCTTTTATGCTTTTTCAATCTGTACTGTGTCTTTATTTGCCGGCCAGTGGATCCTGGAATTGTTTGGTATTTCTATTCCGGTTGTTCAACTGGCAGGAGGGATTATGATCTGTAAAATGGGATGGGAAAATCTTTCTTCCGATAAAAAGCAGGGAAATGCTACAGCAGAAACAGAAACTAATTTATCGGGATATAGTAACATTGAAGGTCAACTGTTTTATCCAATTACTTTTCCGGTGACTACTGGCGCGGGTACTATTTCCGTATTATTTACATTAAGTGCTCACAGTATATCATCAGATCGTTCTGACTATTTTATGAATACAGCAGCTATTTTATCTGCCATTATAGTGATGTGTATCCTGATCTATATTTTCTATTTGAATACAAAAAATATTATCCGTTATTTAAGTTCCAATGCAGAGGCAATCTTTAACCGGATTTCTGCATTTCTGATCTTTTGTGTAGGATTGCAAATTGCGATTACCGGAATAAAAAGCCTGATGAGGTAAAATCCCGGGCCTGAGGACATGAACAGGATGGGGGTATTGGCAATTATTGCGTTTAGTCCATACACTCCTAAACACACCTCCGATTCATGAACTTTTTAATTCTTAACATACACAGTCTTAAAATTACTGCGTTTTCCGCGCTGTTCATCTTTATAGGTTCCTGTAAGAAAGAAATGGTAAAACAGCAGGTTTATACTCAGAAAGAAGTAACGATCGAATATAAAATAAGCCCTTATAAAAATGTGATCACAGGTGGTGATATTATTTATACGGATGAAAATGGGGTAGTTACTGTTTCAGATAAAAGAACGCTTCCTTTCTCCCGGAAATTTAAAAGAAATATCAAAAGATCAGCTATTCTATCCTTAGGTATTATCGCGGAATATGCCGGATCAGTGAAGATGGAAATTCTGGTGGATGATAAAGTTGTTTCCACGCTGATTTCCAGCAGTATTTTTAGCAAGAGAGAAATGATCAGCTATACAATTATCTTACCGCAGGAATAATATACTGCTCCATGAGCTGATCTACCTGTGCATGTGCAAAGCCAAATGGTTAATTTAAATCAATAATTCTGAATGTTATTTCAGAATCAAAAGATAAGAAATCCTTTTTGTATAAAACACGATCACCGTAATTATTTAAAAAGTTGACTGGCACTATATTTGTTTAAGCGCAAGATATGTTTATAATCTACGATATTAAGGAAAAAACTCTCAATTCCAGGACAGTTTTAACAGAAATTGATCCATTAACGAGAAGTAAAAGTAATGTTCAGCTGGATGTTTACCAGCAATACATGTCACTTTTCGGACCATTTGGCCCGATAAGTATGCAGCAGGTCAGAGCAATTGATCTTGAACGTCATATTGAAATTCCAAAAAAGGAATGGTCAGAAGAATTAAAATCAGAAGCTCAGAATTTAAAAGCGGATACCCCATTTGCATGGAGGCTTTTCCGGAATATTTATATTATTGCAGGGGTTTTTGTCGCTATGTCTGTAATTGCACCAATTGTGAATAAAAACAGGGCTGAAAAAGCTGCTGTTACCAGTGCAGCAACGGCCGCCTCTCTTGCTGCTGTAGCTCCGGGTGATATACTTAGGGTGTTCTTAATGCCTTCACCGCAGATGACAGAACCGCAGGTTACTTTAATGAAAGTGGTTAGGATTGATGGAGATACTTTGGTTGTAAAAGGTCATAAAGAAGTTAAAAAGGGATTTAGTGCAGAGGACGCATCTGCGCTGGATCATGATGATGTTGCCTTTAATGCGGAAGAAAAGAAATACAGCTTTAGAAATTTCAAGAACAATAAGTTGATTTCAGAATTTCCTGAAGACGCACATAAGAATATCGGAACAGCATTAGACGCTGTAAAATCGGGTTCCTAATGAATAAAAAAATGGTTTACCCCCAAAGGGTAAACCATTTTTTTATAGCCATAAAGGCGCTTATTATTTTCCACCAAGCCTTTTTTGTTCATCATCAAGACTGGTTGACCTGTTTCTTGCAGATTTCACAGTCATCTTTCCAAAGCGATAAGTAAACGTTAATCTTACGCTGGTCGTATTTCCATATTGTTCCAGATTATATACATTTCCTGGTAATGTGCTGAATATTCTGGCTTTTTGTGAATGAAAAATATCACTTACCCCTAATTTCAGGTTACCTGTCTTATTTGGGAAGCTATAACGTAATCCTGCATCAGCATTGTACATGCTTTTAACTTTAAAAGCACCTTCAATTTGTGGTGTACTAAACATTAATCCAGCATCAGCGCTAATAAGCTTACTTAGTGTGAAATTATTCTGAGCATAGAAATTACCACTGAATTGTTTAGAATTCAGGTCAGCTCCGTTTAAATCAGGTGCTTTAATTTGTTTGAAATACCCCAATACGTTATTATTCATACTCCACCATTTGGTAACTGTTACCGGGAAGTTCAACGTTAAAGAAACTACACTTTCTGAGGCAAGGTTCAAGATCGTCTGATACATTGATTTTCTAACCTCGTTTTGCAATAATACTTGTGTAATTACATCTGTAGTACGACTGTAATTCAAAGCAAGGCTATATTTTTGTTTGAACAGGTAGCTGGCTTCCAGATTATTAGAGTACTCTGGTTTTAAATTAGGATTACCCTGATTATAAGTATACTGGTCCAGGAAAAATACAAAAGGGTTTAAGTTCTGATAATTTGGTCTGTTTATTTTTCTGGAATAAGAGAAATTCAAAGTGTTATCCGCATTGATATTCTGACTTAGAGATAAAGAGGGGAACAGATCTGTGTATTTTCTATTGGTTAATTGATTTGTAGTAACTGAGTTTCCTGTAGAATTGGTGTTTTCGGCACGTAATCCTCCTGATAAGGAAGTTTTTCCAAGCGTAACATATAAAGTCGCATAAGCCGCACTAACCCGCTCGTCATATAAGAACCTATTGCTTTTTGTATCGTCAAAGACCCAGCTTCCTTTAATGTCATTCTCATAAACATAGTTGTTGTCACTCTTTACACTGGCGATTTTAGCACCGGCTTCCAGTTTGAACATTTTATTGATAGGCAGGGTATAATCTGCTTTAATAGCTTTGATGTCAATATTGGAAGGTGCAAAATTTCTATAAATCTGACCATCTTTAAAGAAAGTGCCGTTTGGCAGGTAAAAACGGTTAGTGTAGTTCGCATCGTTAGTCCCGTCAAAAGTAGAGTAATCCGCATCTACAGTTATTTCCTGTCCTGCTGTATCTAATATTCCTTTATAGTTAATGTTATAAGAGAAATTCTTGCGGTTAGAAGAATTATAACTTGGTGTTCTTAAAATTGAATCTGTTGCTGCAAATGATGGGCCTATATTTACATTGCTTAAACTCTGCTGATTGTAATTACTGATATTTCCTTTTATCAAAAATCCAATCGTATGTTTTGGTGATAAAAAGAAGTCAGTTCCGATTTTAAAGTTTTGCGAAGAGTAAACAGAAGTATCTTTGTTTCGCTGACTAAAAGCCAATGGATTCGTACCCGGAGTTATCCGGTCAATTTTAAGCGTTTGAAGAGACTTGTTTCTATTATAACCGTAAGAACCAAATACATTAAAGTCCTTTTTACGATAATTAAGGTTTAAAGAGCCATTAGGAAGCAGATATTTGTTGAATCCGGCACCTAGCGCTAAACTTCCGTTAAAGCCTTCTGTCTGGCTTTTTTTGGTTTTGATATTAATAATTCCTCCGGTGCTGTTGGCATCATATCTGGAACCAGGATTGTTAATGATTTCAATGCTCTCTATCTGGTTGCTCTGCATTGATTTCAGCAGGTTTACCACTTCAGTTGAACTCAGGTAAGTTTGTTTACCATCAATAGTAACCAATACATTGCTTTTTCCGGAGAGAGAAATGTTCTCATTGTAATCTACATTCACTCCCGGAGCTTTTTTCAAGACTTCAAGTGCTGTTAAGCCAGCCGCTGATGGTGTAGCATCTACATTAAAGACCAATTTATCAGCTTTGCGTTCCAAAACCGGTTTAGCTGCTGTAATGCTGACTTCGTTCAGATTTTTTGAATTCTCTTTTAGTGTAATGGCAGGAATTAGTAAAGCAGCAGGGCCGCTTAATTGAAAAGGGGCAGTCTTAACTTTGTTATAACTTATGGAAGAAGATACAATGTAATACTTGCCTGGAGCAGCTGTAAAATTAAATTTTCCATCCTGATCAGTCATGGCAGTGGTCACCAGGGATGAATCTTTAGCTGTATAAAGTAAAACTGTTGCAGCAGGCAATGTTTGTTTGCCGTCCATTACTGTGCCGTTAATCTTAACAGTTTGCTGGGCATGCAAGGTATTAGGGAAGGCGTAAAATAAAAATAGGAATGTGGTTAGTAAAAGTGGTTTCATGGTTGTTATTATTTGTAAATAAGATAGCGCGAAGGAGAATAAGTTACAATGAAATGCAATAATTTATGATTTAAAAGGATTTTGCAACTTAATTCAGGATAAAATCAGTGACTTAATTCTGATATAATTTTTTTCCCGTCTGCGTTATCAGGATTTAATACGATTGATTTTTTATAATTCAATAAAGCTTTTTCTTTATCTCCCTGTTTATAATAAGCTTCTCCTAAACTATCGAATACATTACCTGATTCAGGGAAAAGCTGTGTATTATGTTCAAAGACCAGGATGGCATCTGTGAATTTGTTTTGACGTAAAAAGTTATAACCGATCTCATTTAAGGTGCCCTCTTCATCAAAACTGTATTCATCATTATGCGTTTTCTTCATCTTTTCATAGAATGCAATTACCTGTTGGCCATTCATCTGTTCTATCTGGGTACCAAAGTGGCTTAATACTGATTTTTTAATCCGGATATAAGGCTTACCGTCCAGAATGGCCTGAATAGAGGTATTGAAAGTATGTAAATTATTCTGCTGGTTGTTTGTCATCAGAATTACGGTTCTGCCTTTAGGTACAGTACTCACGAGTAAAGCCTGATAATTCCTTGCAGTACCATCGTGTTTGTGGGCGATCACCTGGTTACTGTCCATCATGCCGCCACCTAAACCAGCTTGCTGGCCGGGGCCGGCAGCTTCCAGAATTTGTTTGGTAGAAGCAGGACTGATCAGCTTAAAGTTGGTAAGTGAGTTGCTCCATTTGTAGAAGTCGTCCAGCGTAACTGCAACCCAGCCATTAATCGGGTAGGTGAGTTCATCTTCTGCATGTGTATTGTTATAGGCTTTGGCAATTAATTTATCGGAAGCTACAGGATCTACAATAGCGGTTTTCATTCCGCAAGGTTTTAATAAGTACTTTTCTGTAAAGGCTGCAAATGATAAACCTGTAATCTTTTCAATGATCCTGCGTTGCAGAAACACATTGTTGTTGTTATATGCATACTGACTGCCGGGTTCAAAATCAAGTTTTGTTGTTTTTTTCAGGTCTTCCATGTTATCAGCATTGTTTTTGACTTGTTTCCACTTTACATCCGGAATGCCACTTGTATATTGCAATAAATTGATGATATGGATTTTTGAGGCCCAGGCTGGTAGTTCAGGCAGGTATTTCGAAACCGGATCTTCCAGGCTTAATTTTCCCTGTTCTTTTAAGATCATAATGCCAACAGCATTAAATTCTTTGGCGATAGAGCCAATATGAAAACGGTACTGTTCGGTTAACTTAATTTTGCCAGCTGCATCTGCGAAACCAATAGCATCTTTATAAATCACTTTATTGTTTTCTGCAATTAGGATATTACCGTTAAAAAGGCCGAGGCGATTTGCCTGATGAACAAGGGAATCTAATTGTGCAGATTTACTGTTTTGTGCATTAACTTTTTTGGTCGATACGATCAGCGTGCTGATGGCTATTAAGCTGATTAAAGATTTCTTGAAGGAGATCATGTTTAGGAGTTTGAATATAAGACTCCCAAATAGCTGAATTGTTGCAGCAGTCTTTAAGCTATTTTTGAAACAGAGCGACGGCTAAGCAGGTGCTTATAGCATAATAAGTTGACCAATATGAGTGCCATTCCGTAAAACACATCTTCTACAGGGATGGTTAATATTCTGAAACCAATAATCTGGTTGTTATCATACCAAACTATAGGCGCATCCAGGCCAGTTCCAGTCAATAAACCATTAACGATTAAAAAAGGAAAAAGCAGTACCGTATAAATGATATAGAATTTTGGCAGCCAGCCAATTTTTAAGACATATCTGCTATAGAAGAGCACGGCAGCTAATAACAGAAAAGTGGCTGCCGGATAAATATGACCGCGATATAAAACCGACATCAGTATACAAATCAAAATAAGTGCAGGCGTCAGAATTTTTTCAACGCTGAGCGGAATCGGTTTTTTAATGAACAGATCCAGACAATGAAAAGTAAATACACAGGCGTAGGGGATACAGAAGAAGAATAGAATTTCTTCTATAGGCATATTGCCTGCTGTTAAACCAACCAGATAATCAGGATTAAACCCCCAGACGCCAAGACTGGTAAAATACACATCCCAGAGTAAGAAGATGATTCCGGTTAACAGAACCGCAGGGAAAAAAGCCTTCCAGGTTTTGTAAAAGTTTAGTTTTGGATGAAAAGAATAAATGAAAGGAACACTAATCGTGAAAAAATCAATCAGGAGGTACGTGTACTTCATGCTTCAGTTTTTTTATTGTTCTCAAAGAAATATTTAAACGGGACCCATAACATTCCAAAACACTCTCCATGTTCTTTATTAATATGTTTATGGTGCATTTTATGCGCCCTTCTGATAGCTTTAAAGTACCAGTGATCTGAATTCCTGAATATTTTAAACCGCTGATGGATGAAGATATCATGGATGAAAAAATACGCTGCACCATACAATGTAATTCCTATGCCTATATACAGTGCAACTGTATTTCCGTAAAAAGATCCCATTCCCAGGCAAATAATCCCTGGAATAGCAAAAATCAAAAAGAAAAAATCATTTCTTTCCAAAAAGCCTTCATGATCTTTATGATGGTGGTCACGGTGTAAACTCCAGAACAATCCATGCATAATATATTTGTGTGTAAACCATGCAACTCCTTCCATACCAATAAAAGTTGCTGCTACAATTAGGGTGTTAATTATCCAGTTATTCATAAATTAAACAGTTGATTATAATCACTTTTGACACGTTCGAAGCAAATCTTTAACCAGATGGTATAGTGCTCCGGATTTGTTTTTAACTGAGTTTCCAATGCTTCCAAAGTTACATATTTGAAAGCAGCGACCTCATCAGGATTGGGTACAGGCGTGGTATCACTGATACCAAAATAAACATGATCAAACTCGTTTTCTGAAAGACCATCTTTTAAATCAGCGTAATAGATAAAACTAAACCCAAATTCCAGCTTGCAATCCATGCCCATTTCTTCTTGCAGCCTTCTTTTGGCTCCAGCCTTCGTTTCCTCACCAGGATAAGGGTGACTACAGCATGTATTGCTCCACTGTCCACCTGAATGATATTTATTTAATGCCCTTTGCTGTAACAGGAATTCGCCTTTCTGGTTAAAAATAAATACCGAAAATGCGCGATGAAGCTTTCCACGCTGATGCGCTTCCATTTTCTCCATCAAGCCTGTCATCTGATCGAGCTGATCTACAAGTATTACCTGATCTTTCATTTTTTAAGGTGGTTACGTTCTTTTTCAGTCAGGTGTTTAGAGGCAAACAAATAGTTAATTACCAACTGTTTGAGTGGCTGGTCACGTAGCTGATCCAGATTCTTTATTAATATGTTTTTATCTGCCGTAATCTGGTCATTGTAACCAAGAAAAGAGGGGAGATTCGTTTGAATTGTAAATCTTAAAAACCTGATCTCCAGATTTCCGGGATCAAGGGTAACTGCGTTTTCAATGAATTCCTTACCTTTTTTAAATTTTCTGTATTTTGAAATCGGGCTCATGGTATATTTAGCCTGCATCATTTCGGCGACCCCTTTGTAGCAGATTAAAAGCTCGCTGGATTTATCATCTACTTTGGAAAGCAGTTCCTGAAGTTTGCTCGCTGCTGCTTTATCAGTTGCCGACTGATAATATAAAGCACGCAACTCTGTGATTTCCGGATAAGGTGGAGTTCCAAATATAAACAGAACAAAAAGGGCTAAAATTTTCATATCGCATTCATTTTATAACGAATGATAGAATCACACATCAGGCCAAATTTATGACTGTTAGAAATCCGGATTCTTTTAGACATTACTTTTTCTGCGGTTGCACTTTTAATCTTATTAAACAGCTCCTTATAATAAATGTAAGCGAGATAAACACCGTTTTTGGAAGAAGCGGGTAATTGTTTAATCCCGGCAAGCGCTTGCTTAAATTCCTGTTCTATTTCCTTTTCTATAATTTGCTTTTCGTGATTCGAGAATACGGAAAGGTCAATATTTGGAAAGTAAGTACGGCTCAGGTTAAAGTAATCTGCATTGATATCTCTGAGGAAATTGACTTTCTGGAATGCTGATCCTAACTTCATAGCTGAATCTTTTAGCCGTTCATATTGTACTTTATCGCCTTCTGTAAAAACGTTAAGGCACATTAAGCCAACTACTTCTGCTGAGCCTAAAATGTATTGGTCATACAACTCAGGAGTATATTGCTTTTGATCAAGATCCATCTCCATGCTCTTTAAGAACAGCTCAATCAGTTCTTGGTCAATAGCATATTCGTTCACTACCTGCTGAAAAGAGTTTAATATCGGATTCAGGCTGATTTTATGTTCAATAGCCTCATAACAGTCCTGTCTGAATTTTGCAAGCAGAAACGGTTTGTCAAAATCATGAAAACTATCTACAATTTCGTCGGCAAGGCGTACGAATCCGTAGATTGAATAAATTGGATTGCGTAATTTCTTCCCTAAAAAATAAATGCCTAATGAAAAGCTTGTACTGTAACGTTTGGTTGTGATCTTGCTGCATTCTACAGACAACCGGTCAAATATCTCTTTCATAAGTTTTTATTAAAGTATTTTATCAGTTGACTGGCAGCCACGTGGCCAGAGATAATAGATGGAGGAACGCCTGGCCCGGGTACAGTAAGCTGGCCTGCATAAAACATGTTTTCGACCTTTTTGTTTTTTAATGAAGGTTTGAGATTGGCAGTCTGCATTAATGTGTTTGCTAAACCATAAGCATTGCCCTTATAAGAGTTATAATCCAGTTTAAAATCTGCTACACAATAACTGCTCTTATAATCCAGGTGTTTACGGATTTCAACGCCGGTATAACTTTCCAGACGGTTCATGATCAGCTCAAAATATTGTTCCCTTAGTATTGCTGTGTCTTCCATATTTGTTGCCAGTGGCATTAACACAAACAGATTCTCATGTCCATCGGGTGCTACGGCAGGGTCAGTTCTGGATGGACAGCAGACATAAAACAAGGGTTTAGAAGGCCATTGTGGTTCTTTGTAAATTTCAATAGCATGTTGTTTCAGGTCTTCATCAAAGAATAAGGTGTGGTGACCCAGACGTTCTGTTTTCCTGGTTACGCCCAGATAGAAGATCAGGCAGGAGGGAGCCAGAACACGTTTGTCCCAATATTTCTCCGGGTAATTTCTATAATTTTCGCCAAGCAGCTTTTCTTCTACGTGATGATAATCGGCAGCAGCAATATAACCGTCATAGACTTTTGTCTGTTTGGAAGAGCTCAGGCTTTGAATTTGTTTTCCTTCGATTTTTAAGGCAGAAACGGATTCTCCTAAATGGAATTTTACACCGTTCTTTTCAGCTACTGTTTTCATGGCCTCAATCACTTTTCCAAATCCACCTTTAGGATACCATGTGCCCAGTTTTAAACCTGCATAATTCATTAAACTGTATAACGCAGGCGTATCTTCGGGCGTTGCACCCAGAAATAAAACTGGAAATTCCATCAATGCAATGAGTTTCGGATGCTTAAAATACTTTTTAACGTGGCTACTAAAAGAAGTGAATACTTGTAATTTAAATACACCTTTAATGAGATCCATATCCGCGAACTCCAATAAAGACAGACCCGGTTTATAAACTAGTTTTTCAATTCCGGTTTTATATTTATAGGCTGCTTCTTCCAGAAATTGCTGAAGTTTTAAAGCACTTCCTGGCTCAATCGCTTCAAAAGTATCACAGAGTGCGTTGAAATCTGCCGGGATATCGAGGACGTCGTTTTGACCATATACAACAGAAAAACCGGGATCTAAAAGCTCCAGTTCGTAAAAATCTTTAGCCTGATAACCAAAATCGTTAAAGAATTTCTCAAAGACATCCGGCATCCAGTACCAGCTCGGCCCCATATCAAACACATAACCGTTTTCAGTTTCCATTTGCCTCGCCCGGCCACCAACAGTACTGTTTTTTTCATATACATCAACTTCATAACCATTTTTGGCCAGGTAAGCTGCTGCACTGATGCCAGCAAATCCGGCGCCTATAACTGCTATTTTGGGTAAAGATTGTGCTGCTTTAGTTGGCATTTAAGACGTTTTTGATAGTGTGTTCAAATTCATTAATAGATTGAAACCAATTTACATTTTTGCCCAGTTTCAATTCACTGATCAATTTTCCGTTACCTGCGAGATGAATTCTGTTTTCAGGATAAGCGGTACTTAATTCGCTGAGATAATCATTTGCTGTTTCTAATGGCTGGCTGCGCACCATAAACAATAACATATGTTTGACTTGCTTGTTTTGCATCGCGTCTTTTACAGAGTCCAATGGAACTCTGCCCCCGAGATAAATTACTTTTTGCCCGGCTTGTTTAAGGATGTAATTGGCAAACAAGAGTCCGATATCGTGACCTTCGGCTTCCGGTAAAAATAACAGCCATGATGATTTTACTTCGTTCACCGCAGGCAGGTCATTAATGGCAGCATAGAGCTTTTGCCTGACCAGATTGGATAAAAAATGTTCTTGCGCAGGACAGATATCATCTTTCCTCCACATGAGCCCTAGTCTTACTAACAGGGGATAAATTACCTGTTTATAAGTGGTGATCATTCCATTATCGTGAATACATTTATTGATGAGCTCATCAAATCCGGACTCATCATAAACTAAACCGTATTTTAAAAGCTGGGAGGTGTAGTATTCAAAATGTGCATCGTTTGAAACCGTCTGGTCTATTTCCTTTTTAAGAAAATCATTCATCTCTTTTTCGGAGAGGGCACAGACTTGTGATATTTTCAGACCAGTCTGACTAATACTTACAATATTCAGCAATCTTCTCAGATGATCATCATTGTACATGCGTGTATTTCCTGCTGAACGCATGGGTTCCAGTGCATTATACCTGCGTTCCCAGATTCTGATCGTGTGGACTTGTACGCCCGATAGTTGTTCAAGATCAGAAATGGAGTAATTCATTATGTTTGTCTAGATTTATTTTGTTAAATCTAGACAAACATAATGAATTTTAATATCATTCTAATTGAATAAGTAATGAATGGTAACAAAATAGATTCAAAGCCAGTAGGGGTATACTGTGATGAAAGCGTCTACACTACATGATATGGAAAGCTGTAAGACATTGCCCTTTATTTTTCATTGTTCTGGTTTCCTTATTGATCATTGGGTTGACTTCATGTATTTTAACTTCTAAACTGAACAGTTTTACTTTTCTTAATTTCTACCATTGTCCGTTTCTGGATCTGTTTTTTTCCTATTATACGTTTATGGGGGATGGCATCATGTGTCTCCTCACCAGCATTGTGTTGTTCTTTCTAAAGAAGAAGAAGCTGGCTTTAGCTTTATTACTGGCATTTTTAAGCTCTGGAATTATTGTTCAGATTTTAAAGAAATTGCTTAATGAACCCAGGCCGTCCCTTTATTTTGAGCAGATAGGGTTTAAATATTCCTATTTCATTAATGGGATACAGAAATTGCATTCTGCATCTTTTCCTTCTGGCCATTCTGCTTCTGCTTTTGCTATGTGTATTGTGATTGCATTGTATTTTAAAGATAAACGAGTGAGTGTTTTGTGTTTATTGCTGGCTTTATTTGCAAGTTATTCCAGAATTTATCTTGCACACCATTTTTTACCTGATGTTATGGTTGGTGCATTGATTGGTTCTGTATCCGGATTATTAACATATTACTTTGTCTGGCGGTCTGCGGGCTTGTATACCAATGTAAATACTGATTTTAAAGGGGTAATGAAATAATTCTAATATTTAAAAACTTTACCATCCACCATAACTTCCTGTGTTGCTTCATCAAACACAGCCTTTTTTCCTGTTCTGACGGCTGCATTGGTCATAATATTGGCTATAGAATGATAATAACCCACTTCTACGGGAGCATGCGTCTCTTGACGTGACCTGATACATTCCATCCAGTTCCGCATATGCGCAGAAGTTAATTTATCACCTCCGGTATTTGCAGACGCAGCTACTTTTTCTGTTTGGTTAGTTAGCTTCAGGTCAGGCAACAGGTTCGGCTGCATATGCATTGCGCTTGCTGCATCGGCTTTAAGCCCGCCTTTAGCAGAAACCATATTCGTATTCAGGTTCAGTTCACCACCATTGGAGTAATAAATTTCCGCTGGGTTTTCATCACCATTATGCATGCGGGAGGTAAAGACTACCTGAAAACCGTTCTCCGGATTATTCTGCTGACCATAATCAAATACTGCTGTAGTGGTGTCCCAGTTCCGTCGCCCATCTTTCCATTGATAGATTCCACCGTTGGCAACTACACTACGCGGATGTTTTAATCCTGTAAACCAATGCACTGTGTCAATTTGATGCGACATCCATTGTCCGGGCATGCCCGATGAATATGGCCAGAATAAACGATATTCCAGGTATATACGCGGATCCCATTCTTCAAAGGGCCTGTTGATTAAAAAACGTTTCCAATCCGTATCCTCTTGTTTTAATCTGGCTACTAATTCTGGTCTGCGCCAGCGTCCGGGTTGATTTACATTCCAGCTGAGTTCTACCATCGTAATATCGCCGAACTTGCCGGATTTAATAAATTGTCCGGCCGCTATATAATTGTCACCGCTTCGCCTTTGTGAACCAATCTGAAGAATTTGATTGGATGCTTTTACGGCTTTTAAAGCTGCACGGGCATCAGACATCGTTTCTGCAAAAGGCTTTTCACAATAGACATCACATTTGGCATTGATGGCTTCTATCGCATGTACAGCATGCTGAAAATCGGCCGTGCTCACAATAACAGCGTCCAGATCTTTTAGCTGATATAATTCATCGTTGTTGCGACAGGCTGTAATATCATGTCCTAATTTGGTTTTTAAAAAGTTTTCCCCTAATCCTCTGCGATAGTTCCAGAGATCGGACACGGCAACAATATCAAAGTTCAGTTCCTTGTAATGGTTGAGAAAGCTGGGGAAGAGTGAAGTGGCAAACCGGTCTGAAAAACCGACTACACCGACTCTGACACGCTCATTCGCGCCGATAATATTTCCATAACTTTTAGCCGATAAGCCCATAGTGCCCATGTAGGTTCCAGCGGCAGCAATTGCAGTTTGTTTGATAAATTTTCTTCTTGATGATAACATAGCTGGCGGGATTTAAAGTTGTTTTAATTTGATACTTCTAAAAAATACCTGATCACCGTGATCCTGTAACAGGATATGTCCTTTTGGAGCCATCCCGAAGTTTTTCCAGTCTTTATATTTACTATCTGCTACCAAAGCGAGGAATTCTGCCGATCCTCTTACGTATTCCAGGATCTTATAGCCATTTAGCCAATATTCTATTTTATTATCTGGATAGACTCTGATTAATCCGCTGTTCCATTCACCGATTTTTCGCTGTGCGTTAGGAATTTTTTTACTGGTAATCAGATCATACAAAGAACCCAATGTCCTGTTGCCATTTTTTCCCAATTTCGCATCCGGATGTCTTTCATCATCCAATATCTGATATTCAGGGCCAATTGCAGAGCCTTTATTTCCTTCGGTAAGCGTCACAAAATATTTAACACCGCTATTTGCACCTTCAGTTAGCTTAAAATCGAATTTCATTTCAAAAGCACCATATTGTTTTTCGGTTACGATATCACCACCGTTTGTAGATTCTGCACCATTAGATTTCTGAACACTCAGTTCTCCGTCTTTAATGATCCAGCCACTTTCAGGGAAGGTTGTTTTATAAGCGCCGCGCCAGCCTTTGGTCGTTTTTCCGTCCCACAGTAAGCTATAGCCTGCTGCTTTTTCCTGGGGACTCACTGTATTGGGTACGAGATTGACGACATAAATATTATCCGCTTTTGAAGGTTTCAGCTGTTCAGTCTGTATACGGATATTGCGCCAGTGGATTTGTTTGCCGGGCTGATCATCTTTGCCAATTGCATGTACTTGCAGGGCGATAAATCCAGCAGGGGTCAGCGCGTCCACTACGTTGGCAGTCGGAACACCGTTGATCCAGGTACGGATAGAATTTCCAATACATTCTATGCGGTATTTGTTCCACTGGTCATTTTTAAAGGCTTGTTCTCCTTTCGGGTTAATATCCAGCGGATATAACCAGCCTCTTCTTGCTTCATCATAAATACCTCCGGAAAACTTACGGTCGGAGGGATCAACTTCTACCTGATAACCATGTACTCTTCCATTTTGATAATCAGCATTGCTTTCACTTCGTATTTGCACGCCGGAATTCATGGAATTATCTACTTTCAATTCCAGTTCGAGAATAAAGTCACCGTAGCTTTTTGTAGTGGCGAGAAAGGAATTTGGTGTATTGGAAACTGTCGTCCCTATAATCTCGTTATTAATTACTTCGTATCTGGCTTGTCCGTTAAGTTGTTTCCAGCCTTTGAGATCTTTTCCATTAAATAGATTCTGCCATTTCTGATTTTGTGCCTGGAGGGTTGAGGGCAGGCTGATGAATAATAAACCTGCGAGGGTTAAGAGGTGCTTTGTTTTCATATTTGGTTAGTAGGTTGAGGTTAGCGTTGTCGAATTAGCTAATCTAATATAGTATAATGATATGGAAGATTGAAACTATAAGGTTATAACAACTTATTGATATTTAAAGGTATAAAGGGGTTCTGAGTGTATTAAATACACGTTTTCATTGCTGATATTTTCTTTGTAAAAATTTGGTTATACGCTAAAAGAAAATGCTATGTCTGAATAACTACTTTTGTATGTAAAATGGAACGTACTATAAAACAGACGTTTGCGGTGACATGTTAAGTATTTGTAGCAAGAGGTTTAATAATTACAATGTTTTTTGCTTTTAAGTTTAAGCCCTGACGGTGTTAAAAACCGAGATTTTTCTATGTTTACACTTGTATGCTATTGATTACTAGTTGTTAATGGCAGAATTTTTGACGTAATTGTGGTAGTTAATATTTTACAACCCTAAAACAAAAAGTTATGGCTTTCAAAGCAAGATTAAACTTTTCGGGCAAGGAGTACGATGTGCTTCACTGTGCCTATTCTCTAAACCGTGATGTAGATGCAAAAGGAAGACCCTCTTCCGGAGTGTATGGTGGAACGATCGATATCGAACTCGAATCTACCGAAGACACCTCTGTCATCGAAGCAATGGTAAACAACCAGTACAAACCTTTAGCTGGCACGCTGCTGATTAAAAAATCAGAAGAAGATGCCAAGATGAAGGAAGTTCATTTTGAAGACGGGTATATTGTGAAATATACCGAAGGAATCAACATCACCGGAGATAATCCGATGACCTTGAAATTCCAGATCTCTGCACGTAAACTAAAAGCAGGGAATGCCGAACATGTTAATGATTGGCCAAAAGCGTAATTCAAATTCAGGAAGTTTAACATTTAAAAAAAATTATCATGGCATTTAAAACCAGGTTGACTCTAGGGTCGAAAGAATTCGATGTGCTGCAATGCAGCTATTCATTAAACAGAGATGTGGACGCAAAGGGACGTCCGTCATCAGGAGTTTATGGTGGAACTATTCATTTAGAAATTGAATCTACTGAAGATACTTCAGTAATTGAGTCTATGGTGAATAACCAGTATAAGCCACAAGCAGGAACAATTGTATTCAAAAAGGGTGAAGAAGATGCAAAAATGAAAGAATTGCATTTCGAAGATGGTTACATCATCCAGTACAATGAAGGGATTGCAGTGAACGACAATACTCCAATGACTTTGAGCTTTGTAGTATCTGCGCGTAAACTTAAGATTGGTAATGCTGAGCATACCAACGACTGGCCAAAAGCTTAGTTAGCACAATCTACCTCTGTATCTGTAGGAAGCCGGGACGGTTTCCTACAGTTTTTCTATTGAATCATCTTCTTACTTATTCATCATGGTAAACAAGCTAATTGTAGACATCAGCATAGAGCAGGTGACTATAACGCATTTCAGCCGTTTTACGCTGGATCAGCGTTTTAATGAACATCATACTTTTGAACTTCGTATCAATCATGACCAGATTGAAAATACTGGTGGTATTACACTCACAAAATCTAAAGATTTTATAGGTAAGAATTTAACTATTCAGTTTGCACGATTAGGCGATACCGGAAATATTTTCACAGGAATAATTACTAAAGTTGAAATTGCCCAGACTCATGGGCTCCGGGGTGATATTGTGATTACAGGTTATAGTCCTGATATTTTACTGAACAGGGGGCCTGATCTTGGCTCTTATCTGAATAAAGATCTTAAAAGTATAATTACGCAAGCCACTAATGATACTCCACAGAATGATCTTGACTTTCAAATTAATCCTGGCTACAGTGCTGCAATTGATTATCTGATACAATATAAAGAGAGTGATTTTGATTTCATCAACAGGCTTTCCTCAGAATATCATGAATGGTTTTTTTATGATGGCCGCATCCTGCATTTCGGGAAGCCTGATGAACAGGAAGAAATTGCCCTGATTTACGGGCGGGATCTTCAGAGTTTGCAGTACGGAATGCAGATAGCTCCTCTGAATTATAAGAAGTTTGCCTATCATTCTAAGCAGGATGAATTGCTGAGTGCTCAGCCGCAGACTGCAAGTTCCAGCTTTTCAGATGTTTCACATGCAATATCTGCTTCAAATAATGTCTTTAGTAAATGTTTCAATCAGCCTTTAAGTGTCAGAGTTAATTCTCAGAGCGAGATTGACGCTTTTGTGAATGATGAACATAAAGCTTTAGTGTCAGGATTAGTCAGCATTTCTGGCAAAGGAGATAATGCGAAAGTAGGAATAGGGAAAATTGTTAATATCAGTACGAGTATGCACAATGGCTTAGATTTTCAGGTAGAAGATTTCGGTAAATTTATTGTAACTGCCATACACCATGAGATTGATGGCATCGGTCATTATCATCACACTTTTGATGGAGTGGCAGCAGATAGTGAGAAACTCCAGGTAAAAAAGATTCAGAAACCATTTGCTGATATGCAACTGGCTGATGTGGTCGATAATAATGATCCTCAGGGGAATGGGCGTATAAAGGTGAAGTTTAAATGGCAATGCCAGACAAATGATCCTACAGAATGGTTACGCGTAATGACTCCCGATGCAGGAAGCAGTGATAAAGTAAGTAAAAACAGGGGGTTTGTGTTTATTCCGGAAAAGGGAGATCAGGTTGTGGTTGCTTTTGAAGAAGGGAATATCGCCAGGCCAATTGTGATGGGCAGTGTGTTTCACGGCAAAAGTGGAACTGGGGGCAGTGCCAGTAATAATAGTAAAAGCCTGACCTCAAAAAGTGGCCATACTGTTCAGTTAAATGATGGTGGTGGAATAACGATAAAAGATAAAACCGGCGGTAATCATATTGTTGTGGATGGCCAGAATAAGGTAACAGTTACATCAAGTCAGACCGTAGTTTTAACTAATGGTACGGCGGCGATTACGCTTGAAAATGATAAAATCACCATACATGCCTCTGAAATTGAAATTGCGAAAAAAGACGGGAAATCTGCGAAAATTGATATCAACGGAGATTTGACCAATATCAATACAAAGGATATGACAATAACTTCGACTAATAATACAATTACCGGTACCAATAATACGATGTCTGGTAAAAATCACATCACAGGAGGTGATACAAAAATTGATATGGGTGATGTTTTTATTAATTAATATAGGATGAAAGATTCTAAAGTTCTCATTAAACAACCATTTCAGGAACAATATACTATCAGAATAGAATCTGAGGTTAACGGCGTAGATGTATTTGTTACTTCTACAGTGCTATTGAGATACGATTTTAATGTATTAAAAGTAGAAAATGGCCAAATTGAAGTCCGGCTAATCCAATTAGATAACGTGTTATTGGAAGCTAACAATCCAATGATCAGAGAAGTTGCTCAGATCAGCCAGGTATTTGGGCGGATGTATAATGAACTCCATTTATTATTAGATGATAAGGGTTCCATATTAAAAGTATTAAATAATGATCTGGTGCTATCCAAATGGGGGCAGACCAAAGCAGAAATGGAGAAACATATTGCAGGGAATGACGACTTGAGGCATGCAATTTCTCTGAATGATGCAATCTTTAACAGTCCTGAAAGGGTGAGAGAGGCCGCACAGGCAAATGAGTTTTTACGTGTGTACTTTGGGCAGGTATATGGAGTGGATTTGCCTTTGAAAACCAGTTTTAAAGGAACTAATATTTTTAATACTGTTAATATGGACTGGACGCTTGCAATTAATAGCTCAGTCTCTTTACCGCCAGTTCCTGGTGTAAATTCTTTTACAATAAATACTAAAGCTGTCCCGGCTATGACTTTGAATTCAAAGTTTTATGAAGATGCTTATAATCAATTCTCCACTAAAATTGATATTAAAAGTTTAAAGACTGTACTGTTTCAGGAAGAAACCAGGATTATCGATTATCATACAGGGAGAGTACAGGAAGCGGAAGTAAGTAAAGTTGAAATAGCAGAGGAGAAGAAATTGTATAATAAATTGAAATATATTCTTAAAAGTGATTCTGGAATAGTTATTAAGCCAGTAGAAAAGAGTGAGGAATCTGCCGTTTTAGTGGAAGAAGAAAAGAAAGAGACAGGCTCTAAGTTTAAGTTTTTTTAATAGGTAATTGTCTTTTTTTGAAGACAATAAGTTGATTGGATTATGCAGAACAAATTAGGTACATCGATAAAGATATTAAGTCAAACTACGCTGCGCCTTGGTATTTGCACATTACAGTTTGGTGTTTCTACAGAAAAATTCGCTAATGCAGAAAAGGTTACGAATGTGATACTCAAGTTTTCAGGTAAAAAGCCTGTGCATATTGGAGAAACAACCGATGTTTTAAGCCTCGGTCTTAAAATAGTAAGACATGGTGAAAGGTTAGGTATAGGATTTATAAAACGTAAACAGACTATTCAAAAAGTATAAATAATGGGGCATAAAAGAATCACGGAAAAAGACTTTTGGATATGCTCTGAAGGTAACGTGCCGGCCCAGCTTCAGTCTACCCAAAAATCGACAAAGAAAAGCTCGGGTGAAAAATATATTACAGTTAAAGATACTTCAACCAGTAGCTGGATAGACTTTGGGTGTAAGAAGGCTATGCTGATCTATGCAATTATAGCTGCCGCTGTTGTTGTAATAGCGGCTATGACTGTGGCTACTGGTGGTGCTGCGCTTATTGCGCTCGGCGCACTTGCTGGTTTGGCAGGCGCTGCATGGGGAGCGGTAATCGGTGCTTTATTATGTGGTCAGACAGCGGCTAAAGGAAGAACCTGGATAGAGGTACCTAAAGCAAGAATGACTTCTATACAAGGAGTGCGTCAGATAACCGGAGATTGTACCATGACCTGTATGGTTGGTGGAACAATCTCTTTTGCACCGGAAATTAAAAGTTGGAGTCAGGCTGTGTCTTTGGGTGCGGCTAACTATATTGGCGGATTAATGGAAGGGATGATGGCTGGAGCAGCTATCGGCATGGGTGGAGCGGCAATTAGTGGTGGGGCAGGAGCATTTGGCGCTGGTGGAATGAGAGGACTTGGCCAGGCAGCCTTACAATTTGCTAAAAGTGCTCCGATGAATGTGCTCAGGAATATTGGGGCTTCTTTTGGTTATGCAGGTGTGGGAGCCAGTACTTCGGCAGTTACGACTACAATCGGAGCTGCCGTAGGATTACGGGGATTAACTTCAGCTCAGGCTGGATTACAGCACTATGGCAGTACCGGAGAATCAGGTTGGGGAGCAGCTGGAAAAGGTGTCGTTGGTATGGAAACGGGAATGTATCATTCTGTGAAAAACCTGACTACTTTTCATAATCCGGAAACTGGTGCCTTTGAATGGCAGGGTACATGGCAGGATGTTACAGGTTTAGCACTGCTGCTTTCTCCTGTTCATAAAGCAGCTGAAGAAGTAAATGGTAAAAAACCTAAAGGTGAGGAGCCTGTGCAGGATGGTGAGGGCATACGAGATCCTAATATTAACAATGAAAGACGCACTGGACAAGAAGGAGAGTCTGGGACGTTTGAAGATGCTGTAGCTGATCCACCAGGTACCTATAGAGATAATAAAGGAAGGTTACGTGATACACAAACGAAACAATTTGTGGCTGATCCCAATAGAATTGCAGAGCAAAGAGCAGCACCTGATCCAAATAACCCAAATAATCCAAATAGACCAAGTTGGAGGCAGAGTGAATTAGATGCGGAGCAGGCCTATCCTAACTATGATACTCAAAAGAGTTTTATTGATAGAAAAGAGGTTCCCTATGGGACTGAGGGTAGTACAAGACCAGATCTATATGCTGAAGGACATAGCGTAGAGGTTAAAAATTATGACGTTGAAACTTCTTCCGGAAGAGGTAATTTAAACAGAGAATTAACAAGGCAATACAACGAGAGGATAGAACATTTACCTGAAGGTACATCGCAAACAGCAGTAATTGATGTTAGAGGGCAGAATATATCACCTGAAGCATTAATTCAACTCGAGGCAGATATAGTGCAAAATTGCCCTGATTTGGAAGTGATTTTTGTTCAATAATTTATACATTTACTTAATAAATAAATTTTCTATGGTAGGTTTAAAAGTTGGTCCAATATTTTATAAGATAGGTACAGGAGACTTTTTGCACAGTTTTTTTTCTTCAATCGCTTATAACCTTGAAGATAATAAGTGGGGTGAAAAATTTCCTTTTATAATGAAAAAATTATATACTAAAGAATTATCAGTCGAAGATATTCCGGAGGCTGTAAAGGAGATTAATCTAATAAGGGAAATGTTCAAAGAATACGCCCCTAATTGTGTAATATGGGATATAGAAAATCTTGAAAAACGTCCACCATGGGGTGATGATATCGCTGACCGTATAACTAGTTTATCTAATTATTTTTACACTAGTGACGGAGAGGATTTATTTGAAACTTTTTTAAAAGCCTTGGATACAGCAGCAAAAGTTAAAAAAGTTTTAACAATTAAAAGTCTTTAATTTTTTATGTTGACGGAGTCATAATAACATTGATTTTAGCCATAAATCAATGTTATTATAAATCGAAAAAAAATAAATCCTAATGGATTCTACAGAACAAAAGATTAAAGAAACAATTGCCGAATTAAAAGAGTGGTTGGATAAACCAACACGCAAAGAAGAAGATTATCAAAAAAGAATTGACGAAATAAATGAAGAGTTAAAGTCAGAAAAATTAAAGAAGTCGATCCGTTTACAATTCGAATATTTAGATAATTGGTATAGTAATAATTTTGTTTATGAATTATTGACAGCTAATCATACTACTTATAAAGTTGATGCTTGCGCTAACGGTTATCATAACTTGGTAATTTCGGATAAATTAGCTGACATATATCCTAACAATCCGCCAAAATTGGCTTTTGATAAAGCTACCTATTGGATTGCTAATTGTTTATCCCAAAAATGGTATAAGGAAAGTGAAATATTGATTGAAATTTTCAATAAAGGATTGGATACAAAATTTCTAGATGGTGGATGGAATATTAAAATAGCATCATGGTTTATACTGGAAATAGCAAACAATGGGTTTCAAAAATCTATCGACTTATCTGTTTATAATTATCCTGAGGATATGGGTGTATATCAGAAAGCTTTAGATAACTGGAATACCGAAGATTTAGCTTTATTGGACAATATCGTTTCAAGTCTCTGTGATTTTCATTTAAACGAAGCTTCCCATGGTGATTTAAGCGACAGCGCAGGAAAGAAAGATTCTATGTTTTTGCAGTTCTCCAGCACAAAGTGGTTTGTTTATACTTTTGAAATTTTAGCATGGTTAAGTATTAGAGAAAAGACAGGCCTAAGAAATACTGAAAAATTCAGTCATCCATTGATGAATATTGAACTAAATAAATTAGCTAAAGAAAATTCATCAATGCGTAAGAATGAACTTTTTGAAGAAGTTATGACTAGGTTGAATTCGTAAAACAAGCTTATTGTCAGATAAAATTACACTTAAATTTATAGATGATTTGAAATTTTTCCCACGAGAAGATAAATCAAAACCTGAATGGTTAAAAATTATAGTTAACTCCTAATCTAACCGCCAGAATTGGCGGTTTTTTTATTATTAGAGAAATTCCCAAAACACATGTTCTAAATTGTATAATAAATAGCATCAAAAGTTTAAAGGATTAATACTTAAAGATCTTTAAATAAGTGACTTGTATGTTATGTTAATGTTAACAAATGTAGAGTGCGTATATGTAATAAAAGCAGTTTTTAACCATTAATTGATGATTTTATAAACTCTAAATCTGTTTGTTTTTTAATAATCCTACCTGACCTCTTATAATTTAATCCTTTTAAACCCATTTGAAGCCAATTTATACAGTGCTATGACACCGTTTAGTCATATTTCATCAAATACACACTAAATCGTTATTTGTTAACATTAATTTAATCTTGGAATTGGCAGGATAATCTATTTTTGCGCCTCGAAATATCGAAACAAACAATAAATTTTACTTCTAACAAAAAACAACAAGTATGAGAAAATCTTTACTCATTTTTTTATTTTTCCTCTTTACTACAGCTGTTGCCTTTGCACAGGTAACTTCAAGTAGTGTATCAGGGAGCGTTAAAGATGCCAAACAAGGGCCGCTTCCAGGTGCATCGATTAAAGCAGTTCACGTACCATCGGGAACATCTTATTCGGCAGTTTCTAATAAAGACGGTTTGTTTAACATTCCAGGTATGCGTATTGGCGGACCTTATACTATTGAGGTTAGCTACATTGGCTTTAACAAAAGCACAACTACTGATATTGTGCTTCAATTAGGTCAGCCATTTATTCTTAAAGCGGTTTTATCTGAGGGTGGCGTACAGTTAGAAGCTGTATCTATTAAAAGTACAAAACGTATTGTGACTGCAAAATCAGGCGCAAGTACAAACATCAGCTCTAAACAGCTGTCAACTTTGCCAACTTTTTCAAGAAGTATTACTGACTTTACACGTTTAACACCTCAATCAAACGGAACAAGTTTTGCAGGTCGTGATAGCCGTACAAATAGCATTACTGTTGACGGAGCAAATCTAAACAACACTTTTGGTACTTCTTCAGACTTACTGCCAGGTGGAGGAGCTCAGCCTATTTCTATTGAAGCTTACGATGAGCTTTCGATTAACATCGCACCATTTGACGTAAAACAATCTGGTTTTACAGGTGCGGGAATATATGCAACGACTAAAAGTGGAACCAACACTTTCCACGGTTCCGGATATACTTATTATAAAGATCAATCTTTTAACGGAACCAAAATTGGTGACAACGATATCAGCGCTGCGGTTGCTAAATCAAGTACCAAAACTTATGGATTTACTTTAGGTGGTCCGATTATCAAAAACAAATTATTCTTCTTCACCAACTTTGAAAGAGAAGTATCAAGTAACCCCGGCGTTAGTTTTTCTCCAACAGGTACAGCAGGTAATAAATCAGCGACACCAGTTGCAGATTTAGAAGCTGTTTCTAAGTACTTAAAAGATAACTATGGTTATGAAACAGGTTCTTATGATAACTTCCCGGCATTCCAAAATAAGAATACTAAAGTCTTATTGAAATTAGACTGGAATATCAATGATAAAAACAAATTAAGCGTTAAATACAGTTATTTACATGCTACTGCTGATCAGATTATTAACTCTACTGGTACACCTAACAGTGGTTCTTATACTTATACAGGTGCTAATGGCCTACCTCAGACACGTGGTAATGGTGGTTTGCCAAATGGCCGTTTTGGGCTTAAATCTATGGGATTTGAGAACTCCAACTATGGTTTCTTAAACAAAGTAAGCACAGGTACTGCTGAATTAAACAGCACAATCAGCCCTAAATTATCTAACCAGTTATTACTTACTTTCAAGAAATATGATAATCCCCGTACTTCTAAAGGTAGTATTTTCCCAACTATTGATATCTTTAATGGTGCTGGTGATAACTATATTACAGCAGGTTCTGATCCGAATACAAAATACAATGAGGTTATTGATAATACAGTAAGTGTATATGATAACATCACCTACTACGCAGGTAAACACACTTTAACAGGTGGTATCAACTATGAATTCCAAAAAATTGGTAACTCATTCATGCCTGGTGCTGCTGGTTCTTACATCTACAATTCATTAAGTGACTTCTTAAACAACAGAGCTCCGATTCAATTTACTTACAATCAATCTTTGATTCCAGGTGTTGATCAGGTATTCTCTGCTGACCTTAAAGTAGGTACTTTCAGCTTATATGCTCAGGATGAATATAGTGTAAATGATAACTTCAAAGTGACTTTCGGCTTACGCGCTGATAAAGGTATTTACATGCAAGATCCAGTAGAAAATCCTCAGATTACAGCTTTACAATTACCTGATGCAAATGGAAAAATGACCAATTACAATACTGGTAAATTTCCAAAATCAAGTATCTTACTTTCTCCAAGAGTTGGTTTCAGAGCAAGTTTACTGGAAGACAAATCATTAGTGATCCGTGGAGGTATGGGGATCTTTACAGGCCGTATTCCTTATGTATTCTTAACCAATAGCCCAAGTAACAGTGCCATGTATAACTTTGGTGGTGTGGCAACAGCAGAGCAATTAAAGAACATTACTTTAAAAGCTGATCCTTCTGAATATGCAAACTTATTCCCTCAAACTGCTGGAACAGCTCTTCAGAACTCTACAGTAGTTATTGATAAGAACTACAAATTCCCTCAGGTTTTCAGAGCTGACTTAGCCATTGAGAAAAACTTGGGAAATGGTTTTGCTGCTACTTTTGAAGCTATCTATACAAAAGATATCAATGCAACCCGAATGAGAAATGCAAACCTTAAAACACCAACAGGTGTGCTTAATGAAGGTGATTTTTCAAGAGTACGTTATGTAGGTACTGGTACTAACAATGCCGTTCAGGCATCTGACAGATCTATTTATCCTAATATCGGAACTGTAGTTGTTCTTGAAAATACAAATCAGGGTTATTCGTCTGCTTTGAGTGCACAATTGACTAAAAACTTCTTTAACGGTTTTAATGCTTCCATAGCATATACTTACACAAAATCAAAAGAAGCATTCTCGACTGCTGGTTCTACAGCAGCACAAGTTTGGGCTATTACTTCTAATGTAGGAACAAGTAACGATGTTGAATTGAGAAACTCAGGTAACTATGTTCCTCATCGTATCGTTGCCAGTGCTTCTTACAAATTTAACTACCTGAAACATGGTGCAACTACAATTGGTCTGTTCTATGAAGGTCAGGCAGGAAGTAACCCATTCAGTTATATAGTTAACGGTGATTTAAACGGTGATGGTAACGGATCTTCAGATTTGATGTACATTCCAAAAAGAGGTTCAGATGTAAACTTTACTTCATATACTGCAACTGTTAATGGCATTGGTTACACTTATACTGCTCAGCAGCAAGCTGCCGCTTTAGAGCAGTTCATCAATAATTCTCCATACTTAAGCAAACACAGAGGTGAGTACGCAGATAGAAATGCTGCTTTCTCTCCATGGTATAACCGTGTTGATGCAAACATCCTTCAGGATTTCTATATCAATACAGGTGGCACAAAACACACTTTACAGTTAAGTGCAGTAGTGATCAACTTACCTAACTTATTAAATAGAAACTGGGGTATCAAAAAATTCAATACAACAAATAGCCCGCTTACTTATACTGGTATTGATGCAAATGGAGTACCTTCTTACAACCTTCGTCAGTTTGATGGAAAACTAGTAAGCCAGCCTTATCAAAATGCAACTTCAGGAACTACATGGAGCTTGTTATTAGGCGCTAAATACATTTTCTAATCAGACCTTAATTATTTAATAATATAATCAAATGAAAAAATATATAAGTATCGCTTTAACTTCGTTATTGGCACTAACTATGTTTTCCTGCACTAAAAAGGCAGACATAGCTGGTATTGAGCCAAAGTTACCTAATCTGCAATTGAGCAGCCTAGGTTATCAGCAAAGCAGTCCTTTTAGCCTAACCACAGTTCTGCAATTGAACTTCGGTGCTACGGCAAAAGTTCCTGTAGGGAAATTTACAATAGAAATATTGGACGGAACTGCGGTTGTAAGTACAGTAACCTTTCCTTCATGGTCTGGTAATGATGCGAGTTCAACAGCTAAGGTTGTTAACCACTCTATAAGTTACATTTTACAAGATAGCAACTATCCGAATGTTCAGGTTTACAGCGGTTCCATACTGTTGAGCTTAAGCAAACTGAACCTTGCGTTTGACAAAACATATTCAGTAAGAGCGTCTGCTTATTCAGCAACTGGTGATCTGGTTTCTAAAATGACTCAATCTTCATTTTTCAAAACTATCCCTGCGCCTGTAGTGCCTAAATAATTAAAATCTGTTGAATACAAAAGGCCTGGTAAAACTCAAAAGAGAATTTGCCAGGCCTTTTTACATAGAGTAAGAGGCAATTTAAACTAACGATGCGCCACCATCAACAATGATTGTTTGCCCTGTTCCATATTCTTGTTTCATTAAATAGAGATAGGTTTTAGCAATATCATCAGCATTGCCAATTCGTTTTACTGGTAGTGAATCTCCAATCTGATTATACATTCCTTCTCGTTCTTCTAATGACATATCAGACCATAAATCTGTTTTTACTACACCCGGTGAAACTATATTTACCCTGATTGGTGCAAGTTCTATGGCCATTGCTCTTGTAAAACCTTCCATCGCTGAACAAATACTTGCCCCCAATGACCAGCCTTTACCCGGACGGTTACTTGCAATACCACTTGTTAGTACAATCGAATTTCTAATATAAGGTGAAGCATGTTTTACTGCTGTAAAAGCTCCCCAATATCTGATTTCGAAGAACTGATGCGCACTGGCTAAAGAAGTATCCTTTAAGTCACCAAGCTGCAGATGCTCACCGGCAGTAAATATAAGATGGTCGAAAAAACCTATTTTTTCAAAAATACTTTTTACTTGCGCTTCATCAGTGACATCAATCGCATACCCGGTTGCGCTTTCAGGCAACTCTTCTAATGCCTTATTAATCCGCTGTCGATTACTGGAGATAATGATGACTGTCGCATTTTTGGCAGCAGCCGATTTTGCAGTTGCCAGGCCAATGCCCGCACTTCCACCTATAATAACAATTTTTTGTCCTTGTAAAACCTCTTTACCTGTTGCTATCTGTTCCATCTTTTTTATTCAATGTTTATGATAACAAAGGTAAGCCGGGTATTTTTCAAGGCATTTACCAAATGGTAAAAAGCAATAGCTTACCGGATATTTTTCCGGATTCTGCTTAAAGATTGCTGGGTAATACCCAGATAAGAAGCTATATCACTTAGTGGAACTCTTAGGGCGATGTCGGGCTGTTGTGAAATAAATTTCTGATAGCGTGTCGTGGCATCTTCGCCCATATAAGAATTACGGACTTTTATTTTTTCAAGCAAACTTTGTTGAAAAATATTGGTAGTTAAACCCTTAAAATAGGGGAGAGTATGATATAAATAAAGCAATTTGTCTTTAGCTATTACAACTAATTCGGCATCACAGGCTGCTATGATACTTTCATTAGCGGGAATACTATCATTAAGGCTCTTTAAGATCGTGCAAAACCGTTGCTCTTTCATGAAAAAATGGATTACTGGATTTCCCTTTTCATTGAAAGAAACGATTTTCAAAATTCCTTTACAGACAAAGAATAATTCTTTTGCCAGTTTACCTTCCTGTAATAAAACTTCCCCTTCCGTTATCTTGCGGAATTGCAGCTGCTGACTGATCAACTCCTGATCACACTCAGTAATATCTTTGAATAGTTGAAGGAAATCAAAAATTGGCTTGAAGTTATCACAATGCATTTACAAATCTATTAAATTGATTTGTTCTATTTTTATTGCTGATAAAGGATATTATCAATCCTTTGTTCCATATCCGGATCATCAGGAAATCTCTGCAAATAAAACTCTTCATAGTAGGCTTTGATAATTGCAGCCATTGGTGCAGCAAGTAATGCACCCATCAGGCCAAAGGCCGTGGTCATTGCCAGTAGTAGAAAAAGCAGGGACACCGGATGTATATTCATGGTCGAAGACCTTAATTTTGGCATCACAAAGTCAGAAATCAGCTCATTCAATAATAAGAAGAATATCAAGCACCAAAATGCAGTAGCAGGGCTTATAGATAACGCGACAAGAGTAGGAGGAACGGCCATAATGTAAAAGCCAATCTTTGGGATCAGTTCGGAGAAGAAAGCTAAGGCCGCCCATACCAATGCTCCCGGAACGTTCATAATCGTTAAAAATATATAGACCAGTACGGCCTGAACTACGCCGCCGATAAGATTGGATTTCATCCAGCCGCCCAGCATGATAGAAGTATGCTGTAATGCTCTTTCTGCTTTTCCACGTTTTTCCGGCTCGAAAACCGAAAGGTACATATTGATAATAGGTCTTGGATTCCCTACGAAAAAGATAATCATTGATAAAAACACAATAAACATAAATATCCCCCCAAGCACACTAAAGGAAATACTGCTGAGCCCGATTACTGTCTTTCCTAAAGAAGGAACAGCTTCTGAAATTGACATTCCATCACCCTGAAGCTCTTTGTTCAGCTCAGGATACTTTCTCAGGATATGTGTAACATGATTAGAAATACTATTAAAGTACCCCGGCAGATCGCCTACTAATGTATCTATCTGTTCACTGATATGTGGCACTACTAAAAATCCCAGCAGGGTAGAGACGATAAAAATGATCCCTAACACAATGAGCGATGCCAGCCACCGTTTCATTCCTTTCTTTTCCAGCTTGCTTACCGGCTGATTAATGATAAGTCCAAGAACAATTGCAAATATAAAGAGTATAAATATGCTCATGATCTGGTATAGAAACCATAACAGGACAACCAGGCCAAATGTATATAAGATAACTGAGGTGATAATTTTGTAAAGATCTTTAGGGTATTGATTGGTCATGAGCAAAGAATAGCGTGCTTTATATACACACTCTAATTTTAACACCTGAAGAAAAATAATGTTTTAATTAATATTGAATCTATAACTTCACTAAGCTAGAGCTTTAAATCTTCCTGCTGATTGTTTTTAATCAACTCAACCAGGCGGTCAAGACGCATGGCGTGTAATTCTTTTTGCCTTTGACTGCCTGCACCTTTTAAAGTCAATAGATGACTTTCAATGAATTTACTAACGTCATTTATATATACTCCAGGCCATAATTTAGCCTCCTTGGGTAAATTTAAATGACTAAATATTTCTTCATATTCTTCTGGTTCCATAAATGTCAGTCCGTAAAAAACTTGTTTTAAAGTGTCTTTTCCAACAACATGCCAGAATGATATTAATAGAATAGCTGTGTATCAGTTCTGAAATAATTTCATGTTTAGAGAAAAAATGGCAGTATGATCGACATTTTTTCAGCTTCAAAAGATGAATAATAATCCTAACTTACGCACCCAGAAATAAGTCGCAAATAACAGTATATGAGTTCCAGGGATATCTTCTTAGCCGCATGTAACCAGCTTAATGATGGATTGGCCGGATTCGGATTCAAAGCCAGTCAGAAGGGAGCTTGTCTGAAAAAGATCAGTATTCATAAAGAGTTTACTTTTGAAATTAGTTTCCAGTCCAGTACCTTAAACAGTAATGGTTATGTTAAACTATTACCACACATTCTAATCACCTCCAGGCGCTTAAAAAAGTGGCTGAAAGCGCAAACCGATGATGTTTATAGCAATGATATTATTTATAGTAATCAATTTGGATATATTTCTCATTTTCAGGAGTGGAAATCATGGAATGTTTCGGGGATCAGTCAGGAGAAAGCAATTGCAGAGGTAATCGATGTTATAAAAACTTATGCAATCCCTATTTTCGATCTCTTTGAAGATATAAATAGTACCATACAATTTTTGATGAATAAGGGAACGAAGTTTAATCGTTATACAGCTCAATCATTAACTCCTTTAGCTTTTATGCTTTGTTTTGCTTCAAAAGAAGAAGCTCAATGTTTTTTTGATAACTATCTTATTGGTGCACCGGGTAAACGTTTAATACTGAGTCTTTATAAAGAATTAGAAGAAGGAAAAGCGGTTGATTTAATGCATGCTGAGTTTGTGGATGCATTCGCTATTAAACTAGCTTTTCTCCAGGGATTAAAAATATAAAAACTCAAAAAGCAGGAGTCTTAAGACCTCTGCTTTTTAAGTTTCTTTTTCTTCCCTCTTTTCAGCCAGATGATAAAACCGGTTATCGGTAAACCCGCCGCAATCAGACTGACTATCGTCGCTACGATCTTACCAAACAGACCGAACATTTGCCCGGTATGCAGATTGTAATTACCAGCTTCAATCCAGTCGGCCCGGTTAAAATCTTTATAAAGTTTAGAGCGGATCAATTGTCCATTCTCCGGGCTATAAAAAAATGTATTCCGTTTTCGCGCCCATTCCGCAGGATAATTTAACCTTAACCTGAGATTGCCATCTTTACGGATAGATAAATTGGTCAGGACAGCACCTGGATATTGTACGATTGCCTGCCTGTATATACGCTCATAATGTTCTGGAATAGTTTCCGCAATTACGGGTTGTCTGACAGGTGCTGCTTTTACACCTTCTGTTAATTTTGATCCGCTAAAAAAACTTACTGCGGTCTTTACTTCTTTGAAACCAAAATAAAGCCCTGACAAGGCACTCACCAGTAAAATACCGGATGCATAAAATCCTAATACATTGTGTAAATCGTAATTGACCCTTTTAAAAGAAGCTCCCCATTTAATCGTAACAGCTTGTTTAATCAATCTCATCTGACCAGGGAACCATAAAATAAGACCAGAAATCAGCATAATTACAAAAATTACTACAGACCACCGGATGATAAATTTTCCCGTATCTCCTAAAAGCAGAGACGTATGGATATCTTCAACGGTCACTAAGAAATCTGGCTTCGTTTTCTTAACCAGGCTTCCATTGTAAGGATTCAGGTAATAAACATGATGTTTACCAGTTGTCAAACTCACTGTCGCATTGGGAGCAGTATTATTAATTTCAATACCAGTAACCTTTTGACCGGGAGCAATTTTTTCAAATTCCTCTAAAAGTTTAGCTAAGCCGGCCTGCTGTTGCTGTTGAACCGGAACAAAAGCATAATCTTTTTGCAGGTAATCCCTGATCTCCTGCTCAAAAACATACATACAACCTGTTATACCGATAATCACCACGATAATTCCGGTAAAAAGCCCTAACCATAAATGGATCAGCCCAACTGCCTGTTTAAATTTTTTATTTAATTTCATTAGAAAGAATAACCAGCTGCAAGATTAAAACGACGTCCATTTCCCCTGGTATACACAGAATTATTTCCATAAAACTGGGAAATACTTGGATAATAAGCTTTGTTCAATAAGTTTTCTAATCCAAGACTAAGCTTTAAAGCTTTTGATGCCTGGTAAACCGTGGCCAGGTTAAAAAGGTTATAAGCCTTTACAGGGCCTTCCCCAATTAAATATTTACCCGTAGTTGCATTCGGTTTAAAACGGTCCCTGTTTCCAACTCTCATCCAGTTCACATCAATTGATAAGTTTTTAATACCAGAATATTTCAGGTAAAGTGTGGATTTGGAAGGAGGGATGCGGGTTGTGTTTAAATAAACATCCTGCGCACCATCAAACTTTCCATCATCATCTACATCACCTTTTCCTTCTACATAAGCGTAATTTCCACCCACTGAAAGTTCTCTGGTCACTGCATAATCTGCCTGGAACTCATAGCCCCAAACGCGTTCAGGAATCCTTTGAGAAATATAAACCCCGTTGACCTCCAGTAAATTCGCACCTAATTTAGAAGTACTGATATAGTAAGCCGCACTAATATTTACCGGGCCCAGCGCACTGCTAAAACCAGCCTCGTAATTGTTTACGATAATAGGTTTGGTCTGTAATTGAGAAAGTGTATTACTTTGAGCTGCACGCAGCACTCTGCCCAGTTCGAATACCGAAAAAGACTGCGCGTAACTTATAAAAGGATTGAATAGCCTGCTTGCTGAATATCTTGCACCCACATTAAATACCAGCGCATTATAATTAAGCGTACCACCTTTAACCGCAATACTACCGGCATTGTTGGCGCCAGTAGCCAGCGTATTGAAATCATCTACTTTGATATTGATATTTTCTACTCTTAAACCGCCTTTAATAGTTAAATCTTTAAAAATATTGGCAGTAGCTTGCAGGTAGGGAGCAACGTTGACCATATTCATATCTGGTACCCAAACCCGGCCGTCTGTCAGATTCTGAGACGTTTTATCGTTCATCAGATCGACACCATAATTCAGTTGCATCAATAAATTTTCTGATATAGGAAGGGGGGTATTCAAGTTTACCCTGGCACCTTTTTTAACAGATTTAATCGCTGATTGACCACCTTCATAAAAGGAAGCTACATTGGAATAAATAGTATAAAAGTCTTGTAAATATACATTGGCTTGCAAGTCTGTTTGACCAAATACCTGCTTGTTGCTATATTGAAGATTGGCATTGTGGTTATAGCGCGTCCCTTCATCTTCTCCTTTACGTGTACCGTGAACCCCGATTGCTGGTTCTTGTCCATATATTCCATTTTTTAAAACGTAATCAGAGTGTTGTCTGGAACTGAAGTAATTGTACATCAATTCTAACCTTTGTTTAGGAGAGAAATCATAACCAACTTTAAGAAATCCGTTGTAAGTCTTTGTTTCTCCTAAACCATAGTCCGGGGAAATTACCTGGTTTTTAGCATCTCTGAAAACGCCTGTTTTTTCATAAGTACCACTCACTATATAGTCCAGTTTACGGCTTTTACCATAAAATTGTTGTACTACACAGTAACCCAGTGTACTATCTCCTTTGGTATTTCCCGTCAGGCCAAGCTGCGAATAACCACCTAATACTTTGCCAGATGCCGGTTTTTTAGTGATGTAATTGATTAACCCGCCCTCAGCACCATTGCCATATATCGCAGTCGCACCTTTGATCACTTCAACTCTTTCAATTACCGAAGGATCTATACTGCGAATATCACGGCCACCTGCACGCAAAGGAGTAGATTGCGGGACACCATCAATCAATACCAATACACCTCTTCCACGTAAAGTCTGACCAGAGTTTCCTGTTTGATTGGTAGCTGCGCCAAGTCCGGGTACACTATAAGCCAGTATATTAGCCAGGTTCGGGCTGATTACTGATTGCGTATTGATGTCTTTAGCAGTTAATATGGTTACAGAAGATGGTGTTTGTGCAAGGGATTCTGCTTTTCTGCTTGCGGATACAATCACTTCGTTTAAATCAGAATTCTTATCTTTCAGTATGAATGCAACTTTTAACGTATCATTTGCTTTCACCACTAACTGAGTTTCGTTAGTTTCAAATCCTGTCATAGAGATCCGTACAGTATAAGTTCCAGCAGCAATTCCCCTGAGCTGAAAATGACCTGTTTTATCTGAAGATGTTTTTATGTTGAGTTTTTTGATTTGTATAGTGGCGTAACTTATCTTTTGATGAATACTATCAGTTACACTTCCAATCAGTATACTTTGTCTGCTTTGAGCCTGTGTTACAAAAGGGAATACGAAAAGAAAAAGGGTAGAGAATAAGAGTAAAAGTTTGAGCTTCATCTATATTGGTTTCCGGCAAATATACTTTTATCTGGATTTAATACAAATAAGACAGGAAAGACTCATAGTTAAGCCATGAGTTTTAAAATTGTTTTAGCTAAATAATACTGACAAGAATTAAATATTTCAACAGGTTTTTCGTACTGCTAATAATTTATTTCCAGTTTTTGAAATTGATGCATTCTAAAACCGCTAATTTTTCAGAATAGATTAAAATCAGGATTACTGAGATTTTGTGTAAAAAAAGAGTTATCCAGATTAAAATGGGCTGTATAACAAAATAAGCTGTTCAGCAGACTTAACATTGGAAATGGTTAAAGTGACTGAATTATCATTTTTATCAGTAATGCGGATACCCTTACCGCCCAGTGTCAGATAACCCACTCCATAATGTGTACTGAATTTTCTTCCCCAGCCTTTAAATTCCATGGCAGGATCAAATTTAATGAGCTCAATTGTATTAATCTCTGCCCATGCATAGTGTATACTTTTTCTATGGTATGGTCTATATTTAAATTGAATGCCATCCTGATCAACGACCAGCGTCAATTTGGGGATTTGCAATAGAGTCAATACAACAATATTGAGCGTAATGATAGTAAAACATAATATCATAATTATGCGATCATTTTCTCTGATCCCATAACCTAGCAGGACAGTGAATAGTAACAGAACAGGGATAAAGCTGATTAGGAAAACAGGTTGAAATAATTTGGTTGTTTCTTTTAATTCCTTAGTCATTCAGGATATTGATTTTTATGAATCGTAAACGTAGCTTTAAGTATGACCATGATTCCAATTTATTACGTATACCGTACTATATTTTACGTGATTCAGGTTTGTTTGAAAAATAAATTGCTTTAACATCGTTAATAATGTAGATTAACAGCTATATCCAAATAATAGTCAAAAAATCTCTTACTCCAATGATCGCACAAAAGGAACTATTAGTCTTTCTTATTGCAGCTATTGCAATGTCCATCACACCCGGACCCAATATGATTTACCTGATTTCACGTTCTATTACACAAGGGAAAAAAGCAGGAATAACCTCACTTTCAGGAGTGGTTTGTGGATTTCTGTTCCATATCACTATGGTTGCATATGGTTTGACCGCTGTGTTGATTGCAGTACCTTTCTTGTTTACAACACTGAAGGTATCTGGGGCTTTATATTTAATTTATCTGGCGTTGCAGGCTATAAAACCAGGTAATGCGGGAATTTTTGCTGTACAAAATAACCTGCCCGATGATAGACCTGTCAAGCTATTTACGATGGGCTTTCTAACTAATTTATTGAATCCTAAGATGGCTGTTTTTTATTTATCGCTGTTCCCGCAGTTTATCAGACCAGAAGCTGGCCATATCGTTGCACAGTGCTTTCAATTGGGTTCTCTTCAGATGCTGGTGAGTATGTTAGTCAATCTTACCGTTATTCTAGTTGCTGCAAAGGCTGCCATTTGGTTTAGTGCAAATCCAGTATGGGTCAGGGTACAAAAGTGGGTTATGGCTAGCGTTTTAGTTGCTCTTGCAGCCAAAATGATGTTGACAAAGGCAAAATAGTTGTATAGAATTAGCATATTTGAATTTAGATATGAACATAGAAGAATTAAGAGATTATTGTCTGTCAAAACCAGGATCAACAGAGGGGCTTCCTTTTGGAGAAGAGACCCTGGTTTTTAAAGTTGGTGAGAAAATATTTTTGCTTGTTGGCCTTACCGAAGCAAATCGCTTTAATGCTAAATGTGACCCTGAACGTGCAATTACTCTGCGTGAACAATACGAAGAGATCATTCCAGGCTATCATATGAATAAAAAACACTGGAATACCGTTTATATGAATGGCCGTCTCACTTTAAAGCAATTGCGTGAGATCATAGATCATTCTTATGAATTGATATTTAACAGTCTGCCTAAAAAAAAGCAGGAGGAAATTGAGGGTTAATAACCGTTGTCTGTAAGATATGCCTCCAGTGCGTATTTAAAGATTAATGTCATAAAATGGCATAAAATCAGGTGGTTATAGTGCATGTTTAAGCAGATTTCAATAATTTTATAGTTGAAATGAAAAAAGCACTGTCCATACTACTGTTACTTTTATATACTACAACCAGTTTCGGTTTTAGTGTAAAGGAGTTTTCTTGCTGTGGACAACTGAGCAAAGTTTCTTTTAGTGTTCAGCAGGATGTTAATGAAAAATATAGCAGACACAGTGAAAAGGAGAGCTGCTGTGAAAATCAATTAAATAATTTACAAGTAAACGATACTCACATTCTTTCATGCCAATCTGCAAGCCAGGTTAAGCATTTCACCAACCTGTTTATATCAACTTTTGGGAATTACTATCGTACGCCAGTTTTAACAGGAATTGAGAGTGTATCAATTAATAATCCGACTCATGCACCTCCAATACACGGTGAGGTTCCTATTTATATTTTTAATTGTACTTACAGAATTTGAGCATACCCACCAAATATTAAACGAGTATTTCTCCTTGTTTAAACTCTGATTATTTACACTTGAAAATAATCAATTAACCCTGTTTTTTACTTCATATCAAAAACTCAAATATGAAATCTTCAAAATTTTTAATGATCCTGCCTGTCCTATTTTTATCAAATCTATTTGTGCAGGCTACAACACTGAATACAATAGCAGCCGATCCTGAAAGTGGAATTTATCTAACTGCTGCTGATTATAAAAACAACCAGTTACACCTTGCTGGTGACTTATCAACAAATAATAAACTCCGTTTAAATGATTTTTTTGGTGAGAAGACACTTACCGTTAGTCATAAAGGACAAAATCATGAATTCTCAAAAGATAGTATCTATGGCTATAGAGATAAACATGGGAGTGACTACAGATTATACAGGAGCTACAGTACTCCATATAAAATATTGGAAAATGGCAGGATTGTTATTTACGAAACCAAGCAGCCGGGTAATAAACAAAATGGTTTCAAACCGTTAGTTCGCTACTATTTCAGCAATGGAGCGGATGGGGAAGTTTATTTACTATCCTTAGTTAATCTTAAAAAAAGCTTTAAAGACCAGCCAGCTTTTGATATTATAGATGCTAATTTTCAAACTGATTATGATTTGATAAAATATGACAACTATCATTATGTATTCAGAATTAACAAGCTTTTAGCAAAATTGTAAGTTAAAAATAAGCTGTAATTATGTCGCAAATCGCCCTTAAGATTGGCCTGATTATGGTTGTTTTTTGCCTGTTTTTCTGTCAACTTTAGTTAACTTATCAATGCTTTTAAAGGCAAAAATATCAATTATGAATTTGAATCAACTGGCAGTTACCGCTAATCGGGAAAATTTAGCAAAGCTATTTCTGACACTAAATGCTGAGAACAAACCACAATGGGGTATAATGGAACCACAGCAAATGGTAGAGCATCTGATTAAACAGGTATCTTATACAAATGGGAAGAGACAACCATTCTGTGAGGTTCCTGAAGAGCAAGCAAAATCAGCTAAACAAGCTTATATCTATGCTGATCTCGAGATACCAAAAAATGCGATATCAGGAGGGGTTCCCGACCCATTAATTTATTCGGATTTGGAGAATGCTATTAATCAGTTATTGAAAGAACTGGAAGATTTTGATAATTATTTTAAGGAATCAGGAATGACAGTGATACATGGTGGATTCGGCGCCATGAATTATGAAGAATGGGTGTTCTGGCACAGTAAGCATTTTAAACACCATTTGGAGCAATTTGGCTTAATATAAAAAATCATCACAGTTTATAAGCAGGCAGTACTATCAGAATAGTACTGCCTGTTTGGGTTATTTCATGCTGTCATGAATCTTATTGATCATATCCAGGTGGGTTTGAACAACAGGAGTAGTTTTGGACGCAAAAGCTTTAATATCTGCATCCTTACCATCTTTGGCTTCGTCCTGCATCAATTTAAGTGTCTTTTTATGTCCGTCTACCATTGCCTCAGCATAAGCTTTGTCAAAGTCTTTACCAGATTTTTTATCGAGTTCATTCATCTTTTTCTGATGATCCTCGTCAACAGCAGCAGGTAAGGTGATGTTTTTCTTTTTAGCGATTAACATCAGTTCTTCATTAGCCTTGCCATGGTCACTCACCATCATTTTAGCAAATTCTTTAAGCTGTGCATTGGTTGCTTTAGTTAAGGCTAATTTACCCAATTCAACTTCTGCCATTCCGCCAACAGCTGCTTTTGTAGCAAATTCAGCATCGGATGGTTCAACGGCTATACCACCTGTAGCCATTACATTTGAAGTAGTGTCTTTTGTCTTATTAAGGCTGTCAGCAGTTTCTTTGGCATCTTTAGTACCACTATTACAACTTTGAAATGCTAATGCAGCCGAAGCTATTGCAAGCGAATAAATTATTTTTTTCATGATGTTAGTTTTTTTTGTTTTTTCTATAACACACAGATTGGCTTATAGTTTAGCAAAATTCAAAATCTCTAAACAATCGTTGATATGACGTGTTGCCATCCTATTCGAAAACTAAAATCATTCTTATGAAAGCAGCAGTATTTCACAAACCAGGTGACATCAGTTATACAACTGTAGCCGATCCGCGGATTGAACTTGCCACAGATATCATCCTGAAAGTTACTTCTACAGCCATTTGCGGCTCTGACCTTCACATTTTAAGCGGAGCCGTTCCACAAACTACCGACATGGTGATGGGCCATGAATTTATGGGCATTGTGGAAGAAGTAGGGGCCGAGGTAAAGAACCTGAAAAAAGGTGACCGTGTAATTGTTCCCTTTCCCATTGCCTGTGGACATTGCTTTTTCTGTAACCATGGCGCATCACCAAGTTGTGAGAATTCCAATTACAAACATTATGGGCCAAATGGTGATATGATGGATCAAAAAGGAGCAGCGTTATTTGGTTATACCGATTTGTATGGTGGTTATTCTGGTGGACAAGCAGAATACGTACGTGTTCCTTATGGCGATGTTAGTCCAAGGATTATCCCCGATAATATAACAGATGAACAAGCACTTTTTTTGACTGATATTTTTCCAACCGGATGGTCTGGTGTAGATTGGGCACAGCTTAAAGGTGGTGAGGTGGTTGCTATTTTCGGATCTGGCCCGGTAGGTTTGATGTCGCAGAAAGCAGCCTGGTTACATGGTGCCAGCCGGGTAATTGCCATCGATCCTTTAGATTATCGTCTTGATAAAGCAAAGGCTGTGAATAACGTGGACATTTTGAATCCGCATAAAGTTGATGTAGTCGCAGCCATCCGTGAAATGACTCAGGGCAGGGGCGCCGATGTTTGTATAGACGCGGTTGGTTTTGAGCCTGAACGTACATTTATGGATAAGGTAAAGGCAACGATAAACTTTGAAAAAGGTAGCATTAAAGTGCTTGAAATGTGCTTTGAAGCCGTACGCAGGAGTGGAACAGTTTCTATCCTTGGTGTTTATGGAAGCCCATATGACAATTTTCCACTGTTCCGGATCTTTGATAAAGGACTAACGATTAAACAAGGTCAGGCGCCAGTACTTAACCATATTGATAAATTAATAGAACTGGTGAAAGAAGAGAAGGTTGTGCTTGATGATATTATTACCCACACCTTACCACTGAGTGAAGCCGCCCACGGTTATAAAATCTTTGATGAAAAGCAGGAAGACTGTGTAAAAGTAGTCTTAAAACCATAGGTTTTACACTTGTAATACTAAATTGGAACAGTAGAAATGTCTCAATTTAGTATTACATATTATAGCTTCCGGAATTAGTAACGCCTATCCCATACCCATATTTCTCCCTGTGTAATAACCAATTATCTGTTTATAAGGCAGTTAATGATTGTTGATTAATTGATCTGCTTACGGTTTCCCGTAAGAAAAACACTTTTGACCTCGATACTTTTGAAGAGTTGAACAATAACATAAAGTGATTGATCTAATTAATAACAGTTATTAAAATTATAAATTATGAAAATAGGTAAGACCCTGGGTTTTGTCAGGATTACAGGAGTATTCGGGCTATTAATAATAGCAGCTGCTTGCAATAATAAAAAGCCCGCTATACCGGCCGATCCATTTGAGGACGGAAAATTCAACCCATACGATCAGGAATTAGGCAAACGGATTGAAGCCTATAACAATACTGTCGCTCCAAACAATGCCAATTCAAAAAGTGGCAATCCGGCTTTATACATAGATTTTTCTTCTGGGATCAATAAAGCCTTTGCAGATCCGGGTATTAAAGAAATGATGACTAACTGTTTCAATACAGTTCTGGCTCAAAAATTTGATGTTTACAAATTGGGCTCCAATAAAATAACCCCTTTAAATATTACCAATACAACGCAATTAGGGCAGCAGGTAAGTGACCCTGCTCAATATGCAGATATCTGGGCTCCGATCCAGTCTGCCGTTGAAAAAATAGTTGATGGAGATAATGACGCACTACTGATTACTGACTTTGAAGAATGGCAAAAGAACAGTGAAGTCACGAACACTGCTTTCCTGAAAATACCTTTCTCTAAATGGCTTGAAAAAGGAAATACTATTCATTTCTTTATTGCTGATTATAAAGAAGGTCCAGTTGCTAAACACCTTTACTTCACCATCTTTAATTGTGGCAATCCAAATGAATCCAGTATGATTTCCAAACTTGAATCTAAACTGGGGGCATTAACCACAAGATTTGACTTGTCAAATAAATCGTATAAACTGCGCACAGCCTATCCTGTTGAGAAATCCGGTGGAATTTTTTACGATACCAGCGGTAAATCTGATAACGCTAAAAATGTACTGGATTTAAAAGATAACTATATCAATGGGCTTAAAAATGGAAATCACTTTGAATTTTATCCTTTAGGCGTAGACTGGAAAACAATAGCGCAGCTTCATACCACATACGCTGCTCAGAACCAATTCAATGACTTCTTCAGAAAACTATACATTGATCTAAGCAATGATGACAGCTATACATTTGGAGATTTTGATGTAAAAGTTTCAGCGATCAAGGCTGATTTTGAGAACTTCTCTAAAGCTGCTGAAGTTAAGAAGCATAAGCCAAAATTAGCAAAAGGGAGTGATGGTCAGGACAAGTTTGCTGATAGTGAAAATGATGTCTTTGCATTGGCATGTTATCATACTGATGGAAAGTTAAAAGAACAGTGGCTTTACAAGCCTGAACCGGTAATCCCTGTGAATGAGGTTTTTATATTAAATAAACTCCTGTTTGAAAATACCAGAAAACAAGACCATAAGAATGTTGAATTTGGAGTTTCTTTCCATCCCGGATTCAATCTGAAAAATATTCAGGACCCAAATGGAATTGTCAAAGTCGATATCGTTTTAAATACTGCTGTCCCTAATCTTGCCAACTTAAAACTCTCAAAATTTCAATGGGTCAATGCAAAACATGTACCTAATATAGCCTTGTACGAATCCATAAAAAACACCCTGCAAGAACTTAAGCCAGTAAATAAGATCATCTACTCTTACTACATCAAAACTCAACAATAATTAACACTAAACGTAATCATCAAATGGAATCTACATCAGCTTACATAATCTCACTCATTACCGCTTTAATTTTTTTGCTGCTAGCAGCTATCATTGCAAATGCCATAAAATTTGAGGGTGGAAGTAACCCTAAAGACCCGCAATCCCGAAAAACCTGGTTCTGGATCCTGGCAATTTTAAATCCTGCATTGGGCTTTTTACTCGGATACTTTGTATTTAAACCAGATGCAAACATGATGGTTTTAAACAATTATGTAAACGCTTTAAGTATAGGAACGGCTATCGGGTTTATTTTATACATCCTTTTAGGCTTTTTATTGAGTAAAATATTTGCTAACGGCAAAATTGGTCACTGGTTTTAATTCCCAAAAAATATTTTAATGGATAAATTATTTGTAATCGCCATCGGCGGTACTGGAATGCGCTGCCTGGAATCTTTTACCCTCTTATGTGGTATCGGAATGTTTGATAACCAGGAAATAGAGGTGTTAACCTTAGACACCGATCAAAATAATGGCAACAAAGACCGCGTAGAAGAACTTATTAACCTCTACAACCGGATTAAAACATCCGATACAAATGTGGGAGGGACGCCTAATGCGAATACATTCTTTTCCGCAAAGCTTAATCTGCACCGGTTCTGGACAAATTATTCAAGCGCTGGCAGGGAGAATTATAAAAACATCACCAGGATTTCAACCGGAACACCTGAACAGCAGAAAGCTAATAAACTGATCTCTGATTTATTTCTTGATACGAGCTCTGTACAGGAATTTGATCTGGCTCATGGCTATCGCGCACAAACACACTTAGGCTCTATGTTAATGTACCATGGAATTGTGGAAGCGGCAAGGAACATCCTGAAAGGAACTACAGTACAATCTCAGGAACGGGAATTGGATTCTTTTATGGGGAAACTTGAAAAAAGCGGTGCTTCGGCCAGGGTCTTTATTTTTGGATCTGTATTTGGCGGAACCGGGGCTTCTTCCATCCCTGTGATCCCTAAAGCCCTTCAGGATTTCGTGAAGATTCGTTCCAATGGAAATTCAAGTATAGATTTCGCTAAAGCAAAGTTTGGTTCTACTTTACTTACCGAATATTTCACCTTCAATAAACCAGATGATAAACAGAAATCAACTAAAGCGAATAGTGTAATTGCAGATTCATCTTTCTTTCCATTAAATAGCCAGGCTGCATTACAATTTTATCAGAGTGATCCTACTGTACAAAAGTGCTATAAACTATTATATCATATTGGCTGGCCAATAGAAAGTAAAAAGATAGATGAAAATAATACACCGGATCAAACGACAACCGGAGGAAGTGAGCAAAGAAATCCATGTCATATCACAGAATTACTATGTGCCTGTGCAGCTTATGACTTCTTTACCCGTACCCGTGGATTTGATAGTGCAAAAGCAGATTACTTATATAAAGCTGTAGAGTTTAAAGACAACTCTTTCAACTTTTCATTTGACGATTTTGTCGGTAAGGAAAATAAAGCAGGTGAGGTCTTTGTCAATAAATTAGGTGCATTCTTTTCTTTAGCCCATATATCTTTAAGTAAAAACGGGGCTGCTTTTGATGATTCTGGTATTAAAGGATTTATTAAACAATGTGAAAACCAGAAACTAAATCAGTACAGCGCTATTACTGATGCAGAATGCAAAGATATCAATGAATACTTCAAGCTTTTCGCCTATACTTTTAAGGATGCGAGGTTTATCCCTGGCTGGCTTTATCAGATTAGAAATTCAGTAGCTCCAGGCAGATTTTTATTCGATAGCAAAGCATTTCCAGACAATCAAACAGAGCTGAAAAGATTAGATGTAGGAGCGATGTTTCTTGACGAAAAACACCATTGGTCAAAAGGGGGGATCTTCGGAAACCGGTATGATACATTTGTTGAAAAACTAATCAATACCAATCCGAAAGAAGAGCAGAAAGTAAACACCACCAAAGAAAAATTTCTTGCTCACATTTTTAATGCACTTACTATTTCACAAAACTTCGATATAAACTAAAGGAACATGTCAGACAAAAGAATAAAAGCACTGGCGATTAAAGTTCATGCTAAAACTGAACCAAATGGCGTTGAATTTGCCTGGGACAAAATCCCTCAATTAGAAGTTTTTACTAAAAATATTCTAATACCAGAGATAGCTGTCGATAAAGATGGAAATTCATCTGTTAACATTGGAACTATTGTTTCTGGTATACCTTCAGTATTTGCAAGGGCTAACTTGTTTAAAAGTGCACTTGATAATATCCAGGACAAGGAAGCAGAAGCCTCTGGATTAATGTTGTTTTACAAATCTTTACTTAGTGAATGGAAAGGCTTGATCAGCTGTATTGCATTAAACTATAAAGATATTGAGGTTAATAGAATCCATTTAGCATATACTGATGGACATCAGTTGATTAACACGGCAAATATTTATGAGCCTGCAGGTGCATTTGGAAATATGCTGTTTGAACGGCAACCCTTATGGTGTGATCAGTCTTTAGCAAACAACGCAGATAAAATACCATTTATTGATGTGATTTCCTTTAAAGGAAATGTAGTTGGGGGCACTTCACCTGACAGCTTTTTATTTACTTCTGTCGCTTACAATCTTAAAGACAAACTACCTTTCGTAAACGTACAGAATGGTAAGTTTATAGACCCTTTAAAATCAGAACTAAACCCACAGGAACTATTTACGCTTTATGGTTACGCTAAACATATTCTCCATCATATTGAAAACTTCAGATTAAATTATGCTGACTTAGCCGAATTAATCAGACCAGAATACGGTAATATGTCAATTTGCCTTCAGGCATGGATTGATGAAATGATTGTTTATCAGCAAAAGAAAGGATATCCAAAATTAGCGCATCAGGCACCACCAGAAGTAGGAAATCTTTTTAATTATCCTTTCAGTATTCTGTTTAACTATTCTACAGAATTATTTGGCTCAGAAGGGATTATATATAATGAATCGGGAGAAGGGAGAATAATTTTTGATCCTAAAGACTTACTCTTGCCGGATACCACAGAAATTGCTCAAATTGATTTTGGCAAAGAAGGGATAGAAACCAGGAATTACCTCAGGTCTAAGCCCATACTTTTACTCGCTGCTGAAACCAGGGGACAGCCGGACAATTATGCTTATTTTACTTTACCGCTAACCCCATTAGCCTTAAATGTCTTTGGCGCCACACTGGATGCATTGGTAGGTATAGCAGAAACCTCAAATGTAAAATCAAGGCTCACTGCTATTTATGATCCGAATGATAAGAATGGCGAAAGGCTGACTGTCAACCTGAAATTATATACAGAAACCGGTGATGAAATTATTAAAGAGGTAATCTATAAAATAACATCAGAATCTATCAGAGGGAAGGACATTTTAATGTGGCCTAACTTTATTTCTAAACAATGGAACAGGTATTTCCTTTATTCGGAAATTCCACATAATGACGCTCAGTTTCAGGCTACGCCATTTATCGGTAATGTAGATGATGACTTTTTCAGAATAGTACTGGATGAAAAAGGGATCCCCCTATATCTGGCCAATAATGGCAGAGCAGCTATAATTCCTGAAAAATATGGAGCCATTAAAGCTCAGCTCCATGTGACCTCAAATAATGCTGTAGCAGATAACAAGTACAAATATGAAATTTATGAAAGCAATAAGCCTTTCAAGGGAGTGAAATTTGCGCACGCAGGCATTGATTGCGGTTTTGGGATCATCCGGTATGATGGATCCGGCAATACACAATCTTTACCTGTGAATATGCTTAATTCTCCGAGAACTTTATCTCCTGCGTTTTTGGGTGTTGACTTTGGAAGTACAAATTCCTCTATCGCTTATTTCTCTGATCAGAGAAATGAAGTCTGTGAAAGTTTAAAATTGACTAACAAGAGAGTTTCCCTGTTAGCAACTGATGCCAAGAACAATGATAAACGTCATGCTTTAGAAGATGAGATTTTCTTTTTCCAAAACGATGAAATTCTCACCAATTCTATTAAATCAGTGCTAACCATTCATGATTCCAGAAGGATTATCAATGACACCAATATGTTGAATGACTCCTTGATGGCACAGGCAGTTAAAGGTGGCTTTCCTTGCTTTGAAAGAAATCTTCCCATTGAAAATGCAGAAGATAACCGTTATATTCTAAGTTACAACAGAGTAGGAAGAGCGGAGTTGGTTTATAATATGAAATGGTCTGCTCAGCCAATAGATAAGAGTTATAAGACTGCTTATTTAAGCTCATTGTTATTGCATGTTTATGCGCAATTGTTCATTGAAGGTCATGAACCTCATACTTTAAAATGGTCATATCCATCTTCAATGGGTAAAGAGTTGTTAAGTGAATATAGAGGAATCTGGGATTCACTTAAAGAGATCTCACCGATTGTGGGTCATGTAAAATTAAAAACTTATCCTCCGTCAGACCTTTCAGATATTGGGGATACTACAGGCGGCAGCGTGTGGGACAGCCCGGCTGCTGGTTCAAGTTGGAGCAATAGTACAACTGAATCTCCAATAGCAGCTTCAGGCTGGGGCACAGCAGAAACCAGTAGCAATGGCTGGGGGAGTGAGCCTAAAGTTCCGGCAAACGGTGGGGGCTGGGGAAACGAGACTTCAACGAAAGTCAGTTCAGTTAACATCGCAACTGAAACCAAACCTGTACGATTTGATTTCAGAAAATTAAGCAATGAAGAATCACTTTCAGAAGCTTGTGCTGTAGCGAACTATTTAGTGCGGCCAAATGGAGGCTATTCCATTAATCCCGGAGAGCTGGTCCTTTGTTTTGACATTGGCGGTAGTACAACTGATATTACAGCCTTATGCCAGATGGATGGTGGAAAGGCGATGATTAAGCAAAACTCTATCCGTTTTGCGGCAGAAAGAGTTGCGCAGGCGACTAAATTTTCCCCAAACTTTAAAAATGTCCTGTTAAGAATGTGTGAAAGGAAGAACATTTCCATCCAGGGATTAAATAATGGGATCAATAAGTTTTCTGAAAATACAGCCCCTTATTATTTTGAACAGGTTGTAGATCGGCTGGAAGCATCAGATTTTGAAACTTTTTATCTTTTAATAGCCGCAGAGTGTAAAGAGATGATGAGTATTAATCTCTATGTTACTGGATTAATCATGTTCTATGCTGGTCAGCTGGCTTATAAATTAAGGACTGAAATTGTTAAATCGGAGGATGCCCCAACAGCTGTTAAGGCTATCCCTCCTAAAATTAAGATTGCTTTTGCAGGAAAAGGATCAAGAATATTTGACTGGTTTACCGCAGTAAATCCAACAGCAGCTGACGATTATTATACACAAATGTTTATCAGGGGTATGGGTGGAGAAGCCATAGCCAGACAAACAATTACCCCGATCAGTACCAATCCATTAAGAATAATTGATATTAATTCGCAGCGGGGAACCAACAACGCCGATGTTAAATATGAGGTGTCAAAAGGTTTGGCTATCCCCACCAATATCACAAGCATTTTAGTGCCAACCAATAAACAAGCTATCGAGATACTTGGAGAAGATAATTTCTGTGTAGTTACCCCGGCTGGTGAGTTCAAATACCTGGAATCGACTAATTCAGTTACCCCGGAAATGCTGGAACATATAGGGAACCATTTTATCTGTCTGCCTCAGGAAGGAAAATTACTTTGCCCGAGATTTATGGACTTTGCCGATTTATTTTATAGAGTTTCTTCTACCATGTTTGGTTTAAAAATGAATTCCGCAGATTTTATGGCAGGCTTCCAGGATATGAATATTGAAAATTATATCAAAGGAGAACCCGGTTTTATTAAAGCACAGAAGCGGAAACATGAAGATCAGAAAGAGTTTGACTATGTAGCCCCGATTATCATTTTAGAAGGGATGAAATTCTTTGAAAAACACCTGCTTAAAGGCATCCAAAAACAATAGGGTCAATGAAATTCTGTGTATTAGCAAAAGTATCCAAACGCTCAGTTTCTTTCTGGTATCAATCGGACGGGAATGCATATGCGCCATTGAGTATAAAGGAATCAAATGAAATTCCTTTATACTTTTATGTGAGTGGCAATGATTTTATTTTTGGAGGTGCTGCAAGAGAGCGGTTTAACAGGCATGATCCTAATGCCTATGGGAACTATTTTGAAATTATAAAAGATCCAAGCAAACATTTTATTATTTACGGCAATAAAAAACCTGTTAAACAGCTGTTTTATTACGGCGTTGAGCAATGCCTGTCTCATTTTCTGAATACAGTTTTATATAAAGTTGACTCGATTGAATCTTACAGGCAGCATTTTCCACTTCGGTTTTTATTTGATACAGATATAGAGGATAAGGAGAAGTCACTGATCGAGAACTTATTTCAGGAAGCTGGTTACTTTAACTTAGACCGTATTCATTTCAACAAAATACTATTCGGCGTATTAGTTCAAAAAGAAATCCTGGTTAAAGAAAAAGCTATTCTATTGCTAAGCGCTATTGATGATGTGCTGTATTTGAAACTTTATAAAAACGCAAATGCGGAAGAAATTGGTTCATTTAAGCTGGAGGGGCAGGGAGCAGACCCCAGAGTGAAGATTCTGGCCAATATGATTGTTGAATATATTATCAGTCAGAACCCTTATTTATCAATTGATAAAGATATTGAGACCGCTTTTTTACTCCCTTTTTGTGTAAGTCTGCTGGAAAACCCTGATGCTATTATTAAAGGGGATGCTGAGTTAGCTGATGGCAATAAATATTGGTTTAAAGTTAACGAGAGAAATCTTACGGACAGGCTTCAATATTATTCTAATGATAGTATGATCTATACAGCGATAGATGATCTTTTGAAGTCAAGCGGTTTAACTGTACAGGATGTTGTAATTCTATTAGGTACAGAAGCAATCAGTACTTCTTATTTCTCCGGTAAATTGCTTAAGCGATATCATTACGTGAAAGAGGTTACGTCTGCTGCTATCAAGGATACGATGAAATCTGTTTTTGAGGAAGTTTCCAGTTCAAATTATACTGTTAAATCAAAAGCACCACCTGTTCTGGTCAGACCACGACTGCCAGCAGCTGTTCCAATAGAAGCAACGGCACCAAAATTACCACCTCCATTGCCACCCAAAAAAGAGAAGAATAGTTCACAACCGCAAATAAATATCCCCAGGTTACCTGAGGTAAAACCTGTAATTCAGGTAAAAGTTAACCCAGTAAAGCTTCCACCACTTCCACCTAAAAAAGGAACATAAAGGGAAATTAACAATTAATAAATTATAAAATGGCTATACAACTAGAAAAAAGAAAACCAATATCGATTGTCAAAGAAAAACCAGGACTAACGCACATTGTAGCAGGTTTAGGCTGGGATCCTGCCACTGTAAACGGGCATAGTGTAGATCTTGACCTATCATTATTTATGTTAGGCGAAAATGGTAAACTCGTCGCAGATGAATACTTCATCTTTTATAACAATGCGACAAGTCCAGATGGTTCTACCAATTATCCGGGGGATAGCAGGGGTGGTGAAGGCGATGGAGATGACGAGGTCATCCATATTGATCTGACTAAAATAAACCCACAAGTTGAATTTTTATATTTTGCAGTTACCATTGATCAAAGTGAGCTCAGAGGACACAATTTCGGTCACGTGCAAAACTCTTACATCAATATCAGAAATGCTGCTGACAATTCAATTTTATGTCAGTACCTGTTAAAGGATAATTTCATAAACGAAGATTCCCTGATCATTGCAACTATTTCCAGAAATGGTGGGAATTGGAATGTAGAAGCGCTGGGGCAAGCCTTTTCCGGAGGTTTAAATACACTAATAGATTTATATCAATAAAAAATATACTATGAGCAGTTTTAATTTAAGTAAAGGGGATAGATTTTCCCTTTCCAAGGCAGCGCCTGGACTATCAATTGTGAAAATCGGAATGGGATGGAACCCCAACGATGAGCCGGGCGGGCCAGAATTTGATCTTGATGTGTCTGCATTTTCAATTGGCGGTGATTTTAAAATCCCTTCTGATTCTTATTTCACCTTTTACGGCCAGCTCCGTATGGGCAATAAAATTGAGGACAAAATAGAGAAAGGCTTATTCAGGCCGCTAACTGAGGATGGAGCGATTATCGGGGCTATTGATGATCCGGATGGAACCAGAAGTAACGGTGATGATGATGAAGATATGTTTATTGATTTAACGAAAGTCAGCCACAAGATTGAACAGATTATTATTTGCTGTACGATTTGTAAATATCCTCACGACAACAAAAAAGACCGCAGAACATTGGAACTGAATTTTGGACAAGTAAATGATTGTTATATCCGTATTGCAGATGAAAGTAATGGTAACGAGATTCTTCGCTATGATTTGAAAGATCAGTATACCAATGAAGATGCGCTGGAATTCGGCAGGTTATTCCGTGTTGGTGATAGCTGGGAATTCGAAGCTATGGGCAGAGCGCATACCGGCAGCTTACAAACATTAGTAGACATGTATACCTAATAAAAATAGAAATTATGGCATTTGATTTAAATAAAAATGATGGTTCTGCTCCTGTGGATTCATCTGATAAAGCTAAAGGGGCATCTAAATTTGACCTTTCAAAAAAAGAGACAACAGCAGTTGCCGGAACAGAAAATCCGTCAAAGCCGAAAACGTGGATCATTGGATTAATTGGCGTTTTAATAATTGGCGGTGGGATCTGGTACTATTCGTCTACTGCAAAAAAAGCAGACGCTATTCACCATACATCAACTGAAGTCGTCCCATTAGATCCGGTTGTAGCAGTTGAAGCTGAAACTCAGTCCAAATTACAGCCTGATATCGTGGATACGTCCGTTACAGCTTTGAAAACCAGTCCACCACAGCCAGTTGCTGAAAATGTAGTAAAAGATAAGAATGCAGCCAGTTTAAATCGTAAAATTCCCGTTTCTTTTCGTCAGGGCTCTTTTGCCTTTGCGAGAGTAAACAAAAAGATAATTAAACGTATCATTACTTATTTGTCTGAAAATCCTGCTGCATTAATACATATAAACGGATATGCAAGTAGCGAAGGTTCTTTAACCATTAATCAAACTATCTCTCAGAAAAGAGCTGATGCATTCAAAAAATACCTGGTTTCAAATCATATTGCAGAAAGCAGGATCATCGCAATGGGGAAAGGAATTGAAAATCCAATCGCATCAAATGATAGTAATACTGGCAGAAGAAAGAATAGAAGAGTTGAAATTACGCTTCCATCTAATCAAACTCAAAACTAACCTGTTAAATAATAACGTATAATGGATTTTTTACATACTATTTTAGGTGACGATATCCAGGCAGGACTACTCATCATCCTGAATTTAATTGTTATAGAAAGCTTGCTTTCAGTAGATAACGCGGCAGTTTTGGCAACCATGGTAATGGATCTTCCAAAAAACCAAAGAGATAAAGCATTAAAATATGGTATTATTGGTGCCTATGTATTTCGTGGTATTTGTTTACTGCTGGCTGCATGGCTGGTTACGATCTGGTGGTTAAAGCCTCTGGGCGGACTTTATCTTTTATACCTGGCGTTTGATTACTTCAGAAAAAAGAATGCTGAAAAAGAAGAGGAAGAAGTAGATAAAAGTAAAAGCTGGATCTATAAATCTACAGTCGGTTTAGTTGGGGCATTCTGGGCAACTGTTGCATTAGTAGAGGTAATGGATCTGGCGTTTTCTATAGATAACGTTTTTGCAGCAGTTGCATTTACCGACCATATCTGGCTTATTTATATTGGCGTTTTTATTGGGATCCTTGCAATGCGTTTTGTAGCACAGGCATTTGTGAAGCTAATGGAGAAGTTTAGTTTCCTGGAAACGGTTGCATTTATTGTAATTGGGGTATTGGGGGTTAAACTTACTTCTTCTTTGTTTACTCATTTTTATCCGGGATCACCAATCTCTCATCTGATAGAAAGTGAAAAGACAGATTTACTGATCTCGATCTTCACCGTAGCTATATTTATTATTCCTGTAATTACTTCAATCCTGTTTAATTATCCGAAGAAGAATAGCATAGGAGCAACTGTTGCTGAGCAAGCAGCAGAGGTGTTGGACAAAGCATAATCCCTGTCAATTCGGGGAACACAGTTCCCCGAATCCGTATCAGCTAATCAATCCCCTCACAGTAGAAACCGACGGACAAAAGAAATAGCCCCCTCCAGTCGGAATAACAAAGGTTTTTTCAGCCGTTATTTCTTTAGTTTGCCTGTTATCGTCCATAAACTTGCACCATTTAACTCCATTTTCATCTTCCTCACCATTTTGCCCAACCAGGATATCATATCCCATAGCCGTAGGCCTGCCTGGCTCATTCATCCATTTTTGTGTCAATCTCTCAAACTGCCGCTCAATAGAAGTTTGATAAGACAAGAATAAAAGGCCTCTTTCAGTCTCATTTACAGGGTTCTCCGGATTATCAAAATCGTAAGGTTTGCCAAAAGGAATACCTCTCCGGATAATTCTGAATGTAGCACTGTCTGTTTCTTTTCCCAGGTCTGTAGGTAAATCCCTTGGGTTAACTTTACGGATATGCGCAAATGCCGGACATTTCATTCCTGGCTGATCCGCTTTTACACTGGCAACTTGTTTTCCGTCACGCAGCCGGAAAACAGGGGTATCCGCGTTGAAATTAAAATTATTGTAATTCTCAGGAGCTACCTCTTGTTCTCCTAATATAACAGGCTTTCCATCTTTAAATCTTCCAACCAGCTTAGCCAGAAAAGTTTCATAATCCTCTCCCTGAAAATCTGGTGTATTGATCAGTTGCTGAAACATCGTTTTAGAATACGTATTGAAAGTAGCGACATCCTGCTTCAACCTTCTGAAAACAAGAAACGATCCATTTTTCAAAAAATCACTCTTTTCATTCTCGCTGGCTGGTTCCGGTTCTCTATAATTATCCGGAGATTGTTTAGCGTAACCAAATACAAACTGACCCGGCCAGATCAGCATTTTTCCTGGTGCAGCAAACTCCGGAGCAGATGGATTTTCATTTCCCTCCGCCACTAACCTGTCTATGAGTAAAGTTTTTCTTTCCTTATCTACAAAACCACGAACAGAAGGCTGTGAAATCCCATCCTTAAATCCAAAATGTTCTCTATCCTCATCCAGTCTTCCTCCATTTTCTTCATAAATCACAGTTAAAGCAAACTCCGTAAGCTTTGCTTTAAGTTCTTCCACTCTTTTCAGTAATGTGGTTTCGTTATCTGAAGCAGCAATCAAAAAAATATCTGCTCCATTCTGCTCATTTCCTAGCTTCCAGTTTTTTTTATTGCCTTCATTTGTAGTATCAGATGGATCTCCCAATAAAGATGATCTCGCTGCCAGCCCTAACTTGTAAGCTAAATCTACTTCCTCCGCATCCATTTTAAATTTCCCTAACAGCTTCTTTCCAAAGCCAATATTGATCCAGAACAGATTCTGCTCAATGGTCAGCGTAAAGCTCTCTTTACCGCGGATTCCGGCTTGTTTTGCGCGGGCAACTCTATCTTCCTTGTAAGTCAGGGCCTCACGCATTGTCGTTATCTTAGGTAACAGGTAATTAAGGAAACCATTTAAATCACTTTGTGCATTTACCTGGCATCCTGCGAAATACTGAAAAGGCATTCGAAAACCTGGAATTATATTTCCCTGGATTTCATCTATCTCTAAAATAGGTTCCGCTATCATTATTCAAAATCATATTTAATCATCCTGGCACCTGGCTGAGCACTGATATTACCTGACTGGATGGTTGCACTAATCAGGGCGAAGTCCTTAAGCTTACTTAAAGCCGGTTTTTTATCACAATAATTACCACATTCTTCTGTCTGAGGTAAAGTATTCTCCAACTTTAACGCTTTGCCATAAATTACCATCTCAATCATTTCTGCCAGCTGCGCACCATATCTTAGTGGCTCCCCGCCAACCTTAATATCTTCCAAACCGAAATTTGCACCAGCGGGCAGTGAAAACTCAGCTCTCAAAATCATCCCTTTAGTTTTATCACCTCTGGTTACCTTCCAGAAATCTTTAACCTGATAACCATCCGGCACTTCTATTCCTGCTGATTTCAACTTGCTTATATACAGTCCAATCGGATCGTTCAGCGTGACCGAAAGACCTTGTCTGACTAAAGCATTAACAGCAGCACCTATAGACGGATCACTAAACCTTTCTTCGGCTCCAAAACCAGAACAGCAAATCAGGTCATGCGTATCAGTTACCGGATCGGCAGTGCCATTTTTTCTCAATACTACTGCGCCCGCGGCCAGGTTGATTTCAGCGCCCAACGTATTGTTAGGCTGTATCAAGTGCATAATACCAAGCGTTGTATTCCATTTATTGTAAGGATTATATTTGCCCGCGTTTGTAAATAAATCGGCTTTCTGAACCGCTGTGCTCACATATTTCTGATATAAGGAGAGCAGAATGTCTTCATCCTGATCTGCTATGAACTGCCAGTACTCAGGCCCTTCGCAAGTGAAAACTACCTTAGTTAACTTGCCATCCTTTCTAAAGCTTAACCATTCCAGATACTCATCCTGATACCGGAATTTTTTTCCCTGGAAAGTATATAACTTCTCCGAAGCTTCCCACCGCTGTTGTGTTTGTTCAGCATTGGGATATTCCAAAAGCCAATGTCTTGGAAAACCTTCCCATGTTATCGGGAGAACATCAGCGTTATCCGCTTCAGGATGCTGCAATTCATTAAAGAAAAACTGAGCGTATGGCGCAGGTAAATTACTTCTTTCCTTCTCTATCCATGCGGCAATAAGATCTCCCCATTTATCTTTAAGGTCTGCTGGCAGATCATCAGCAAATCCAGGTGTGTTAAATTGTTGAAGTGGCATTTTGAAAAATTTAGTGAGTACTAAAGGTATTTCTGAACGTGATCATGTACAATAGCAATAAATAGCTATTGTACATGATCACGTTGATGACGAAAGACTTTCTTATTTAATTTTAGTTTGGAACTAAACAAAAAACAAGGAATTGGGTTATATGAACTATTAAAATTCCCTTTTTGTACATGAGCGACGTCCAACTACTAGATAAAAATCAATTAATTGAGGTTTTGAGTCAGACCAAAACTGCAACTGCCATTCATATAGGAGAAGATGCGCTGATCCAGATGGCTAATCAGGCTATGTTAACAATTTGGGATAAAGATCAGTCAGTTATCGGGAAGACTTTAGAAGATGCACTTCCGGAACTTAAGGGTCAGCCTTTTGCTCAAATGTTCAAAAAAGTATGGCTGGAAGGAATAACCATTTCAGGAGTGGAGACAGCTGCCGATCTTAAAGTAGACGGAGAAATGAAAACCTTTTATTTTGATTTCGAATACCGGGCAATAAAAAATGAATTCAATCAGACTATTTGTATCCTCCATACTGCAATTGATGTTACCGATAGAGTGACTAACCGCCAGCTGATGGAGGAATATTACAGCAAGGAGCTGGCACTAGAACGGGAACAGGCACTTAACGAAGAACTTGCGGCATCTAATGAAGAGCTCAATGCCGTAAACGAGGAACTCTCTCAAAGTCAGGAGGAACTGTTGGCCTTGAATGAAAGTTTAGAGAGAAGGGTGGAAGCCAGGGTAAAAGAACTCTCTGCCAGTGAAGCCCGGTATCGCAGAATTTCGGACGAACTCGCAGCAATTAATGAAGAACTGACCGCCTCAAATGAAGAACTGGCCTTAGCACATGAACAATTAAAGGAAACTTTCGATGAGTTGGAAGATAAGGAAATCGCCTTAAGGTTAGCTATTGAGGCTGCAAATTTTGGTACCTGGCATATACACTCTGAAAGCAGGGCATTTATAACCTCAGTACGCCTCAGGGAACTATTTGGGTATGATGCAACTCATGAAATTACTATTGAAGAGGCGCTCGGACAGATTACAGAAGAATACCGGCCATATGTTACAGAAAAACTGGAAAATGCACTTGCTGGTAATGGAGATTATGATGTTTCTTATCCTGTTATTGGATTTAATGATAAAAAAATCCGCTGGCTTAGAGCAATAGGTAACCTGAAGGCAGATAAGTCTGGAGAATTTTCTTCTTTCACCGGGGTTGTGATGGATATTTCTGTAATTAAAAAGGATGAGCAGCGTAAAAATGATTTTATTGCAATGGTCAGCCACGAATTAAAAACACCACTTACTTCACTCAACGGATATATTCAGGTACTTCAGCGTAAGGCTATTGTTTTTCAGGACAAATTTGTAAACAGTTCACTGGAAATGGCCGCCAAACAGGTTAAAAAGATGACCGGTATGGTCAATGGATTTCTAAATGTTTCCAGGTTGGAATCGGGAAAAATTGTGCTTAACCTGAGCCATTTTTCTTTGACAGATTTGATTGATGTGGTGGTAGAAGAAAGCAGGTTGATGGAGACAAGTCATATTATAAATTTTCAAAGTTGTGAGCATACACCTGTATATGCTGATTATGATAAGATTGGTAATGTAATAGTCAATCTTTTGAGTAATGCAGTTAAATATGCACCTACGGTTAAAAATATAGAAGTTACCTGTACAGTCATTAATCAAATGGTGCAGGTAGGCGTGAGAGATCATGGTATAGGTATTGGCGTTAAAGATATTAATAAGCTTTTTGACCGCTATTACCGGGTAGAAAGTAATAGCCAGGTTTCTGGTTTTGGAATCGGACTTTATCTGAGTGCTGAGATTATCGCCCGGCACAATGGCACAATCTGGGTAGAAAGTGAATTTGGTAAAGGCGCTACCTTTTATTTTAATCTGCCATTATACCAAGAAGAGATAAAAATGTAATTTAATAATCAAATAAACGGTTTAAAATAATTGTGGCTTGATTATACTTGCCTTTTACACAGCTGTGCTGTACCTTTATTAAACTAAAAGGAAAAATCATATGAATACTGAAAAAGCCATTCTTGCAGGCGGTTGTTTCTGGGGAGTGGAAGAGCTTATCCGTCATTACCCGGGTGTTATTTCAACAGTCGTAGGTTATACCGGAGGAGATGTACCCAACGCAACTTACCGTAACCATGGAACACACGCCGAAGGCATAGAGATCGTATTTGATCCATCAAAATTATCATATCGCGGATTACTTGAATATTTTTTCCAGATTCATGATCCGACAACACGCAACAGACAAGGTAACGACATCGGAACCTCTTATCGTTCTGCTATTTTTTATACAGATGACACGCAGCGCGAAACGGCGAATACTTTAATTGCAGAAATGGATGCCTCAGGAGTATGGCCGGGGAAAGTTATAACAGAGGTTGTCCAGGCGGCTGATTTCTGGAATGCAGAAGAGGAACATCAGGATTATTTGCAAAAACAGCCATACGGTTATACCTGTCACTTTGAAAGACCGGACTGGAAATTGAGTTAACATTTTATTAATGGCCAGAATATTTATTACCGGTTCAGCTGATGGACTTGGACAATTAGCAGCAAAACAACTGGTGGCACAGGGTCACCGGGTTGTACTGCATGCACGTAATGCAGAGCGGGCTAAATTAGCAATGGATAATGTACCTGGTGCTGATAACGCGCTCGTTGCTGATTTATCCAATATTGAAGAAACAAAAAAGCTGGCTGCCGAAGTTAGTGCTATAGGACAATTTGATGTCATTATTCATAATGCAGGTGTTTATCAGGTAGCGGCCAATTTGACTTTTGCTGTAAATACGCTGGCACCCTATATCCTGACAGCTTTAATCCATAAGCCAAAACGCATTATTTATCTCAGTTCTGAATTGCATATGGGGGGTAATCCTGATCTGATTAATTTGGACTATAAGATTGACCGGACAAGTTATTCAGACTCTAAAATGCAGGTCTTAATGCTTTGCAAAGCCGTTGCGCGTAAATGGCCTGAAGTTTTTTCCAATGCTGTTGATCCGGGCTGGGTCCCTACAAAAATGGGCGGGCAAGGAGCACCTGACAACCTGGAAGAAGGTTTTCAGACGCAGATATGGCTTGCTGTCAGCGATGATCAGCAGGCCCGGGTAAGTGGCCGTTATTTTCATCACCTGAAAGAAGCGAAGTATTTAGCTGCAACTGATGATATTCATCTTCAGGAGAAATTACTTGCAATTTGTGAACAGCTCAGCGGTATCCCTTTTCTTAAATAACTTTTATATCCTCTTTTAACAGGACATTTTATATACAGTTCAGCTGAGTAAGTGAACAGTTCAAGCGAATTTTTGGTTGCCTGGGCTATTTAATTCCTAAGTACAGCCACCTGCTCAGTAAATTTGGTACAACACCACCTGTTAAAAAAGAAGGGATGAAAATTAAAGTTGAACAATACAATCCGTTGTGGAAAGAATCATTTAATCAAATTAAAGTTGAATTAAGTGAAGTCATGGCTTCACTTAACCCACAGATAGAACATATTGGTGGTACAGCTGTAGAAGGTTTATCTGCTAAATCTATTATAGATATTCTGATCGGTGTAGACGATATTGATGAGCTGAACATAATTCCGGCTTTGCTCATGGATAAAGGTTACGTCTATTATGAAAACTATAACGAAGATATGCCGTATCGCAGATTTTTCGTCAACTTAACAAGTTCCCCGCTGCGTTCAGCTCACATTCATGTCTTACAATTGAACTCCGTACACTGGATACGCCACATTGCTTTTCGTGATTACCTTCGTACTTATCCCGGCATCAAAACTGAATATCAACTGCTGAAAGAAAAATTGAGTCAGCAGGAATGGAAGGACGGTAACGATTATAATGAAGGGAAAAACTCATTCCTGAAAAATGAAGAGCGGAAAGCTATCAAATGGTATAAATCCATAGTCAGGATGCAACCGATTTAAGATAGTACAGACAATAGTTTATATCCGGTCGGCTTTCAGCCTTTTGTTTGTCTTTTTGATAAAAACCACTGCCATTAACGCAGCTAAAAAACCAAGTCCGGCAGAGATTTTCATAATCTTCCCATAAGCATCAATAAAACCAGCATGATACGCTGCCAATACTTTCTTTTCCTGAATTGCAGTTAATCCTTCCGGTACCTTTGCATTCCCAAGATTTGAGGTTTGGGCAATTATCGCCTGTTTTTGCTGCGGACTAAAAGGTAACTCTTTAATCTCGTTTTGCAAAGCTGCGGAAAATAGCAAGACTGCCATGGAGCCCAAAACCGCATTTGCGAAAACACCGGCAATTCTTGATATCGCATTGTTAATACCTGAGGCTGTACCTGTAAAATGATCACTTACTGAGCCCATTACTGCTGCGGTAAGCGGGGCAACGGTCAAAGACATCCCAAAACCGAAAACAAGAATACCGGGCAAAAAGGTATTCCAGTAAGCTGAGGGGCCATTTGTCTGTTTGATAAAAGACAACAATAACAAACCCAGGCCAGCTAAAAACGGGCCTGCGATCAAAAATAACCCCGGCCCATATTTATCAGCCAGGCTACCGGCAAAACGTGCATTGACCACCATGAAAATAGTAAAAGGAAGAAAAGTAAGGCCAGATTCCAGTTGCGTATAACCCTGTACCTGTACCATATTTAATGAAATAAATAACATTCCTGCGCCAAGTCCTGCATAAAGGAAAAAAGTAAGCAGATTTGTTCCGGTGAAAATAGAATTACTGAATAAACTCAGCGGCATCATTGGATGGCTGCTTTTACGCTCGATTATAATAAAGGCGAACAACAACAAAATTCCTGCACTAATAGCACCATATCCCTGAATATGGCTAAAACCAACGGCTGGTAAACGCAGAAAACCAAAAGTGAGCAAAGCCAGTCCAAATGCAATAGCAATTGCTCCATAAAAATCCACTTTTTGTGTATTCTGCTCATCTTTGATCTCTTTTACTTTTGTCGCTAAAAAGAAAAGCACAATAACTCCGATAGGCACATTGATAAAAAAGATATAACGCCACAAACCCGCATCTGCCAGTGCCCCGCCAAGCGCAGGGCCACCCATAGTCACTAAAGTAGTAGCCGCAGACCAGGTTCCAATGGCCTTTCCCCGTTCTTTTTCATCAATAGCAGAAGAAATAAGTGATAAACTTCCGGGGATCATTAATGCGCCACCAATACCTTGTATCACCCTGAAAATAATCAGCATAGTGGCCGTGGAAGAAAACCCGCAGGCCGTAGAACCCAGGATGAAAATAAAGATCCCAATCATAAAGACCTTTTTCCTGCCCAGCCTGTCACCCAGCGTACCACCGATCAAAATCAGAGAAGCCAGCAGGAGTAAATAAGCATTTAATACCCAGAAAAGATCAGGCCCTGAAGCCTTCAAATGCTGTTGTAATGAAGGCAGGACCACGTTAAGTGCAGTGGCGTCGATAAAGGCCATTGCTGAAGCCATTATAGTACAAGCCATAACCCATTTGCCCTGGATACTTCGGAATGGTACTGTTGCCATAAATTTTGTCATTAATCAGCTCTTCTGCTGATGAGCAGTATTTAATAAAAATAGACAAAATCATTCGGATAAGAAAAAGCATCCGTACAACATTCCCGGCATCGTTTGCGCAGATTTAAATCCGGCAGTCAGTTAATTCCTGAAAAATTACAATTAGCATTGTCTTCTATGAAAGGAAAATTGATACTGCTTTTGACTGGCTGTTTATCCCTGACATTTTTTGCAAAGGCAAAGGTTCAGGATAAACAAATAACTGTTGCCAAAGATGGAACCGGAGATTATCTGACTGTGCAGGAAGCCATCAATGCAGTTCCTGATTTCAGAAAAGTCACGACTACAATTTTTATCAGGAACGGAATATATCAGGAGAAATTAAACCTGTCACCCTCAAAAAAACTTGTAAAACTAGTAGGAGAGGACGTTACCAAAACAATTTTGACTTACAATGATTACGCAGCAAAGAAAAATCGTTTCGGCGAAGAAATGGGTACTTCAGGTTCTTCCAGCTTTTACATTTGCGGAGATGGATTTAGTGCTTACAATATTACCTTTCAGAACACTGCCGGCCCGGTGGGTCAAGCTGTTGCCCTTTGGATATCAGGAGACCAAACTACCTTTTTCAATTGCCGGATAAAGGGTTTTCAAGATACACTTTATACCTATGGTGCAGGAAACAGACAATATTTTAAAAACTGTTACATTGAAGGAACTGTAGACTTTATTTTCGGTGCTGCGACTGCTTTATTTGAAGATTGTACTATTTCTTGTAAACAAGGAGCTCATTATATCACCGCATCTTCTGCTCCGGATACGATCAAGTATGGCTATGTATTTTTAAACTGCCGGATCACCGGTGATGCTTCAGCGCGTACCGTTTATCTGGGCAGACCATGGCGCCCCTATAGTAAAGCCGTTTATATCAACTGCGAACTACCAAAGCTGATCAAAACAGAAGGCTGGGACAATTGGCGCAAACAAAGCAATGAAAAAACTGCTTACTATGCAGAATATAAAAACAAAGGAGAAGGTTTTAATCCTGATCAACGGGTGGCATGGTCACATCAGCTCAGTGAGGAAGAAGTGAAACGCTATACAACGGATTTAATTTTTAAGGGATGGAACCCAAAAATTACACTGGCAGAAACCGGGAAATATATCAATTATGAGCATTAATATTTTAAAAGTTCACCCCAATGATAATGTGATTGTCGCATTAACTGATCTTAAAGCAGGTGAAACCGTTCAATATCAGGATAACTATTATTTGCTAACTGAAGATATTCCGGCAAAACATAAATTTTATACCTCAGCTATGGAGGAGGGTGAAAAAGTGATCATGTACGGGACCTTAGTTGGTAAGATACAAATTCCTGTGAAGGCAGGAGCGTTAATGACCACTGATAACCTGAAGCATGCAGCTGCCCCATACTTTTTCAGTCCTTATCAGTATCAATGGCAGGCACCGGATATCAGTAAATTCGAGGGCCTTACTTTTAACGGTTATCATCGCAAAGATGGAAATGTAGGTACCGCAAACTATTGGCTGTTTATACCGACTGTGTTTTGTGAAAACAGGAACCTTGATGTGATCAAAGAAGCATTGCACAATGAACTGGGATATGCGGTAACTGAAAAATACAAATCTTATACTCACCAGTTAGTGGAAGCCTATCAGAACGGGGCTGATACTGCAACACTTGCAGCAATTCCAATTGCGCTGGAACCCGAACACTTAAACACCAAAAGGCCATTCAAAAATATAGATGGGATCAAATTCCTGAATCATCAGGGGGGCTGTGGAGGTATCCGTCAGGATTCCGCTGTATTAAGTAAGCTACTGGCCGCTTATGCAGATCACCCTAATGTTGCAGGTGTGACCCTATTAAGCCTGGGCTGTCAGAACTTGCAGGTTCAGGATTTTTTGAATGATTTAAAAGAACGAAATCCTGCATTTGATAAAAAGCTCTATATTTTTGAGCAACAACAATCCCAAAGTGAAGAACACCTCATTACAACAGCCATCCGGCAAACCTTTGAAGGATTAATTGAAGCGAATCAAATGGAACGCCATCCGGCTCCTCTGAGCAAATTATGTATTGGGGTAAAATGCGGGGGCAGTGATGGCTTTAGTGGTATTTCAGCAAATCCTGCGGTTGGTTATTGTGCCGACTTGCTGGTCGGACTCGGTGCCAAAGTTTTATTGGCGGAGTTTCCCGAGCTCTGTGGTACAGAACAGGATATCCTAAACAGGACAAAAGACGAGCGAGCGGCAAGAAAATTCATGAAGCTGATGTCTGCCTACAGCCAGGCAGCAGAAAATGCGGGTTCCGGTTTTCACATGAACCCTTCACCGGGTAATATTAAAGACGGTTTAATTACAGATGCCATCAAGAGTAATGGCGCAGCAAAAAAAGGAGGGACATCACCCATAGAAGATGTACTGGACTATACTGAACCTGCATTGAAACCTGGCTTGAACCTGGTTTGTACACCCGGAAATGATGTGGAAGCGACCACTGGTAAAGCAGCAAGCGGAGCTACGCTGATTTTATTTACTACAGGATTAGGCACACCCACAGGAAACCCGGTTTGTCCGGTTATTAAAATATCGACTAACAACGCGCTAACAGCCACGATGAATGATATCATTGATATTAATGCAGGATCGGTGATTTCGGGTGAAAAAACTATTGAACAAATGGGAGAAGAGATTTTAACCTACTGCATTAAAGCCGCCAGTGGCGAAGTGATCCCAAAATCCGTTCTGTTAAACCAGGATGACTTTATTCCCTGGAAAAGAGGGATTTCCTTATAAGTCATCCCTGGTTATTACCGTACAAATAAGCTCGTATCCAGTACCTTTTTCTCAAAATCGTATACTGGATACTTACTTTCTATGACCTTAAGCAGCATCTGGGTCGCTATCTGCCCCATTTCAAAGGCAGGCTGGCGGATAGAAGTCAATGAAGGGTTCATCAGATCCAGTACATCAGAATTACTAAATCCTGTAATCGCGATATCCTGTGGAGTTTTGATATTTAAATTTTTAAATACCATCAGGCAATCAATACTTAATCTGTCACCTGCTACGAAAATCGCATCAGGTCTTTCCTTCAGGTTCATCAATTCTTTGATTGCATTTTCTGTTTCCTGATAAAACATGCCACCGTGCGGACAATACTTCACGTAGTCTTGTTCAAAAGGAATATGATGTTCCGCCAATGCCTTTTTGTAACCCTCCAGCCGTTCTATACTAATTGATAAATGGGCAGAACTCGTTAAATGTGCAATTCTTTTATACCCTTTATGAATCAAATGTTCTGTGGCTTCAAAAGCCCCTTTTTCATTGTTAGCTATAACTTTATGGGTGATAATTTCATCTGCAACCCGGTCGAAAAATACCATTGGTAATCCTTTTTGATGCAAATCCTGAAGATGTGAAGTGTCACTTGTTTCCGCAGATAAAGAAACCAGTAATCCATCTACAGATCTGGAAGCTAAATGCTGAATATTAATCTTTTCCCGCTCATAAGATTCATGAGTTTGCGTAATGATTACATGATAACCACGGTCATAAGCAATAGATTCAATCCCATTAATTGCCTGAGAAAAATAATGATTGGCAACCTCAGCCACAACAACACCAATTGATTTGCTCCGGCGTTCCTTTAAGCTCAGTGCAATAGGGTTAGGGCGGTAGTTTATCTTTTGTGCATACTCCCTTATAATCTTTTTGGTTTCAGGACTGATCTCATAAGTATCACGTAAAGCCCTGGAAATTGTAGAAGTTGAATAGCCCAGTGCACTGGCTATATCTTTTAATGTAGAGGGTACAAACATAACGCCTTTTTCTATTTGGTTAGAATTAACACAAGTTTACATATAAATTCTGATTGTAAAATGATAGAAAGCACCTACGGCAACGATTGCGTATTTATTTTAAGTGTAATAGTTTTATGCTGTCCTAAAACTATGTAGACTTGTTACCTATTGAAGAGAAAACAGCTAACCAGATTTTCATGAACAATTTCCGTCTAACCCTTACAGGCCTGATCCTCAGCCTGGCATTGAATCTAAGTGCACAGGATAAAAAAGCAGATCCTTTTGATCACCTGCCAGTAGTTAAAGAACCCGTATTCAAAACTGATACGCTCAGTATTGCTAAGTACGGGGCGGTAAGTGATGGCGTGACACTGAATACTATTCAAATTAATCAGGCTATAGCAGCCAGCAGTAAAAATGGTGGTGGTGTAGTTTTAATTCCCGAAGGAATGTGGTTGACCGGGCCGATTGAACTTAAAAGCAACGTAAACCTGCACCTGCAAAAAAATGCTTTACTCCAATTTACCAAAGATCTTAATCAGTACAAACTGGTAGAAGGAAATTGGGAAGGAGTGGCGCAGATGCGGAATCAATCACCTATCTGGGCTAATGAGCAGGAAAATATTGCGATAACCGGCTATGGGATTATTGATGGGGCCGGCGATGTATGGCGGATGGTTAAGAAAGATAAATTAACAGAAAGCCAGTGGAAAGCACGTATAGCTTCCGGTGGTTTGGTGAATGAAGAAAAAAAGATCTGGTATCCCTCAGAAAAAACATTTAAAGGAGCTGAAATGAAAGATCCCGGGCTGATTACTAAAGATAAATCTGCGGCATTTTACGACTCGATTAAAGACTTTCTGCGTCCGAACTTATTGGTACTTAATAATTGTAAGCAGATTTTGCTGGAAGGCGTTACCTTTCAAAATTCTCCCGCATGGAATTTACATCCTCTGATGTGCAGTGATCTTACTGTGCGGAATGTATATGTGAAAAACCCATGGTATGCACAGAATGGTGATGGTATAGACATAGAATCCTGTAAAAATGTACTCATCGAAGGAAGTACATTTGATGTAGGTGATGATGGGATCTGTATCAAATCAGGAAGAGATGCCGCAGGACGCAAACGCGGTATTCCGACAGAAAATGTGGTCATCCGGAATAGTACCGTTTATCATGCCCATGGCGGTTTTGTAATTGGAAGTGAAATGTCTGGCGGAGCCAGAAACATCTACATTACCGACTGTACTTTTATCGGTACAGATATCGGTTTGCGGTTTAAAACCACAAGAGGGAGAGGCGGCGTAGTGGAAAAAATTTACGCCAGAAATATCAATATGAAGGATATTGTTGGCGAAGCTATTCTCTTTGATATGTATTATGCAGCAGTTGATCCGATAGTTTTGTCCGGAGAAAAAAGAGAAACGCCAAAAATTAAGCTTTTGCCTGTCACTGAAGAAACCCCTGTATTCAGAGATTTTCATATCAGTAATATTGTTTGCGACGGAGCTTCCAAAGCTATATTTATCCGTGGCTTGCCAGAGTTAAATATCAGTGATATCTATTTTGATCAATTGACTATCAAATCTAAAGAAGGAATTGATTTACAAGAAGCTAAAAACATACAAATTAACCACATAAATCTGATTGTTGAACAGTCAAAACCATTAATCAGGATACAAAATGGAAATAATGTTTCCTACAAAAATCTTGATCCGGCTACGCAATCACTTCTCCTAAAATAAGCAGGTATGAAAAGATTATTTTTCTTAAAAGCAGGTTTGGTTTGTTTGTTCATTATGTCTGTGAATACAAGAACAATCGCACAGACCAAACCACTCAGTGAGGCTATGGCTGCTATGGTAATGGATATCTGGCAGGATTCCTTAAACCTTGATCCGGCTAATCCTAAGCCAGTTAAATGGGCCTATGATCAGGGAGTTATCCTGGAAGGGATAGAAGCTATCTGGAAAAGGACCAAATCAGATGTCTACTTTAAATATATGCAGAAGTCTATGGATTTCTTCGTCACCAAAAATGGGGATATCAACCGTTATAAACAGGCTGATTATAACATTGATAATGTTAAAAACGGCCGTACACTGCTTTCTTTATATAAAGTAACCGGGCAGAAGAAATATTTTAAAGCCGCCACCTTGCTCTGGGATCAGCTTAAAAAGCAACCCCGTACCAAAGAAGGCGGGTTCTGGCATAAAAAAATATATCCGAATCAGATGTGGCTGGACGGGCTGTATATGGGGGAACCTTTTTATGCAGAATATGCGGCTTTGATCAAAGCTGATCAAGCGTATGATGATATCGCAAATCAATTTATTTACATGGAGAAAAATGCGCGTGACAGGCGGACCGGATTACTCTATCATGGCTGGGACGAATCGAAACAAGAACGCTGGGCCGATAAAAAAAGCGGTGTTTCTCCGAATTTCTGGGGCCGGGCAATGGGTTGGTATGGGATGGCTTTGGTCGATGTACTGGAATACTTTCCGGAACATCATCCAAAAAGAAAAGCCCTTCTGGATATTTTGGACCGCTTATCAACTGCTATCGGCAAGTATCAGGATAAAAATTCTGGCTTATGGTACGATATTCTTGATCAGCCAGACCGTAAAGGGAACTATAAGGAAGCTTCGGCATCGTGTATGTTTGTTTACACGATCAGTAAAGGCGTTCGCAAAGGATATTTAGACCATAAATACTTTACAATTGCCAAAAATGGCTTTCAGGGCATAAAAGGAGAGTTTATCGAAGAAGGAGCGAAACCCGGGCAAATCAACTTAAAAGGTACGGTAAGTGTCTCCGGTTTAGGTGGAAAACCATATCGGGATGGCAGTTATACGTATTATATCAGTGAAAAGGTAATCACCAATGACCCTAAAGGTGTGGGCGCATTTCTATTGGCTGCTTCAGAAATGGAAATTGCAGAAGCACCTTAAAAAGGTCTTTAAAATATATAACAACCAATTTCTTATACTAATCTATTGCTGTGAAAAAGTTTATTGATGAAAACTTCTTATTAAATAATGAAACGGCCGTATTGCTCTATCATCAATACGCGAAAAATATGCCTGTGATAGATTATCACTGTCATTTACCACCAGATCAGATCGCTGAAGACAAGAATTTTGAAAACCTGACACAAGTTTGGCTCTACGGGGATCATTATAAATGGCGTGCAATGCGTGCCAACGGAGTTCCGGAAGAATATATCACTGGAAATAAAAGTGACTGGGAGAAATTTGAGAAGTGGGCAGAAACCGTACCCTATACACTGCGTAACCCACTATATCACTGGACACATCTGGAACTGCAACGCTATTTTGATATTTTTGATATTTTATCTCCGGCTACGGCCAGAAAAATTTATGATGAATGTACCCTAAAACTTCAAACGCCAGCTTACTCCGTACGGAACCTGCTACGAAAAATGAAAGTCAGTGCCCTGGCTACTACCGATGATCCAACAGACGATCTGGTACATCATCAAAAGATTAAAGCAGATGGCTTTGAAGTGAAAGTTTTGCCTGCATTCAGGCCTGATAAAGCAATGAACGCAGATGATTTCCCTGCAATGCTTGCTTATATCAAGAAATTGCAAGCCATTACATCTTATCACATAACAGATTTCGAAACTTACTTAAAGGCCTTAAAAGACCGTCATGATTACTTTGCGGCAAATGGTTGTTCTGTCTCTGATCATGGATTAGAACAGCTCTATGCTACTGATTACACCGATCAGGAGATAGACTTGATATTTGATAAGGTTATTCAACAGCAAGTATTAAATGAGCAGGAGATTTTACAATTTAAATCTGCTATGCTTTATCATTTCGCAATCTGGGATCATGAAAAAGGATGGGTACAACAATATCATCTTGGTGCATTAAGGAACAATAATTCACGTTTACTCGAGCGCCTGGGGCCAGATACCGGATGGGATTCTATTGGTGATTTTCAGCAGGGGCCTCAGTTATCAAAGTTTCTAAACAGACTGGATGCCAGTAATCAGCTTGCCAAAACCATTCTTTACAATCTGAATCCTTCAGATAATGAACTGATGGCAACAATGATCGGTAATTTTAATGATGGAACTATAGCCGGAAAGATTCAATTTGGTTCGGGATGGTGGTTTCTGGATCAGAAAGATGGAATGACCCGGCAGCTCAATGCACTATCAAACATGGGTTTGTTAAGTCGTTTTATAGGAATGCTTACCGATTCCAGAAGTTTCCTTTCTTATCCCCGTCACGAATATTTCAGAAGATTACTCTGTAATTTGCTCGGTGAGGATATAGAAAACGGTGAATTACCCGATAATATAGGCTGGATAGGGGAAATCATTAAAAATATCTGCTATAATAACGCAAAAGATTACTTTAATTTCTAAAATGGTTAATATGATTATATAATTTAAACGTTTAAGTATAAACTATTTCCTATTTTGTACGGGATAACTATTAATAAACATAAATTTTAACGGATGAATTTTCAAGACCAGCTCAATTCCATTTTTGTTGAAGAGCATGAAATACCCGAAGCATTCAGATTGCAGCAAGAACTGCATCAGCGCGCGTATTTAAGTAATGGTGCCATGCATCCCTGGGATGGAGAAGTTCACACTGTAGTTTCCCCTGTTTGTATCAAAACTCCTGAGGGTTTACAGCGTAAGGTGATCGGTACCTATCCATTATGTAGTGAAAAAGAAGCCATGGAGGCGCTTGACGCTGCTGTTGCAGCCTATGACAATGGCCGCGGCGAATGGCCTACAATGAGTGTAGCGGACCGGATTACCCATGTAGAGAAATTTACAGGCAGAATTATTGAAAAGAAACAGGAGGTTGTTAAGCTGCTGATGTGGGAAATCGGTAAATCTTATGCCGATTCTGTGAAAGAATTTGACAGGACAGTTGAGTACATTCATGCGACTATTGATGCCCTTAAAGATCTGGACCGTCAGTCATCAAGGTTTACGATAGAACAGGGGATTGTTGCACAGGTCAGACGTTCCCCACTTGGTGTAGTACTTTGTATGGGCCCGTTTAACTATCCATTGAATGAGACTTTTACCACTTTGATTCCCGCCCTGATTATGGGGAATACTTTATTGTTCAAACCACCTAAGCACGGTACGCTTTTACACTACCCATTATTGGAAGCTTTCAGAGATTCTTTCCCAAAAGGTGTAGTCAATACGATTTATGGCAGAGGAAATGTGATCATTCCCGGACTGATGAAATCAGGAAAGATTAATGTTTTAACTTTAATCGGTTCCAGTAAAGTAGCAAATGAACTGAAAAAGCTGCATCCAAAAGTTAACAGATTGCGGGCTATCTTAGGATTAGATGCAAAAAACGCAGCGATAATCACGGCACATGCAGACTTGGAATTGTCAGTTCAGGAAACTGTTCTGGGGTCTTTGTCTTTTAACGGACAAAGATGTACCGCTTTAAAAATTATTTTCATCCACCGTTCTCTGGCTGATGAATTCCTGAAATTATTGTCAGCCGCTGTAGCTAAACTAAAGTTTGGTATGCCGTGGGTAGAAGGTGTATCCTTAACTCCTTTACCTGAACCACATAAACCCGCTTATCTTAAAGAATGTATTGAAGATGCCATCACACATGGTGCCTCGGTAATCAATGCGCATGGCGGTACTACCAATGAATCTTTCGTATATCCTGCAATTGTTTATCCAGTAAACAAAGACATGAAACTTTATACGGAAGAACAGTTCGGACCGGTTATTCCTGTTGTTCCTTTTGATGACCTGGAAGAAACGATTGAATACCTGATTGAATCTACGCATGGTCAGCAGGTTAGTATTTTTAGTAATGACCACGTAGAAGTTGCTGCTTTAATTGATCCGCTGATCAATCAGGTGAGCCGTGTAAATATCAATTGTCAATGTCAGCGCGGGCCGGATGCGTTTCCGTTTACGGGTAGAAAAGATAGTGCAGAAGGTACATTGTCAGTTGTAGATGCACTTCGGTCTTTCTCTATCCGATCTCTGGTAGCTACCAAGCTGAATGAAAGTAATAAGTTGTTAATCAATGAAATAATTGATGGTAATAATTCTAATTTTTTAAGTACTAAATATCTGTTCTAAAAAATACTAAGCTTAATTACTGTGAAAAAAGGGAGTCCTGAAGTCAATTCAGAACTCCCTTTTTTTATGTGGATTATTGATTCCGTATTTCGGCAACGATTGCGTAGTTATTTTCCCGGATTTAAATTCATTTCGCTGGAAAACTATGTAGACTTGTTATAAAACTTAATTGATTTAATTTTTTGATTTCTCCCGGGAATAAAGAATTATACCCTTAAGCGATTATCCTAACCAAATATTTATGAGCAAATTTTATCTTTTAATTGTAGGGTTCTGCTTTTTTTGCAGTTTCCTATCCGCACAAACCCGCAAAATCTCGGGGCAGGTGACTGATGCAAAAAGCGGAGAAACACTGATCGGCGTGAGTGTCCTGGTCAAAGGAACCAGCCAGGGAACCAGTACCGATACCAACGGGAAATTCAGTTTAAACATTTCAGGTAACGATGCAATTCTGGTCATCAACTATGTAGGTTACCTCAAAGAAGAAGTAAGCGCAGCTGGCCAGACACAAATTCAAATTAAGCTGACACCCAATGAGACAGCCTTAAACGAGGTTGTGGTGATTGGTTATGGAACGGTAAAGAAAAGAGACCTTACTGGCTCAGTAGTTTCTGTGAAAGGCGAAGACATTGCCAAAGTTCCTTCTTCAAATCCATTAGAATCTATTCAGGGTAAAGTACCAGGAGTTGATGTAACCAGAAGCAGTGGTGCAGCTTCTTCAGGAGTAAATATCAATATCAGGGGGACGAGATCAATATCGGCAGGCAATGGCCCGCTGATCATTGTAGATGGTGTACAATATTCAAGTCTGCAAGATTTAAACCCAAATGATATTGCTTCTATGGAGATTTTAAAAGATGCTTCTTCCACAGCAATATATGGATCCAGAGGTGCTAACGGTGTAATTCTGATTACTACCAAAAAAGGGATCTCAGGACAGGCAACGGTTTCCTTAAACACCTATTATGGTGTGTCAAAAGTATCCAGATATCCTTCAGTAATGAATGCAGAGCAATATATCGAACAGCGCAGGCAGGCTAACCGTACTACAGGTAACTGGTCAGGTCCGGCAGACGATGTTAAAATTTTCAATTCCGCAGAATATACAGCGATACAAAACAAAGAGTTTCTGGACTATCAGGATCTGATCTTTCATGATGGAAGTCAGCAGGACTACCAGTTAGGCGTAAGGGCCGGGACAGAAAAAACCAAAGTATATTTCTCACTCGATTATCTGGATGAGAAAGGTGTCTTGAAAATGGACAAATCCAGTCGTTATACTGCCCGTTTAAATCTTGATCAGTCTATCGGTAAATACTTTACAACCGGGATGCAAGGGCAGTTTACACATTATGAACAAGATAACCGCCGTGACCCATTAAACCAGGTGAACAAAATCTCTCCGCTCGGTACACTTTATGACAATGATGGTAAATTCATCGTATATCCACTGGCAGGTACTTTTGTGAGCCCGCTTGCAGACGAACAGCCAGACGTCTATTCCAATAAAACCGTGATTAACCGCACACTGCTTTCCGCTTATATGGAATTCAAGCCTTTCAAAGGATTAGTTGCCCGTTCCAATCTTGGGGTAAACCTGAACAATGACAGGACAGGGACTTATGCAGACCGTTTTTCTCTGGATCGTAATGGCTCTGTGCCAAAAGCAACCTATTCAGCCTCGAACGGACATTTAATTAACATAGAGAACTATATTACCTATAGTAAAGAAATCAAAGATCATGCTTTTACAGTGACTGGGATTAACAGTTTACTTTATAACAGATCTGATAATATTGCTGCCTCAGGTGAGAATCAGTTGTTAAAATCACAATTGTTCTACGGTCTTGGAAATACGCAGAATCAGGCAGTAAACACAGCCTATACGATGAATAACCTGATTTCATTCGCAGGCAGGTTAAATTATGCCTACAAAGGTAAATACCTGTTAACGGCAACAGGGCGTACTGATGGTTCTTCGAAATTAGCAGAAGGCAATAAATGGGCATTTTTCCCTTCTGCCGCAGTAGCCTGGAGAGTTAGTGACGAACAGTTTTTAAAAGACAATAAAATCATCAGTGATTTAAAATTAAAGTATAGTTACGGTATTGCCGGCAGTGATAATATCAATTCCTATGCTACTCAGAGTAGTTTATCCAGGATTGCATTTGCTTACGATGATGCTCCGGCACTGGCTTACGGTTATTCTCCAAGAATTGGTAATCTGGCGTTGACATGGGAAAAAACGAAAACAAGTGATTTTGGATTAGAGATCTCGCTCTTTAAAAATAGAATAACTGCAACCGTTGATTATTATGATTCCAAAACCTATGATTTACTGTTAAACAGAAGTCTGCCACCAACAGACGGTGTAATCAGTGTAATTCAAAACATCGCAAAAACACGCAATAAAGGTATTGAGGTTTACATTTCTTCAAAAAACATCAGCCATAAAGATTTTCAGTGGACTACCAATATCAGTTTCAGCAGAAATAGAGAAAAGATTGTTGAACTTGCAGGAGGGGCGCAATCAGACGTGTTAAATTCCTGGTTTGTAGGCTCACCGATCCAATCTTTCTATGATTATGAAAAGATAGGGATCTGGCAAACAGCCGATGCAACAGAAGCGGCAAAATATGGGCAAAAACCGGGGGACATCAGAGTTCGCGATCTGAATAACGATGGTAAGATTGATGCCACCAACGACCGTAAGATTATAGGTACTAACCGCCCGGATTGGAGCGGAGGCCTTGAAAATACATTTACCTACAAAGCCTGGGATCTGAATATTTATCTTTTCGTCAGGATGGGGCAGACTGTATACGCCGATTTTTTGCGCAGATACGATCCGCAGGGAATTAACAACAGTTCTACGATTATTAACTATTGGACACCAGAAAATGCCACTAATGATTTTCCACGTCCAAATAAGAACATCTCGTTTAACTCTACACTCTATTCCACTGCTTTAGGCTATACAGACGGATCTTTTATCAGATTAAGGAATATTACATTAGGCTATACCGTACCCAAAAATGTATTGGAGAAGAGTTTTATCAAAAGCGTACGCGTTTACGCTACTGCCAGAAACCCTTTTACTTATACAAAATCATCTTTGCTTAAAGAATATGATCCTGAGCGGGGCGGATCAGAAGGTGCTCCGATGACCAAGCTTTATACCGTTGGCTTAAACGTTACTTTTTAACTCAAATTTATCGAAATGAAACAATATATATATAAAGGCATGATTGTCTTTGCAGGGCTGACAGTAACTTTTTCCTGCAAAAAATCACTTGTGGAAAACAACCCCTCAGGAATTACTGCTGAAAGTGTTTATACTACGCCGGCAGGATTTGAAACGCTTGTAAATGCGGCTTATTCCTATCAGCGCTGGTGGTATGGAAAAGAAGAAGGGCATAGTATTTCTGAGATGGGTACAGACCTCTGGATGAGTGGTGCTGGTGATATTAGTACTGATTTAACCCAATATATTAACCTTCAGGGTACAAATGCTGCGCTTACTACGGAATGGCAGCAATTATATGCGGCTGTTAATTTGTGCAATGCAGGAATAAATAAGATTGCAGGGGCAGGGCTGTCCTCCACTGCAAGGCCAATCAGAGAAGCCGAATTAAAGTTTCTGCGCGCATTTTATTACTGGCATATCGTTGAAACCTGGGGAGGAGTCCATTTTTCATTAAATGAAACTCAGGGAGTAATTACAACGGCGAATAAAACACCTGTAGAAACCTTTAATAAGCAAATTATTGATGACCTGTTATTTGCAGTGGCCAATCTGCCGGTTACCACAGCAGATTATGGAAGAGTGACCAAACCCGCTGCACAGGCTTTTTTGTCTAGAATGTACCTTACACAGAAGAAAAATGCGGAGGCCAGAGATATGGCTCTGGCAGTAATTAATGGTGGTTATGGTTTTACTTTATTACCTGCCTATGCTGACCTGTGGAAAATGGCAAATCTCAAAAACAAGGAAGTCGTTTATGCAGTTAACTATTCAACAAATTTATCTTTAAATGATCTTATAGATCCGATTCTCAATCCCCTGGGCCATAGCAGGGGTAGTAATAATGGACATATGTTATATGCGATGAAATACGATGATCAGCCTGGCATGTTGCGCGACCTGGCTAATGGCAGGCCGTTTGACCGTTATATGCCTACACGTTTTCTATTGGATTTATATGATGACAATGATTCCAGGTATGAAGGCTCATTTCAAACGGTCTGGTATGCAAATGGTACAACCAGGCCAGCAGGGATGAAAATAGGAGATACCGCTATTCTGACTACGAAAAAAGTGTTTCCATCTGCTGGTAAATTATATAAAGTATTTGATCGCAATGCTGTTTACAACGCAAACGGAACTGTTAAGGATCAATTACATTATGTCTCGCTGATTAAGTTTGCAGATCCTGCCAGAACAAGTATCAATGAGGCACAGAGTGCAAGAGATGTTTTTGTGATTCGTTTCGCCGAGTTATATCTGATTGCTGCTGAAGCCGAATTTAACCTGGGGAATCCGGGCGCCGCTGCAACTTACTTGAATGTGATCCGTAGCAGGGCCGCTAAATCTGGTAAAGTGGCTGCTATGCAGATTACGCCGGCACAGGTTACCTTAGACTTTATATTAGACGAACGGGCAAGGGAGTTTGCTGGTGAGCAAATACGCTGGTTTGATTTGAAAAGAGCTGGTAAATTGCAGGAACGTGTCAAAGCATTTAACCCTGATGCAAAAGGTATAACTGATTTTAACCTGATCAGGCCAATTCCAAGGACACAGCTGGATGCCGTTACTAATAAAAGTGAATTCACACAGAATCCTGGGTATCAATAAACTGAAAGAAGTTTTCCTGATTGGAATTCTGGATTTTAAAATGAAAAACTGCTTAAGCAGTGATTATTTGCAAAGCATTTCACTGGTCAATACCGGTACAGGTAAAATATTCCACAATGGACTGGGATTTAAGTTTTTGGAACTGCCTAAATTTGTAAAGAAAGAAGATGAACTGGAAACTGAGCTGGACAAATGGGTTTATATGCTTAAACACATGCACAGCCTGGATCAGATTCCTAAGTATCTGGATAAACGTGTTTTTGAAAAAATATTTAATATCGCTGAAATGGGCAGACTATCACCAGAACAACAATTTGTATACGATTCAATTTTGCAGCGGGAAGAAGACGATTATTGCCGGCTTAAATCTGCCGAGCGCAGAGGAATAGAAAAAGGAAAGGAAGAAGGTTTAGGGCAGGGAGAGGAAAAAGGGAAACATGAAACTGCACTGGCCATCGCAAGAAAGATGAAAGAAGAAAACTTTGATCTGGTTAAAATTGCCAGATTTACTGCACTTTCCATTGAAGAAATAGAAAGTCTTTAAGGAAAGAAGGAAGTGTAATCTTTGATTTAGACTATACTTCCTTCTTTCTTTTAGTATTCCTGTTTAAGAAACAAATCAGGAACAGTTATTACCAGTCAGCGTAGCTCCTGCACCACCCGATGAAGTAACCGCAGCTTTAACATTGGATGAATTCAATATTGAAATGCTGTAAGAAGGTGTAAATGCACTATTACCATTACCTATAACATTTCCCGTTACATTAGTAAACGTATTATCTTTAAGCTGAACAGCTGTAGATTTATTGTCCATTAAGTCAACAGGATTTTTAACATTTTCGAAAACGTTCGCCTCTGCCAGAATATTTGCCTCAAAACCCGCCTGTATACAGCTTTTACTTACCGTGCTGCTAAAATAGTTATTGACCAGATGGACTTTACCAAACCTGACACGGGGCATTCTTGCTACACAGCCTTCAGCCCACCAGCAACGTACAAATGTAACACGCAAGTGGTTCCTGTCAGCCGTAGCACTGTCACTTGAACCGATCAGGCCTGAAAAGCGATGATCATCTGAACCACCAGAACCACCCGCTCTTGGCGGCTTTAAATAACCAAATTTGCAATTAGAGACTGTAATATAATCAGAGATATTTTTGATATCAAAATTGCCATCAACACCGTCTCTGAACTCACAATGGTCAACCCATACATTTGTGCTCGCATCTAGTATTGCGTTATCCCAACCGTCAACATCATAAGCGCCGGGGCCTTCGAAGATCACATTCCGGATAATAATATTCGTGCATCTTTTAACATTGATAATGCCGGAATTAGCTTTGGTCTGATCATCGGAGACTAGTTTTGCTCCGGCAGAACCAAAGATGGTTTTTCCTGTCTGATCCTGGAAAGAGATTCTTCCGCCAGAAGGTATTGTAATCGTACCATTAACTTGTACCACTTTCACATTGACATTTTGTATGGCAGCTTTTAAATCCGCATAAGTAGTGACTACTGTTGGTGTAGCTGTCCCGCCACCTGTAGTTCCTCCGTTTTGTGAGGCCCATCCTTGCACCGTACAAGTAGCCTCAGTTACCGTTTTCAGCTTCGTTGCTGTTAAATTTTCTGTACCAGCCCCTGGATCTTTACTTTTCTGGCAGCCAAAGGAAATAAAGGCTATGCACAAGGCCGTAGCCGAACAGGTGAGGTAGTTTACTCTCGTTTTCATGTTTTTCATATTAGATTATAGTTGGTTAATTATTAAAATAATCATTGAAAAAATAGAAAGAAATTAAACAGTGAAATAAAAAACCGCAATCGATGCCGGTAACGATTGCGGAAAATATGAAGAAGCTAACCGGAATTAAATTAGTTGATATTCATCTTCATCACCTTGTCCAGTTCAATTGCTGAAACTTCAATAAGCTCAGGGCCGGATTCTAACGGATAACCGTCAACCTTCTTACCTGTTATGATGACCTTTTTGCCCGCAAATTTATTCAGGTTGATCTTTTTGCCAGCCTTCAATGCAAAAGTAGTTTCCGGTTGATTCGGCCCACCAGCTAAAGACTTACCTTTAAGCACATGTGTGCCATACTGGTAAGAAGTCATTCCTTGTTTTTGCAGCACACCAGCCCAATAAAATTTAGTTTGTTTAGTACGACTGATTTTTGACTTTTGAGGGGTAGATTTCTGCTGAGCAAAAGAATTCCCAGAAGAAAGGCAGATTAATATTGCTGCTGATAACGTAAGTAGATACTTCATATAGATGAAATTGATTAAGAATTATGTGTATTTATTATTCTTAAACGTTACAAATCATGATTACGCTACAAAATTTCAAGATAAAGAAGAGGGGGCAGGAGTAACATTTTTCCGGATATCCAGTCTATTACATAACAATGAAAATCAAAAACAAACTCCGCTTCTTTTTTGTGTTGATCTTAATGGCTGGTTGTCTGATAGATATAGCTAAAGCACAGGACACTGTCATTAGAAAAATTGATTATGGAAAGCTTGATTCCTTAAGCTCAAACCTCCTGAATCAAAAAAGAATGATAGAAGTATTTCTCCCGCAGGATTACGAGCCGGGAAGCGACCGTAAATATGATGTACTCTATGTGCTGGATGGGGGCAACTGGAATACGGGTTTAATCAAAGAAACCCAACATTTTCTAGAAGCAACATCCTTGATGCCCTCAACAATTATTGTCAGTGTTTTGGGCATCGACCGTAATAAAGACCTGAGTCCAACTCATCTTAAAGGTTGGGAAACTTCTGGCGGAGCGGATAAATTTCTAGGTTTCCTCAAAAATGAGCTTATCCCTTATATTGACAAAAAATATCCTTCAAATGGTGAAAATACACTTTGGGGACATTCATTAGGTGGCTTGTTTGTCACTTATGCCTTACTAAATGAACCACAAGCCTTTAAATCGTATATTGCAGTCGATCCGAGCCTTTGGTGGGACAACTGTTATATCCCAAAAATTGCATCCAGTAAATTACCTTCTTTATCAGGTTTAGGTATTACACTTTTTATGAGTAGCAGAGAAGGTGAAGAGGGTAAAACAATGAAGATTGATACCATGAATACCATTCTTGAAAAATACGCTCCTGCAGGATTAACCTGGAAAAGTATTGTTTACCCTAACGAAACGCATAATTCAATAAGACTGAAAAGTACCTATGACGGTTTAAAATTCTCCTATGCCGGACTTAATAATAAAGCACAATTTCATCCTATGAATGGTATTATACTGAAAGATAAACCCATTAAAATATGGTATTTTAATGATACGACTACAGTTCATTATACCCTTGATAGCACAGTACCTACTATTTTGTCTGAAAAAATGGGGCATGAACTTACTTTAACCAAGTCTGTAAGGCTAAATAGTAAAAACTTCACAGCCAGAGCCCGTTATAATGAGCTTATAACTGGTGACTTTATAGGTGGAAAAATCCTGCCTCCTGTTTCAAAACAGAAAAATCTAAAGCCAGGTGGTTTTAATTATGCTTATTACGTAGGTAAATGGGAAGAATGGCCAGACTTTAAAAACCTAAAAAATCCGGTGAAAACAGGAATTACAAATGGCGATTTTAACTTAGATGAACTTCACAAAAAAGATAATATTGCTGTAGTGATTGATGGACAACTGGAAACGAAGGAAGAGGGATATTACATGTTTATATTGGAGAACGGTGAAGAGGCAAACCTATATCTTGACAATCGTTTATTAATGCGAATGACCGATGCTAATAGCCAATTGTGTACTTACCTGGTACCATTGACCAAAGGTTTTTATCCACTTCGTTTAGAGTCTTTCCATAAAAATGAAGGCTATAAATTGAAGCTCAGTTATCTCACACCAGGTAATATGCATACCAAAAATGGTATTCCGATACCATTGAATCTTCAATATGGTCAAAACTAAAAATGTTTGGTAAGATCCAGGTCGTTTAACTAATAATAATTTGATAGCCTAGAATAAATGATAATAAAAATGGTAATAATATAAGAGCAGCTGAGTACAAACGGTTAGCCAAGCTTACTTTTACCAAATCACCACGATGGATAAAAATAAAAGGGCGGCCAAGATGAAGAATTGAAACCTTTATCAGCAGTAAGTCAATAACAATAAATAGAATAGGTAGTATAGAGAAAGGTATTAGTGCATAAGTAGCAGTCAAAATACACCCCGATATTAATAAAATTACTGAGAGTAATAATGAAAAACATAAGAATTTTGTCTCTTTGTATAAACGTAAATAATTGCGTTTTAAAGGCCTGCTACAAAATGGATCAATTAGATATATCCAGTATGCCGATCCTAAGACAAACCATATTAATTCTAACTTCATATATTCAATTAACGACAGACGAAAGTAATTAAATATTCCAGCTAAAAATTTAAAATCACTAACCTTTCAAACTCTTAGCCAGATTTCCAAGTAGTTTCAGTTTAGCTCTTATTTCCGCTGACCAGGATAAACCAATACAAAGTCTCATACAGTTTTCAAACTGACTTTGTAAGGTAAATATTCGCCCCGGGGTAATGCTGATTTGTTGTTTAATAGCCAGGTAATACAATTTCTTTGTGTCAATCTCCTTGCTGAATTCGATCCAGATGGCAAGCCCTCCCTGGGGTCTGCTCGTTTTTGTCCCTTCCGGAAAATATTCCGCTATAGCCTGGACATAATTCTGATAATTGAGTTGTAAAGTGCGGCGAAGCTGACGTAAATGATTTTCATACTTACCCGTCTTCAGGAAATTGGCAACTGATTCGTGAATAATAGAAGCAGAGGAAATAGAATGGATCAGCTTTAGTTTAAGTAATTTTTCCTTGTATTTACCCGGAGCCACCCAACCTACACGATAACCCGGTGCCAGGGTTTTGGACACAGAACTGCACCATAACACATTTCCTTCTTGATCAAATGACTTGCAACATTTTGGTCGCTGCGTACCAAAATACAGATCACCATAAATATCATCCTCAATCAAGGGGATCTGATGCTGAGCTAAAAGTGCAACAATTTCTTTTTTATGTTCATCAGGTATACAACTTCCTAAAGGTGTATTGAAGTTGGGAACCAGCAGGCAAAGATTAATTTTTGGAATAGCTTCCTTCAACGCAGCTATTTCTAAGCCTGTAACCGGATGTGTTGGTAATTCCAATATTTTAAATCCAAGGCTGACAGCCAGTTGTAACGTACCGGGATAACAAGGGCTTTCCATCGCTATCGTGTCCCCTGGCTTTCCCAGCGCCATTAAACAAAGAGATACTGCATTGATTGCGCCATGGGTAGTAATTAGTTCATTTTCATGCAAATTTCCTCCCCATGATAAAGAACGGATCGCGATCATCCTTCTCAATTTGATATTTCCCTGCAAAGGTTCGTAACCTGTACCACCCTCGCTGAGCTCACGGGTGGCCATGATGATCTCCTTTTTAAGCTTGGCCAGTGGTAGCAGATCTCCCGATGGCGCGCTAATGGAAAAAAGTGTCAGATTTTCATTTCCCATGTTGGCATAAACCTGGTTGATCAGTTCATCCGGTTCGTTGTCATTAGCCATAGATGACGGCTGGCTAACCTCAGGAAGCGGTAGTTTTAAATAAGGTAGCCGGCTTACAAAATAGCCTGACTGTGGTTTTGAATCGATTAATGATTGCGCTTCCAGTTCCAGGAATACTCTTTTTGCCGTATTCATGCTGATCATATATTCCTTACATAACATTCTTATAGAGGGCAATTTGTCTCCGGATTTTAAAAGCCCACTGGTAATCTGCCTGGCAATTCCAGTTGCAATGTCACTATACAGAAAATCTTTACTCATCTTACAAAGATAACTGTGTCCATTGAAATACACAAAACTGAGACTGTGTTTGTGTTTAAGCCTTCGCTACTTTTACGGGATAACCTAACAACATGGATACTAATCAGTCAATTCCTGATCAAACAACAAAAAATATAAGCCGCGGATGGATAAACGGAGCAATCGGCGTATTGATTTTCAGTGGGTCGATGCCTGCAACAAAGGTAGCTGTTCTGGGCTTCGGGCCAATTTTTGTCACTGTTGCCAGGGCAACCATTGCGGCTCTGCTTGCGCTGTTTATTTTACTGTTTTTTAAAGAAAAGCGACCAGAGCAAAAGCATTTTTTTTCCTTATTTATTGTAGCGACAGGCGCTGTCATAGGATTTCCGTTACTTTCTGCACTCGCTTTACAATATATGACTTCGGCACATTCGCTGGTGTTTCTGGGTATGCTGCCATTGACCACAGCAATATTCGGTGTAATGCGTGGGGGAGAGCGCCCCCATCCATTATTCTGGCTATTTTCCGGCTTAGGAAGCTTGTTGGTTATAGGCTTTGCAGTTGCTCAGGGCATTACCGCCTCACCAAAAGGTGATATCCTGATGTTCCTGTCAATAATCTTATGCGGGCTCGGTTATGCAGAAGGAGCGAAGCTTTCTAAAACACTTGGCGGCTGGCAGGTGATCTGCTGGGCATTAGTGCTTTCGCTACCCCTGATGGGGCCAGTTATGTTTTATCAGCTTCCTGCTACGTTCGCAGAAATTGGTACACTGGCCTGGATAGGGCTGGCTTATGTCTCTATATTCAGTATGCTGATTGGTTTTATATTCTGGTATCGTGGTTTAGTACAGGGTGGTATAGCCGCTGTGGGGCAGTTACAACTATTGCAACCATTTTTTGGATTAACTCTTGCCGCTACCTTACTTCATGAACAAGTGAGCATAGGAATGTTAGCTGTCACTGTTGGTGTAATCCTTTGTGTTGCAGGTTCAAAGAAATTTGCAAAATAAATAAGCTGACATCAATTATAATAATGGCAGCAAACAACAATTAATCGAAATTTCAGTCGTTGGATAAAGGGAAATAAGTTTGTAACGCTTCATCTTAAAGCCAGAAAGCCGGTAATGGATTTGGTATTGGGAAGCCCGATGGGTGTAGATATTCATCCTGAAAATAATAGATTTTTCATCACACATTAAAATAGAACACCATGAAAGAACCAGTTCATTCAGGAAACACAGACGTTATTCTCATCGGAGCAGGAATTATGAGTGCAACCCTTGCGGTCATGTTAAATGAGCTTGATCCCAATCTCCGGATCAAAATCTATGAAGTACTGGATCAGCCTGCACAAGAAAGTTCCAATGCCTGGAACAATGCAGGTACCGGCCATGCTGCACTTTGCGAGCTTAACTATACGCCTGAGAAAGAAGACGGAAGTATTGACATCTCTAAAGCACTTGAAGTCAATACAGAATTTGATTTATCACGTCAGTTGTGGTCATATCTGGCCGGGAAAAACATAATTAAAGACCCACAATCATTTATAAACTCAGTGCCGCATTTTAGTTTTGTGCAGGGAGCTGATAATGTAGAATTCCTTAAAAAGCGCTTTGAAGCACTTTCTGCCAGCCCATTTTATCATGGGATGGAATTTTCTGATGACAAGCAAATTATCGAAAGCTGGTTACCTATTGTGATGGAAGGCCGTGATCCGCAGGAAATTGTAGCTGCAACAAAAATGATTACCGGAACAGATGTAGACTATGGTGCATTGACCAATATATTCCTGGACTCCCTTAAAGAAAAATCAAACATTTCTATTCATTATCACCACCGCGTACAGGATCTTAAACGCGAAGGTTCCGGATGGGAAGCCAAAATCAGAAATGAGGAAACAGGCCATCACCATTTTGTTAACGCAAACTTTGTCTTTATCGGTGCTGGTGGCGGATCATTAGCATTACTTCAAAAATCGGAGATTCCAGAGGCCGAAGGGTATGCTGGCTTTCCGGTTAGCGGGATCTGGTTACGCTGCGACAAGCAGGAAATAGCAGAGCGGCACCATGCAAAAGTTTATGGAAAGGCATCCGTAGGCTCACCGCCGATGTCAGTACCGCACCTGGACCAGCGGCACGTTGCAGGCAAGACTTCTTTGCTTTTTGGGCCTTATGCGGGCTTCTCTTCCAAGTTTTTAAAACATGGTTCTTACCTGGATTTATTCAGTTCGATTGATCCGCATAATATTCTTCCTTTGCTTGCAGTAGGCAGAGATAATATGGCATTGACCAAATATCTGATCGGGCAGGTTCTTGAATCTAAAGAAGAGCGTTTTGCCGCATTACGTGAGTTCTTTCCTGGAGCCAATGAAGAAGACTGGCAGCTGGAAACCGCAGGGCAACGCGTTCAGATTATCAAAAAAGATCCTGAACATGGAGGAATTCTGGAATTCGGTACAGAACTGGTCGGCTCGTCTGATCAAAGTATAATTGCGATGCTTGGTGCATCACCCGGCGCATCTACCGCAGTTTGGATTATGGTCAATGTATTGGAACGTTGCTTTGCCGAAAAGATGAAAAATGAGGGATGGGCTGAAAAATTGAAAGAAATGATCCCTTCTTACGGACAATCACTAAAAGACAATCCAGCGCTTTGCCTGGATTTAAGAAAGAAAACTGCTGAAACACTTCATCTTCAAAATATAAAATCATGATCAAAGCCTATTTAATGTATACCGGTGAGGACGGTGACTCTCATTTTACAACCGGCAGTATAGCTGAAGGAGCGCTGGTCAAAGCCGACCACGTTCTTTTTAAGGAAACTCCTGCTCATTCTACCTTTGACTGGCATAATGATCCCATACCACAGTATGTGATCACGCTGTCGGGCATACTCGAATTTACCATGAAAAATGGTGAGAGCTTTATTCTTCACCCTGGAGATGTTCTGTTAGCTACTGATGAGACCGGAACAGGACACGAATGGAAGCTCTTGAACGATGAACCCTGGAAACGTATTTATGCTGTATTTGAGGAAGGCGCAGACACACATTTTATCCCTGACAAGAGATAATTTTATTTGTACCTTTATTCATCAAATGGAATTAACCGGAAATAAAGTAAAACTCAGGCGCTTAACTATCAATGATAAAGATGGATTAATTCAAGCAGCCAGCGATGGTGAACTGTGGAATTTACCTTATACCTCAGATTAGGTGCTAAAGAGGAGGGAGTTATCCGATACGAACGGATCATGCCCGATGGCAGAAAGAGAAATTCTGTGCGGTATAGTATCATCGAAGAAGAATGGCCTGAGGTGAAGCAATTATTGGTAGAGAAAATGCAAAAAATCGGGAATATAAATATATAGATCATCAAATACCTGCGCCACTTAATTTATATAAGTTAGACCGTTTAATTGCTATTTGATACTCTTTAAATACGTTGCTGAATTCTTCAGTGGACTCATAGTTGCTAAATTCATATTCCTCATTTAATCCTGTGTGGGTTGATAATGTAATTTCACCATATCTGACTATTGGAATCTGATAGTTTCCATTAAACCTTTTATCTGGCGTCCCGTTTTTATTGACCCTGGCCCATGTCTTGTCAATTATTTTTGAGTCGGCGGGAACAGCATCTGTTTCTGTAAAACGTACAGCACGTTGTTGTAAATTGATTTCATCAATGCCTATAATTGCAAAGTCAGCCTGGTTAGCATACATGATTATAAAACTTGGGTAGCAATACAAATCAGCCCCATTTGCATTTTGGAAATAAAGTGCTTCAAAATTTGATCTCAGGCCGGGAATTGAGCTGAACGAGAACTTTACCTCCTGCTTATTGACAATAGTGCTTGCTGAGGAACGCGAAATCACCCTGTCCTGAAAATGTGCGCTTGTGATATCCCAGATTTTATGACTGGTTGCTAATTTCTTAAAGGCGTTAACCAATTTGTCATACTTTTCTTTGATTTCTGAGTCAAAATCAATCTCCAAATTGACGTAACAATCCTCAATTGCTGCCTTTGTCTGACTAATTGCTTCTTTTTGCATTTCAATATCAGCCGTTAAATTTTCAGAGATACGTTTAATGAGCAACCCATAAAGAAATATATAGCTGAACATACGCTTTAATTTTGAAGTTCCCAGAGTTGTCTGGATGTTTAATAAATCACTCTCTAACTCTTTTCTCTGTTGGTATGCCAGAACAATCGCTTCTTTTACACCTTTCATATTCTGGCTTGTTATTTTATGGATATCTGCACTAAAGATGTTGTCAGCAGGGGCGGGAGGCGTATAGGAGTCAGGAAGTATAATTGCTCCTTCAATATCGATTGAGGTTGATATACCACTTTTGCTTAAGTTTAAATGTACTCCAGGGATGATTTTTATTCGTTTGTGGAAACTCCAGGCCATTTTTTTCAGAATTACAGGTTGATTTTTTCTTCAAAAATAGAGGGTGACAATGTGACTTTTTTACGGAAAACCATAAAATGAAGTACTATTTTTCAAATACTTTTGCGGCTGTTTAAATGTGTGTTTTGTTTTAAAATACGGGGTATTGTGCATGAAATTTGCACGATACCCATGTGTTTCGATGATTGGTATCGTTACTTCTTACCTTATTGTATCGAATGGCATAAACTTCCTGGTGCCTAATCCATAAGATTTTTAAAAGCTGTCTAAAAACAAAAAAACGTAATCAAAAACATTAGCTTTGCCCGCATGCAAGCCACCGAACTAAGAATAGGAAATTACGTGAAGACTTTATCTGGCAATGACCCGATAAAAGTAATGTCTATCTATCCTGAAGGTATTAACAGCCATACCGATGTTAACGCCGAAATCATGACCGGCCTGGTATTTGATCAAAGTGGATTTATACCGGGTAGAGTAGAAGAAATTTTTCCTGTTCCGATCACTGAAGACTGGCTCGTTAACAAATTTGGTTTTAAAAATAATGGTCAGGGCTACTACCAGCATCATGAATTTAATTTCTTCTTATATCATATCGTGGAAGATGAATATTTCGACTGTTATAAACAAGTGCCCGCAAACGATGAAACAGGAGATTTTAAAACACTGCAACACGTTCATAAATTACAGAACCTGTTTTTTGAATTGTTTGAAGAAGAGTTAACCCTTAAAGATTAATTAATTCCTGATTTCCAAATAATACTGACCCGCTGATTCCCTGACAGGAGATATTCAAGATGCCCCTTTGGGGTTAGCTTTCCTTTTAAAGGCTTTGTTTTCCCATTTATGGTCACCGTAAAATCCGGCAGGCTGGAAGCATCGCCCTTAATCATCATCATCCGGCAAGATAACCGCTCATCTCCAAGGGTAGAAAAATGTATATTCTTTCCTTTGATGGCTTTAAAACCGGCTGTCGGATAGTCTACATAGATTAAAAAAGATTCATCCGGCACCCGGAGATAATGTCTTGGTAAAATACCAAATGCATTTCCTGCGCCGTAAACCTCCTGACCAACCGAACCTGACTTTTGCCAGCCATCCTGCAAGTCTTCTAATGCAATCCACAGCTTAGTATCAACTTCCCCGATTTTCGGTTTTTCCTCCAGCATTTCTTCAGGTAACATACCAGGATAATAATAAACCGCCCGGTCAACCAGGTAGCGGATATATTCGGCGATTAACAATTTTACCGAAGGAAGGATTTCAACACCTTCAGCATGTTTCAGATAATCATGTAAAGCACAGAATACTTCCTGCTCTTCATAAACAGCAGTATATGGTGCATCGTTAAGTGGAAATAACGCGAAGAATTTCGGGAAGTTTCTGCCATAACCATAATTACAATCCCAGATTTGTGTATTCCGGAAGATCCCTGCCAGACACTGGTAACTAAGATCCAGATAAAGCTCATTTTGAGTAATCTTGTAAAGCCGGAGTAACGCACCAGAGGCAAATGCAGTATTATTTGCCTGATAAAATACTTCGAGCCCATAATCCTGCAATGTTTTTGCAGCCTTTTCTGCCTCATTTAAAAAGCGTTTTTCTTTAGTTAACTCCCACGCCTGAAGCATAACATGTGCATAAATCCCGGCCACATCTTTTTCGCCCCCTTTACCTTCAGCAGTCTCTGCTTTAAGTACTTCAAGAGTGTCCATCTTATAAAAAACAGGCCATTGATAGTTGAAATGATGCGCTACTTTTATCGCGAAATCCAGAGAATCCAGAAAAAGCTTTTCTGCAACCTGATCGCCTTTCAAAGCAAGCCGCGATAAATTAAGTAAAGGATGGTGTAAATACCATGAATCCATAACACCCGGTTTTTTCTGTTCTTCTTCCCCTTCAAGTTTTTCTTCTGCGGCAGGCAACCAGCGCATAATTGAACCGATTTTCCGATCATAAAACGCAGGTAAGCCATCTTTAATAGTTTTCATGACCCTCAGTTCCGTTTTACTCCATTCCACATAATCCAGAAGTGGCAGCAGTACTGCTAGTTGTACCATGATCTCTGGTGGGGTATTGTAGTCACTTACGTAAGCATTGAAATATTTATGGCCCGCTACCTGGCTCCAGCATCCGGGACTCTCTATCAAGTCTTTTAAACCCTTATCCAGAACGTCGGGCCAATGCTGATACCTGGTTTCTGGTCTTGGAAGCAACAGGTAAATCCTTGCCAGCAGATTGAGAAATTGTCTGGCGATCATAAATTCCTCCCCGGAAACCCCCTCCTCAAAAGCCACAAATGCATCTGAAATAACGACTTCTTTTCCTGCTTTTAAAGGTTTCTCTATTGCCGAAGGAAGTGCAAAACCCATTTCTGGCCAGCTGCCGCCAACAACATCTGCACAGGAGGTTTGTGTTTGCTGACAATAATCTGCCAGTGCGGTCAGATTTTGAAGGTAAAGCATGGTTGCCGAACTCGGTCTGGTTTCAGTCAGATAAATTAATCCTGTCCGGGTACCTTCCTGACTCACATGTATCTTTCCTGCTGTATTTTCAGGGTTGCCCTTTTTACCGGTAAACAGAATATCTCTTGGCCAGAATGGAACAAAAAGATCCTTTGCTGGCGTCAGGGTTGTCGTGTAGCGCAATACAGGAACTGCTGATTGCTCATCTATTATAATAGTTAACTGCTGCGTTCCGCTATAACTATTGAGCTTAAATTGGATGCTCTGGCTACTTTCTGTTCCCTTTTTTACTGTGAGGAACCCTTCAGGGCTAAAGGCTGCCCGAAAAGCAACCTTTCCGCCATTTGGCATTTCTGTTACAATCCAGATGGAGTCTTTACGCTGATAAACTTTAAATTCAAAACTACCGGCAGATTTAACATAAAGTGCTGACTGGTTATTCTGTAACTCAGCACATGCAGCCAGTGCCCAGGGAGATAGTCCGTTCATAATCAGGTCTGTTTAATTTTGATGAGGACTCAACAGTAAGACGAGTGCATTGTTTTAAATAGATTGATTTAAAATTATTTAAACAATCCTGAGATATAACCTGTTAATTATTCATCATTGTTACCAATCAATCCGAATAATTCTGAATGAAAAATAAACAAACTTCTTCCATATTATGGCTGATTTTTATCATGTTGGTATGGGGGAGTACCTATGCAGTGACTAAGTCCGTGGTCCATGTGTTACCGCCTGGTTGCTTTGCTTTTGTACGCTTTATAATTGCTTTACTATGTCTTTTACCAGTTTATCTCTCAGATCGTAAAGCTATAGCCGCCCAGCAATTTAAAAAAAATGATTACTGGTGGCTTTTTCTGATGGGAATAACAGGGATTTCAGGTTATTATGTTTTTTTTAATTACTCATTGATGTATACTTCAGCCTCCAGCGGGGCTTTAATCCAGGGTTTTATTCCAGTCTGTATTGCCCTGTCCGGAATTCTTTTTCTGAAGGAGCACTTATCCGGATTGCAGATTACAGGTATCTGTTTGTCTTTTATTGGGGTGGTTCTCGTTGGTTTGATTGCCGCAGAAGATAAAGGGGAAAAGAGCAATTTAATAGGTAACCTGTTGATGATTGCCGCTGTGTTATGCTGGACAACTTATACCTTAATTTCCCGTAAACTTAACCATTTAAAGCCGATTATAATTACCTTTTGGAGTGGTTGTATAGGTACTGCTCTGCTGTTCCCACTGTCAATATATGAATTCAGTCAATTCACTCAGCCAGTCCATATCAGTCTCAATGGATGGATGGCTTTAATTTATCTTGGAGCAATTTCCTCTGCCTTTTGTTATTTGATGTATAATAAAGCATTGGAGAAATTACCTGCTGCAATGGTAGGAAATTTTCTTAACCTGGATATTATGATTGGAGTACTGATCGCTATATTGTTTTTACAAGAGCAGCTCAGTATTATTCAGCTGGCCGGCGGTGTTTTTATCCTTTCAGGATTAGTATTAAGTTCACAAAAAAACAATAAACTGCAATGAAAGATCTTGCCAAACGATTTCCTGAAAACCCATTACTGATGCCCAAAGATATTAAGCCCAGCGCCCAGGGGCTTCAGGTCATTTGTTTACTTAATCCGGGGGTATTTATTTTCGGAGGCAAAACATGGCTGCTGGTCAGGGTAGCAGAAAGTATAAAACAAGTTGAAGGCTGGGCTTTCATTCCTGTACTCAACGATGAAGGCCATCTGGAAATTATGGAGGTCCCTTTAAACGACCCGGATCTGATTGCTACAGATGCAAGGATCTTTAATTACAAGGGATTAGATTACCTGACTACAGTTTCTCATTTACGATTGCTGAGCAGCCTGGATGGAATAAACTTTTCCGAAGAAGTAAACTACCCCGGCCTGTTTGGAAAAGGCAAACTTGAACGTTATGGTATTGAAGATTGCAGAGTTTCACTGATAGAGGGACTTTATCATCTTACCTATACCGCAGTTTCCGAAAATGGCGTTGGGGTGGGGCTGCAAACCACCACAGACTGGCAACACTTTGAGCGTAAGGGGATGATCTTACCACCGCACAATAAAGACGCAGCAATTTTTGAAGAAAAAATCGATGGCATGTTTTACGCATTGCACAGACCAAGCAGTAAAGATATCGGTGGTAATTACATCTGGCTTGCAGAATCTCCTGACGGACTGCATTGGGGAAATCATAAATGTATTTTGAAAACCCGTCCTGGAATGTGGGACAGCGCAAGAGTTGGCGGTGGCGCATCACCAATTAAAACTGAACAAGGCTGGCTGGAAATTTATCACGGTGCTACTGCTGAACATCAGTATTGTCTGGGTGCATTTTTAATGGACCTGCAAGATCCGTCAATTGTTCTTGCCAGAAGTATTGAGCCTATTATGGTACCATTGGAAAGTTATGAACTCAGCGGCTTTTTTGGTTTTGTTGTTTTCACCAATGGCCATATAGTCCACGGAGATCAGCTGACTATTTATTACGGTGCTGCTGATGAATTTGTATGCGGAGCTAATTTCTCTATCCAGGAGATTTTGCAGTCTTTAAAATGGAATACCTCCGGATCGCAATAAATAATTATAGCTGATTATTTTGTTCATCTTTCTTGGTGAAATACGTTAACAATGATTAGTTTTGTTGTATTAACTATATATGGAAGATTTCGAATTGCTTCGGGGGAAAATTGCTCAATATGAGAAAGAAAATAAAGAACTGGCACTTCGCTTGGAAGAGTTGAATGACTTTGTTGAAAACGCCTCATTACCACTACATTGGGTTAATGCTGAAGGAATAATTATATGGGCCAATCAAGCTGAATTTGTTTCATTGGGCTATACAAGAGAAGAATATATTGGATTTCCCATCAGTAATTTTCATGCAGATCAGGAAGTTATACAAGATATCCTTTACCGGCTGACCAATAACCAGACACTCCTTAATTATCCTGCCAGGTTACGCTGTAAGAATGGTGATATTAAAAACGTGCTCATCAATTCGAGTGTACTCTGGAAAGAGGGCAAATTTGTACATACGCGTTGTTTTACCAGAGATGTTACACCACTGATCCAGGAACTGGAAAGAAAGGCAGAACTGATGCATGATCTGGAGCAAAATGAAACTAAATTAAAAATAGCCATCGAGTCCACTAACCTCGGTACATGGGAATGGGATCCTAAAGCAAACATCTTGTTCTGGTCAGAAGAATGCAGAAATGTTTTTGGCTATCCTGCTGCTGAACAAATAACTTTTGATGAATTCAGTAAGATGATTCATCCTGAAGATAGATCCAATGTGATTCAGTCAATGCATGAATCTATTGAATCCGATAATGGTGAGACGAATAGCCTGACTTACAGGATTCACCGTTTTAATGATAATGAAATGCGCTGGATTAAGGCCCAATGGAGAAGGAGCTTTAAAACAGACCGCTATGCCAGCTTACTGATTGGGACTACACTGGATATCACAGATGTTAAATATGCAGAAGAAAAAAGTGCAAAGTTAGCGGCTATTGTCAATTCAAGTAATGATGCTGTGATCAGTAAAACTTTAAATGGAATCATTACCAGCTGGAATGACTCAGCAGAACGGACTTTTGGCTACAGTGCTGAAGAAATAATAGGTCAGCCAATCATGAAACTAATACCGCCTGACCGTGAAGAAGAAGAAATCCAGATTCTTTCCCGGTTAAGTAAAGGCGAAAGGGTAGATCATTTTGAAACCAGAAGAATCACTAAAACTGGAAAAATGATTGATGTGTCCCTGACTATATCACCCGTTAAAGATCCTGAAGGCAAAATTATTGGTTTATCAAAAATTGCCAGAGATATTACAGAGCGGAAACAAGAAGAACAGCGGAAAAATGATTTTGTGGCTATGGTAAGTCACGAATTAAAGACGCCATTAACTGCGCTTACCGGTTATCTTCAGTTATTGCTGATGCGTTCCAGGAAAGAAGGAGACGAGTTCAGTGTTAAATCATTGATCAGAGCAGAAGCCCAGACTAAAAAAATGGTAGCTATGATTCATGATTTTTTGAGTTTGGCAAGAATGGAAGAAGGAAAGCTTCAAATAGAAAAAAGGGAAGTAGAACTGCATCCATTAATGATGGAAATTGCCGAAGATGCTAAATTCTTAACTTCACTGCATACCATAAAACTAATAGACTGCGAGGGAATTATAATCAATGCCGATAGGGATAAAATCGGACAGGTATTAATGAACCTGGTCAGCAATGCCATTAAATATTCGCCCGAAGGAGGCTTAATTACGCTGGGTTGTGAAAAACAAAATGGAAAAGTGAAGATATATGTCAGTGATCAGGGCATAGGGATTAGCCCCAATGATCAAAAAAGACTATTTGAACGCTTTTACAGGGTAAATAATAATGGTATAAAAACTGTACCTGGTTTCGGTATAGGCCTATACCTTGTTTCAGAGATCCTGCGTTATCATGATAGTGAAATTGTGGTTGAAAGTGAAGAAAACGTCGGGTCAGTATTTTACTTTTATTTACAGACCCTCAGCTCTTCAATTTAAACCAAAAAACACTTCCTTTGCCAATTTCGCTGTCTATGCCTATTTGTCCGCCATGTTTTCTGATGATTTCTGAACAAATATAGAGTCCAAGCCCCAGACCTGAATATTGACTGCCAGCACTATCAACCCTGTAGTAGCGATCAAATATATGTGGTATTTTCTCCTGCGCAATTCCGGGGCCCTGATCTTCAACAGAAAGTTTAACGTGATCAGCTGACTTCGCTATATTGATAACTATCTCTTTAGATTCCGGGGCATACTTTATCGCATTATTGATAAAATTAGTAATGATCTGGCCAATCCTTTCCGCATCAGCATATACCTGTAAATCCGGATCTCCGGTAAGTTTAAGTTGATATTTGCCTTCATAATTGATATGCTCACAACATTCGCTGACAACTTCAGACAACTTGAATACAGTCTGGTTCAGATGGAGCTGTCCATGATTATATTTACTGGTATTCAGCAGGTCCTCAATTAAGTTGCCCACTTTATCTATACTTTTATTAGCTTTTTCAATCAAATTTCCCATCATTTCTGCTGATGGATTGCTGAGCATTCTTTTCATCAGTTGTAAGGAAACCTTTAAAGTTGTCACGGGAGTTTTAAGCTCATGGCTGGCAATACTGATGAAATCATCTTTTTGCTCTTGCAATAATTTCTGTTCGTGAATGTCAGTACAAGTCCCAAACCATTTCACTATTTTTCCTTCCGAATTATAAAATGGAGCTGCGCGTCCCAGCACCCACACATATTCACCAGTGTGTTTTTTTAACCGGTATTCAATTTCGTAATGTTCACCAGTTTTTAAAGAATGTGCCCATTTCTCCTTCGCTCTTTCCCTGTCATCAGGATGAAACATCTGATTCCAGCCTGTATCCTTAGTATGTTCAAAGTTTGAACCTGTAAAGTCATACCATCTGTGGTTATAATATTCATGCATGCCCATCGCATCAGTTACCCAAACCATTTGGATGATGGAATCAGCTAACTGCCGGAATTGTAAGAAATTCTCTTCTATAACCTTTCTGGCCTCTACTTGCTCCGTTAAATCTGTAGCTACGACAAGTATGCTATCTGTTTCGCCTGATTCATGCAGAATAGGCTGATAAAGTACATCAAAGTAGTATTTTTTTAAGAGTCCTTCATTTTCCAGCATGGCAGAAATCTCGTATTTAGCGTAGGGCAGACCAGAAGTATAAACATCGTCCAGTATTTTTAAAAAAGGTTGTCCTTCCAGCTCAGGCAAAGCAGTAGCTAAAGGCTGCCCGATAACCGCTGCTGATTTCCCCCAAAACTGTAAAAGTTTATTGTTTGCCATTTCAATAAGGAGCGCTCTTGATTTAAGGACACCAATAGCTACAGGTGTTTGTGTAATCAGGTTAGTTGACCTGGACTCACTTTCTGCAAGCTCAATTAAAGTCTGCTCAATTTGTTGCGTTGTTTTTACTTTATTGGTGGTTTCATAACAGGTAACCAGGACACCACCAATTTCCCCATTTACATCAATTACCCGGCTATAACAGAAAGTCCAGTAAACATCTTCCATTCTGTTATTTCTATAGATTGGAATCAGCTTATCCTCATTCCAGGTTGCTTCACCACCAGCCATCACCTGATCAATTAAAGGTTTGATAACCGGCCATATTTCCGGCCAGCATTCTTCTCCTTTTTGACCCAGTGCCTTCGGGTGTTTTCCTTCGTATCCTAAACTGGGTTTATAGGCATCATTATAAAATTGTATCAGCTCAGCACCCCACCATAAAAACATGGGGAATTTTGAATGAAGAATAATACTTACAGTAGTCAATAAATTTTGAGACCATTGATCCGGAGCTCCCAAAGTAGTTCCAGACCAATTAAATGAGCGGGTCAGCATACCCATTTCACCACCACCCTCTAAATATAAAGGATAGGATAGCTGTTGCCTTTCTTGTAAGGACATAATATTTTAATTCAGAGAATTGTTTAGATAGATGTTATAGATTATTATAGCTATTGCCTGTTTATAATATCAGGCAAGTAACGGCTTTGTATTAATGGCAATAACACATATATGTGTATAAAGATTAGGCACTCTAATTTTTTAGTAATTAACAGGGCTAAGTGTTTTTGATTACTAAAAATATTAGTATATATTTGTATTTGCTTAAGCTTTATAACTAAAGCTGGCATCAGAGGGATAGAATATGGAACAATTGAGTTTTTTTGCTGAGGCAGGCCAGAGTCCCGGACTTCCTGCCGAACTTTTAACTTATCACCCTGATATATTTACAGCGCAGGAAAGTGATAGGTTTCTGCAAAAATTTATTGCTGAAACACCCTGGAAGCAAAAAATAGTCAGTATGTATGATAAGCAGGTAATTACTCCAAGGCTTACCGCATGGTATGCGGATAAAGAAACCTATGATTATACCTCTTTACGCAAAACTGAGCCTTTGTTATGGACACCCGAACTTCTGCAAATTAAAGAACGTGCAGAAGAAATTGCGGGGGTGACTTTCAATAGTGTGCTGTTGAATTATTATCGGGATGGAAATGATTCTGTGGCCTGGCACAGTGACAATGAAAAAGTTTTGGGGACACATCCGGTAATTGCGTCAGTGAGTTTCGGACAGGTCAGGTCTTTTGATATCAGGAACAAACAGGATCATTCCAGCAAATATTCCATCAGGTTAGAAAATGGTGCACTCATGATTATGAAAGGTAATTTACAAACAGATTGGGAGCATAGGGTTCCAAAATCAATAAAACCAATGCGCGCAAGAGTGAATTTAACTTTCAGAGTGGTAATTTAGCTACTTAATAAATTAAAATCAACGGTGAAGATTGAGGATTTTTAAGGTGATATGGTCTTTCAGGCCGTTAAAGAATTTCTTTAATACTTTTTCAAAGACAGGATCACTATTCGGAATTTCAGAAAATAAAGTCATGCACGATTTCAGTTTCAAATCATCCGGGCTGCTCAATACCAGGTGTGCATCATTGGTCTCCAAAGCAAGCAGCGTATGACACATCAAAATCAGCCTTGGCCCAAGTACCCGGTGATGCAGAAATTCAGCAGCTTCCTGTAGATCCTTTATACCGTAATATTTTGAGTTTTCAGTAAAACCAAGACCCTGGATCTGTGGGAAAATATACCACATCCAGTGCGTGTTTTTTTTACCTTGCTGAATCTCGCCAAGCGCAGTTTGAAATACTCCTTTTTGAGCAGTTATAAATCTTTCCAGATCGTGTGATTTCATGTTAATTGATGATTTTCGAATACTTTAGCTTAGGTTTCCGTGGATTCATAGTGGTATTAAGGTAAACATTTTTTTCTGAAAACTTTTGTTAAATTACAGTGTTCACGCCTAAGTAAACATTAAACCATATCCTATGAAAGAAGAAAGTAAAATTGAAGACAAGCAGGTAACCAGTGGATCTCCGCTCGAAGATCCGACAAAGAAATATTTCAAACCTCCATTTAAAGAACAAGAACAACCCTGGCCAGGACTCGCATCCAAAATGGTGCCTGTACCAGATCACGGTGAAAAAAGTTACGTTGGCTCTGGCAGACTCACCGGACGTAAAGTACTGATCACAGGTGGTGACTCTGGTATAGGAAGAGCAGCTGCGATTGCTTATGCCAGGGAGGGGGCTGATGTAGCTATAAACTACTTACCAGAGGAAGAACCGGATGCTAAAGAGGTTATTGAACTGATCAAAAAAGCAGGCCGTAAGGCAATAGCTATTCCCGGAGATATCAGAACAGAAGAATTTTGTATAAAACTCGTTAAAGATGCTGTAAAAGAACTTGGAGGATTAGATATTTTAGTGAACAATGCAGGCAGACAACAAAGCCATCAGTCTATCCTGGAGCTGAGCACTGAAGAGTTTGACTGGACAATGAAGACTAATATTTATGCACCTTTCTGGATTACAAAAGCGGCATTGCCTCATCTTAAACCCGGATCTTCAATCATTGTAACCACTTCAGTTCAAGCTACAGATCCTTCAGCAGATCTTTTTGATTATGCACAAACTAAAGCTGCAAATACAAGTTTTGTGAGGTCAATGGCAAAACAACTGGGGCCTAAAGGTATCCGTGTCAATGGTGTATCACCAGGCCCGATCTGGACAGTACTGCAAGTTACAGGAGGTTCAACCCAAGAGAAAGTAAAACAATTTGGCAAAGAAACTCCCTTAGGCAGACCTGGTCAGCCAGCTGAGTTAGCTTCTATTTATGTACAACTGGCAGCGAATGATGCAAGTTATTCCACAGGCCAGATTTATGGCGCTGCCGGTGGGAGCGGCCAACCTTAAATACAATGGGCAATCCTGATCAGGGTTGCCCAAAAGTTTTAAAAGCCCAAAAAATCCCTGATATAATTGACTACTTCTCCTGGTTTTTCGGCAAGCATAAAATGTCCACTGTCTTCTACCTTAACTAATTTCGGATCAGTTATATAACCAGGAAGGGAATTTTGCAGCATCCCGTAACCGCTGGCACCTATTCCAAGTACAGGCATAATAAGTTTATCATAGGACTTACTATCTGCTATGTCTTGTGGAAATGCCTGATACCATGCGTTTGATGCTCTTATGCCATCATTGCTATCGTAGGCAAGCGCATACACCGCTTTATCAAACTCATCAATACTGCTTTGATTTTTTAATAAGGTTTTAAAAATCCAATCCAGAACCATGTGCATCCGGCCGGCAAGTAGTTGCTCTGGAAGTTCTTTGATCTGGCTGAAAGCCAGCCACCAGGGATAAACGTAATTCGCCCCTAAAATTGGAACCATAGGAAGCTGATACATTTGCGGATCTGGATGCGGTGTATCTAAAATAATCAATTTCTCTGTCTGTTCTGGAAAATTGGCGGCAAAACTAAAAGCGATATGCGCTCCAATATCATGGCCAGCAATATTAATTTTTTCGTACCCTGATTTTTTTACAAGTTCACTTATGTCCCTGGCCATATTCTTTTTATCATAGCCATCTGCTGGTTTTTCAGAACTGCCCATTCCTCTGATATCTACGACAATAACACGATAATTTTCAGCCAGTTCTGGCATTACTTTATGGTAAGCCCACCAGGTTTCCGGCCATCCGGGAAGCAGAACCAAAGGTTGTCCTTCTCCACCTTCTACATAATGCAGCTTTATTCCGTTCACTTCCACATGATGGTTTTGAAATCCCGGAAGCAATTTTACAAGCTCTTCGTCTGAATATTGCATTTTAATAAATTTATGTTTCAATTGTAATTGCAATAGTAAAAACTATTTTTGTAACCACAAAGTGTGTAGTATACTACATAGTTCAATTTATTTTACATTAATTTCATGAAACTAATTAATCAGCTTTCTAAAGAAACAGGAATACCTATAGGCACGATCAGATTTTACGAAAAATCAGGTTTATTCAGTGGTGAAAAGAAACAGGGGGTAACCACCAATAACTATGTTTATTATGGAAATGATGTTGTTGAAAAATTACGGTTCATACAAATGGCTAAAGCTGTAGGTTTTACCCTGGCTGAAATTAAAGAAGTAGTTGACGCCTGGTATAAGAAGCAAATCAGCCAAAAAGCAAAACTTGAAGTTCTTGATAAAAAACTCCTGCAAATAGACGAGAAAATCAAAGAGCTGAAAGCAGTAAAAAAGCAAATTGCTATTTGTAAGTTTAATATTGAAAACGGAATTGGCCCGGACAATAATTAAAATTGATTTTCAAAGCTGCCACAGCAGACACCTTTTGAAACCTTATCGCTCACCACATCTTTAAAGACTATGAATACCTCATAAGTACCTGCCTTTAGTTATAGTCAGTTTAAGTATAACCTATTTCGGTCGTTTCTGAGGTATATTTTCCGTCTTTTTCTTACCTTTCGTGATGATAAAACCTTTTTCAGTAAATGTTCCCCAGCAGGTTCTTGATGATTTGAAATTAAGACTAAGTTTGACCCGGTGGCCGGACGAAATCATGAAATCCAATTGGGATTATGGCGCTGATCTTTCTTATATGAAAGAATTGATCTCCTATTGGAAGGATACATTTGATTGGCGTAAGGTTGAAAATGAAATTAATGCCTATCCAAACTTTATAGCTGATATTGAAGGTCATCAGGTGCATTTTATGCATATCAAAGGTAAGGGGAAGCAATCAGTTCCTTTAATTATCACGCATGGATGGCCAGGGTCGTTTCTGGAAATGATGAAGCTGATACCTTTACTGACAGAAAACCCTGACTACTCTTTTGACCTGGTTATTCCTTCGGTTCCGGGCTTTGGATTTTCAAGTAAAGCAGTTGATCCGGGTTGCAACAGCGAATTTGTCGCAGATCTCTGGCATCAATTGATGACAGCATTAGGCTATAAACATTACGGAGCACAAGGTGGCGATATAGGGGCAGGAGTCAGCTCATGGTTATCCTTAAAATATCCATCAAATGTTATTGGTTTACATCTGAACTATATCTCTGGTTCTTATAAACATTATTTACAAGAAGATGAGCAGCTTACTGACGAGGTTGTGGCTTTTCAGAAAACCAGTGCGGAGTGGTCGGCCAAAGAAGGTGCATATGTTCACATGCATATTACAAAACCGCTTACTGCGGCTTATGGGCTAAACGATTCTCCTGCTGGATTGTGTGCATGGATTATTGAAAAATTTAAAGGCTGGAGCGATAATAAAGGCCATATTGAAAATGCCTTTACTAAGGATGAGCTGCTCGCTAACGTCACCTTATACTGGATTACACAAACAATCCATTCCTCAATGAGAATTTATAACGAAAACAGTAAAAAACCACTGACTTTTGGAAAAAATGATTTTATAAAAGTACCAGTCGGTTTTGTTAAATTCCCGAAAGAATTGCCAACTCCGCCACGTGCTTACGTGGAAAAAAGCTTCAACATCCGGCATTGGACTTCTATGCCTGCGGGCGGGCATTTTGCGGCTTCAGAACAACCCGTATTACTGGCAGATGATATCCTGGATTTCTTTTCAAAATTGAATGAAAAACAGCATTAAACAGTATAATTAATGTTCTAAATTGCGCAATGAACCGAATAGACCGTCTTTCTGCTATCCTAATTCAATTACAATCACGCAGAACTGTGAGGGCCAGGGATATTGCAGATCGCTACCGGATTAGTTTAAGAACTGTCTACAGAGATATCAGCTCTTTGGAAGAGGCCGGAATCCCCATTATAGGAGAATCCGGAATAGGTTATTCCCTGGAAGAAGGTTACCGGTTACCGCCGGTTATGTTTACGCGCGAAGAAGCCACAGCCTTGATTACCGCAGAAAAATTAGTAGCTCAATTCACCGAGCCAACACATACCAGTTTATTTTCTTATGCATTAGACAAGATCAGAGCTGTACTTGAACCTGGTGATAAAGATTACCTGAGCCATATGGAAGGTAAAATAGAGATCGTGCAGCATACTTTCCTTCAGGAAGGTGTAACGCAGGATGACATTTTGAAAATTATACTGGCTGGACTTGGAGCTCACCTGGTGATGAAGATGAATTACTTTACACATGCCAGGCAAGAGGAAACAAAACGTACCATTGAGCCCGTAGGCATATTTTATGTAAATCGTTACTGGCATTTGTTTGCTTTTTGCCGGGAGAAAAATGATTACAGGGATTTTAGATTTGACCGGATTAAACAAATCTCCTTAACTGAGATCAAATTTAAAACCCAGCATCCCACATTAAAGAGTCTGCTGAACGCGCAATATGCAGCTACAAAACTAGAAGAAGTGACTTTGCTTGTTTCACAGCAGGGTGCATTACAAATCAGCGATTCAAAGTACTATTTTGGTTATGTATCAGAGCGCAATGCAGCCGCTGGAATTGAAATGGACTTTTTAACCATGTCTATTGAAGGGTTCGCACGCTGGTATATCTCGATTGCTGATTATGCAACGATCCTTCATTCCGATAGCTTAAAAAATAGTGTAAAATCATTGTTTGCTTCCTTCGCTGAGACCGTGAAAACTATTTAAAAACTTGCTGACACAAGGCTGTCACACCTTGAATGTTTCTTTGCAGTGTTAAAATTAAAAGAAACACAAGATGAAAACAGCACTAAACGCTACCTGGAATCAAGACGCAATCAAAGATGAAGAACTGGTTAAATTAGTTCCAGGATTTACAAATAAAAATGCAATTGTTAACGGCATTAATATTCACTATGTTGAAGGAGGACAGGGGCAACCACTAGTCTTAATTCCAGGATGGCCTCAAACCTGGTGGGCATTTCATAAAATGATGCCTGCCTTAGCGGAGAAATTTCATGTGATCGTTGTTGACATGAGAGGGATGGGCAGCAGTGATAAACC